>NZ_KB904123.1 GCF_000379985.1 Streptococcus caballi DSM 19004 | reverse complement strand
ATATTGATTATAGATTACTTTTCGTCTATACTTAGGGGTAAACACAATGTGGTATTTACACATCCACTTTGTGTGAGATAAACTATGTGCCTTTTGTGCCATATTTTGCTCCTTTCGCTTTACATTAGGCTTGAACACCTTTATTGTATCGCGTTTGGAGTTTTTTTGGTATAACCAGCGATGCGCACCCGCATAGCGGGTGGTTTATTTGTTTCGCACCTGCGGAGCGAAACGGACTGAAAGTCACATAATTTAAGCTGAGATTCTTCAATCTCAGCTTTAGTCTTTTTAATGATCTACCTTATTTAAGTCAATCGTAACTGAATGGACTAGTTCCACTTTCTAAGCTAAAACTTAGATTTTTTCACCATCCTCTTTTTCTTTGGCGATTTGTTCTTTGATTCTGCGTTCTTCTTCCTCCTTAGCTAAGCGCTCTGCTTCAAGTTTAGCACGAACAGCAGCACGCTTAGCTTCTGGGTCTGGGTGGATAACAACATTACCAGACTCGATTTCTTCCAAAGCTTGCAAAGTTGGTTTTACAGAATAAAATTCTTGAGTTGGCTTAGCACCTGCTTCTAGTTCATGAGCACGCTTGGCTTGAAGGATACAAAGTGAATATTTTGATGGGACTTTGTCCAATAAAGTATCAATAGAAGGTTTTAACATCATAAGCTTATTTCTCTTTTCTAGTCTATTTAGATATCTTTAATCATGTCATTGTAACGGCCAATTACGCGTTCCACGCGGAAATGCTCTGCTTCAATGATTTTTTTAACGCGCTCAGCAGCAAGTGATACTTGATCATTAACCACTGCATAGTCATACTCACGCATGAGGGCAATTTCTTCCTTGGCACGTTCAATACGTTGAGCGATGACTTCTGCACTGTCAGTGCCTCTTCCAACCAAACGGTCTTTCAATTCGTCCAAGTCTGGCGGTGTCAGAAAAATAAAGACACCGTCTGGTACTTTTTTCTTAACTTGTAGAGCACCTTGTACTTCAATTTCAAGAAAGACATCAACACCCTTATCCAAGGTCTCATTGACATAAGTCAAAGGCGTACCATAATAATTGCCAACGTATTCAGCATACTCTAGCATCTGACCATTCTTAATGAGTGCCTCAAATTCTTCACGTGTTCTGAAAAAATAATCAACACCATCCACTTCACCAGGGCGTTGTGGTCGAGTTGTCATCGAAACAGAATATTCGAATTTATGGTCAGGGGTTGAAAAAATTTCCTGTCTCACAGTTCCTTTTCCTACACCAGATGGGCCAGAAAATACGATTAACAAACCACGTTCAGACATGCCATTCTCCTTAAAGTTTCTCTTACTAAGTTTAACAAAAATCATGTTAATTTTCAAGAAAATTTCTATACTCTTGTGTTTAGAAGCAAAAAGTAGATAACAGACTTTGTAGCTCCCTACCTGCTACCTTTTATTTCTCTCAGTATTGTCTATTGCGAAAAAACTTACACTTCCATCTGAATAAAGAGATGGATAAAAATCGGCCATCATCAAAAAACAAGGCGGACATAAACCGACTATTGACCAATACTCATCATAGCCTGCACCTCCTTCTCTTTAGGAACTTCAATCACACGGAAATATATCAGGCAGAAAGCCAATGAAATCTGAAGTCGACCCTATAAAAAGATTCAACAAACCATAAATGATGGTAGCTACACTCTTCTGGTCATGCTCCATCATCAATTTTGTCTCCTATGATTCAGCTATCATTGTAAAACAAAAGAAGCCCCTTGACTTCTTTTGTCTTTATTTAGCATAATCAATGGCACGCATTTCACGGATAACGGTAACCTTGATATTTCCTGGATAATCCAGATTATTTTCGATTTTCTCACGAACTTTGTGAGCCAAAACCGTTACTTGATCATCTGAAATCTTGTTTGGTTGAACCATGATGCGGATTTCACGACCTGCCTGAAGAGCATAGGCCTGTTGGATGCCATCAAAGCTTGTAGCAATTTCTTCCAAATCACGCAAGCGTTTAATATAATTTTCCATGGACTCGTTACGAGCACCTGGGCGGGCTGAACTAAGGGCGTCAGCCGCTGCAACAAGGACAGCGATGACACTTTCAGGCTCAACATCGCCGTGGTGACTGGCAATGGCATTGACAACCACTGGATTTTCCTTGTATTTACGGGCAAACTCAGTACCAATTTCAACGTGACTACCTTCAACCTCACGGTCAATGGCTTTCCCCATATCGTGTAGGAAACCAGCACGGCGAGCAAGTGCAACATTTTCACCAAGTTCACCAGCTAAAATACCTGCTAACTTACCAACTTCAACAGAATGGCGTAGCACATTTTGCCCATAAGATGTGCGGAACTGCAAACGTCCCATAATCTTAATCAAGTCTGGGTGGAGGTTCGGTGCACCAATCTCAAAAGCTGCCGCCTCACCATATTCGCGGATGCGATTATCCATCTCAAGACGATTCTTCTCAACTAATTCTTCTATACGAGCTGGATGGATACGACCGTCCGCAATTAAGGCTTCCAAAGTCATACGAGCAATCTCACGACGAATAGGATCAAAACCAGACAGAACAACAACTTCCGGTGTATCATCAATGATGACATCAATCCCTGTCAGACTTTCCAAAGTGCGAATGTTACGCCCTTCACGACCAATAATTCGACCTTTCATACTATCATCAGGCAAATGAACAGTAGTAATGGTTTGTTCTGTTACATATTCTCCAGCCATGCGCTGCATAGCCTGAGCTAAAATATTTTTAGCTATTTTATTGGATTTGTCTTTGATTTCACGTTCAGCATCTTTGATGCGGCTTGCGATTTCATGCGTCAGCTTATTTTCCGTGTCTGTTAAAATAATCTCACGCGCTTCTGCAATCGTCATCATGGCAACTTTTTCAAGCTCAACCTGTTTTTGCGTCTCCAAATCTTGGACTTGTTTTTCACGCTCATCAATATGTCTAGATTTATCGGTTAGACTTTGTTCTTTACTATCTAGCGATTTTTCTTTACTAGATAAATTTTCATCCTTGCGGTCAAGAGTTGAAGCGCGCTCAGTTAAGCGTGCCTCCATCTGCTTAATCTCTTGTCTCTCAGACTTAAATTCTTTTTCAATCTCTTCTCGATATTTTCTAGCCTCTTCTTTTGCTTCTAAAAGTAATTCCTTACGGTGGGCCTTACTTTCACGCTCAGCTGTTTTTCTAATGTCATCAGCCTCTACTTCGGCCTTTCCACGCAAATTAACAGCATCTTGCTCAGCATTTAGAAGAGTCAGTTCTGCAGCTTCTTTTGCTGACTTCAGTCTAGCAGAAATAACTACATAACCAATTATCAAACCGATGAGTGCACAAACAATCGCTAAAATAAGATTTAACATTATTTATACCTCAACATTTTAATTAGATTTCATCATTGAAAACCATATTTTAGTTTATCATAAAATATGGTTTTTCACAATTTAAAATGACAAGCCTTTTCTCTATTTTTATGTTATCATGATTCTAAATAGAATTATAAAAATCAAAAAGGAGTATCTCATGTCTAAAGAGGTTATTGTTGAAAGTTTCGAGCTTGATCACACAGCTGTTAAGGCACCTTACGTTCGTCTAATTTCAGAAGAATCTGGTCCAAAAGGCGATGTTATCACTAATTTTGATATTCGTTTAGTCCAGCCTAATGAAGACTCCATTCCGACTGCCGGGCTGCATACCATTGAGCATCTGCTTGCCAAACTCATTCGCGAGCGCATTGATGGCATGATTGACTGCTCACCATTTGGATGCCGTACTGGATTTCACATGATTATGTGGGGGCAACCAAGCGCAAATGATATTGCCAAGGTCATCAAATCAAGTTTGGAAGAAATTGCCACGGTTACATCTTGGGAAGATGTCCCAGGTACAACCATTGAATCCTGTGGTAATTACAAGGATCACAGCCTCTTTTCAGCCAAAGAATGGGCTAAGCTCATTTTGGAAAAGGGTATCTCTGACGACCCATTCCAGCGTCACCTCGTTTAAAATAAAGACAGAAAAGAACCTCAGTTTTCTTAAACTGAAGTTCTTTTTTCTTAATAATCCAAAGCATCTGAGTTGCCAGAAGCATTCCCGACAAAATAACCTGTTTTACAGTTGATTGAGAATAAATAAGTACCATCAGGCTTGAACATGTTGTAATAACCATTACCATTAATAATATTAACACGTTCAAGAATAAAATTATTTCCTGTGATGTAGCCACGCGCTTGAGAAGTTGCAATGATTTTTTCAAGCACACCTGAATTAAACGTCCAAGCAGCATTCCCAGCATCTGCAATAGCAGAATCGTTGTAAGGAACACGGCTGCGGTCACGCTGAAGAATAGCTGGATCATAATTTGATAAGCCATAGCCACTAGCACCAGCAATGCTGCCTATTGTCGTGCCATTTGTAGTAGCTGCTTGGGCAGGCGCAGTCTCAGACTGATTTGCAGCTTCCTGAGCTGGTGCCACTGTTGTTTGATTAGAATCTGTAGATGAAGTTGCCGCACTCCTTGCTGACAACTGCTTACGACCGTCAGAAATGACATCTTGCAAAACAGCATCTAAATTAGCATTTCCGGTATTCAAGGTCTGACTTGATAAATCATCAAAATTAGCAGAGGATTTAACTGTAGCAGAAGTTTTAGCACCATCAACAACTGCTGCAGAATCAAACTTACTGTTAACCGCCTGAATAGCATCAATTTGACGTTTGAGACCATCATATTTTTCTTTAGCGGATTTATAGTAAGTTGTTTTTTCTAGCTTTTTCAGAAGCGTTTCAAGTTCTGGTAGCTTAGATAGTTCACTATTCTTGATTTTAGTTTTATTGGCATCTGTAAAAAAGGTCGCATACTTGTCATCAAAGGCTTTCTTGTCTGCTTTAGTTTGCTTTTGCTCCGATGAACTACTTGCTTTACTAACTTTTTTAGAAGAGGAACTTGACGATGCTACTGCTTTGTTATTGTTCTTATTCAGACGATTTAAACCATAAGCTGATCCAAAAATCACAAATAACAGGGCAAATAAAACACCTAATATCAAACCTTTTCTTTTATAAAAAGGAATTTTTTCATTCTTTTGGGCATCTTCTAGGTAATCAGGAACAGGTCTTTCAGTTTCGGAATGCTTCTCTTGAACTGATTCAACTTGTTCTTCTTGTTCTTCAAACTGCGGCTTAGCAGGAGAGTCTGATTCTGGAGAAGGCACCAACTCAGTTTGAACTGTTTTAGTTTCCTCTACTTTTTCTTCAACAGTAGGATTCTTTACCTGAAAATTATCTTCAATCAGACCTGACTTGGATAACTCATCACGCTGTTTTTTGATGAAATCATCCAAGGCTGCTGTATCTAGATTATCAAAATCCGTTTTCTTGGATTCAAATTTTTGTGAAACCACTTCTGAGCGGTGCTGCTTGATATATTTATCAAGTACACTGTCTTCTTCTGTGACCCCCGCCTTAATTTCCGAATCCTTACGGACAGCCTCACCGACTGTCATATTTTTAGCATCTTTGAAATCAAGGACATCTTCATTTTCTTGAATTTGATCCTTTTTATCCTCTGCCACTCACATCACCTCTTATTCTTAACTTAAATTGCGTTTCACACGTTGGCCGTAATATTGATACAAATCAACCCTCAAAGTCCCATTGTACAATTTTCGCTTTTTATCAGCTTGGCTACCGTATTTTTTTTCAAAATTTTCGTCACTTGTCAAGATAAACTTACTCCATGTTTTTAAAGGAGCAAAGGTTTGTCCCATTTCATTATACAAGATATCAACAGCTTTGTCATCAAGCATGCGTTCGCCATAAGGTGGGTTAGAAATGATAACTCCGTTGATTTTATCGGTTTTCAAGTCCTGCAGACGCATTTGTTTCAATTTGATAACATCTGAAAGACCCGCTTCCGCAGCATTTTTCTTTGCAATTTCAACCATACGACCATCAATGTCAAATCCTGAAATATCTAACTCAATATCATAATTAGCCTGATTTTCAGCTTCATCACGTACACGCTGAACTAACTCTTTGTCTACCCAAGGCCAAGCCTCAAAGGCAAAATCACGATTGAATCCTGGTGCAATGTTCATACCAATCATTGCAGCTTCAATACAAAAGGTTCCCGAGCCACAAGTTGGGTCTATGAAAGGCTTATCAGGAAACCAATTGGACAATTCAATAATGGCCGCTGCCATATTTTCCTTTATAGGAGCTCCACCTTTTTCTGTACGGTAACCACGCTTAAAAAGACTGGCCCCGGTTGTATCAATCATGATTGTTGCTTTATCCTTTAGAATAGAGACCTCAATTTTAAACTCAGCTCCAGTTTCCTGAAGGGGTACTCCCTCAGGTCTGTGAAAATATTTTTGCAATTTTTTGGCAACAGCCTTCTTGGAAATTGCTTGAACACTTGGCTCATTATGCAATTTGGATTTGACACACTTGGCCTTTGAAATTGGAAATTTTGCTCCCAGTGGTAAATAATTTTCCCAATCTAAAGTAAAGACTCCTTGAAATAATTCTTCAAAGGTTCGTGCAGGGAATTCTCCCACAACAATCTTGACACGATCTGCCGCACGCAGCCATAAATTAGTTCTAGCAATGACTTCAACGCTTCCGTCAAAGAATACCTTTCCGTTAGCGATTTGACAATTTATTCCAAGATTGCGAATTTCTTTTCCGACAACGGCTTCTAGACCAGCCGCCACGGTTGCTACCAATTTGAACTTCTCTTTCATTTCAATATTATCCTCTATTGTTGTGTTTTTTATCTAAAATGAGTAATATAAAAGCTAGCAAAAGCTAGCTATAAACCTATATGCAATTTTCTATAAGCCATGTTTTGTTCCAGAAGCAACTAGGCATTGCTTCCTTCGATAATCATCTGTCTACTGTTTCCAGTCAGGATAGACCGTTCGTTTCCAGCTATCCCATGCCCCTACCAAAGTTTGGGTTGCTAGCTTGAGGGGTTTACCGCGTTCCACTTTCCAGGTTTCCCCAGAAACTACGTCACTGTGGCACTTTCAGAGTTAGTTTGACTTATCCTAAGACTTAGCCATTTTACTCGCCGTAAGGCATCGTTGCCTCCCTAGGCTTATTCATTCACCTAGCACAAACACTACCGGCATCACAGCCAGTGCTAGCATGGACTTTCCTCATAGTATTTAAATACTACGCGATTATCCAAAAATTGCACGTTATTAACTTAACTATTCTACAATCTGCTTGCCAAAAACTTCTTTTTCCAAACGGCTGATACGTTTTAAAATATCAAAATTAGTTGCTGACTGAGCAACATGTCCCATGTCAGGAACTGGTGTTACAGGAATTCGCTCTTGAGAAGAGCTAGCCTTTACCTTTGTAGCTAATTCATCTCTTAATCGTTCATTTTCTTCACGTAAAATTTTGATTTGTGAAATATAAGACTCATAGTCTTTAATGACTTCATCAAGAAATTCGTCTACTTCTCTCTTATCATAGCCACGCATAGCTATCTTAAAATCCTGTTCAAAAATGTCTTTAGGACTGTAAATTATACCTGCCATTCTATTCCCTCACACTTATCAATTCTTTATTAATAGCTTGCACTATCACACCTTATGATACATAAAAAAAAGAGAAAAATCAAGTATTAAACTTTTAAAGACGCTAGGCAAAATTAAAGTTCATCAGCGATGTCATTCAAGCGTTCAAAAGTTAGAAAAGTAATATCATAGTTAGGCTCGTCTCGCATTTGCTTGAGGAGATACTTTAAATTCGTTTCATGCTCTTGATCGTAAAAGATGTAAGCGCCGTCTGTGTTACTAATCAAAAAATGATTATAGCTTCGAAATTGGTTCGGATTTTCGTAGGTAGGGTAGCTGTACTTGACAAAGTCTACACTTTTAAATTTTTCTAATTTAATTTGATTAGCTTCATTCCAATTCTGACCCTGATTTTCAAATATAAAAATACTTGCTATTTGAAAATCATATTCTAACTGAAGCTCTTTAGCAACCTCTAGCGCCCAGTATTCAAAGCCTAGATTTCCTGTAAATATCAGCCAGTCAACACCTTCTTCCAAAAATCGAACAAGGTCGCTTTTGATTGCCTTTTTGATAATTTTCAGGCGCTCATCCTTATCTTGAAAAATTCCCAATTCAAAACTTTTGTAGCCTGAAATTAGAATTGATGACATATTTTGTTATCCTTTCCAAAAATATGTTATAATAGTAGTGCTTTATGTTATCATTAAGTGTATGACGTTAGGAGAACTATGGTTAACTACCCTCATAATCTTATTCAAAAAAAAGCAATACCTCCTCAAAAGGGGAACAGCGTTAATTTTGCCAATCGGGGGATGTCCTTTGAGTCGGCCATCAATGCTAGTAACGATTACTATTTGTCACGTAACATTGCGGTCATTCATAAGAAGCCTACCCCCATTCAAATCGTCAAGGTAGATTACCCCAGACGAAGCCGAGCTAAGATTGTAGAAGCTTATTTTAGACATGCTTCTACAACTGACTACTCGGGTGTCTATAAAGGACACTATATCGATTTTGAAGCAAAAGAAACGCGGCAAAAAACAGCTATGCCTATGAAAAATTTTCATGCCCATCAAATTGAGCACATGGCAAATGTTTTAAAGCAAGATGGTATTTGCTTTGTCTTACTTCACTTCTCGACACTTAAGGAAACCTATTTGCTTCCTGCCAATTACCTGATTGATTTTTACCACATTGATCATGGTGGTAAGTCAATGCCTCTTGATTATATCAAAAAAAATGGGTATTGGGTGGAAAGAGGGGTACGCCCTCAAATTCCTTATTTAAATGTTATTGAAGAAATTTTTTTAGGCGGTGATCACAATTAAACTTAATATGAAAAACAAAACAGTCCTTAAAGTTTTGAAGTATGGGTTAGCCACCATATTAGGGCTTATTATTTTAGCTATTGTCTCAGGTGGGTTACTCTTCACCTACTATGTAAGTAGCACACCGAAATTATCAGAGAGCAAGCTTAAATCAACCAATTCTAGTCTTATTTATGACAGTAATAATAGCCTTGTCGCTGATTTAGGCTCCGAAAAACGTGAAAGCGTTGTGGCAGATAATATTCCTCTTAATCTGGTAAATGCGATTACCTCAATCGAAGACAAACGTTTCTTCAAACACAGAGGCGTCGATATTTACCGTATCATGGGAGCAGCTTGGCATAACATGATGAGTAGTTCAACTCAAGGTGGATCTACTCTGGATCAACAGCTTATCAAGCTTGCTTATTTTTCAACTAAAGAATCTGACCAGACTCTTAAGCGCAAGGCTCAGGAAGTTTGGCTGGCACTTCAGATGGAGCGAAAATACACCAAGCAGGAAATTCTTACTTTCTACATTAACAAAGTTTATATGGGAAATGGGAATTACGGTATGCTCACTGCAGCTAAGTCCTACTATGGGAAGAACCTGAAAGATTTATCCATTGCGCAGTTGGCTCTTTTAGCTGGTATTCCTCAGGCTCCGACTCAGTATGATCCTTATCAAAATCCTGACGCCGCTCAGGAAAGACGTAATACCGTTCTTCAGCAAATGTATTCTGAAAAAAATATCACAAAAGCTGAATACGATGCTGCTGTTGCGACCCCTGTCAGTGATGGACTACAAGAGCTTCAAGAAACAAGTAGTTACCCTAAATATATGGATAACTACTTGAAACAAGTCATTGAGGAAGTTTCTTCAAAAACCGGTAAAGATATTTTCTCATCTGGTTTAAAAGTTTATACAAATATCAATACAGAAGCACAAAAGCAGCTTTACGATATTTATAATTCAGACACATACATCTATTACCCTAGTGCTGATTTTCAAGTTGCTTCTACTGTCATTGATGTGACAAACGGACACGTTATTGCTCAACTTGGTGGACGAAATCAAGATACTAACGTTTCATTTGGTACTAACCAAGCCGTTTTAACTGATCGTGACTGGGGTTCTACCATGAAGCCTATTTCAGCTTACGCTCCAGCTATTGAAAGTGGTGCCTACACCTCTACTTCTCAGTCAACAAATGACTCAGTCTACTATTGGCCAGGAACAAGAACTCAGCTCTACGACTGGGATCGAAGGTATAATGGATGGATGACCATTCAAACCGCTATTCAGCAATCTCGTAATGTTCCTGCAGTTCGTGCTCTAGAAGCCGCTGGGCTTGATACTGCTAAAAGCTTCCTAAACGGCCTCGGTATTGACTATCCTGAAATGCATTATTCAAATGCTATTTCAAGTAATACAAGTAGTAGCGACCAAAAATATGGTGCAAGTAGTGAAAAGATGGCTGCTGCCTATGCTAGTTTTGCCAATGGTGGTACCTATTATAAACCACAATACGTGAACAAGATTGAGTTTAGCGATGGTACTACAGAGAGTTACGATCCTAAAGGTACCAAGGCGATGAAAGAAACTACAGCTTACATGATGACAGATATGCTAAAAACAGTTCTCACCTATGGTACAGGTACCAAGGCAGCAATTTCTGGCGTAGTCCAAGCAGGTAAGACTGGTACTTCAAACTATACTGATGACGAATTGACACAAATTGGCGCTGATACTGGTCTCTATACTGATTATGTTGGAACAATGGCACCAGATGAAAACTTCGTTGGCTATACAACAAAGTACGCTATGGCAGTCTGGACCGGCTACAAGAATCGTTTGACACCTATCTACGGTGATGGATTAGATGTAGCTGCAGAAGTCTACAGGTCAATGATGTCCTACCTAACTGGTGGTTATAGTGAAGATTGGCAAGCTCCTAGTGGGGTTTACCGTAGTGGAGGTTATCTTTATTTAAGTGGTACAACTACCAATGGCTATTATTCATCAAGCGTATATAATAACCTTTATAACACATACTCAACTTCTTCTAGTCAAGAAAATGATGAAAAGGCTGATGATACAGATGGAACAGAAGCGAACTCTAGTCAAGCATCATCCACTGATACTACTTCAACAAGTTCCAGCCAATCCTCTGAATCAGAAAGTTCAAGCAACTAACCTCTAAAAATCCTCGAATGAAAATTCATTCGAGGATTTTATCTTGATAGAAATAGCCAGATATCCACGAGGATAGACTGGCTATTTTTTATTTTGCCAAAGCTCCCATTGGATCCCATGGTGCAAGAACTTGTGGCTCTGCTTCATAGGCTGCCAACTCTTCTGCTGTCAAGAATTCTTTACGAATAACGATTTGGTAAGTATATTCGTCCATCCAAGCATCTGAAGCAACAAAGTAACCTTTTTGACCAACTTTATCACCCCAAGAATTTTCAACTTTCCATTTGACTGGATTACCTTGATCATCCAAATCAACCCCTGTCAAGACCATGGCATGCGTCATAAGGCTTTCGCTATAATCCAAACGACCAGCTTTATCTTGAGTCAACTGAATGTCCATCGCTGAACCGAAATCGTAAGTGTTTGTTGCAAGGATACCTTTTTGACGGTCAGAAACTTGACCAACATCAGAACCAAACCAAACAGTTTCACCTTGTTTCATTTGGGCGATAGCCAATTCCTTGAAACGTTTCATATCAAGGTTGATGTAACGCACAGCGCGGCTACCAACCACATTACCAAGCATATCAACAGTGTAAGATTTTCCATAAGGCTTATCATCCGTAGGCGCGTTAATAACTGAAACATAGTCAGATAATTTCAAACCAACGTATTTTTCATAGAAAGCTTGCGGTGTGATCTCTTTCTCAGCTTGGTAGTTGTTGTCTTTATCACGGTAAGCGAAGTCAAAGCTGCGCGGTGGCAAACCAAGGTTCATAGCAAGGAAGTTAAAAACTTCTTGAAGAAGCTCTTCTTTTTTATTTTGAACAGTTGCTCTATCTGCTCCTCCTGCAATGAGCTCGCGCAAAATCTGAGCATCTTGCCGCAAAAGTTTATTGAGGTATTGATTGAGTTCACGACTAGCGCTCGAAGAAATAGATTCTGGGTAAACAGATTTTGGCACGACACCATATTTTTCAAAAAGAGCCACGACCATATCCCACTGTCCGCCATCTTGTTGAGGGATATCTAAAAGGAATTTAACCTTACGGCTACCCAGTTCTTGATTAGCAGTCGCAATCACTTGTTCCAAGAACCAGTTTGATTTTTCATATTTGTCCCAGAAGAAGGTGTGAGCTTGCGATAACTCGAAGTTCTCCAATTTGAATTCTGAAATCAATTTGTGACGAAAAGTATTGAGAGCCGCAAACATCCAGCAACGACCTGACGCTTTTTGGTTAGCTACTTCATCCTTAGTCAAATCAATTGAGAAAACATAGTCGTTTTCCACTTCACTTTGACGTGTTTCTAAGGATTTAAGCAAGCCATTATGAGTTACAGCATTTTCAACAGCACGGAATTTAGCATTGGCTTCATAATCCATAAATAGTTTGTCTGTAAATGTCTGTGTTAATTCTGACATATAAACCTCCATTCTTATTACCTTTCTATTATATCCCTTCACAAAATTTATGCAAGCGGTTTTGTGCGCGAACTATAAGGAAACATTATAGCCAAACATAAATTTTTCTAATTATGCAAATGGAGAGGACAGGCATATAATAAAACTATCTTAGTTGATTAGAGGAGGAGTTATGAAAATACAGTCTAAGAAAGATCTCTGGCGTCTATTTTTTGCAAGTTTTGCTATCTTTATCACCATTCTCTTACAGGTGCTCATTCCCAAGTCAGCTGTTAATTTTAGTAAAAACTTACCTTGGTACCTCTACTTCCTATGGATTTCACTAGGAGTCACTTTATTCTTTGCAGTGCTAACTCTAGTCAAAGGTAAGAAAGGAAAATTTTTCCACAAAAGTTATTTTATCGGTACGAGTTATTTTTTATTGGCAGCTTATAATCTAGCAACTGAAAAATTTGTTATTTTTCCTGAGTTGTTTTTCCCAAGTCCCAATAAAATTTTAGCAGTTTTTGCCGACAGCTGGGCCTTTATTTTAAAATGTGATTTATTCTCACTGCGCTTGCTTGCAATTTCTTGGGTTATCGGCATTAGTCTAGGCATTTTAACAGGTATTTTAGTCGGTTGGTTTACATCTTTCAATTACTGGTTAGATCCTGTCGTTAAAATCCTAGGTCCAATTCCATCAACAGCCTTTGTTCCCATTGCTTTGACTGCCTTCCCGACAAGTTTTATGGCCAGTGTTTTCCTCATCAGCCTATCTGTCTGGTTTCCAGTAACCATTTTGACCAATTCGGGTATTCAAAACGTGAAAAAAACCTATTTTGAGGTAGCAGACACATTGGGAGCTACAACCTTCCAAAAAATCACAAGGGTGGCTATTCCAGCTAGTCTCCCAAATGTTTTTGTTGGGATTTTCAATGGTGCCTGCTCAAGTTTTATTACTTTAATGACCGCCGAAATGCTGGGTGTTAAATTTGGAATTGGGTGGTATATTAACTGGCAGCGCGAAGTGCTTGGCTATGCTAATGTTTATGCGGGCCTCATTACGATTGCTATCACCTTTAGCCTTATCATCACTTTGCTCTTTAAAGTACGCGATAAATTACTAGCTTGGCAGAAAGGATTTATCAAATGGTAGGATCAATTTCATTTCACAATATTCGTAAAATTTTCCCAGCCCAAGATGAACAGCATTCTGACGTTGAGGCATTGAGTCAGATTTCAGCAACAATCAATCCTGGTGAATTTATTTCACTAGTTGGACCTTCTGGTAGTGGAAAAACAACTTTACTTAGAATTTTAGCAGGTTTAGAAACAGCAACTTCAGGAACTGTCACAATTGATGATCATGAGATCGAAAAACCTTCACGTAAAGTTGGCTTTGTTTTTCAGGAGGCTACTCTATATCCCTGGTTGACGGTATATGAAAATATTGCTCTTGGACTTAGGTTAAATAAAGAAAAAGAACGTCTCCCGGAAGTTAACGATTACATTGAATTGGTTGGACTTAAAGGTTTTGAAAAAGCCTACCCTCACAATCTCTCAGGTGGAATGCAGCAACGTGTGAATATTGCACGTGCACTTATCAATAATCCTGATGTTTTGCTACTAGACGAGCCTTTTGGCGCTCTAGATGCCTTCACACGTAGTAAAATGCAGAATGACTTAATTGATATTTGGCAAAAACGTCATATCACAATGGTTATGGTAACTCATGATGTAGAAGAGGCTGTTTTCCTGTCCAATCGCATTTTCGCTATGACCCCTAGACCAGCTATCATCAAAGATATTATCCCCGTTGATTTGAAGCGTCCGAGATTACGCGATGCTCCAGAGTTTATCGGTATTAAAGAAAAAGTATTACACACCCTTAATTTTTAATCATAAAAGGAGAAAACCAATATGCAAAAAAGAACTTTACTCACAGGATTACTCACTTTTCTAGCAGTTTGCAGCTTAGCCGCGTGTGGAAGTTCCAGTAGTTCCAAAACATCATCATCTTACGATGCCTCTGAGGATGATGATTACGTTTTGAAAATTTCCGAGAACTCTGACTTGTGTGGTGCCCCACAACAGATTGCTGTTGAACGAGGATTCTTTGATGAAGTCGGACTAAATTACAAAGTGGTCAAAATCGGACAGGATACCTCCAACTTAGAAGCCTTGAACTCTGGTAAAATTGATGCTTCAAATTCGCTTTTAGCCAGTCTTATCCAGCCTTTAGAAAATGGGGCAAGACTGAAAATCACGACAGGTCTGCACACAGGCTGTTTGCAAATTTTAACCAAAGACGACAGTATTACTGATGTCAGTCAGCTAAAAGGTAAGAAAATTGGAGTGACAGCTGTTGCTGGTAGCCCCGCTACCTTTTCTAAACGCGTCCTATCCGCAGCTGGACTTGATGTCACTACTGAAAGTTCGGAAGTGGAATTTGTCACTTATCAAAGCGACCAACTTGGTACTGTTCTTGAAAATGGTGAGGTCGATGCCATCGCTCTTGGCGATCCAGATACTGAAATTTTGAAACGGCAGTACGGTTTCAAAACCTTAGCAAACTCTGCTACTGATAAGCCTTACGCCAACGAATACTGCTGCGTAGCCTATGTTTCTGATAAAATTGCTGAAAAACACCCAGCCATAGCGGCTAAATACACTTTGGCTATGCAAAAAGCAGCTAAATGGGTAGAAAATCACAAGGAAGAAACTGTTGACATTCAATTAGATAAACATTATGTCGCTGGAGATAAAGACATTAACCTGACCAGTCTGAATTCATATAGCTTTATTCCAAGCTACTCAGGATCCTACAAAGCCTTCAAAGCCATCGCTAGTGACTTGCAAGACATTGGTGTCATTTCAAAAGATACCAATATTGCTGCCCTGCGTAAAAATTCTTTCTTAAAAGTCAATGATGTCAAATAAGTTTAAGTAAAACCCACTTTACGACTTTTGCGTAAAGTGGGTTTTACTACCTCATTTCCAAAAATCATCGAAAATTGTAATCGGCAGATGACGTTTATGTTCACCTTTATGCCACCAATTTTCTATTTTAGACTGTGCTTCTTCCGAAACTTGTTTACCTTCTAAATAATCATCAATGTCATTGTAAGTTACACCAAGTGCAACTTCATCAGCAATGCCTGGCCTATTTTCTTCCAAATCTGCCGTTGGAATTTTCTCATAGATGGCCGGATCTGCGCCTAGTTCCGCCAAGAGTTGTTTTCCTTGACGTTTATTGAGACGATAAAGCGGCAAGATATCAGCTCCGCCATCACCAAACTTAGTAAAGAATGCTGTGATATTTTCAGCAGCATGGTCAGTACCTATGACAACTCCACTATTTTCACCAGCAACGGCATACTGCGTAATCATGCGTTGACGTGCCTTAATATTACCTTTATTAAAGTCTGACACATCAACCCCGGCTTCTGCTAAAGCTACCACTTGACCGTCAACAGCTGGTTTAATATTTACCGATAAACTGAAGTCAGGTTTGATGAATTGCAGAGCTCTTTGAGCATCCTCTTCATCAGCTTGAATACCATAAGGCAGACGAATAGCAATAAATTTATAGTCGTGATTACCAGTTTCTTCACGCAATTCTTCCATTGCTAACTGCGCTAAGCGCCCGGCTAGACTAGAATCCTGTCCACCAGAAATTCCCAAAACATAACTCTTCAAAAATGGGTGTTTGAGCATATAATTTTTAAGAAAATCAATGGATTTGCGAATTTCTTCCTTGGGATCAATGGAAGCCTGAACACCTTCGTAGGCTATTATTTCTTCTTGTAAAGACATTATTTCACTCCTTTTTCATAGGCTTCTTTGCGGATGCGGTCGATAAGATCCATCTTATTTTGCCAAACATCACGTGCCAAGTCAACTGGGTAATCCTGCGGATTAAGGACGCGTTTATATTCATCCCAAAGCTTGTCAAATTCCTTACGAGCATAAGCTTGAATTTCAGATAGACTAGGTTGTTTATAAACTAATTTACCTTGATCAAAAATATCTACCAATAACGGCACGGCATCGAAGTCGCGAACTGTTTTACTAATATAAGTGTAAGTTGGATGGAACATATCTAGTTCATCTAATTCATTGACATCAATGTCTGTGAATGTAATATAATCTCCCTCAGACTTGCCTTTTTCACGGCTAGTAATACGCCAAACCTGTTTTTTGCCTGGTGTAGAAACCTTCTCCGCATTATTTGACAACTTGATAGTATCCTGCATAACGCCATCTTCATCTTCTATAGAAACAATTTTGTAAACTGCTCCTAGAGCAGGCTGATCAAATGCTGTAATCAGCTTAGTCCCCACACCCCAAACATCAATTTTAGCTTTCTGCATTTTTAAGTTTAAGATAGTGTGTTCATCCAAGTCATTTGAAGCGTAAATTTTTGCATCAGTAAAACCTGCATCGTCCAACTGCTGGCGTACTTTCTTAGACAGGTAAGCCAAGTCTCCGGAGTCTAAACGGACACCGAGAAAATTAATTTTATCGCCTAGTTCCTTGGCTACCTTAATAGCTGCTGGGACACCGATACGAAGCGTATCGTAGGTATCCACAAGAAAAACACAGTCTTTGTGCGTTGCCGCATAAGCCTTGAAAGCTTTATAATCATCACCATAGGCTTGGACAAGAGCATGAGCGTGCGTACCAGATACAGGAATACCAAAAAGTTTTCCTGCGCGAACATTACTAGTTGCGTTAGCACCACCGATAACTGCTGCGCGAGTTCCCCAAATGGCGGCGTCCATTTCCTGAGCACGACGAGTCCCAAATTCCAAAAGCGGTTCATCAGCGATAACCGAACGAATACGAGAAGCCTTGGTTGCAATCAAGGTTTGAAAATTGACAATGTTTAGTAGAGCCGTTTCAACTAGCTGACACTGCGCCAACGGTCCTTCAATTTGAACAATAGGCTCATTCGCAAAGACCAAATCACCTTCCTGCGCAGAGCGAACTGTTAAGTCCAAAGTCAGTTCTTTTAGGTAAGTTATAAAATCTGCTGGATAACCTAATTCTTCTAAGTAGGCAATGTCCGTATCAGAAAAACGTAGGCTCTGCAGGTACTCAATCATGCGCTGTAATCCCGCAAATACAGCGTAGCCATTGGCAAAAGGTTCCTTGCGGAAATAAACTTCAAAAACAGCCTTTTTGTTATGAATTCCTTGGTCAAAATAGACCTGCATCATGTTAATCTGATACAAATCTGTATGTAAGGTTAAACTATCATCCTTATACATACATCTTCTCCTTTATATTTATTGTTACTATTATAACATAATGCTGTCAAGACAGCTTCTAAAAGTTTATATCTGTCTACTAAAAAACTCAAACCTAGGAACGGTCTGAGCTACTCTTATTAACTATGTTCAACAATATAATTGTAAACGCCTTGGCCAGCAATAGCGCCATCTCCAACGGCTGTTGTAATTTGACGGAGATCCTTTTGACGAACATCACCTACAGCAAAAATACCTGAAAGACTTGTTTGCATCTTATCGTCTGTCAAAACCCAGCCAGCATCATCAGTGATTGCCAAATCAGCCACCATACTAGTTACTGGGTTCATGCCAACATAGATGAAGACCCCACCAAACTCATGTTCACTGAGTTCACCTGTTTTGACATTTTCAACCATGACGCTAGAAACCTTGATGTCATTCCCTTTGATTTCTTTGACGACAGAATCCCAGATGAACTTGATTTTCTCGTTAGCAAAAGCTCTGTCTTGGATGACCTTTTGCGCACGCAATTCATCACGACGGTGAACAATTGTCACGGACTTAGCAAACTGAGTCAGATAGATAGCCTCTTCGACTGCTGAATCGCCACCACCGACAACAAGTAAATCTTGATTTCGGAAAAAAGCACCATCACAAACTGCACAATAGGAAACACCACGGCTAGTGTACTCCTCCTCACCAGGAGCACCCAGAAGGCGATATTTAGCTCCTGTTGCAAGGATAATCGTCTTAGACTCGTAGCTATTGTCTTCTGTGATGACACGTTTAACATTACCATCAACTTCAATTTTCTGTACAATCCCATAAATGTTTTCAACCTGAAATTTTTCCAAAGGCTCATACATTTTCATGGACAATTCGGGTCCTGAAATATGTTCATAACCAGGATAGTTCTCGATTTCAAAGGTATTATTCATCTGCCCACCAGGAGCACCTTGTTCAATAATCCCAACTTTCAAGTTAGAACGAGCAGCGTAAAGTGCAGCTGTCATTCCTGCAGGTCCAGACCCGATAATCAGCGTATCATACATAACTTAACCTCATTACTTTGTTTTCCTCATTGTACCAATTGGTACAGTAAATTGCAAAAATTATGACTTGAGCATCATTATAATGGCCATGAAAGCAAAAGATAGGATGGGCGCTGTCACCAAAGCCATCATAAGAACCTCATAGAGAAAAGCCTGACGTTCCCTGACTGTCTTATCCTTATGTTGTCTAGCACGCCATAAAATCCAACACAAACCAATTAACAAAACAAAGAAAACAGCCATTAGAAGGCCTTGTATATAAAAGCCAAAAATTTTCAAAAACATAACTCTCACCTTGTCATCTCAACTATAAAAAGAGTTGAGATTTTTTCTCAACTTTCATTATATCATTAAATATATGTTTTTGTGTAACTGGCAAAGAATTCTTTAGTACGTTCTTCCTTAGGATGATTAAAAACCTCATCTGGTGTACCTTGCTCTAAAATATGCCCTTTTTCAAGGAAAAGTACCTTATCAGCTACTTGGTAGACAAAATTCATGTCATGACTGACTAAAACCATGGTTTGACCTGACTTAGCAGCGTCAGCGATAGATCTTTCAACCTCACCAACCAATTCTGGGTCAAGAGCTGATGTCGGCTCGTCAAGCAAGAGAACGTCTGGTTTCATAGCCAAAGCACGCGCCAAAGCAACACGTTGCTTTTGACCACCTGACAAATGTCGTGGGTAGTGATTTTCACGGTCAGCTAAGCCGACTTTACGCAACTCTTCCTTCGCAATGGCTGTCGCTTCACTATCTGAGATTTTTTTGACAATTTTCAACCCTTCTTTAACATTATCAAGGGCTGTGCGTCGCTCAAAAAGATTAAATTGTTGAAAAACCATCGCTAGCTTGCGACGTAGTGTTAGAATCTCTTCTTTGCTGATTTTTTCAAAATCCACCTTAAAATCATCAATTTCAATGGTGCCAGAGTCTGGTTCTTCTAGATAATTCATACTACGCAAGAAAGTTGACTTCCCTGCTCCTGAAGCACCTACAAGAGCAACTACCTCTCCCTTCTCAATGTCCAAGTCAAGACCATTTAAGACTTTCTGACCAGAAAATTCCTTAGTCAAATTTCTAATCTTAATCATTAACGGACACCTCCTGCAATTTCATCAGTAATATTTTCAGGAGAATTGATCTCCATGCGTTTTTCAATCAAGCGACCAACATTTTCAATAATGATGCTGATTGCCCAATAAACAAGTGCCACTGAAATATAGCGTTCAAAGTAACGGTAATCCGCTCCCCCGAGAATCTGAGCCTGAGCGAACATTTCCACAATGCCAGCATTGAAAGCCAGTGAAGTTCCCTTAGTCAAACCAATCAAGGTGTTAATCAGAGTTGGTGTCGCTACAACTGCCGCATTAGGAATGATAACACGGCGATAGACTTGAGCTGATGTCATACCAAGACTGCGCGCAGCTTCTATTTCACCAGTATTTACTGATTGAATCGCCGCACGAATGGTTTCGCTAGTGTAAGCCGCCTCGTTCAGAGCAAAGGCCGTAATCGCAAAAATAGATGCTGGAATGGCATTGATATTCCAATTGAAACCATAAGTTTGATTCAAATATTTTAAGAAAAGCGGAATCCCATAATAGGTCAGCATGAGCTGAACTAAGATAGGTGTCCCACGCAAGAAACTGACAAAAAGGGCCTGAATAGGATAAAGAATCTTGACACGATTGATTTTAACGATTGCAAAAAGGAGGGCTAAAATCAAACCAAAAAAGGCACCTGCAACGGTCAGTCCAAGCGTCGTTGGTAAATGCTGCAAAATAGATGGAATGGCATCAAAAACCGCATGCCAACTAAATAATCGTCCTTTAGGAATATGGGCAATGAGTTTATCATACCAAGTCCAATCGGTTGTTAAAGTTAAAAAATTCATTGTTTTTTCCTTTGCATATCTTATCTTTTAATTCTATCATGCTCTAGAAAACATGTAAAATAAGAAATACCTATCATAGTGATAAAGAAAAACTATCACTTTGATGATAGTTTTCGAGAAGTATTTTGAACAGAAGTGTTTTTAATCTTTGTTAATCGTTGAAACATAGTCACCACCAAAGTAGGTTTTGCTCAATTTTAATAGAGTGCCATCATCCAACAAGACCTTGATACGGCGATTGATAAACTTTTGCAACTTTTTACCTTCCTCGTCCTTGGGTAACAAGATATACTCCAAGCCATCTGTTGATTCTCCTAGACTTTCTTTAATCGGAGAAACCGTTAAATCCAGCCCTTGATCTTTGACAATATAGCTAGATGAAATGGCATCATAGAGAATGAAATCAATCTTTCCATTTTCAATGTCTTTCAAACGATTTGAAATACCGGTTGTTCCTGAAACATAATTAACTGTAATCGGCTTTTTATTGGGATTTTCCTTGTTCCAATTTTCTAAAATCTGTGCATAATTTGAACCTGAAAGAGCCTCCGTTGTTTTGCCAGATAAATCATTCAAAGATGCATACTTTTTACCTTTCGCTCCTGTCACAGCATAGTTGGATTTTGAAACTGGGTCTGAGAAAAGGTATTTTTCAGCTCGTTCCTTATTATAATTAAAATCATTAGCAGCCAAATCGTATTTCCCAGCATCAATCCCAGTTGAAATGGTATCAAAAGGCACTGTCTGAAAAGTAACTTTGTAATTTGAATGTTTAAAAATAGCTTTGATCAAATCAATATCATATCCTTTAAATTTATCATCCTTTTTATAAGTGAATGGTGCTGTATCTGAATCCGTCGCTACTTTCAAGACTTTCTTGCTTGAAGCCTGAGCTTGACTAGCCCCTGCAAGGCTCAGAGCAGCAAGAGCCGTTAATAAAAATAATTGATAAATCTTTTTCATCTCTTAATCTCCCTAAATATATTTATGCTTCTAGTTTATCACTCACAGTTGACTTTGACCAATACCTATTGTCTATCAGCTGATAGACAATCAATATCACAATTGAAAAAGAGCTGAACCCTTGTCCAGCTCCCCCACTCTTAAAAACTTTGTTTTTTAGCTTTACGCTCAGCACGACCCTTGGCACGATTAGCTGCACGACGTTCCTTGCGACGTTTTTCATCAACTTTCCATTGGATTTTTTTCTTATAACCTGGCTTGATTTTTTTCTTTTTCTTCTTAACTAAACCAATCATTTCAGTGTCCAATTTCTGATAAGATTTTTCGCGGTTGGCACGGCGGTCACGGTCATAAGTATCTTGGAATTCGCCATTTTTAAGAATTTTTGGCACAAAGGCTACGCCCATCTTCTCAAGTTCTCTGATATCAGAATCGTCACTTGGTTGGTAAAGGGTAATAGCTGTGCCTGATAGCCCATTACGACCAGTACGCCCGACGCGGTGCACAAAGAATGATAAATCTTGAGGAATGGCATCGTTGATGACATGACTGACACCCTCAATATCAATGCCACGCGCTGCCAAGTCAGTCGCCACAATATATTCGAAATCCAAGTTTTTAACTTGGTTCATAATACGCTTGCGTTCACGTGGTGGAATACCACCATGAATCTTAGCGACCTTAAGCCCGTTACTTGATAGGTAGGAATGCAAGTCATCCGCACGTTCCTTAGTATTAACAAAAATCATAGCTAGATATGGATTGAGCGTCTTAGCAATCTCTAAAATCTGTGCATTTTTGTCGCGTCCTTTAGTTGAAATCAGCCAATTATCAATAGTATCCGCAATAACAGTGGCTGTCTTAATTTGTTCCACGACTGGATTAGTCAGGTATTTTTTCAAAAAGGGTTGCAATTTTTGCGGAATGGTTGCTGAAAAGACCAAAATTTGGACATTTTTTGGTAGACTAGCCGCAATCTTATCAACCGTGTCTAAGAAGCCCATATCAAGTGTCATATCCGCTTCGTCAACAACAAAGGTATGCGCCTTGTGAATAGCCAAATCACCTGACTTAACCAAATCATAAATACGACCAGGTGTCCCAATCACAATATGTGGCTGTGCTGTTTTAAGCTTTTCAATCTG
Source organism: Streptococcus caballi DSM 19004 (assembly GCF_000379985.1). GTDB lineage: Bacteria > Bacillota > Bacilli > Lactobacillales > Streptococcaceae > Streptococcus > Streptococcus caballi. The sequence goes on along the minus strand of NZ_KB904123.1, from coordinate 39,515 downwards.
TCGAAGCTTGTCTGTTCCACCAACATAGTTGACCACACGGATGTCTTCCTTAGCATGATCAGCGATTTGTTTAGTGGCTTGATAAATCTGCATCGCTAATTCACGGCTTGGAGCTGTGATAACCACCTGAACATCCTTGCTAGTCTCATCTAGTTTTTCAAAAATAGGCAGCAAAAAAGTGTGCGTTTTCCCAGAACCCGTTTTTGATTCACCGACCAAGTCACGGCCTGAACGAACGACCGGAATTAGTTTTTGTTGAACATCTGTTGGCTTGACAAACTTAAGATCGTCCAAAGCCTCCTGGATGTAGGGCTTAAAATTAAAATCTGTAAATAATGACATGTCTTACCTCGTTTTTTCTTCCTAAACATTATAGCATTAAAAAGTGCATTTTAGCAAAGAGAACAAGTCTCCTTTCAAGACTCAAGTATAAAAAATCAGCCGAAGAGGCTGATTTTTACTCTATAAATAAAGAGTAGCTAGTACAATCAAACTTGCTAACGCACCCACTGTCCAAAGGAAAGTATCAACTTTCCATTCAGACCATTTTTCAGCTTTACCAGATAAGCCCCCCAGTTCCAAGTGATGGTGGAAAGGCGTCATGCGAAAAATCCTCCGTCCCTCACCATATTTCTTTTTGGTATACTTGAAATAAGAAACTTGCAGCATGACTGAACTTGTTTCAAAGACATAGACAATACCAATGATAAGTAAGGTCCATTCTTGTCTCAGAGCAATGGAAATCGCAGCCAACATAGCTCCTAACGCTAAACTGCCGACATCTCCCATAAAAACCTTAGCGGGTTTATGATTGAAAACAAAGAAGCCTAGAAGAGCACCAATCATCGTAACAATAATCAGTAACACATCAAATTGCTGTTGAACATAGGCGATAACGCCGTACGCAACCAAGCTAATGGCAACTGAGATTGAGGCCAGTCCGTCGATACCATCTGTCAGATTAACAGCATTGGAAAAGCCAACAACCCAGAAAAGAACAAAGAGTAGATATAAAATTCCCAGATGCAAATTGAAACCGAAGAGATTGAGGCTGCCTGTTCCACTCGGTCTAACATGAATAAAATAAAAGAGCAAGCCACCAATAATTTGCAAAGCTAATTTTTGCCAAGGAGTCAATCCTTCATTGATTTGCTTAAAAATTTTTAAGAAATCATCCAAAAATCCGATGATACCGTAGATGAGAACAACAAGAAGAATCCCCACCGTTGCACCAACAGCAGCGCCCTCTGTTTTCAAAATTAAGAAAGAAAAAATCAAGCTAACAAGTAGGGCAACAGCTAGGAAGACCGTTCCTCCCATTGTTGGCGTACCGGCCTTGGCCAAATGTTGCTTAACATCTTCGTGCATTTGCTGACCACCAATTTTTTTCAGCTGATAAAATTTAATAAAGTGAGGCATAGCGAAGACTGTCAAGGCAAAAGCCATCAGCCCCGCTAATATACTTAAAAACATCTTATTCTCCTATTGTTATTGTTAATTTTTTAGTCTTTGAAAGATTCTTTCCGATATCTAAACTTTGTTTTTTTACAGTTCCTGACTTGGAACCTTTAAATTTAATTTTAATACCAGACCACTTAGCAAATTTCTTGACATTCTTCTTGGTCCATCCATACATATCTGGCATGGTTGTAAGTTTGTTGGTCATAAGTAATACTTGCTCACCTTCAGTCAGATTGGAGCCAACTTTTTTAGAAACATGGGCAATCTTGCTGCCTGTGCCAATGATAATTGGATGTACAAGATTACGCCGCATCTCTTCAGCAGTGTTACCTGGATCTTTTCCTATAACATTTGCTAGTTTATACGATGTCTGACCGCTTGTTTCAACTGCTGCTGATGTCATCAAGGTATCCTTCATCAGTAAAGCTTGTTCTAAAATCGGATTAACCACATCTTGCCAGAAGATAGCTTGCCAATTTTGTGGCTGTTGAATGGTCACATACATGATAAAATCAGGATCAGCGGACGGCACCATAGCTACAACAGAGTTCAGCGTGTTGTTATTACCTTCCAAGTAAGCCCCATTCTCTGCAATCTGAGCTGTCCCTGATTTAACGGCAATAGACTCATTGCCCGCCTGAATAATAGGAACCCCTCCTGAAATTAAGGTTCCATAATAAGGATCGGTACCAACTGTCACCATATAATCACGCGTTTTGCTCGCTGCCTCGGAAGAAACAGGCTTACCAACCACTTCTGTACTGGATGTTCGCGTTGTCTTGCTATTAGGATCATAGATTTTGCTGATAAATTGCGGCTCAAGCATGACCCCATTATTTGATATAGCCGAGAATGCCCGTAACATCTGCACCTGAGTTACCCCGATACCTTGGCCGAAGGAACTCATGGCTGTAGTTACTTCATTATCTGATGGATACGTTCCGCCAGTTTCTCCGACCATCCCAAAACGAGTGGGGTAACCGAAGCGGAACTTAGTCAAGTAATTGAGCCATTTATCATTACCCATTTTTTGCTCAAGACTAGTCATCCCAACGTTACTAGAGTGAGCAAAACCTTGAGCATAAGTCATATACTGCCCAGTTGAAATTCCCTCATTGACATCCCAGTCTTGAATAGTCGTATCAGCAACTTTAATACCTGAGCTGTCAAAAACCTCGTTTGCATTAAAGGTACCATTATCAATAGCAGATGCCAGAGTCATGACCTTCATGGTTGAACCAGGTTCGTAATAGTTTTGGAAAAGGAGAGTATTCCACGTTTGCAAGTTATCCTTATTGTAACCATCTAAGGTACTGGGATTATAAGTCGGACGCTGTGTGGTTGCGAGGATTTCCCCCGTTTTAGCATTGACAAGAGTTGCACTGGCAAACTTACCCTTGGCCTTTTCTTGGAAAACGTCCATCTGGGTCTCAAGCCTTGTCTGAAGGGGTTCTGATAAGGTTGTGTAAACATCCTTCCCATCAACAGCCTTTTTAACCGTTGTGGCTGTTCCTAGCAGAACATTGCCATTTTTATCCTTCTGATAGGTCACAAGGCCGTCTGTCCCAGACAAAATATCATTAAGAGATGACTCCAAGCCAGATTTACCAACCAACTTTGAGCCATTTTCAGACTCCTCAAGCTGAGCAAGTCCTACAAATTGACTGGCAAATATATTATTTGGATACATACGCCCTGGACTAGTTGTAAAACCAATACCTTCAATCTTAGCATCCTTCATAGCAGTTTGAATGGCTGTCATGGTGCTGTAAGAAAGGCCTGAGCCCTTAGTACCGAAAGAAACCTGAAAAAGATTCTTTTGGTTTAGTTGTTTACGAACTTCCTTCTTCTTGATTCCCAATTCTTTATTAAGAATCTCAACTACTTTTTCATATTGAGAAGGTTGAACATAAAGTTTTTGACCCGTCGTGGACACATACGACTTAGAAATAATGGCATAGATGCTGTAAGTTGTTGCATCTTCTGCGATAGGATTTCCATCTCGATCATAAATGGTTCCACGTTTGGCCTGAACACGCACTTTCTGCTGATAAACATTAGATGCACCTTTTGATAAGTCAACCCCAAACTTGTGGTCGGTACCAATGATAATAATAAAGTTGATGATGAAGACAAAGAAGATAAAAATCGCTAAAATCATCAAATTTTGTCCAACACGCTCACGATTTTGAGCTGGCGTTTTCCTATCTCTCGTGGCATAGTCTAAAAAGCGATTGATTAATTTCTTCATTGACTAGTCCACCTTTTGGATATTATTCTGCTGATTACTAAGGCCTGCTTTCTCAGCAATCTTAGTAATGCGATCACGGTTAGATAACTCATTGACTTCCTGTTTGGCATTATCAAGCTGTACTTGTTGCTCGCTAATGGCTTTATTCAGGCTAGTAATATCCTGTTGAACTTGTAGATTGCGACTTTGTAGAAAAATAATGCCAATAGCCATGGTAATAGCTGTTAGAATGATAGAACCATAAAAGACCTTCTCCACACGGGAGAAAGTTCTAATTCTTCTTTGCAAGACATCTGTCAACGCTTCAGTTTGTTTTTCATTTGTCATAAGATTTCACTTTATTGTCGAATTTTTCTAGCCACTCTTAACTTCGCTGAGTGGGCACGATTGTTAACTTCCAATTCTTCTTGGCTTGGCAAGATGGGTTTGCGATTGACTAATGCTAATTTAGGCTGCAAATCTTCTGGAATAAAAGGTAATCCCTTAGGAACCTCAACTGTTGAAGCTTCCTTGAATAATTGCTTGGTCAAACGATCCTCAAGCGAATGAAAAGTAATCACCGAGATACGTCCGTCCACCGCCAACAAATCTATAGCCTGTTGAATGGACTCATCTGCTGCTCCTAGCTCATCATTAACCTCAATACGAATAGCTTGAAAAATTTGCTTAGCAGGATGCCCTTTTTTCTTCAATTCTTTGGCTGGCTTAGCTGACTTGATAATCTCAGCCAGTTCAGTCGTTGTTTCAATGGGCTTGATTTGCCTAGCCTGCTCAATCTTTCGAGCAATTTGTTTTGAAAATTTATCTTCGCCGTATTTAAAGAAAATGCGCACCAAATCATGGTAGTCATAAGTATTAACAACTTGATAAGCTGTTAAAGGCTGGTCTTGATTCATTCGCATATCGAGCGGAGCATCTTGTTTGTAAGAAAAGCCACGCTCACGCTCGTCCAGCTGCGGACTAGAAACACCTAAATCGTAACAAATTCCGTCAATCTCTGTAACACCTAAATCAGCTAAGGAAGATTGAAGATTTCTAAAATTATCTTTGATAAACGTCACTTGACCATTGTCTACATAATCTTTCAAACGATTTTTAGCATTATCAATTGCCTTTTGATCTTGATCAAAGGCATATAAATGTCCATTTGGGCCTAATTGCGAAAGTAAGTATTTACTGTGCCCTGCTCCTCCAAGCGTAGCATCAACATAGATGCCATCTGGTTTGACATCAAGCATATCAATCGTCTCACGTAAGAGCACAGTAATATGATGAAAATCTCTTGTCATAGCTCTTATTTTACCATAATTTATCTATTTTATAAAAGAAAAAAGAAATCAGGGACCGCCTTAATAGCAAGCTCCTGATTTATCTTTTCTTACAAAGTCGTCAAAATTTTTTGAATATCCTTTAATATGAACTTCAGCTGATGTTCCAGTTTTTCCAGCTGATCTGCAACCTTATCTAACTGACCTTGGACACGAAAATCGGTGAAAATATTATCAAACCAAACATCCCAGAAATAATCGCTTGAGTTGTTTGAAATATCCGTAAGCAGCTCCATGTTGATATCAGCCAACTCTTTTTGCGCTTGAACCAAGGTTTGTTTTAATTGTTCCATGTACTCATTGACTCGAGTAATCTTATTTCGCTTAAGGAGACTAATAAAGAAGTCACCTGCAAAAATATCAAAAAGACCCCAATTTTGAGCTGATTGAACCTCTTTTTTGACTAATGTCACTTGAGTTAAAGCCCTCTCTAAAGCGCTTCTAGCTTCCAATAATTCCTTTTTCCTGCTCATCAATCTCACCTAACAGCTTACTTACTTTCTAACTTGACCATTCCCATTGATATAGAATTTTGTACTGGTCAAAGCTTCCAAGCCCATTGGCCCACGCGCGTGTAGTTTTTGCGTTGAAATACCGATTTCTGCACCCAATCCAAAGACAAATCCGTCTGTAAAACGTGTCGAAGCATTAACATAAACAGCGGCTGAATCAATCTGTTCTTGGAATTGTTCTGCATGAGTGATGTCGCGCGTCACAATAGCTTCCGAATGGTGGCTGCTATACTTGTTTATCCACCCAATCGCCTCATCTAAGTCGTCAACCACTTTGACAGACATGATATAGTCCAAAAATTCTGTACCATAATCTTCTTCTTCAGCTGGAACTGCCTTTCGGAAAATAGCTAGCGCTGCTGAGTCTGCACGAAATTCCACTGCTTGTACAGCATCCAAAGCTTCTTCTAATTTTGGCAGAAACTGCTCTGCTATCGCTCGATGAACGACTAAGCTTTCTGCTGCATTACAAACGCTAGGACGCTGTGTCTTAGCATTTATTACAATTTGCACCGCCATTTCAAGATCCGCTGAATCGTCAACATAAATGTGCACATTACCAACGCCTGTCTCAATGAAAGGAACTTTGGATTTTTCCTTAACAGTTTGGATAAGACGACCGCTTCCACGTGGAATAAGAACATCAATGTAAGCGATGGCTTGCATGAGCTCCTCGGCCACTTCATGACTTGTATCTTCTACTAATTGCACAACATTGGGATTAATTCCAGCATTGACCAAGGTTTGACGAATGACATTGATTAAAGCTGTATTTGAGGCGATAGCATCACGACCACCACGAAGAATAATAGCATTGCCAGTCTTGAAAGCCAAACTAAAAGCGTCTACAGAAACATTTGGACGGCTTTCAAAAATCATAGCAATGACACCAAGGGGTACGCGTTTTTGAACAATCTTTAAACCATCTAAATTAGTATAGCCGCGAACCACTTGACCAATGGGATCCTGCAAATCGGCTACCTGATGCACACCTTGGGCAATGCCTTGCAAACGGTCAGCATCTAGGCGTAAGCGATCCAACATGATAGACGAAATACCGTGTTTTTCAGCTAAGTCGAGGTCTTTCTGATTTTCAGACAAGATATAATCAGTATTTTCAATCAAATCAGCCGCAACTTGTATGAGAAGGGCATTTTTTTGTGCTGTTCCAAGCTTAACTAAGTCTGTGCTAGCCTGTCTGGCCTTTTTTCCTAGTTCTTCAATATATGTCATAGCTGCTCCCTTTCTATTTCTGAGCAAAGAGGGTTCCAAGTGGTGCACCATCTAAAACACGCAGAATATCGCGTGGTTTTTCTCCATTCATCAAGACCATCTGACCACCATTCTCAAAAACCATCTGGGCACTCTTGATTTTGCTGAGCATGCCACCCGTTCCAAATTTACTACCTACTCCACCAGCTGATTTAAGGATCTCATCAGTAATTTCAGGAACATAGCTGCGCAATTGAGCGTCTTCATAAACTGTTGGATTTTTGTCAAAGAGACCATCAATATCTGACAGCATAATTAACAAATCTGCCTTTGTGATTTTAGCAACAACAGCCGATAAGCGGTCATTATCACCAAATTTGGTGATGTGATCCATTTCTTCGACGCTGATGGCGTCGTTTTCATTAACAATGGGAACAATGCCCAGTTTGAAGAGGCTCTCAAAGGCATTGGTAACATTTCCTAGACTTTCTGGATACTCCACAACATCCCGTGTCAATAGAATTTGCGATACGGTGGTCTGATAGTGAGAGAAAATCTGCGAATAAAGGCTCATCATGGCCACCTGACCAACACTAGAAACTGCTTGTTGCTGAGCAAGTTCTTTGGGGCGCTTAGCTAGGTCAAGCATATTCAGCCCAAAACCCATAGCACCTGATGAGACTAAGGTAACTTCCAATCCCTTATTCATCAGGCTTGAAATAACAAAAGCCAATTGGTCAATTTTCGCCAAATTAATTTTCCCATTTGGCAAAACCAGTGAACTGGTCCCGATTTTAATAACAATACGTTTTATAGCTTCAAAATTTCGTTTCATAAGACGATTATAGCATAAATAAATATTAAAAAGCACTAATTTTTACTAAATTAGTGCTGACTTATTATTTTAGCTTTGCCCAGAAACTCTTATGAAGAAAAACTTGCAAAAGAAGACCGGCAAAGACCACTAAAATGACTAAAACAAGGTTAACAGCCAAGGCATTGGTCACTAGAGATAGGAAAACAGTTAATCCAATCAGTATGGCTCCTAAAAAGAAATCTCCCATCATCAGACCGAAGCTCAGCCATTGTCCACCACTGCGAGAAAACAGCTGGGTGATATCCTGCCAGTTAAGTACCAAATTCTTGTAATCACGCTTGTACATGAACTGTCCTTGAATGAGGGTTCCTAAGGCAAGCCCAAGTAGGAAAAAGAGGACAATGAGAGGATTTAAATGCATTAATAAGAGCGTCACCAAAAGATAGATAAGGAGAGGCACTCCGATTTGAACTAAATAGAGAACCAAGAATTTTTGCTTCAAGAATTGCTTGAAATTCAGGGGTAAGGATTTAAAATAAATGAAATTATCTTTTTCCAAGGACATGCCAACAGCTAAAAGTGAGGTGGGGAGGGAACAAGTTGTCCCGATAAGGGCACCAGTCAAGAGAGCTACCCCAAAATATTGCCAAGGAATCAAGGCAGCAAAGTCAAGACCATTAGACAGACTAGGTGTCAGAAAAATAATGAAGAAAGTAATAGGCATGATGAAAGACTGAACCAAGAGAGAGGCATTGCCCAGCGTAGACAAATGGTGTTTGACCATCACTTTAGTGATGGTTTGCTCCTTAAAGGTCCTAACCTTCTTTTTAGATCCTGAGATTGTCTGATAGAGGCTCTCTTCATAGTATTTAGGCATGACAGATTTGATGATATGGACAATCAGCCCTGCGACAAGTATAAGAGGCAACCAATAATTAACAAGAGTTACCAACCTGAAAGGAACATGAACTACATCATAAAAACCTCTAAAATAAGGAATCAAAGCACGATCTGTAAGCTGTCCTTGACTTGAAAGACTAGATTGATTAATAACATTCAAATAAAGAACAAATCCCATAGCGCCCATAGTCGAAAGAAGCAACAAAATCGTTGAAATTAGCTTACGATGAGGACTCCTCATAATAATTTTTCCAAACAAACTATTGATATAAAGAGACAGGGCATTTGAACTAACGACCATAACGATGAAATTCAAAAGGGCTGGAAAGATTGCTAGCGGTCCACCTAAGATTTGCCAATAAGCTATGAGCATTAAAGGCAAAATCGGCATCAAGAAAATAGATCCCATGCCCATTGAGGACAATAATTTAGCTAAGTAGAGCTCTGATGGCTTGATTGGCAAGTAAACATAGAGTTTGACATCATTGCTTTCGTAAAAAACGGAGTACATAGCCGAAAAAGCAGACACCAAGGATAGCATAAAAAAGATAGCCATATAAAAGGAAAAGAAACCAGGGTAGTTTTTGTAGTTTATATTAACAAACATAAAAATATAGATAAAGAGGAAAAGAACCATGGTCATAATCTGCTGGTTCAAGACGCTTTTATAGGCTGAAAAATTCTTCTTGGGTCTCTTTTTCTGCTTATTTTTAATATTGGTAAGAGCTTGTGGATTAGAGTAGAGAATATTAATTTTAAATAATTCCCAAACGGTAGACCATCTCATGATACTCCCCCCTCTTCTTGGGCTTTACGTCCTGCAATATCCAGATAAATGCTCTCCAAATCCTGACCAGGATGACTAGTCTTTAATTCTTCCAAGGTACCGACAAAAATGAGCTTCCCTTGTTTCAAAATACCGATACGATGGCATAATTGTTCCGCTACAGACAAGACATGAGTTGAGAAAAGGACGGTTTTTCCGCTTCTCGCATGCTCCCTCATCATTTCTTTTAAGTCAAAAGAGGCTTGGGGGTCTAGTCCTGTTAAAGGCTCATCCAAAATCCAGAGATCGGGATTGGAAACGAGAGCTCCAATAACGATAACCTTTTGTCGCATCCCATGTGAGAAGCTATCAATCGTATCATTAGACTGTTCAGTCAGGTCAAACAGGCGGCTTAATTCACTAATGCGCTGGTCAGCCGCTTCTTTGGGAACTTCATAAAGGTTAGCCAAAAAATGCCAGTAATCATTAGCTGTCAAATTAAGAAAAATATCGGGTGAATCTGGAACATAACCAATTTTTTTCTTGATAGCATCGCGATGCTCACTTAATAAATCCCCATCAACGTAAACTTCACCATAGCTAGCCTCAATAATAGAGGTCAAAATACTAATTGTCGTTGTCTTGCCAGCGCCATTGTGACCAATCAGACCGAAAATTTCACCATTATTGATTGTCAGAGATAAATCACTGAGAGCAGTCTTATCACCATATAGTTTTGAAACATGTTTAAACTCAATCATTGTTATTCCCTTCTTTTCTAATCTCATCTTAGACTTTAGTAAAACAATTTTAGCCAGCTGCTGACAATTTTCTTGTCAGGCTTTTTAAGAAAAGCAGATCCTTGGGCATTAGTACCTTCTGGCTCATTTCATAAAGGCGAAGTTCGCGATTTAGACTAAGCGCTATCTGCTGAACATTTTTAGCCTTAATCAGTTTATTCAAGGCCTTCAACAGGATATTTGATAAGGCTGGATTGGAACGAATATCCTTATTATCATAGACTGACTTAATTTCATTGTATAGAGCTTGACAAGCCTTTTCCATAGCTTCCCTCCTCTTGATATAAAATTATTTGTACTACAAAAATAATACAAAATAATTATCTAAATCATACAAAAAAACTTCTTTTTTGTCAATCAATTTCCTGTAAAATGAGGGTAATATGATAAAAAATTAACGCTTGACATCCTTTTGTCATAAACTGGTAAGGATCAGTCCAGGACAATGAATTTTGTTAATGAACTAATTTTCTGACTACTACAGAAGAAGTTTTGAGCTGGCAAAAATGGCTTTGCAGTGCTACAAAGGCAACTAACAGACCTAAATAAACAATCTGCGCTCAGCCATTCTCTTTAACTCTCAGATTAGCAGATTTGAGGCTAGCAAAAAAGAGCTGAACTCATCGAGCTCAACTCTTCAGCTTTTCTTTCTAAGTTTCCTCATATTAGGGCTAGTCATTAACAATTTCTGATTCTTTTTCAAGAATAGCAGCGTCGCGACTGTCAATAGTATAACTATATTCCACTAAATTTTTAACAAATTCAAGTTTGTAAACTGTTTTGCCATCTTCTAAGTCTTGTTTGACCTTCGTAAAAGTGACTTGGTCTGCTGAAAGACCTGCACCCGCAAGAGCTGTCTTTTTGGTAGCATCTTCTGAGATACTGGCTGATGCAGATGAACTAACACTAGAAGCTGATGATGACGCAGCAGAACTTCTTGATGAGACCAGACTTGACGAATAAGTCTGAACCTGATCTCTCTATCATCAAAATCACAAGCTACCAAGGTTAAAAGTGAAAGGCCTGTCGCCAAAAAGGGGATAGTTTTTTCATTCACTATCCCCCGATAGTCTTATTAGGATAAGCTTCATTCTAACCTATCTTTTTATAGTCTGTTAATTTCTATGCTCTTACTAGAAAGAACACACAAGTTACAATGATTTGTAAAGCTTAACTGCATTTTCGCTAGTGAATCCATATTCTTCAAAGATTCGATTACCTGGTGCAGAAGCTCCCCAAGTATCAATGGTTAATGTTTTACCATTTAAGCCCACATATTTGCCCCAACCAAAACTTGAAGCAGCTTCGATGGCCAAGCGTTTAGTCACTTTGGCTGGTAAAACTTCCTCTTTATAGGCCGCATCTTGTTCATCAAAGATATTTTGGGCTGGCATTGAAACAACTCGTACATAAATACCCTCTTCTTCAAGAGCAGCTTGCGTATCAAGCGCTAATTTAACTTCTGAACCAGTGGCAATAAGGATACCATCAAGTTTTCCTTTAGCCTCTGACAAGATATAGGCCCCTTTATTGATACCTTGAGCAGCCAATTCTTTGGTTCCTTCAAGAACAGGAAGATTTTGGCGCGTCAAAACCAGCATGGTTGGACGATCTGTCTCTGCAAGCGCACGTTGCCAAGCAGCATTGGTCTCGTTGCCATCTGCTGGACGGATAACATTGAGATTTGGCATTGAACGAACACTTGCAAGCTGTTCAATAGGTTCATGAGTTGGTCCGTCTTCCCCAACGGCAATAGAATCATGCGTCATGACATAGACAGTTGGTAATTTTTGCAGTGCAGCCATACGAACAGCAGGAAGAAGATAGTTTGAGAAGACAAAGAAAGTCCCTCCGTAAACGCGAGTACCCCCATGAAGAGCAATACCATTCATTGCAGCAGCCATAGCAAATTCACGAACACCAAACCAAATGTTGCGGCCAATATAATTATCTGACTGGAAGTCGCTTTCGGCTTTTACCATGGTATTATTTGAAGCTGACAAGTCGGCTGAACCTCCCCAAAAGTTTGGCAACTGTGCTGAGATTTGTTGAATAGCCTCTTGGCTTGAAACGCGGCTAGCTACTGCTGTACCAAGCTCATGTGCAGCCAATTTGACTTGTGCAGCTTCATTAGCGAAAGCCGTCTTATATTCTGCAGCCAATTCTGGATAGGCTTTTTCGTATTCACGGAACTTAGTGTTCCAAGCATTTTCAGCAGCTTCGCCACGGAACTTGATTCCTACCTCAAAACGTTTAGCGACCTCACCTGGAACAGTGAAGACAGGATAATCATAACCAAGAGCTTTTTTTGCGTAATCAATACCTTCTTGACCAAGCGGCGCACCATGGACCGCTGACGTTCCTTGTTTTTCGGCACCAAAACCGATGATAGTTTTCACTTCAATAATGGTTGGTTTTTCCTTTTCAGCTTTAGCAGCTTCGAGAGCGCTAGCAATTGCTTCCAAGTCATTACCATCTTCGACAAGGATATGTTGCCAGCCGTAAGCTTCAAATTTCCCTTTGATATCTTCGGTAAATGCCATAGATGTTGGACCATCAAGGGAGATATCATTTGAATCATAGAGAAGCACTAATTTGCCAAGTTTTAGATGACCTGCTAAGCTTGCAGCTTCTTGACTGACACCTTCCATCAAACAGCCATCACCATTAAGGGCGTAGGTGTAGTGATCAACGATATCAAAACCTGGTTTGTTGAATTTTGCAGCCAAATGCGCTTCTGCCATAGCCATACCAACGGCATTAGCAATCCCTTGACCAAGTGGACCAGTCGTAGCTTCAACACCATCAGTATGACCCACTTCTGGATGACCTGGTGTCTTAGAGGCCCATTGACGGAAATTCTTCAAATCATCTAGACTAAGATCGTAGCCTGAAAGATGGAGCAAACTGTATAACAAAGCTGAACCATGTCCAGCTGAAAGGACAAAACGGTCACGATTAGTCCATGTACGGCTAGTTTTAGGATTAGCATTCATCACATGATTCCATAAAACATAGGCCATAGGCGCAGCCCCCATAGGAAGACCTGGGTGACCAGAATTCGCAGCTTGAATAGCCTCGACAGACAAGAAACGGACAGTATTTACTGCCAATTGATCAATAGCATCAAATGTCATGACGACACAACCTTTCTATTAAAAAACAAATAAACGATTTCCAACTTCTATTGTAACACAAATTAACATATTTTTCTGAAAACGGTTGAGAAAAACAAACAAAAAAGTGGCCTAACAGCCACTTTATTCGTCTTCAGGAAAATCACGAATTTGGATCATCAAGGCTTCTGCCGTGCAATCCTCTTTCACGTTGCAATTGTTTGAGTTTTTCTGGTGTTACATCATTTCCTTCTTCGTCGACAATCTTAATGCCTGCGATATGGTGTCGAACAGAGCGACGGTAACCTTCAATGTATTCTTCGCGAAGTTTCGCTTGCTCAACCTTCTCTTCACTGGTCAAACCAACTGTTTTTTTCTTTTTAGCAAGCTCATTGATACGAGCGATTTTTTTAGGTTCCATTAGAAAGTCTCCTTTCTTTATTGAGTTAATAAATGGTTTAAAATCAGTTGCATACTTTGTTGGAAAGAACTCTGTTACCTCATAGCTAGCTACTTGATTTTTGAAAAAAGAATCATCTGCTATCATCTTATCCAAGTTCTCTCTCGTTTCCGCATAGCAGAGGATAATATCACCTGTCCGTGGACTTTTCTCCCATAACAGATAAAGTTCCTAGATGCATAATATTTCTCTAAAAATCAAATATGTTTTGGTAAATATTCTTCCACAACCTCAAGTTGTTTAGTGTAAGTTAGATTAACGATATATATTATAAGTTTTCTCACTTAGTATTCAGCTTGTTAAAAGCTGCAACCGTTTTAGCCTTATCGGTTAGAGTTACGAGAATAGCTAAGCGATTATTTTTGACTTTCTCATCTTCAGTCATGACCATGGTATTGTCAAAGAAGGCATCAATGACTGGGCTAAGGGCAAATAGCTGTGCAAGTTGTTCTGCTTTTGTACCTTTGAGTTCAAGAGCTGAAACAGTGTCAAACAAAGCCTTTTCTTGATCATTTTCAAAGAGATTACTGTTAACTGACACATCAGCGTCAGCTTTTTCAGCCAAATTGAAGACGCGTGATAAGGATTCAACCGCTGGTTTGTAATTGTCAGCTTTAGCAGATTTTACAAGCGCTTCTGCTGCTGCCAACATATCTGGCACGACAAATGTGGAACCTGATAAGACTGCTTCTTTGATATCCTTAGGTGTTTTGCCCATCATCTTATCCACGCGTGCCTTAATGAAATTGATAACATCAACCTTATTATCATAAGTCAAACTGTCAAAACTTAAAGCATATAGGCTATTAATAAGCTCATCCATTGGAATATGCCAACCAAAAGCATCTAGGATACGAACAATTCCTTGAGTCGCGCGACGAAGCGCATAAGGGTCATTTGAACCTGACGGAATGAGACCAACTGAGAAGAAACTCAACAGCGTATCCAATTTATCCGCCAAAGCCAAAACAGCCCCTACCTTGGTCTCTGGGAGATCTCCATCAGCTGAATTCGGCAAATAGTGCTCACGAATAGCCGCTGCAACGGCCGCATCTTCACCAGCTAAGAGAGCATATTTTTCACCCATGATCCCTTGCAGTTCATCAAATTCACCCACCATACCAGTTAAAAGGTCAAATTTGTAGATTTGAGCGGCACGGTCAAGAGATGCCGCTTCATCAGCAGAAAGACCAGCTTTTTCTGACAAATACTTGGCGATAACACGGCTGCGTTCCATATGTTCAGAAAGTGAACCAATTTTTTCATGGAAGGTGACGTGGTCGAGTTTAGCTACCAGGTCAGCAATTTTAAGCTTTTGGTCTTCACGCCAGAAGAATTCACCGTCTTCAAGGCGGGCAACAAGAACTTTTTCGTTCCCTTTGATAACATTTTCCAAGTATTCTGCGTTACCATTACGGACTGAGATAAAGTTTGGTTTCAGCTTGCCATTCAAATCACGGACAACAAAGTAACGCTGGTGATTTTTCATAGAAGTCACCAAAACTTCTTCAGGTACTTCAAGGTATTTGGTGTCAAAAGAACCCATGAAGGCAGTTGGGTACTCAACCAAGTTGAGTACTTCATTAAGGAGCTCTGCATCAATGTCTACGACAACGTTCTGCTCTTTTTCGATAGCCTTGATTTGCTCAACGATCAGCGCTTCACGTTCTTTGGCATCTGCAATGACAAAGACTTTACGCAAATCATCTTCATAGCTATCTGCACTAGCAATCTCTGTTTCCTGACCAAGGAAACGGTGTCCGCGGCTGATGCGACCAGAATGAATGTCCAAGAAATCCATATCCAAAGCCTCATCATCGAGAAGAACGGTCAAGGTGTGGACAGGACGGATGTACTCAAAGCTGTTGCCAGCCCAGTGCATGCTGACTGGGAATGTCATACTGGCAAGCACTTCTGGAATACCTGCAAGCACTTCGCGAGCTGGCTTTCCTGCTTCATGTTTAGTCACGTAAACGTATTCTTCGCCTTTGACTTCGCGAAATTCGATATCGTCAACAGTCAAGCCTTTACCACGAACAAAGCCTTGCGCTGCTTTTGAGAAATGACCTTCAGCGTCCAAAGCAATCTTCTTAGAAGGCCCTTTAAAATCTTCAGTCAGATCTGTCTGCTGGTCAGCAAGTCCAATCACACGCACTGCCAAACGACGTGGCGTTGAAAAAGTTTGAATGGTATCAAAAGACAAACGATTTTCCTTCAAAAAGTCTGCCATCTGTTGACCCAATTGTTGTTCACTTGGTGTAACTACATAGGCTGGTAGTTCTTCCAGACCAAGTTCTACGAGTAAATTTTTTGTCATGTTTATTTCTCCGAGAATTACTTTCTTTGTAGTCATTACCTTATGCAGTGGGGACATAAGCGACTGCTTTTAGTATTCCATTGCTACCATGTCGATTCTAAAGTCTTGCTAGTTTCCTCGTGTTGTCAGGAGCAATGCTTATGATACTGTTATATGCGGTAATGATCTAGTGTAGGCTCACTCCATTTGCTCTATCGTTGTCATATACTATTATTCTTGCTCTTGAGACAACAATTTTGCCCGTGTCGTTTCGTCCAAGAGTGGATAGCCGAGTTTCTTGCGTTCTGCAACGAAAGTTTTGGCTACAACACGAGCAAGATTACGGATACGAGCAATATAACCAGCACGCTCTGTTACTGAAACCGCACCGCGTGCATCAAGCAGGTTAAAGGTATGTGAACATTTGAGAACATAGTCATAAGCTGGATGAACCAGACCTAATTCTAAAGCTCGCTCTGCTTCTTTTTCAAATTTTTCGAAGTTCTCAAGCAGCATATCTTGGTCAGACACTTCAAAGCTGTATTTTGAATGTTCATATTCTGGCTGCAAGAAGATTTCACCGTATTTAACACCCGGTGCCCACTCAATGTCGTAGACAGAATCCACCTCTTGAATATAAGACGCCAAACGTTCTAAACCATAAGTCACCTCAGCTGTGACAGGGTTGGTTGCCAAACCTCCGACCTGTTGGAAGTAGGTGAACTGCGTGATTTCCATACCATCGAGCCAAACTTCCCAACCAAGACCAGCTGAACCAGTTGACGGATTTTCCCAGTTATCCTCAACAAAGCGAATATCGTGTTCAAGCGAATTGATGCCCAATTTTTCCAATGATTCAAGGTAAAGTTCTTGGATGTTAGATGGAGATGGTTTCATGACAACTTGGAATTGGTGGTGTTGGTAAAGACGGTTAGGATTTTCACCGTAACGGCCATCAGCAGGACGACGTGATGGCTCAACATAAGCTGCATTCCATGGCTCAGGACCGATTGCGCGCAGGAAAGTGTAGGGACTCATAGTACCAGCACCTTTTTCATTATCGTAAGCCTGCATCAGCATGCAACCCTTGTCATTCCAGTATTGTTGCAATGTCAAGATAATCTCTTGGAAGGTTAGTTTTTTAGACATATAAACTCCTTTTTTATTTTTGTAAAATAGCTGACGCTGGGAAATCAAAAGAACCCCGTCTTCTTCGCTCCCATGCCAACTGACATAGGGGCGTCTGAAACGCGGTTCCACCCTAATTTATTACTTCATTTTATCTGATTGTACTTGATAATCTATCAAGAGAAAGCGCCAATTACTTCTCATCTCTGTTCGACTCCCACTATCTCGAACTCGCTTGAGAGAAGGTTAGAAATAATATTCTTTCTTGACGATTATTTTAGCACAAATGCATTTGAATGTCTAGGAAAAATCAGAATTTACCCTTCCCAGACCTTTTGTCCATCCAGATATGTTGCCACTAGGTTGAGCTCTTCGTCCAAAACGATAAAATCTGCTGCATAGCCACCTTTGATTTGTCCGCAGACATCATCAACACCTACTGAAACAGCTGGAACAAGACTGACCATGCGCACAGCCTCCTCTGGACTAGCAATCCCCCAAGTAACAACATTTTTAAGCCCATCTTTTAGTTTGAGAATTGAACCAGCTAAATTTCCCCCATCCTTGAGCCTAGCTGTACCATTTTCTACAAGCACCGAAAATTCACCCAGCATATAGTCGCCATCTGGCTGACCACCAGCTGCCATACAGTCGGTAATCATAGCCACATGGTCGTGCCCCTTTTGCTGCATGAGAATATCGCATGCCACAGGTGAAACATGGTGACCGTCACAAATCAGCTCAGCATAGGTGTTAGGAAGATTGTAGACTGCTCCCACCATACCAGGTTCGCGGTGATTAAGTTCGCGCATGCCATTATAGGCGTGCACCCAGACCGAAGCACCTGCTTGAACAGCGGCCTTAGCTTCGTCATAGGTTGCGTTAGAATGACCAAGCGCCACCGTCACACCTTGCGCTGTCAGGGTTGAGACGAAGTCTGCGACCCCTTCACGCTCAGGAGCTAGCGCGATTTTTTTGATAAGACCTTGCGCCGCATTTTGCCAGACATTGAATTCTTCCAAACTAGGATTTTTCATGTAAGAAGCATTTTGAGCTCCTTTGTACTTTTCAGTAAAATAAGGTCCCTCAAAATAGATACCACGGATTTTAGCACCTTTCTCAGTCCCAGCAACTGCCGCAACCACTGCCGAAGCCTCTGCTAGCTGTTCAAATGAGGACGTGAGTGTCGTTGGGAGAAATGATGTCACACCAGTTGAGAGCAGACCCTGACTCATTTTTAAAATCCCCTCTGGGTCACAATCCATGACATCGTGACCAGCATAGCCGTGAATGTGAGTATCTACCAACCCAGGCGCAATTTGGTAGCCTGAATAATCAAGAACATCCGCTCCATCTGGCACATGACTCTGCCATTGTCCAAAACGTCCATCAATCAAAGCCAAGTAGCCGCCTTCTTTAGTCTCTGTCGGATAGTAAAATTTGTCTGCTTTTACAAATTGTTTCATGTCTTAGCCTCCGTATTTTCTCGTCTCCATTATACGCTTATTGATCTTCTTTGTAAACGGTCTATACCAAAACTCAAAAATAAAGAAATCCTTTCAAATTGCAAGGTCCCTCTATTAAATCATATTTTCAAGAACCTTCTCTGCTAAGTTCATAGCATGATTAGTAATATTCGTGCAGGGGGTGATTAAATCAATGAAATTGATACCAGCAAGTGGAGTGCATTCACCTTTATTCATACGTTTACCTTCAATTTGACTCTTGCGAATTTTACGCTCAAAATGAGCAGTCTTTTTGTGGCAGTCAACCAGCTCCTCGGCTAGGTAGCAATCAGTATCAGCTACAACTCTTAATAACATCTAAATTCCATTTTTTAAGTAGCCGCTATTTTTATAGAGGCATCAGATTATAGATTAAAAAAGCCTTAAAGTAACGCTAACACGGACTATAAGCAAAGCTTGCTTCTTTCAGTCCTACGCTGTGAAACTATTTTCAACAACAATTATTGGATAAAATTAGGAAAATCCCATAAAACAATCTCTATTTTATGATATAATGATAAAAATTAACTAACATTGGGAGAGATTATGAAACTGGAAAAAAAAGAACTCTGGGCCCTTCTTGCAAGTGTACTATTGCTTCTTTGTGCAACAATTATCTTTTTTAATTTTGGAAGTACCAAATTAGGCAGTAAGGAAAGAAAAGCAACTCATAGTGTTCAACAAGTTAGCTGGTCTAAGCTTGAAAAAGAACTGACCAACATCGAGAAAAATCCGACAGAATCTGCTATTAATGCTATTGACAAAGAATTTAACAAGCTTCCTGATTCAGATAAAAAGAAAAAATTGCGAAATAAGTTAGATGAAATCAAAATCAAGCTTGCCGAAAAAAAAGCCGAAGAAAAGGCTATCAAATCAGCTGAAACAGCTGTAAAAAAACTGGAAGAGGAGCAGAACAATGCTAATCTGACTGCTGCTCAAGATAGCATTAATAAGGTTAAAACGAAAGATAAAAAGGATGCCTTTCAGGCTCGCATCGACACCGTGAAAGCTATTTTAGAGGCTCAAGCCCTAAATGCTCAAATACAAGCATCACCGGATTATACTGAAGCAAGCGCTACAAGTGATTCAAGCTATTACCAATCTAGCGATGATACATCTGATGATGATAACTCTGTTCCTTATTACCAACCCGCTGCTCCTGCCACACCTAGCCAAGCTCAGAACAATCAAGTAAACCAGCCATCAGCAGTACCTACACCAAGTAGCTCTAATCAAACAACACCCGTTCCACCTTCTGAAGTGCCTAATAACAATAGTGGTACATCAGATATACCAACTCCTGCTTCAGGTAATAATAACAGTAACCAAGTACCTACCACTGATTCTAATGAATAATTTCACTTTTCTGTTTCATTTCTCCTTAAATCACGTTATAATAGGTAAGATGATTTTATTTTATAGATAAATAAAAAAGGAGCCTAGATGAAAACTTCAAAAAGCGAAATAGCTTATTTAATTCTTAGTATTATCCTAATTGCTGTTGCCGGCGGAACCTACTTCGTCTTTGGTCACAAGACAACAGAATCGTCACCAGTAACCAAGACACAACAAAGCTCATCTTCTTCAGATTCAAGTGAAGACCTAGTGGTCCACGCAGAAGCTCTGTTGTCTGACCTAGAAGCTAATCCTTCTCGTAAAGCACTTACATTGACACAAGAAATTGTTGATAAACTCAAAGATGATAGCAAGAAAAAAGAATTGCAAACTCGACTTGAGGCAGTAGCAACCGAGGTTGGTAATCAAGAAACAGCTGAACGGGCTGTCAGTGAAGCAGAGGCAGATCAAAACACTACTAAAGTTGAACAAGCTCAAACTATGGTTGATACTTTGACAAATGAAGCTAAGAAAAATGAGTTACAAAACAGGCTAAATGCTGTTCAAGAGGCTATTAATCAAACTGCTGCTCAATCAAGTGTCAGCAGCTACAGTGCCGAAGCGAATGCAACCTATGCGTCGCAAACAGCAGATACTAGCACTAATTATTCTGAAGTCAGCGGTCAATAAGATGTCAATCGGACTTCTATTTTCAACAATCGGCGCTATTTGTCTAGCTACATCTTCCTTCGCCAAAAACAAGGAAAGCATGTTAACTTGGCAGATTGCCGATTATTTTTTCACCATGATTGCCAACATCTTACTGGGTGGCTTTTCAGGTGCTATTTCTATCGCTGTCTCCACTATCAGAAATCTTCTCATGATTAAGAAATGGGATTCTTTACTGACAACCATCATTTTGGTGGTCATTCAAGTGGCCTTAGGTAGCTATGTCAACACTTTGGGAATAATTGGGATGCTACCCATCATATCATCCATTTCCTACACAGTGACAACCTTTTTAACCTCTAAGGTTCAATGGCTGCGCTGGGTTATCATTGAAAATATGCTACTCTGGGCCTTTTATGATTTTACCATCAAAGCCTATCCAGCCCTGCTCATGGATATTTTCATCACTCTAACTACACTAATTGCCATCCGAAAACATGCTAAAAAGGGCTGAATTTTACAACTCAGTCCTTTTTTATATTAAACAATTTCATAGCCAATCAAAATACCACCATCTTCCGCATAGAAACTGCAAAGACCTGAGGTAGGCTGGCAAATAATATCAGCACCCGGAAACCGCGCGCGAATTTTCTCAGAAATTTGCTGACAGATTTTTTCATTGTTAGCATGAGCAATAACCAGACGGCCGCCTTGATAGCCAGCTTTAACCATCTCATCAAAGCTGGCCTGTACAGCCTTCTTCTGACCGCGCGCCTTCTGCAACAGTTTCAAGGTGCCCTGGTCACTAGCCTCCCCAACCATACGAATATTGAGCAGACCAATTACCTTACCAACTAACTTACTTAGACGACCATTCTTCACCAAATTGTCAACTTTTGCTAAGACAAACAATAGCTTGGTTTTAGCTTGATAAGCTGTAATAGCCTCGACCACTTCTTCAAAAGATAAACCTTGCTTGATCAGACGATTGAGCTCCAAAACAATCAAGTCGATCTCACCACCTGCTGATAAGGAATCAATAACGTGAATGTTGATGTTAGGATGATCTTCTAAAAAGATATTCTTAGCTAGCTGCGCACTATTTTGACTGCCCGATAGAGAGCCTGTGATAGTGATAACAATAACATTCTCCGCTCCCTTGTAGGCTTCTAGAAAGGAATCTGGGCTAGGACAGCTTGAACTGGCCGAGCTTTGCGACGCATACATGCTGGCCATCATCCTATCCACATCAAGACCTTCATCATCGATGAAAACTTCCGACCCAATCTGGATGGTCAGAGGAACATTCTGAAATTGCGTGTAAGGTGACAAATCTTCTAAACTTCTGAAATCACAACCCGAATCTGTAACAATTTTCCAAGACATAGTAAAGTCTCCGATCTGATTTTTGTTTGACAAACAAAGTATTTTCTCCTAAAATTATATCATTATAAACTTTGATTTACTCATAAAAACCGTCGGGTGTAACAGTTGGGAGGGATTTGTAATGACCGAAAAAAAATTATCTAAAAAATCCTTGCAAAATCTGCAGCAGTCTAATCAAGAGGCTCGCAAAATCACTCGCGAAGCCATTGAGACAGCTCTGCTCTTGCTACTAGAAAAGAAGCCACTCCAACAAATCACCATATCCGAACTAGTTGTCAAGGCTGGGGTATCTAGAAATGCCTTCTACCGCAACTACTCTTCCAAGGAAGCTATCTTTGATAGGATTTTATCTAACATTGTGCGACGTATTTTCAGAGGAATCAAAGCTTTCAATCTGACAACGCAGGCTTATCAGGCTTGGCTCTTCTTGCTGACAGAAGCCCAAAAAGAAGCGCAGGTTTTAAGACTTATTTTCAAGCAAAAACTTGAATCAAACTTGACCGCCGTAGTCTCCAAACGTCTCAAGGCCTACCAACGTTACAAACGTAGACAACATTCCCACTATGCTAATTCCTTCTGGAGCAATGCCATTGTCTCGGTACTGTCCAATTGGGTAGCTGATGACCTGACCGTGTCGGCAGAAGATTTGGCCTCAATCGGACTTCCCTTGTCTCCGCTGACCGATAATTAACTATAAAATCAAGGCTAGGAAGATTTCCTAGCCTTAGCTTGTAAACAAAAATTTAGACCGTCTTTAGGGGATGGCAGACGGTAATGACTTCCGTCAAATTTTCATTCCTAATAAATGAGTTCTGAAAGCCTAAAACCACATGTGGTTTTAGGCTTCTTTATCACAGCGAAAAATCTTTATTTAAAATCCGCCAGATCACTCAATTTGGGCTTTTCAAACAGATTTTAAAACACATTTAGCTCAAAATCATAGTGTACCTGAGATTTAAAACTAGGAGTAACTTTATAGATTTTTCCTCTACAGTACATAATCGTAGATAGCTTGTGCGACACCTGCTTCATCATTGCTGTTAGTTACATAGCGGCAATGTTTCTTAATATCATCGCTGGCATTGCCCATGGCAACGCTGTGGCTGGCAAATTCTAGCATCTCAAGATCATTGGCTGCATCACCTAACGCCATGACTTGCTCGGAAGAATAGCCTAGCTGGTCAGCCAGAATCTTGAGACCAGTTGCTTTAGTAAATCCTTTAGGCATAGCCTCAAAGATATAAGGTTGGCTACGCACCACAGAAAAATCCTCTGCCAGCTCTGCTTCTTTTTCAGCTTGAAAAGGATCAAGTAAAGGTTTTTCAGCCATATACATAGCTTGGAAGATAATCTCATCATTTGCCTTTAGTTTTTCAAAAGAGATAGCCTTGGCCCTAGCAAAGACCAAACCTGCATCGTACTGGACAAGGTCTGGCACACGGTCACCAACCGCAAAATAAGTCTTCTCACCTGTCAAAGTCAGGCAGACCTCTGGATGATTTTGAGTAGCCGCATAGAGGATGTCTAATTCTTGATGAGATACTTGAGCGTAGTCAATCAACTCCCAATTTTTGGTATTGTAAATGGTACAGCCATTGTTCATAATAATATATTCTTCCTCAGTCAAGCCAAGCTGGTTAAAGTACGGCACGATACCTGATTTTGGCCGGCCAGTACAGAGGACAATTTTAACACCCGCTGCTGCCGCTTTTTGGATGGCCTCAATATTCTCCGTAGGAATTTCCTTTTTAGAGTTGAGCAGGGTGCCATCCATATCAATTGCAATTAGTTTGATCATTTTCTTCTACCTTTCATTTGATTTTGGGTAAGTACCTTTGACGCCAGCGGCCAATCATGCGCAGGCTGGTCAAGAGGACAACTAGTATATAATAATCCAGCGTGCCATGCTAATCTAAAATAGACCAGCCAGCATAGACTTCACTGCGGAGAACACCATGTTTGCGTCCAGCCAAGACATCACGAACCACACCTCCAACAGCTCCCGTCAAGACTGCTGCCACAATCACTGCACTTAAAGATTGCCCTAATGTGATTGCCTGCAAGGCACCTTGAATGCTAACGACCGAAAGACCAGTACCTCCGCCTTCATCCACCCCTTGGCAATGCTGTTTGGAAACAGCAAATGAGCAAGTCCCCAAGGCAAAATAGGAATCTGAACCTTAGCTCCAGAGGGCACTAATAAGCAGACCGATGAGAAGATTACGAATAACTCCCCCACCGAAGGCCGTCACAAAGTCCAAGATGAACATCCTCAGGATGCCAAAATCTTCACTCATAGCAACAAAAGATCCTGAGAGGACAAAAGCGATAGTTCCAATTATCATTAAAATCTATCAAACATCTATCATTATCTTACCTTACCCAAGACTACTATCATACTTCTCTAGTGTATCATTTTTATCATAGAAAAAAAGGGGCTTGCGCCACCTTTTTTAAATTTCTTTGCCGAGGGCAAATTTAGTGCCCTTCAAGGCACGTTTAAGGGACAAGGTCCAAGGTTTCCCAGTGACGGTTGCTTGTTTTTTGTCCAAGTCAACCACAACTTTTTCCACACCTTTGACAGCGGATAATTTTTCAGTAACGGTCTTGGCACAACCGTCACATTTCATGCCAATAACTCCGTATGTTTTTTCCATTTTAAAACTCCTTTGCTATTTAAAAACGTGTTTTTGATTTTAACCCAGTAGGGGATTTTCTTTCTGGGATCAGTAAGCCACTAGTTCAGCTTGATGTATTTCAATCTCAGTGCGTTGAGGACAACGGAGACTGAACTGAAGCTCATGGCCAGACCGGCAATCATTGGATTGAGCAGAGGACCGCCGAATAGATAGAGGACACCCATAGCAACTGGGATAGCCAAGATATTGTAAATAAAAGCCCAGAAGAGGTTTTCCTTAATGACCTTGATGGTCAGGCGGCTAAGAGCTAGGCTCTTGATGATGTCGGACAATTCAGGCTTCATGAGAATGATGTCAGCCGACTCAATAGCGATATCCGTCCCTGTACCAACAGCAATACCGATATCAGCCGTTGCTAAAGCGGGCGCATCGTTGATGCCATCACCGACCATGGCAACCATCTTGCCCTTACTTTGCAGGTTTTGGATGGCTTGCGATTTTTGGTCTGGCAAGACTTCGCTTATGACGGTTTTAATGCCAACTTGTTTGGCAATAGCTTGCGCAGTCTTAGCATTGTCCCCTGTCAGCATGACCACGTCAATGTCTCTCTCTTGCAGTCTAGCAACGGTAGCTTTGCTATCTTCTTTGACGGTATCAGCTACAGCGATGAAGCCAAGTAGTTGCGCATTAGCCGAGACGAAAATCGGCGTCTGTCCTTTTTCTGTCGCTGCCAGCACCGCTGATTCAGCTGCGCTTAGGTCAACCTTTTGGTCTTGCATGAGCTTGCGGTTACCGATATAGAGGGTTTGCCCAGCTAGGTCAGCTTGTAAGCCTCGTCCTGTTAGCGAGGTGAAGTTGGTCACTACCTGCAAATCAAGGCCGTCTGCGGCAGCTTTTTCCACAATAGCCTGACTAAGAGGATGTTCAGACAGTTTTTCAACAGAGGCTACCCGAGCCAAAAGTTCCCCAGCATCCCCCGCATAAGTAAAGACATCAACAACTTCAGGTTTGCCTTGGGTAATAGTTCCAGTTTTGTCAAAGACAATGGTATCAATGTGGTGAGCATTTTCTAGCGTGTCACCGCGTTTGTAGAGAATACCGTTTTCAGCAGCACGGCCAGTTCCGACCATGATAGCCGTTGGAGTAGCCAGACCCAGAGCACAAGGGCAGGCGATAACGAGCACAGCAATGGCGACGGTCATGGCAAAGACAAAATCTTTTCCCATGACAAAGTACCAGAAGAGGCCAGAAACAAGGGCAATGGCTATGACCACAGGTACGAAGACCGCAGCCACCTTGTCTGCAATCTTGGCGATAGGCGCCTTGGTTTGTTGAGCGTCTTCTACCAGCTTGATGATTTGAGCCAAGAGGGTCTCATCGCCGACTTTTTCGGCACGCAGGGTGAGTGAACCTTGTCCATTTATGGAAGCACCGTAAACCTTGTCGTCTATGGTCTTTTCCACAGGAATAGATTCCCCTGTCAACATGGACTCGTCAATAGCCGAATGACCGGAAACAACGACACCGTCCACAGGAATCTTTTCACCAGGTTTCACGATCATCACATCACCGATAACCACATCTTCGATAGGCACGGCCATTTCCACACCATCTCGGATGACAGTCGCTTCCTTGGCGGACAGCTTCATGAGCTTTTGGATAGCATCTGACGTGCGACCTTTTGACAGGGTTTCAAAATACTTGCCCAGCGTGATGAGGGTCAGGATAACGGCGACCGACTCAAAGTAAAGCTCATGCGCGTGATGGCCATGCCCCAAAGCGATGTGATAGATGCCATAAAGACTGTAAAGAAAGGCGGCCGAAGTAGCCAAGGCTACAAGCGAGTCCATATTAGGATGGCCCTTGAAGAGAGTGCGAAAGCCATTGACATAGAAACGACGGCCAAAATACATGACAGGCAGGGTCAAGAGCAACTGCACTAAGGCATAGGTCATAGGGTGGGTAGACATGTTAAGCAGATCTGGCACCCAAGCCCCCATCATGCTGCCCATAGACAGGTAAAGCAGGGGCACCGCAAAGACGGCTGACCAGAGAAACTTGTGCCACATATTATGGGTGGCCTCGTCTTGGCGCTCTGCCTGAGATTTAGCAGTAGCGGGGTCAAAGACGCTAGCACCATAACCCGCATCAGCGACAGCTTTTTCAATCTCTGCCTCAGAAATCTTGGCTGGATCGTAGTCCACCGTCATCTTCTCAGTCGTCAAGTTGACCACGGCCGACTGGACATTGGGTATCTTCTTCACCGCATTTTCTACTGTGAGAGCACAGGACGCACAGGTCATGCCCTCAATCACAAACGTTTCTTCCTTCATTCTCTCACCTCCACATGCTCATGACAGCGGCACTGTCCTGGTACACAATTACAAGCTACCTCTTCCACGGCGCTGGCTTTTTTGGCTAATAGCAGAGCTTGCAGCTGGTCTATATCATCTAGGGTCATGGGCGTTTTGTCCACCAAATGCCTGATGATAGCCCCATGCTTGCGCTGGCAGAATTTATCAAAAAGCTCATCAGCCTGCGCATTCTGGGCATCTTCTTCTGACATGAGCTCACTGTAAATAAAGGATTTACCGCGCCTAGTCGTGGTCAGATAACCCTTATCCACCAAGCGTTTGAGCAGGGTTTTGATTGTTGAGGCTGTCCAGTCTGTCTTTTGACTGAGGACCGCTAGAATCTCGCTGCTAGTGGTCTGGCTTTTAGTCCACACCACCCGCATGATTTCCCATTCACTATTGGAAATGGTCATATCAGCACTCCTTTCGTCTACATTTGTAGATTTATTATAACCCCATCGTCTACATTTGTCAACAATAAAAACTCACCTTAGTTCGTGAAGGTGAGTTTTTCTGACAGACAGATGACGCTTTATCGGCTAAAAGAAGTCTTTTCAGAGCAAGACCAGCTAGCCATCACTAGCCCCTGCTCCTGTCAGGAAAGTCAGCTAGAGGTCAGTTAAAACGACCTGTCTGCTTCTTACTGTTCTTTATCGTCTGCTTCATCATCAGATGGTTTTGTTTTTTTCTTGATCGTTTGGCGTGCCAGCTTATCAGCCAAGTATTTGCGGCCTGAATTATAAGCGACCAATAAATTTTGGGCAACTGGGTCTTTGATGACATCGGCACGCAATTCTAGATAAAGCCCAAGCTTACGATAGGACTTCAAGAGATCGTCGCGCAGCTGCCTGCTATCAATGGTGACTTTCTTGCTTTCTACTCTTGCTCGCTTGCTAAAGATCTCTTCAAAAGCAGCTTGGCTATTTTCCAAAGCCGTCACATAATGCTTGATGTTCAGGGCTTCAACGGCTTCTTTTGCCTCTCCTTGAGCCAGAGTTTTCAACAGACCTGTCAGCAGAGCGGACTCACGTTCGTAGTCAGCACGCTTGATCCCCTTATAAGAGGCAAATAAGCGACGCAGATAGTCATAGGCCGCTTTCTTATTGAGGTCTTTGGTATAGCGATGCAGGCTAATCGCATCAAAGAGCACCTGCAAATCTTGGTCGCGCTCCCTATCCAAATCAAGCAATGTGCTGGTCTCGCTACTCCCCTTGACCTTATTGAGGCTATTTTGAAAGAGGGGAAGCTGGGTGCGAATAGCGGACATCAAGGTTTCAATAACCTCGTCACCGCCAAGGGTCAACTGCTCCTCATCCACCTGTGTGACAAAGCGCTGCAACAACTGTGCCGCATCCACAAGGGGAAGGTTCTTGGTATTTAAAACCGTTAGGCTGTATTTGTCTTTTTCCATGGCAAATCTCCAGTCTTTTATCATTTCTTTCTCTCCTCGCCTTGCCGCACCCTCTCTTTCTTTTTTTGATGGGAAATAGCAGAGCTGATACCCTAGTAGCCAGCCTTAGAGCAGCTTTTCAAAGGGAAGTGCTCAAAGCAAGCATGCAAGAAACAAAATCCTCAGGGGTTTGACCTCCTGCAAATGTGCGAGAGATAACCCCCTTGGGGGATCGACCTCCTGCATGTGCGCGAGAGTAAAAACCCCTGGGGGATCGGCCTCCTGCATGCGTGTGAGAGTAAAAACCCCTGGGGGATCGGCCTCCTGCACCAAAGAAAAAGGGCTCCCTTATAAAGGAACAGCACGCTGTCCCAGTCAAACGAAGTAAATGAAAACGTTGGCAAAATTAAGAGAGGTTTAATCATACCATAGACCCTAAACTTATGGCAAGAGAAAACTAACATTTTTCAGAAAATTCCTACACCAACAAGTCACATCAGCAAAACTCAATGATCTATAAGAGAGCGTCAGAAGGACAAGTAGTTTAATGTATAATATGGTAGTATTATACATTAAACTCTCTTGAAAAGAGAGAGAGTTTAAAAATTTTGGAGGTCTTTGGTATGGCATTAATTTAATATTCCGTTGTACGATAATCTAATTTCAAAAAAGGAGTTTTACATGAAAAAGACGCTTATTAAATCACTCACCCTTTCAACAACTACCATTGCAGCAGTTAGTCTTGCTAACACCACATTTGCTGACGATGCTGTTGACACGACAGCAAACGCCGACCAAACCAGCTATGCCACTGCAACAATGGCACAAGAACTGGCTAGACAAGTCGCTAAACAAGAAACAACTGTTTCTAATGCGCAGGCTAATGTGACACAAACCAATCAAGCTGTCGCTAAACAAGAACAAGCTGTCGCTGATGCTCAATCACAAGTGGCTACCGCTGAAAGTGCAGCTGACACAGCAAACTCATCCTTGGCAGCTACTAGCGAAGCGGCTAAAGAGGCAACATCAGAAAATATCGCTGCCGCTAGCCAAGCCATCACCACAGCGCAAACAGAAGTGGCTACCGCAACATCAGAAGTAGCTACTACATCAACTACACAAAGCGCTATACAAGCAGCCGTAGACAGCCAAACCGCCGTAGCCGCGCAAGCACAAGCTAAACAGGACAAGGCCAATGATGCTGTCAGTCAAGCCGCTACTGCCAATGTGAGTGCTCAAGAAGCTCTTTCAAAGGCTGAAGCTGCATTGACTGATGCTAAAGCGCAGGAAGAAAAAGCTCAAGATAGCGTTTCATCTATCGAAACAGAAATTGCTGAAATTCCAGCCAAAAACCAAAAGACTGCTGAGAATATCCAAGCACAAGAAACAGTACTGGCAAAGGCTAACGATGAACTCAAGCAAGCAAATGCTAATAAGTCTGAAGCTATCGCACAGGCCAATGAACTGCAAGCAGAGATTACAGCTAAAGAGAATGACATTGCATCTGTTAATAACAGCATTACTAGCCTTAAACAAAAACAGGAAACTGCTCAAAGCCAGCTCTCTGGTCTAGGAACTTACACTTTACCTCAAAGTTACGTTGACTACGTCAATGGCAAGAGCACTGATTGGAATAAAGCTCTCGAAGATTTAACTAACGCTTCAAATACGTACCAATCAGTTAGTCAATATGATCGAGGTTATAACGATCCTGCTGATATTAACCGCGAAGACAGTAAAAACCTAAATGTTTATGTTGCTAGCTTAATCAACAGTATTTTAAATCAATTAGGTAAATCCAAAGTGAGACTTGCTGAAGGTAGTTTAGATTTTGCAAGTGATTATACCGCTAATTTCCAAGATAGCAATTATGTTTTTAAAGAACTCAATGCTAAACGACTAGCGGCTAAAAAGCAAGGTTTAGATAATTCAAAAATTAGTAACTACGGCACCAAGGACAATCGAAATATAACTGGTCGGTCAATTAGCACTATCACTATCAACGGTTATTCACGAAGTGAGACTAAATACAGCTATGATGATACAAGCCTAAACAAGATTCGATATGCTGCCTATGACTTAGTTGATCAATACTTAAAAGATCCTGATAACTTCAAAAACATCACTGATGTAAATGGCTACTTAGCAGTGTCCGTATCTAGTGATGACCAAAACTACTATGTCAGACTCTTCACCATTCCAGAAAGCGAAGCTACTTCTGAGACATCAACTTTCAACACTACTGAAATCAAGATTCCAGATACAAGTGTTGTTACTGACTTACAAAATCAAATTACTCAATTTGAAAAACAAGCTACTTCATTGACCAATGAAAAAAATGCGCTCGTAAATAAAGTAAAGGACATTACAAGAAACGCTGAAAACAATGTAACTGCTGCTCAAGCTAATTATGATAGTCAAGCACAAAAACTCAGTGACTTAAAAGCACAACTCATTAGTCCGGATGACCTCAATAAAGAACTGGCGACAGCTAAAGAAACATTAAATGCGGCAACTAAGGCTGTTGAGGACGCTCAAAGTGCTGTAACAACTGCTACGACGAAAGCAAAAGCTACAGCTGAAACATTGGCATCCGCTCAAGGAGACCAAAAAGTGGCGCAAAAAGCTGTTAGTGATGCTAAACAAAGCCTAGCCGACCTTAACACGCAACTTGCGCAAGCTAAGGAAAACGGTGACAAGGCTAATCAAGACTTACAAACGGCTCAGGCTAAGCTCATTGATGCCGAAGCGGCATATAAAGCTCTCCTCACAGTTAAGGACAAGCTAGCGACAGCTCAAACAGCTTATGACCAAGCGCAAGCCACATTGGCTACAGCCAAAGAAAACCTCGCGACTGAGGAAGCAAGCTTGGCTGACCTTAAAGCCAAACAAGCTGACGCACAAGCAGCCTACACGAGTGCTAAAACATCTTATGACAAGATATTAGCTGACTATAACAAGGCCAAAGATTTGGAAGAAAAAGCAAAGACTAGCATTATCTCAACACTCCCAGATGGTACTATCGTTGCTATTCCGAAAGATGCTCCTACCGAAGAAGAAAAACCTACGCTTGATATCAGTAAACTTGTTGAACCAGAGAAACCAACTAAACAACCTATCAAAGCTGTTCAAGCTAGTAAACCAACTGCTGCATCACAAATGCCTACAGCTAAGCAAATTCAAACTGCTTACAATGCGACTATTACCAAATCAGTCACTCAAAAGGTTACTAACCATCGTGATACAGCAGCAAGCTACAAAACACAACTTCCCGTTACAGGTGAAGATAGATCTATTGCCTTCACTCTCACAGGACTAGCCCTCATTGGAACACTTGGTCTAGCTTGGAAACGCAAAGAAAACTAATTTATCCCTAATGAAAAGCATTCGCTCATAGATCGAATGCTTTTTTCTGTTTACATCTCTTCCACTCTCAACTTCTCCCACTTATCCGCCCAGTCTTTCTTTGCCATGCGCTTGCGGTAGACGGTCATGCGCTCAGGATCTGCAACAAAGTGCGGGGTAGGCTGCACGATAAATTGCTCAATGTCTGCTGCGCCGTAGGGAAGAAAAAGGTCTATGTGGCCTTGTTCGTTCAAGCGCGCAGCAATTGCAGTGCAGCGTTCAGGATACTTGGAAATTGCATCAGTAGCCGACTGGTAGGGCTGGGTATTGGGGCTATGGCTATGCATATAGACTTGGTTTTTGACTTCCCATTGATAGGTGGGGTAGCGGTGATTGAGGTCTGCCTGCAGCGCCAGCGTGTCCTCATAGGAAACTGCTTGGTCATAGAAAACCACATCTAAATCACTGGCGTCTTCTAAGCCTGGTCGGTCTGATAGGACATTCCAGACATAGTTGCGCAGAGTGCCCGCTGCCAGCCAGCAGTCTTGTAAGCCTAGCTCTGCTATTATCCTCAAAAGGCGCATCAGTTCTGGGTCACTCTCAAAAAGTTTATGCAAATCCATCAATATTTCCTCCAGGCAGGTGGGATGTAGGTCGCAACGAAGCGCTCAATAGCTTCGAAGTTGTCAGTGAAGAGGATCTTAGCGCGGGCATCAGCCGTCAAAAAGCCTTCTGCCACCATGGCGTCAAACTGAGCCTTGAGCGGGTTATAGTAGCCATTGATGTTGAGTAATACGCAGGGCTTGCTGTTTTTGCCAACCCGGGCCAGCGAGATGACCTCCGTGATTTCCTCAAGCGTGCCCGGACCACCAGGCAGAGCAATGAGGACATCACCCATCTCCATCATCAGATGCTTACGCTCACTCATACTCTCAACCACTGTCAGTGATGTCAGCTTGTCGTGGGCAATTTCGCGCTCTTTGAGAAATTCAGGAATAATGCCAATAGCCTTACCGCCATTTGCCAAAACAGTATCAGCGAGGACGCCCATGAGACCAGCCTTGCTACCACCGTAAACGAGGCTATTGCCCCTAGCCGCAATCCATTTGGCAAGCTCAATAGTTGCCTCTTCATAGATGCTGTCCTTACCAAGACTGGCACCGAGATAAACTGTAATATTCATGTCAAACTTACAACTCCAATCTAAAAACCACTCCTTATTATAGCACAAAAGGACTGAGCGTCTGCGCCCAGTCCTTTTGATGATTTTCCTTATTTTTTAGCTTCAAGGTCACGAAGCATCTGGTCAATTTTGTTTCCATATTCGAGGGATTCGTCTTTAATGAAAATCAAATCTGGAATCTTGTACATGGTCAAATTCTTACCCAGTTCACGTTTGATAGTGCCTGTTGCTTTTTCCAGTCCAATTTGTGCTTTTTGATTGTCAGAAGCTAAATCACTATGAATAGTGTAGTAAACCTTAGCCGCAGACAAGTCACCCAGCATTTGCACATCAGTGATGGTCACACCTTGCACACGTGGGTCACGCACTTTCTTTTGCAAGATTTCATTAACTTCACGCTTGATTTCCATACCAACACGGTCAATACGATGGTTAGCCATAATTATGATACCAAGAACAAACAGAAAACAACTGAAATTTGGAAAGTCGCCTGAAAGTCTGATTCTAGAAGGGGCTCCTCTAATTCTTAGTTTTCCGCTCGGGTTCCATTCCTTTCTTTTGTCTTAGAGCTGATAAACCAGCCTTGTTAGAAAAGCCAGACCTAGACAGTCTAGCTTTTTCTTTTTTATAAAGCCTCAAACAATAGGCAAGGTGGGAGCAAGATTTTAGGAAACACCAAACAACAATATACATGTATGTTCAGTTTTCATTTAGCACACGGCCAGGAGGCGAAGACTGTACTTGAGTAGGATAAACCAACTTACCGAAGTCATAAAAGATAAACTGACTGGCTCTTCAATTAGCGCTTAATTTCCTCCATGACATAAGCCTCAATCACATCATCCACTTTAATATCGTTATAGTTCTCAATCATGAGACCACCTTCTTGACCATTACCAACTTCTTTCACATCATCTTTGTAATGTTTAAGGCTAGCAAGTTTGCCATCAAAGACAACGACACCGTCACGGATAACGCGAGCACTTGAATCGCGAGTGATTTTACCACTAGTAACCATGAATCCACCGATAGTTCCCACTTTGGAAACTTTGAAGGTCTCACGGATAATAGCTTCACCGATGACTTTTTCTTCAAATTCTGGGTCAAGCATCCCTTTCATGGCATCTTCTACTTCTTCGATCACCTTGTAAATGATAGAGTGAAGACGGATTTCCACATCATCTGTTTCAGCTTGTTGACGGGCCTGCGGTGTAGGGCGGACGTTAAATCCGATGACAACAGCATTTGATGCCTCAGCAAGGGTAATATCTGACTCGTTGATAGCTCCGACTGCACTATGAACTACATTAACTTTGACACCTTCAACATCAATCTTGAGAAGCGAGGCAGCAAGGGCTTCAACAGAACCTTGAACATCAGCTTTGATGATGACATTGACAGATTTTACTTCACCAGCTTTGAGGGTATCAAAGAGATTTTCAAGTGATACACGTTGTGTTTTTTGGCGTTGTTTCATGAGAGCACGCTTAGCACGTTCTTCTCCTGCTGCACGCGCAGCTTTTTCATCTTCATAAACGGCAAAGTGGTCACCTGCCATAGGTGCTTCGTTCAGACCTGTGATAGAAACTGGCGTTGAAGGCTCTGCGAATTTCACACGACGGCCAAGGTCGTTAGCCATAGCACGGACACGCCCAAAGGTATTTCCAACAACGATTGGGTCTTGAACATGAAGGGTACCTTGTTGAACAAGAAGGGTTGCAACTGCCCCTTTACCTTTGTCAAGACGAGCTTCGATAACTGTACCGATAGCACGAACTGTTGGATCTGCCTTTAGTTCTTCCATTTCAGCAACAAGAAGGACTGTTTCAAGTAATTCTTCGATGTTTTGACCGAATTTAGCTGAAATTTCAACAAATTCACAGTCACCGCCCCATGCAGTCGAAATAATACCATGCTCTGCCAATTCCCCGATAACACGCTCTGGATTAGCACCTGGTTTATCAATCTTGTTGATAGCAACAATAATTGGAACTCCAGCAGCTTTTGAATGATTGATAGCTTCGATAGTTTGTGGCATAACACCATCATCCGCAGCAACAATCAGGATAGTAATATCAGTGATTGAAGCTCCACGTGCACGCATTGATGTAAAGGCCGCGTGTCCTGGTGTATCAAGGAAAGTAATTTTCTTACCATTTTCAATGATTTGATAAGCACCAATATGTTGAGTGATACCACCAGCTTCGCCTGTTGCTACACGCGAATTACGCAAAGTATCTAAAAGGGTTGTTTTACCGTGGTCAACGTGTCCCATGATGGTTACGACTGGTGCACGCTCAACCATATTTTCCGGATTGAGATAGTCTTCATCAACAAAGAAACGTTCGATGTCGGCATTATCCACCTCAACCTTCTTGTGAGCTTCAATGCCATAATCCACCATAAGGAGCTCAATGGTATCTGCATCTAAAGATTGGTTTTGAGTTGCCATGACACCCATCATAAAGAGTTTTTTTACAATTTCTGCAGGTTCGCGTTTGATACGTTTTGCGATTTCCGCAACTGTCATACCTTCAGTATATTCAAACTCCTTAGGTAATTCATGGAATTTACGCTCGGTAGCTGGCTTAGCCGCTGCGTTACGATTATTCTTCCCTTTTTTATTCTTCTTGCTGTTATTCCAGTTACTATTTCTTTGATTTCTCACTTGGTTTTGACTATTCCACTTTTTATTCTTAGCTTGCTTTGGTCCATCCTCATGACGATAATCATGGTCGCGTGATTTCTCTAGACGAGCTTGTTTCTTCCGACGAGTATCCTGTACCTTTGGCGCTGTTTGAGTAGCTACAGTTTGCTTCTTAGCTTCTGCTTTCTTAGGAGCATCAGCCTGTGCTTGCGCAGCTAATTGTGCCTGACGCTCCGCTTCTTGAGCTTTGATAGCAGCTTGTTTCGCAGCCTGTGCTTCACGAACAGCACGCTGCTTGGCTTCTTCTTGTTCACGGAAACGGGCTTCACTAGTACGGGAATACTCCGCATTTTGCTCCGCTTTCAGAGCAGCTGCACGCGCCTTGAAATCAATACGTGGTCCAGTCTGCTGCTGACGATTTTGATTGCGATTGTCATTGCGGCGGTTGTCGTTCCGATTATTTCCTTGGAAATTACGGTCACGACTTTGGGTGTTGCGATTATCCTGACGACCATTACCTTGATTACGGTCGTTGTGACTCTGGTTACGGTTATTATTACGACGGTTATCGCGACGATCATTATTGCGATTGCCATTACGATTATCGCGCCCACCACCGTTAGCACGACGTTCCGCTTCTGCTTTAGCACGCGCTTCGCGTTCCGCCTTGAAATTACGGCTTTGAGGTTTTGGCTTAACAGGTGCTTCCTCAGCCGGTTTGGCAGGAGCAGCTTGCACCTCAGCTTTTGCTTGAGGCTGTGCTCCTAGCCTACTTTCCTGTTTAGGTGCTGATGTAGCTTTTTCAACCGTAGCAGGTGCTAACTTTTCAGCCTTAGGCTTGTCGCCAAAACTTGCTACGATGCGCTTAGCATCACTTTCTTCAACGCTAGAAGAATGGCTCTTAACAGGAAGCCCAAGTGCTTGCGCATGCTCAACAACTTCCTTACTGGTTTTGCCAATTTCTTTAGCAATTTCATGTAATCTTTTCTTTGACAATTGATGTCCTCCTATTCTTTTATACCATAAGAGTCCTCATTTTCTTTGAAAATCCAGCGTCTGCAATAGCGACCACCTTGCGCGGTCTACCGAGTGCAGCACTTAATTCCAGTGTATCAAACACTGTGGAGACTTCTACTTTATAATAGTGACTTTTATCAGTTACTTTTTTAGTCAGATTTGGGCCTGCATCACTAGCTAGGAAAATAAGCTGTGCCTTACCATTTTGAATGGCCTTCACTACTAGCTCTTCACCTGAAATGACTTTTCCTGCACGCTGCGCAAGGCCAATAAGATTTGACAAGTGATCTAAATTATTCAAGTCCTAACTCTCTTCTTTTGACTTTGTGATCGACATAGGCAATCAATTCATCGTAAAATTCTTCTGGAACTTCTACAGAGAAACTGCGATTGAAGACCTTTTTCTTCTTCGCTAGGAGAGCTTCTTCATTGTCTAGCTTGATGTAAGCACCACGGCCGTTTTTCTTGCCCGTCGGGTCGATAAAAATCTCACCCTCTTTGTTTTTGACAATGCGAAGCAAATCACGCTTATCGATCACTTCATCTGAAACAACTGATTTTCTTAAAGGTATTTTTCTTGTTTTGGCCATAAAACACCTCTGTATTTCTTTTTTTATTCTGCGTCTTCTAATACTTCTGGCTCAACTGCTGCTTCTTCGGCTGACACTGCTTCTGTTGGTGCGGCTTCTTCTAAAGCGGCAGCTTGAGCTTCACGTTCTGCTTCGAGGGCTTCGTACTCAGAAGCTGACTTGATGTCAATGCGGTAGCCTGTCAAGTGAGCAGCCAAGCGAACGTTTTGACCACGGCGACCAATAGCAAGTGACAATTTGTTGTCAGGAACAACAACTGTCGCACGTTTTGAATCTTCATCATCAAAGAGAACCATGTCAACTTCAGCTGGCGCGATAGCATTGTAGATGAATTCAGCTGGATCGTCAACCCATTGAATAACATCAATGTTTTCTTCTACTGGCACTTCGACACCAGTCTTAGCATCGTAACGTTTTGGATGGAACTTGCTGATGACTTTCTTGATGTTTGAACCACCACGACCAACAATGGTTCCGATAGCATCAACATTAGGATTATGACTGCGAACGGCAACCTTAGTACGATC
Organism: Streptococcus caballi DSM 19004; assembly: GCF_000379985.1. Classification (GTDB taxonomy): domain Bacteria; phylum Bacillota; class Bacilli; order Lactobacillales; family Streptococcaceae; genus Streptococcus; species Streptococcus caballi. The sequence goes on along the minus strand of NZ_KB904123.1, from coordinate 1,881 downwards.
ACCCGCTTCACGAGATACGCTCATAATTTCCACTGTTCCATCAAAAACTTCAGGAATTTCTTGTTCCATGATGCGTTTGATGAATTGGGGATGGCTACGGCTGACAAAAACGTTGACACCTTTTGGATTATTTTCAACTTTATAAACGTAAACTTCAATACGGTCATGTGATTTCCATGTTTCACCGGGAATTTGATCTTGATGAGACAGTTGAGCTTCCAAAGAGCCAAGATTAACGTAGATGAAACGTTGGTCGAAGCGTTCAACCGTACCAGTCATGATTTCACCTTCATGCTGTTTGTACTCATTATAAGTCACTTCACGCATTTGACGGCGCATTTTTTCCATGATAGTTTGTTTAGCTGATTGCGCAGCGACGCGACCAAATTCAGCAACAGATTCTTCAAAGCGAATTTTATCGCCAAGTTCATAAGCTGAACTAATTTTCAGAGCATCTGACAGGCTAATCTCAAGACGACTGTCAAAAACTTCTTCAACCACTTCACGCACTGTGAAAACTCTAAAGTCGCCTGTTTTCTCATCGAACTCGATGACACATGATTCTGATTGACCATAGCGACGTTTGTAAGCAGATTTCAATGACTCAGTAACAGCATCAATGATGTCTTCTTTGTTAATGTGTTTTTCTTCTTCCAAAATACGGAAGGCTTCTAGCATTTCCTTGCTCATTTTCTTTCTTGCTCGTGCCCAATAGCAGAGCTAGCATCCTTTCTTTCTAAAACTCGACAAATCCAGCTAGCTAAACTTGTCCTAACACTTATAATTTAACGGCCATACGTGCTTTAGCTACTGCCTCGTAAGGGATTTCCACCATCTTGTGACGAGTCTTGTCCAAATAATCAATAACTAAAGTCCCATCCTCAAAAGAAACCAAGTCACCTTCAAAAACCTTAACCTTATTAATGGCTTTGTAGAGACTAACATTAATGTAAGAACCAATGGCATTTTTAAGAGCTTCCTTTGTTTTCAAAGGGCGCTCTAAACCAGGACTGGAAACCTCCAGCATATACTGGTCGGGAAATGGATCAGGCTTGATGGTGTCCAACAGCGGACTAATGATGTCCGTTAGAACAGCCGTATCTTCAACCGTAATACCATCAGGCTTATCTACTAAAATACTGAGTACATAGTCGCCGCCCATTTTTCCATATTCGACATCAACTAGTTCAAAAGGTGCCTCTATAACTGGTGCGACAACTTGCGTCACGATATCAATAATATCAACTTTTGCGATTGCTATCCCCTCCTTAACTAAAACAGAACAGAGTCTACAAAGCCTCTCTTCAAGCTAAAAGATAATGACACACATAAGAGGCGAAGAATCAACTCCGCCCCTCTCTGTATTATTAATATGTATTATAGCACAACTATTTGAAAATGCAAAGAAAAAAACTCACTTCTAAAGATATTAATAGGCTGATAAATCCAATTCAGAATTAAGTTCTTCTTACCTTCATTCAATTCTAAAGTTAGCTAACATTATCACAGGAAAATTCCAACCATGGTATGTAACAAAACAACTCTTCAACATTCACCCAAACGGCCAGCTTCTGAGCAGCTTAATCATCTGATCAGTTTTTACTTGAGTTTGTATTACTTTGCTTAACATCTAGTTTTTCGTTCCAAGATCAAATGAAACTGACGATACTTTAACAATCAGATTTTTTGTTTTAATCCAGACAATTAGCTCTAGGTAATTCCTAAACCTCAAATTTGACGGATGGAAAACGGGTGAATATACAAAAGCCCTTGTAACATCAAGGGGATAAAAGGAGAGGAGGGGATTGCAGTACCTGAATATGCAGAAATTAACTGGATAAAAAGCCTATAAAATCTGGCTTTTTGATTTTTTATTTGGTT
>NZ_KB904122.1 GCF_000379985.1 Streptococcus caballi DSM 19004 | reverse complement strand
TGACGGAAAATTTCGATTAAGTCCTGTCTAATTTTGTAGTAAATGGATTTGCGTCGATACTTTGGTGTGAAAACAATGTGATATTTGCACATCCATTTGGTGTGTGATAAACTATAANTGGTTTTAGCCATTTATTTTTCCTCCTTTATCTAACCTGAACAATTAGATTATACATGGAAAAATAAATGGAAGCTAGAAGCCTTGTCAGCCACCAGCTTAGCTGGTGGTTTTTTCATTTTTCTCTATGAGAAAAACTGGCTCGAAGCCAAATATAAAAAGAGTTGCTTGAGCAACTCTTTTATGATCATTTTGATTTGATATAATTGACACCGTCTGCTTTAGGTGCTACTGCTTGTCCGAAGAAGACGGCTAGTACGATAACTGTCAAAACATAAGGAGCAATTTGCAAATAAACCGTTGGAATAGAACTTAAAAGAGGAAGCTGTCCACCGATAACGGCTAATGATTGTGACAATCCAAAAAAGAGACTAGCCAGCATAGCTCCGATAGGATTCCATTTACCAAAAATCATAGCAGCTAAAGCGATGAAGCCAGGTCCTAGGATAGTCGTAGCTGCAAAGTTTACAGAAATTGATTGAGCATAAACCGCTCCGCCGACTCCCCCTAAAAAACCAGAAATCATAACACCTAGGTAACGCATGAGATAAACATTGATACCAAGTGTATCTGCTGCTTGAGGATGTTCACCAACTGAACGCAGGCGCAAGCCAAAGCGGGTTTTATAGAGAACAAACCAAGCAACAAAGGCAATCAAAATAGCAATATAACCAATCAGACTAGTATTTCTAAAGAAGATTTGTCCAATGAAAGGAATATCAGATAAAAGGGGAAAATTGAATTTCCCAAATGACCGAGTAATATTATCAGTTTGCCCCTTATTATAGAGAACCTTGATTAAGAAAACAGCTAAAGATGGGGCCAATAAATTCATAACAGTACCACTAATAACGTGGTCAGCACGAAAATTGATAGTCGCCACAGCATGGATAAGCGAGAAAATCACTCCCACGACTCCTCCTATGAAGATGGCAAGCCAAGGTGTCGCGTTCCCAAATGCATCTGCAAACTCAAGGTTAAAGACAACACCAGAAAAAGCTCCCATAACCATGATACCTTCTAGGCCAACGTTAACGATACCTCCACGTTCTGAGAAAGTTCCGCCGATACTTGTAAAAATAAGCGGTGTGGCATAGATCAACATTGATGAAAACATCAAGGCTAAAATTGTTGTTAAACTCATTCTTAGTTACCACCTTTCGCTTGTTTTCTTGGTTTAATGAAATATTCAATAATATAATGCACACCAACAAAGAAAATGATGGAAGCTGTAACAACTTTAATCAATTCTGGTGGGATACCTGCGATATTCATACCAGGAGCTCCAACGCTTAAAAATGCAAATAGGAAGGCTGCAAAGAGAATACCAACTGGGTTATTAGCTGCCAAAAGACTAACTGCCATACCATCAAAACCAATAGAAACTGAGCTTGATTGAACAAAGACATTTTCAAAAGTTCCAAGTCCTTCCACAACACCACCAAGACCGGCAAAGGCACCTGAGATAATCATTGAAAGGATAATAGTACGCTTAGCTGACATACCTGCATATTCCGAAGCATGTGGATTAAGACCGACTGAACGAATCTCAAAGCCAAGAGTTGTCTTGTTAAGTAGGAACCAGATAATCGCAACACCGATAAAGGCAATAAAAATACCGATGTTCATCCGAGAATGGTTAGTCAGAGCCGAGAGCCACTCTGTTCGATAAGAGGCATTGGCACTTACATAGATACTTGAATCCGTAGTACGCATGATGCTCTTTGAAAAAAGATTTTGAATAACTGCGTTCCCTGAATACAGGATAATGTAGTTCATCATGATTGTAACGATAACTTCACTAGTTCCAAGATAAGCACGGAGAATACCAGGAATAGCACCAGCGATTCCACCAGCCAAAGCACCAATGACAATTGTACAAAGAATCATCAAAGGGCGTGACATATCAGGATGTGACAAGGCAAACCATCCGGCAGCAATCCATCCCGCCAAGGCCTGACCTGGCAAACCAACATTAAAGAAACCAGCACGGCTTGCAACTGAGAAACCAAGAGCCACCAAAATCAGTGGAGCCATAGCTCGGAAGATTTCTCCAATATTTTTAAGGTTACCAAAGGCCGTTTGGAACAAGCCCTCATATCCCCAAATAGGGTCATAACCAAATAACAGCATAACAATGGCTCCAAGGATGATTCCTAGTAAAACTGAAATCAGAGGAACCGCAATTTGTTGAGTTCTCTTAGACATTACTCTTCTCCTTTTTCAATTTTTCCACCAGCCATCAAGATACCAAGCTCTTGTTTGTTTGTTGTAGCTGGATCAACAATACCTTGAATTTTACCATCGTGAATAACAGCGATGCGGTCAGATAGATTAAGAATTTCGTCTAATTCAAAGCTGACAACAAGTACAGCTTTGCCCTTATCGCGCTCTTGAATCAAACGTTTATGAATATATTCAATGGCACCAACATCCAATCCACGTGTCGGTTGGCTAACAACAAGCAAGTCTGGGTCACGATCAATTTCACGAGCAATAATTGCCTTTTGTTGATTACCTCCTGAAAAACCTCTAGCCAAAACAAATTCACCTGCACCGCGAACATCAAATTCTTTCATCAACTTACGAGCATACTCATTCATGTAAGAAAAGTTTAGGATTCCCTTTTTGCTCATTGGTTCTTTGTAGTAGGTTTGAAGAGCCATATTTTCAGCCATAGTCATATCGAGAACCAGACCATCACGATGACGGTCTTCAGGGACATGTCCAACACTGAGCTCAGTGATCTTACGCGTTGAATATTTCGTCACCTCTTGATCTTTGATGGTAATGGAACCCGATTTAACTTTTCTAAGCCCTGTAATAGCCTGAACAAGTTCGCTTTGTCCATTGCCATCAATACCTGCGATCCCAACAATTTCACCCGCGCGGACATCCAGTGAAAGATTTTTGACAGCTGGAACACCACGATTTTCATTAACAACAATATTTTTGATAGAAAGGACGATCTCCTTAGGTTGCGCTGTTTTTTTTGCAGTGGTGAATGAGACAGAATGCCCAACCATCATTTTAGCTAACTCTTGAGAAGTGGCTCCCGCAACATCAACAGTTTGGATACTCTTACCACGACGGATGACTGTCACACGGTCAGCAACTGCACGAATTTCATCCAGCTTGTGAGTAATCAGAATGATGGATTTGCCTTCTTTGACAAGATTTTTCATAATTTCCATCAATTCATGGATTTCAGACGGTGTCAAAACAGCTGTTGGTTCATCAAAAATAAGAATATCGGCTCCACGGTAAAGAGTCTTCAAAATTTCAACACGCTGCTGAGCACCAACAGAAATATCATCAATCTTAGCATTAGGATCGACAGCTAGCCCATATCTTTGAGATAATTCCTCAATATCTTTTACAGCCTGTTTTAAATCTAGAACGCCACCTTTGGCAGTTTCCTTCCCAAGGATGATATTCTCAGCAACCGTAAAGGCTTCAACGAGCATAAAATGCTGGTGAACCATTCCAATTCCCAAATGAGCAGACTTAGATGGGGAGTCGATAGCGACTGTTTGACCATTGATAACAATTTCACCGCTTGTCGGCTCTAAAAGACCTGCAAGCATGTTCATCAAGGTAGATTTCCCCGCACCGTTCTCACCGAGCAAAGCATGAATTTCACCTTTTCTGACAGTCAAATTAATATGATCATTTGCAACAAAATCACCAAATTTTTTAGTAATTTCTTTCATTTCAATGACATTTTGTGTCATATGGCTCTTCCTTTCAGAAAAAATCAATTTATAATTCAGTAAAACCCATCAACTCTGATGAGCTTTACTGAGGTATAAATACCTCAGTCTGAAAAAAGGCGACCGACTAAGGTCGCTCATTTTTAGATTATTTTTCAGGAACTTTGATATCGCCAGAAATAATTTTTTCTTTAGCGTCCGCAATAGCTTTTACAGCATCATCAGAAAGATTTGTAGTTGCGATATCTACACCACCATCTTTAAGACCGTAAGTGGTCACTTTACCGCCAGGGAATTTGTCTTTAGCAGTTTCAGTAGAGATTTTCTTAACTGATTCGCCCACTTCTTTAATTGTTGAAGCGAGTACAAAGTTTGATGCTTTGCCATCTTTAGAAGTATATTTACCTTCAGCAGCTTGGTCACGGTCAACACCGATTACCCAAACCTTATCAGCTTCATTACGTGATTCATTTTCAGCTTTAGCTTCTGAGAAGACACCTGCGCCAGTACCACCGGCTACTTGGTAGATAATATCTGCACCAGCAGCATATTGAGTTGCTGCGATAGTCTTACCTTTAGCAGCATCACCGAATGAACCAGCATAGTCTACTTTAATTTTGATTGAATCATCAACTGATTTAACACCTGCTTCAAAACCAGCGCGGAAACGAGAAATAACCTCTGATTGCATACCACCAACAAAACCTACAGTTTTTGTCTTAGTAGATTTTGCAGCTGCAATACCCGCAAGGTAACCAGATTCATTATCAGCAAATGTTACGCTAGCAACGTTGTCTGCGTCTTTGATAACATCATCAATGATAACGTAGTTAACATCTGAGTTATCTTTAGCAGCTTTTTCTACAGCATCATGAAGTGCAAATCCGATACCATAAATAAGTTTATAGCCGCTTGATACTGCTGTGTCAAGGTTCGTAGCATAGTCAGATTCGCTTGCAGATTGGAAATAATCAAAGCCATTACCTTTTTTAAGGTTATTTGCTTTCCCCCATTCTTGAAGGCCTTCCCAAGCAGATTGGTTAAATGACTTGTCATCAACACCACCAGTATCTGTTACCATTGCGACTTTCAAGTCTGTTTTTCCATTACCATTTGAACTTGCGCTCTTACGATTTGAACACGCTGCCAAACTTAAAACAGCTACGGAAGCTAGACCAATTCCAATAATTTTCTTGTTCATAAAAATGAACCCTCCTAAAAAACTTTTGCGCAACAAGGTTGCAATATTTTATTTAGCCTTATGGCTATAATAACAAGACATCAAAACAGACTATTTCAAATCTGTAAACGAATACGGAAGTAACTCCCCGACCGTCATCTCGACCGTCTGACCATCTTTAGCAATTAATGTTACTGTGGCAGATGGTTCAAAAAACTCTGCCATCACTTGACGACACGCGCCACACGGTGAAATGGGTTTTTCAGTCTCACCATAGATAGCAATTTCAGAAAATTCTTTGTAGCCTTCCGAAACAGCTTTAAAAATAGCCGTCCGTTCCCCACAGTTGCTTAAGCCAAAGCTGGCATTTTCAACATTACAACCTGTAAAAACTCGACCGTCTTTGGTTCTTACAGCTGCGCCTATTGGAAAATGAGAATAAGGAACATAAGCTTTTTCGCTAGCTTCTATAGCTAATTGAACGAGATTAGTAATCTCCATCAGCTACTTCCCCATTGACAATGACAACACCTGATGATGTTCCAATACGCGTCGCTCCCGCTTCAACAAAAGCCAGTGCATCTTTCAAAGATCGCGCTCCACCAGAAGCCTTGACACCAATATTTGAGCCAACAGTTTGTCGCATTAAAGATACATCGGCTACAGTTGCACCGCCAGTTGAGAAACCAGTAGAAGTTTTCACATAATCAGCTCCTGCTGCAACTGACAATTGACATGCTTTAATCTTTTCTTCTTTTGTCAGAAGGCAAGTTTCGATGATAACTTTGACAAGCTTATCACCACTAGCATCCACAACTGCTTTAATATCATCTTGAACTTCTTGGTATTGTCCAGATTTCAAACGTCCGATATTAATAACCATATCAACTTCATCAGCGCCATTAGCAATGGCATCCTTTGCTTCAAATGCTTTAACTGCACTTGTATTAGCTCCCAAAGGGAAACCAACCACTGTACAGACATTGACGTCTGAGTCGGCTAACTGTTTTGCTGAGTAGGAAACCCAAGTTGGGTTAACACAGACACTAGCAAAATTATGCTTTTTAGCTTCAGCAATCAAGTGGTCAATTTGTTCTTGAGTGCTTTCTGGTTTTAACAAAGTATGGTCAATATACCTATTAATGGTCATTTTTAGTCCCCTTTAGGAAATAATTTTAACAATCTCACTATTTTCAGCTTGCACCCTACCTATTTTAACATTTTTTTGGAAATCTGTATGTACTTTTTTATCTAAAATTTCGTGAGAATAAATTTTTGCAACCAAATCACCTTTTGAAACAGCATCTCCGACTTTCTTTTCAAAAACAATGCCGCTTTCATAGTCAAGTGAATCTGTTTTAACAGCACGTCCTGCGCCAAGTCTCATAGCAATTAAACCGAATTCTAAAGCTGGTAATTCTGTGATGTAACCATCTTTCTGGGCTTTTATACAAGTGATAACTGCTGCTGATGACGGGCGATAAAGGTCCTCCAAATCACCACCTTGAGCGGCAATCATTTCTTCAAACTTAGCTAAAGCTGCTCCACCAACTAGGTTTTGATGAATATCTTCTAGTGTTTTATCAACATTAGCAAGTCTGAGCATGATTTGAGCTAACTCACAAATAAAATCTGTAATATCTTGTCGTCCTTGGCCTTGCATGATTTGGAGAGCTTCTAAAACTTCAAGACGGTTACCTATAGCTTGTCCCAGCGGCTGACTCATATTCGTAATAACAGCAACTGTCTTACGACCGACTTCCTTCCCGAGCGCAACCATGGTTTGAGATAATTTTTCAGCATCTTCAACCGTTTTCATAAAGGCTCCGTCACCAACTGTCACATCCAACAAAATAGCATCCGCTCCTGCTGCAATTTTCTTACTCATAACTGAACTAGCAATCAAGGGAATAATATCGACCGTGGCTGTCACATCGCGAAGAGCATAGAGCATCTTATCAGCCTTGACCAATTTATCTGATTGCCCGATAATAGATACGCCGATTTCCTGAACCTGCTTAATAAAGTCCTCCTGGCTTCGTTCGATTTGAAAACCTTTGATAGATTCCAATTTGTCCAAGGTGCCGCCTGTGTGTCCAAGCCCTCGACCACTCATCTTGGCAACAGGCACTCCAAAACTTGCCACTAATGGTGCTAAAATGAGCGTCACCTTATCACCGACACCGCCTGTAGAGTGTTTATCAGTCTTAATGCCTGAAATGGCAGATAAGTCAATTTGTTCCCCAGTCGCAACCATAGCCATAGTCAAATCACGAGTTTCTCTCATAGACATCCCCTTAAAATAGACTGCCATAGCAAAAGCTGACATCTGATAGTCTGGAACGCTACCATCAACATAGCCCGAAATGAGCCAATCAATTTCTTGGCTACTTAGCTCACCCCCATCTCTTTTTTTCTGAATTAAATCTACTGCTCTCATATCAATTCCAATCTAAAACAAATTATTCTTTAAAACTTCTTAAAATATAGTAACCTTTATCTTTTTTAACAATCTCACAATTGCCAAAAACATCTTCCATTTTAGCTTTGGCGCTTGGCGCACCTTGCTTTTTCTGTATAACAATGGTCAGACTACCACCATCGTTTAGATGGTCAATACTTTCTTCGATAATCGTGTGAACCACTTTTTTCCCTGCACGAATGGGAGGATTACTGATAATGTAGTCAAAACTTCCAATTACCTGCTCATAAATATTCGATTGAAAAATATTTACATCCACATTATTCAATTGCGCATTTTGCCTAGACAAATCCAACGCACGATTATTGATGTCAACCATTGTGACGCTCATTTTTTTAGCTTTTGCCAGCGAAATGCCTAGCGGACCATATCCACAACCAACATCAAGTAATGTTTTGCCCGACTTGACATCTAAAGCATTTAACAAAACCTGACTGCCAAAGTCAATCATTTTCTTTGAAAATACCCCAGCATCCGTCAAAAAAATGAAGTTCTGCTCAAGTAAGTTCACTTCAAGACGATGAATGTCGTGCTCACTATCGGGATTTTCTGCGTAATACATCTTAACCATTTAATTCTCTCCTTTTAGCCTTACTATTCTAGCACACTTTGAAACGGTTTTCAATCTTCCCACAAAATGCTATAATAAAGGTTACTAGGAGTGACCTTATGACAAATACAAATGAATTTATTAATTTTGACCGAATTTCACGTAAAACTTGGAAAAATTTACATCAAAAAGCGCAGCCTTTATTGACTGAAAAAGAACTGGAATCTATCAAAAGCCTTAATGACAGAATTAGTATCCAAGATGTTAGAGAAGTTTATCTGCCACTTATCAGTCTCATTCAGATTTATAAGCGAACTATGGACAACCTGTCTTTTTCAAAAAGTATCTTTTTGAAAAAGGACGTAGTCAACCGTCCTTTCATCATTGGTGTATCTGGTTCCGTAGCTGTCGGCAAGTCAACCACTAGCCGTCTCTTGCAGCTCCTTCTTTCGCGAACTTTCAAAGACAGCAAAGTTGAGTTAGTCACAACCGATGGATTTCTCTACCCAAATCATGTGCTAGAGGCTGAAAAAATCCTCAACCGAAAAGGTTTTCCAGAATCCTATGACATGGAAGCCCTCCTCAACTTTCTAGATACCATCAAGAATGGCACCACTGCCCAAATACCTGTTTATTCGCATGAAATTTACGATATTGTACCAGATAAACTGCAAACGATTAAGGCTCCTGATTTTTTGATCATTGAAGGTATCAACGTCTTTCAAAATCCTCAGAACAATCGTCTCTATATGAGTGATTACTATGACTTTTCAATCTATATTGATGCTGAAAATGATAACATTGAAAAATGGTATTTAGAAAGATTTGAAAGTTTACTGGATTTAGCTGAAACTGATACCAAAAATTACTACCATCGTTTTACAAATGCGCCTCGGCAAGAAATCATGCAATTTGCCAAGGACATTTGGAAATCTATCAACCTAGTTAACCTTGAAAAATATATTGAACCAACTCGTAATCGTGCCGAGCTGATTTTACACAAGACTGAAAACCATAAAATTGACGAAATTTACCTCAAAAAGTGATAAAAGCTTGCCAAATAGAGATAAATTCTATATAATGGTGTAGTTAGATTAATTTGGAGGTGAAAACATTGGCAAATATTAAATCAGCTATCAAGCGCGCTGAACTTAACGTTAGACAAAACGAAAAAAATTCAGCACAAAAATCAGCTATGCGTTCTGCTATCAAGGCTTTTGAAGCTAACCCGTCTGAAGAACTTTTCCGCGCTGCTTCTTCAAGCATCGACAAAGCCGCTTCTAAAGGTTTGATTCACTCAAATAAAGCAAGCCGCGACAAAGCACGTCTTGCTGCTAAACTTGGCTAATCAATAAACCAATGAAAACTCCAGCGGGAGTTTTTTTCTTTGCCTAAATTTACATAATAATAAAAAGCAGAGCTACTAAAACTGAGCTCTGCTTTATAATTTTATCTCAAAAATTGTCCCCTTGGGATGATTATCTCTGACAGTGATGGTTCCCTTCAAAGAGTGGACAATCTGTTGTGCCAAAGACAAACCTAATCCAAACCCTCCCATCTGTCTGGTTCTGGCTTTGTCTATACGATAAAAGCGGTCAAAAATCTTTCGCTTGTCCTCGTCTTTGATACCAGGGCCGTTATCCGCAATAATAAGATAAAGATTCTTATCATTGCATTTAACAGTGAAATCAATGACCCCGTCTGAATCTGTGTACTTAAGAGCATTATCAAATAAAATCGTCATCAACTGTTTGAGCAGGGTTTTATCTGATTTAATTTCCCTGGTAATTTCATTATGAGCATGAAAAATCTTACCACTTTCTTCAGCAATCATTTCATAATTACTGAAAATGTCATCAATTTCACTGGACCGAATACTGACAATTTCTGGTGTCATGCCGTCATCTCGTCTGGCAAGATTTAACAGATTAGTCGTCAAAATGCGCATGTTGCGCACTTCTTCCAGACTGGATGCGATGTTTTCACTATTTTCCAGAATAGTTTCATTAGGTTTGCGGAAGAGAGCTTCCAGTCTGTTTTGTAAAACAGCAAGCGGTGTACGCAACTCATGGCTGGCATTCTCAACAAAAAACTTCTGCTTTTCATAGCTTTCCAAAATTGGACGCCGACTCCAGTTCGCCAAGTAAACGCTGGCACCAACTGATAAAATCCAAAAGAGGCTCATAACCACGATGATAATCTTTTCATAGCGCTGATTAGCTCCTGCTAGTTGCTCTACGTTAACAATCACTTTCAAATAAGCAATTGTTGGGTAAATCTTGCTTTTAACCTTTATCGTTATGGTTCTATAACGTTCAACCTGATTATAGATATTAGCAATAGATTCATCTTGAATTGAATTCAAGTGCTTTGTATCTACTGCAGACTGATCCAAATTGAGAAAATCATTAACATCATTCAAGATTGTGCCATTTGAACTGTAAAGAACAAAGTTAGTATTAGCCGAAGGCTGATCTAAATTCTTCCCCTTCGCAGAACTATCCTTTTCAAGCATAAAGTCATTGATTAAACTCTTTGTCATAACCATCTCAGCGTAATCCTGGGCATGGGATGAAATGTTTTTCAAATTACTATCAACTGACGAATAAACACCATAGCGCATAATCTGCAAAATGATAACTGTCATGGCAACGAAAATGCCTGTGAAGATAGCAAAAAAATGGAAAAATTGAGAGAAATTATCAGACCAGAATTTTTGATTTAACTTACTCAGAGTCGACATTTTTCAGAATATACCCCACACTACGCAACGTTTGTAGATTTTCAGCAAAGCTTGTTCCCTTAAGTTTTTTACGAATTTTTGAAACATAGACTTCAACGACTGAAATGGTAGTATCACTGTCGAATCCCCAGATACGATCAAAAATTTGCGACTTAGGCAGGATAACATTTTGATTCTGCAAGAAGTAAACTAACAAATCAAATTCCTTACCAAGTAATTCAACAGGCTGATTGCCGATGTAGCTGGTATTTGTTGACGTGTCGACCTTGATATCACCAAAAGTCAGCACATTATCATTATACTTCCCAGAACGCTTCAAGAGAGCCTGAATACGCATCTTCAACTCTTCTAGATAGAAAGGTTTTGTTAGATAGTCATCAGCTCCTAACTCAAAACCATGTCCTTTATCATCAAGTCCTTCCTTGGCTGTCATGATTAAGACAGGAGTTGAAATACCTTTTTCTCGTAATTCCTTGAGGACTTGAAAACCATTTTTCTCTGGCAGCATCAAATCTAACAAAATCAAATCATAGACACCACTCTCTGCTTCGTAGAGCCCTTCATCTCCATCGAAAACTTGCATCACATCCGCAAAATCATCCAAAAAATCGAAAACCGAATTTGATAAACTCAAATCATCTTCTACTAATAATATCTTAATCATTATCTTCTCCTCCCACCTATTATAACACGACCAGTTTTTTTAAACTAGGTATTTAATTAATTTGCTGAAGCTGTGCATGCTATCTCTTGATAGCAAATGATATAAATTACTGTTAGGCTGACCCAGAATCAGAATTGGCAGATTGATCATTTCCAAGTCTCTCAGATAGAGAAACACTTCTTGGCGTCTTGTCTTTATTGGGAACATTTTAAGATTGACTGAGTGCTTTCCAAACCGTTAATTTGCCGTTAAAAATCTTCGGCTAAACAGGCAATAACCCACAGGGTGAGAACTCAAATAATCTATACCAATAATAGAAATGAAAAGACAATAGCTTGCATCCTAGTTACCTCTTTTTATTATTGGACAATATTATAATAAACCAGACTTAATCAATCCTAAAACTTATCGGAAATTTTTAATTGAAACAGGCAATAAAATATTTAGACGCATTTTAGATAAACAGCATTCAAGTACAACAAAAACCCTTGTAATTCAAGGGTTTTTGCTATATTTTATCCATCCTGAGGGAATCGAACCCCCATTTCAAGAACCGGAATCTTACGTGATATCCATTACACTAAGGATGGGGAAAGTCCATATACCATTATATCATACTTTCCCAGCAAGAAACAAAAAAGATTCGCCAAATGCAAATCTTTTTATCATATTACAATTCAATATCTCCGAACAAATCAGCCATAGAGAAACCAGTTTGTGTTTCTGGAAGCTCATAGTCACGTTTTTCTTGACGACGTGGACGACGAGAACGAGATTGACGTTTTTCTTCCTTATCACCTTCAGCTTGTGCTGGACGTTCTTCAAGAGCTTTGATTGAAAGTGATACACGTTCATCAGCAGCATTTACATCAAGAACTTTAACAGTTACATCTTGACCCACTGTAAGAACATCTTTTGGATTTTCGACACGTTTGTGTGAGATTTGTGAGATGTGAACAAGTCCGTCAATACTAGGCAATACTTCAACAAATGCACCAAAGTCAGTCAAACGTTTAACTTTACCTTCAACAACATCGCCAGCAGCAAGTTTTTGCTCCACACCATCCCAAGGTCCAGGTGTTGTTGCTTTAAGAGAAAGTGATACGCGACCAGCTTCTTCGTCAATTGAAAGAACTTTAACTTCTACTTCATCACCAACTGAAACAACAGATTTTGGTGAAACATTACGCTCATGGGATAATTCAGTCACGTGAACAAGCCCATCAACACCACCAAGGTCGATGAAAGCTCCAAAACTTGTCAAACGTGCAACCGTACCAGTTACGATAGCACCTTCTTCAAGTTTAGAAAAGACTTCTTTACGAGCCTCTGCTGCTTTTTCTTCAACAACTTCACGACGTGAAAGGATGAAGCGATTTTCAGCTGGGTCAACTTCTTTGATTTTAGCTTCGAACTCTTGACCAACAAATTTTTCGGTGTTACGAACAAAACGTGTATCGATCATTGAAGCTGGGATGAATCCACGAAGTCCTTCAAATTCGACTGAAAGACCACCTTTTACAGCACGAGTGCCTTTAACAGTAACAACTTCACCTTCACGACCAACAAGTTTATCCCAGGCTTTGCGAGCTTCCAAGCGTTTTTTAGAGACAAGGAAAGTTACTGTATCAGTATCTTTACCTACAACTTGACGAAGAACAAGCACTTCAACAGTATCGCCAGGTTTAACAAAATCATTGATGTCAGCATCACGATCGTTAGTCAATTCACGAAGTGTCAAAACACCTTCAACACCAGTTCCTTCAATAACAACGTTTGCTTGACCGTTATCAACTGTTAAAACCTCCGCAGTGACTACATCACCAGGGTTTACTTCGCTAACACTGTTTAGCAAATCTTCAAATTCATTCATTCTAAAAAATCCTCCAACAAAAGCTAGCTTAGGGCTAGCTTTTGATAACAATATATTTTTTCAAGGTAACCCGCAACGACAACAATTCTTATCTTTGACGGTGTCAAACTTTCGTCTGATACCTTTGACTGGGGTAGCTGGATTCGAACCAACGCATGAGGGAGTCAAAGTCCCTTGCCTTACCGCTTGGCTATACCCCAAAGATATTAATCAGAATAAGAATATTCTGAGCTGGAAGGGGAGGGATTCGAACCCCCGAACCCGAAGGAGCGGATTTACAGTCCGCCGCGTTTAGCCTCTTCGCTACCCTTCCTCAACAACAAAAACTATTTTAGCATAGTTTTTGTCAACCTGCAAGACTTTTTCAATAATTTCTTAATGATTTAAGTTGAAATTTTCAATAATACTTTCAATTGCAGCATCCATAGTTTTGTAAAAGGCTTCTACATTACCATCTTTAACCACTGCAAATTTATTATCCAATTCTGCTACATTACCAATTGTTCGTTTACCAAGAACCAATTGAAAGCCATCAATGGCCATATTGTTGACAGTCACTTTGCTGTCTACTAGCTGAATTTCAATCTTTTTATCTTTTTTACTCATTCCTTCACCTCACTTGTACCATTTTACCGAAAATTAAAAAAGCTTGCAAGAGCAAGCTTTGATTTTTAGTCAACTTTATAAATCCAACCTTCTGGGGCTTTAATATCACCGAATTGAATGCCGGTTAATTCATCATAGAGTTTGCGTGTGACTGGACCAACCTCTGTTTCACTGAAAAAGACGTGAAAATCATTTCCATGCTGAACACCACCAATTGGTGAGATAACTGCTGCCGTTCCGCAAGCCCCTGCTTCAACGAATTTATCTAATTCATCCAATTTCACATCGCCTTGAATAGCTTTCATGCCAAAACGATGTTCAGCTAGATAAAGCAATGAATATTTCGTAATTGATGGTAAGATAGATGGGCTGAGCGGTGTGATAAACTCATTATCTTTAGTGATACCAAAGAAGTTAGCTGACCCCACTTCTTCAATTTTGGTATGAGTAGCTGGATCGAGGTAAATAACGTCTGAGAATTGGCGGTCGTGAGCAACCTGTCCTGGAAGTAAGCTTGCTGCATAGTTCCCACCAACTTTGGCAGCACCTGTACCATGAGGTGCAGCACGGTCGTATTCATCTTGAATGAGGAAGTTAGTTGGTGCTAAACCACCTTTGAAGTAGTTACCAACTGGCATTGCAAAGATGGTAAAAATATATTCATCTGCTGGGTGAACACCGATAACATCACCAACCCCGATCAACAAAGGACGGAGATATAGTGTAGCACCTGTGCCATATGGTGGAACGTATTCTTCATTGGCGCGCACAACTTGTTTACAAGCATCAATAAACTTGTCTGTTGGCACTTGCGGCATCAAGAGGCGATCTGCCGTGCGTTGCAGGCGTTCGGCATTCATATTGGGGCGAAAAAGTTGGACTGAACCATCCTTAGTACGGTAAGCTTTCAATCCTTCAAAAGCTTCTTGTCCATAGTGGAGCGCTGGCGATGCTTCCGAAATGTGAAGTGTTGCATCTTCTGTTAATTGTCCGTCATCCCACTTGCCGTCTTTATAGTATGAAATGTAACGAAATGGAAGTTTGCGATAAGTAAATCCCAAATTTTCCCAATCTAAATCAACTGTCATGTCAAATTCCTCTTTCTTCGTTTTTTTCTATTGTACGCTTTTTTATGATTTTTTCAAGTACTTTTCATAAAATTCTGAAAATTTACTCTAAAGTAAAAAGAGCGTCTCCTCTTTTCACATCTATGAATGCAAAGACAGCTCGAAAATCGTCAAGCAAGCTTTGGTTTTCAGAAAAATTTACTTGATTTTGGCTGAGAAGACACCCTCGTCTGAGATAGAATCTGAAATGAAGCTGCCATTGCTGGTGCGTTCGGACAAGCTCAGATCTTCTAGGATGACGTCATAGGTTTTGCCTGTGTTTGAAATGACCTGCAGAGTCTCAAGTTGGTCTGTATCTTCTACTACTGTGCTGAAGAGATCAAGATTTGCTTGGTCACTTGCTGCCTGAACTGGTCCTGACACAAACACCCGGTGTGGTTTTGTCTTGAGATCACGCAGAACTTGCAGCCCACGGTTGGCACGGCTGGTCACAGGAATGACATCCATAGCGACACGTTTGATACTACCGCGCTGAGTCAACAGATAGAAACTATCTGTGCTGGCAATGAAGGCTACCCGCACAACATCATCAGCCTTAAGGTTGATAGCCTTAACCCCTGCCGCCTTAGCACCGACAACTTGGACTTCGTCAATGTTAAAACGCAGAGCGTAGCCATTCTCCGTAATAATCATCACATCTTGCATGATAATCGGTGACACAGTTACGACACGGTCCTCATCATTTTTGAGTTTAGCATACTTGTTGGACTTGGATTTGTAAGTGCGCCAAGGAGTGAGCTCCTTACGCTCGAAGCGTTTGATTTGACCAAGTCTGGTCACCGCAAAATAAGTCTGACTACCAAAATCATCAACCAACTCAGCATATAAAATTTCTTCGTTAGAAGCAAAATTGACTAGACTTTGTGACAAATGCTCTCCGATGTCTTTCCAACGAATATCTGTAATTTCATGTACTGGACGATAGATGGCATTGCCCAGATTGGTAAAGAGCAGTAAGTGCTGGGTGGTCTTAGCCTGCTGGACAAAGATAAGGTCGTCATCGTCACGTTTGCCAACTTCTTCTACCGTTGAAGAATTGAAAGAACGTGGGCTGGTACGTTTGATGTAACCGCCGCGAGTCACGCTGACAAAGGTATCCTCTTCAACGATAAGGCTAGCAGTGTCAATCTCAATCGTTTGGGCGTGATCTTGCAATTCTGAACGACGCGGATTAGCGAACTTTTTCTTGACCTCACGCAGTTCACGTTTCATGACATTATACATAGTACGCTCATCGCCAATAATGGCCTTGAGAGTCGTGATGCGGTCGCGCAGCTCAGCTTCTTCATTTTCCAAGGTAATGATGTCGGTATTAGTCAAACGATAAAGTTGCAAGGTCACAATAGCTTCGGCCTGCTCCTCAGTAAAGTCATAACTTACTTTCAAATTTTCCTTAGCGTCAGCCTTATTTTCAGACGCACGGATAAGGGCGATGACTTCATCCAAAATCGACAAAACGCGGATGAGTCCTTCAACAATATGAAGACGTTTTTCTGCCTTTTCCTTGTCAAACTTAGAGCGTGCAACAATGATGTCCTTACGGTGGGCAATGTAACTGGTCAACATAGGGACAATTCCCACTTGACGAGGCGTGTAGTTGTCGATGGCCACCATATTGAAGTTGTAGTTAACTTGGAGGTCAGTGTATTTCAACAGGTAATTGAGAACCGTCTTTTCGTCAGCGTCCTTTTTGAGCTCAATGGCAATGCGCAGACCATCTCGGTCTGACTCGTCTCGCACTTCTGCAATGCCAGGCACCTTGTTATTGACACGCACGTCGTCAATCTTCTTGACTAGTACCGCCTTGTTGACCTCATAAGGAATTTCGGTGACAATAATTTGTTTTTTGCCGCCGCGAAGCTCTTCCATGTCTGTGCGGGAACGGACAACCACGCGTCCCTTACCAGTCTCGTAGGCTTTCTTGATTTCATTCTTACCTTGGATAATGGCTCCCGTTGGAAAATCTGGCCCAGGCAAGAATTCCATGAGTTTTTCCACCTTGGCAGAGGGATGGTCAATCATGTAGACCACCGCATCAATGACTTCAGCCAAATTATGGGGCGGAATGTCCGTCGCATAACCAGCGGAAATCCCTGTGGCACCGTTGACCAGAAGGTTCGGAAAGGCAGCTGGCAGAACCGTTGGCTCCTTCTCCGTATCGTCAAAGTTCCAAGCCCAAGGCACAGTGTTTTTGTCAATGTCTTGAAGCAGGTAACCAGCAATTTCTGAGAGGCGAGCCTCGGTATAACGCATGGCAGCAGCTGGGTCACCGTCCATGGAACCGTTGTTCCCGTGCATTTCAATCAGGGTTTCACGATTCTTCCAATCCTGTGACATACGGACCATAGCGTCGTAGATGGAGCTATCACCGTGAGGGTGAAAGTTCCCCATGACGTTACCGACAGATTTGGCAGACTTACGGAAGCCCTTTTCAAAGGTATTGCCATCCTTATTCATAGAATAAAGAATGCGACGCTGAACGGGTTTGAGTCCGTCACGAATGTCGGGCAGCGCCCGCTCTTGAATGATGTATTTGGAGTAGCGACCAAAACGCTCTCCCATGATGTCCTCAAGGGACATATTTTGAATGTTAGACATAGGATATTAAGCCTGCAAAAGTCTCAGTCAAAATAGGAAGTTGGCAGGATATCCTAATTTCCTAGACGACTCATCTTTTTGACAAAGACTTTAGGGCGATTTCAACTCCTTTCATAAGTTACAAAGGGCATTAAACAGACACTATCAAAGACAAAAAACTAACAATGATTCACAAATCTATAAGTATCCTATTTTTGATACAGTCTGTAACCCATATTTAGCTAAAAATACTAACTAAATAATCCTTCCTATCATAGGTTAGAAAGTTAAATGTATGGAAATCTTTTTAAAATGATAAATTCATTAGCCGTATTTAGCTAAATTTTCAACACATTGATAAACCTTACGTGACCAACTCTCCATTCCTTCCTGACAGTAGTCTATATAATAAACTTTTGAAGATATATCTGGTGGAACAATTGTCTCAAAATGAGATTTTTCACTAGAGGGAATGATACAGGCAGATAAATTTTTCAAACTTAAACAATCCTTGACCTTTGCAGGGTGATATCCATCAAAAACATAGCCATCAGCATTGATTATATCATCATACTTAAAATGGAAACTTACACCTGGAATAAAATCTTTCTCTAGTTCATCATCAGTCGGCATTCTTCCAAGCAGTCTCTCCATAGCCAGCCGATAACCAGAAGTTGTATTAGACCAACCTAACATAACATAATCAAAATAATCTTCTGGATCGCCAGCAGCATTTCGATTGTCCTGCACGAGCTCTTGAGATTTTTTGTTAAATGCACGAACAGCAGATAATAACTGACCACTCTTGAAAATCTCCTGTGCCGTTTTGATTGTACAAGTATGACTTAAAAAATCTGAATAAACATAATGACCTTGTGCATCATAAGTAGATGCCACTATCTTACTGGAGGGAGTAAAGGGAAAAGCATCAACTGACAGACTAGGCAAAGTCGCAAGCTGATTACGCACCGACTTATCTTGACACACTATTTCAGTTTCCCTGCCGTGTAGCTTTTCATAAGCTAGAAAAGTTGCTATCTTCTCCTGTTCCCAATCATGAAGTTTAGGATAATCAAGCAAAGCAAGATGATAGATGCCATCCCATTGAAGGCTATATCTCTCATCCCAGATTTCTAGTCTCATAGATTACTCCCCTTCTGTCGTTGCTTCCACTTTCTTCACAACCTTACGCTTCTTATAGCGTTTGCGGATGGTGTTGATGTCAGCGAGGAGGTCTTTGAGGTGAGGTTTATCGGTGTGATGATAGGCATTGACAGCGATGTAGTCCACAAGACTATCATAGGTGTCGGTTAAGGTTTGCTTCAAGGCTTTGCTTTGGCTCTTAATCTTTGCTTTGCCTTCATTAAGGCGAGCTTGGTAAACTGTCTCAAAGTTTTCTTGAGCTTGTGCGAGACGAGCGATGTGGCTGTCAAGTCCAAGTGTTTTTACGCTGGCCTTGAAATCACTAGACTTCAATTTTTTAAGCAACTGCTCAAGTGCGGCGCTTTCTTCTTCATAGCTCTTATTGGCAATATTCTTAAATTGGCTAAACTGCTCTGCTATTTTCGCATAAGCCTCTTGAATATCGGACTCGTCAATCTGACTATAAGTCCGTATAAACTGGTTCAAGATGGAGAGAGCGTTGTCTCTAGCTGCATCGGCAGCAGCCAACTTTTCAGCCAGCTGGCTTTTAGTGCTAGTGCGCAAGCTATTTGGGAACTTTTCCAACTGCTCTGCCAAAGTATTAGCACCCTTAACAAGTGGCACTTCTTCACTATGTTCAGTCACAAAGTGCTGAATTTTAGCCAAGCTGTCGGTTGAAATCTTATCCACTTGGTCAGGTGTTAGGTGCGTGAGGTCGATGTTTTCTAATTGATATCGTTTATTTAGCATAAGCATAAGTCCTTTACATTTTTTAGTTGAGGTGAGGGGCTCACCAATTAGATTTTCAGTTAAGACAGACGAAATCGTCGCGCGTCAAAGCAAATACCGAACATTACAGTCTGAATCGTCGCGATTTAGAAAGAATTTCTGAAATTTCAAACTAAATCGCCGCGATCTAGTAAGAATTTCTGAAAAGACAACCGAAATCGCGGAGATTTAACAAGAATTTTAGGAAAGGGAAGAAAAAGCGTGGAGATTGAGGAGAAAGTTATTCAATTTGTTTCTTTTGTTCCGCCCAATCTACTCTTGCTTGAGCTAACTTCGGTAATATTCTAGCTTCATCAAGACTTAGAATAACAAACAAGGTTGAAGTATAAATATCATCATACCACTGTTCAAGTTCTTCATCTGTCAGATCAGCATGATATTGCTTATTATTGTTATGTCGCAAGCCAAACTGATTAAACATTTCAAAAAGTTTCTCAACAGCAATAATCTTTTTATTGTTAACTTTCAGAACCTCTTTCAACTCTTCAGAAGAATTAAGTTCAGCCCTGAGAGGTTCAAGATGTTTTGCTAAAGAGGTCAAGATCTCTTGCTTACGCTGGATATTCCCCTTGTTAGCAAAATGATTATATTCCAGAACTTTCATCGCCTCCTGAATATTGGTTTCAGATACAATTTGTGAAACTTCTGATGCGTAAACATTTTTTTCAACGATGATTTGATGACCATTTGCTAATTCAAGTAGTTCATGATTAGTTGCGTTAAGAGAATAGTTAATTCTCTTCTTAACCATAATATACATACTCTCAAGTGATGTTGTCGGGTATATTATTAGATCTGAAGGATTTCTCCTTTTGCTTAAAAAAGAATATAAATCAACAATAAATTCTATATAGGTAAATAAGCTATCTAAGCCACCTAGTTTTTCTTTCAAGTATTTTTCCACTTCATCATAAGAAGTAAATTGAATACTTCTTTGATAAAGATATGACGCAAAATTTATATTGAAAAATTGTCTTAGCGAAAAAGTATTTGGGTGTGCCAAAATGTTAGAGTAATTTTCTTTTTCAGAAATAAACTTTGAAATTATATCAAACTCTTTTTCTGCATCAAACTCCATATTCTGGATAAGCTCAAAATAATTTTGTCTCGCCATAATAACTCCTTAAAACACCGTCTGCTCTTCCAAAGTAAACTTAACGTTATCCTCAATCCATTTGCGGCGAGGTTCGACTTTGTCACCCATGAGGACGTTGACACGGCGTTCGGCACGCGCGAGGTCTTCGATGGTGACGCGGATGAGGGTACGGGTGTCAGGATTCATGGTGGTTTCCCAGAGTTGGTCTGCATTCATTTCCCCCAGCCCCTTGTAGCGCTGGAGGATAGCGCCCTTGCCAAACTTCTTGCGGAGATCTTCTAATTCCCCATCGGTCCAGGCATACTCAACCACTTCTTTTTTACCCTTACCCTTAGACATTTTGTACAATGGGGGTAGAGCGATATAGACATGTCCTGCTTCCACCAAGGGACGCATGTAGCGATAGAAGAAAGTCAGCAGAAGCGTCTGAATATGGGCACCGTCGGTATCGGCATCGGTCATGATAATGACCTTGTCATAGTTGGCATCTTCCACATTGAAGTCAGCGCCAACACCAGCACCGATAGTGTAAATCATAGTGTTGATTTCTTCGTTTTTGACGATGTCAGACATCTTAGCCTTAGCGGTGTTGAGCACCTTACCACGCAGAGGGAGGATGGCTTGGAACTTACGGTCACGACCTTGCTTGGCTGAGCCGCCGGCAGAATCCCCTTCGACCAGATAGAGTTCATTCTTCTTAGGATTCTTGGATTGGGCTGGCGTCAGCTTACCAGACAAGAGCCCCTTGTCCTTTTTATTTTTCTTGCCGTTGCGGGATTCATCACGTGCCTTACGGGCAGCTTCACGCGCATCACGCGCCTTGATGGCCTTACGAATGAGGTTAGCCGCCACGTCCCCATTTTCCATAAGGAAGAAGGTCAGCTTTTCAGAGACAATCCCATCGACCACAGGACGAGCCAAAGGAGATCCAAGTTTGTCCTTAGTTTGCCCTTCAAACTGCAAGTGCTCTTCAGGCACCAAAAGGGAGATGACAGCTGACAGGCCCTCACGGTAGTCAGATCCTTCAAGATTTTTATCCTTTTCCTTGAGTAGACCAGCTTTTCTGGCATAGTCATTCATGGATTTGGTAATGGCAGACTTGAAACCTGTCTCGTGCGTTCCGCCATCCTTGGTGCGGACATTATTGACAAAAGACAGAATGTTGTCTGAGAAGCCATCATTGTATTGCATGGCCACTTCTAATTGGAAGCCTTGGTCTTGCCCCTCGATAGAAATGATTGGCGTCAGCGTTTCCTTGTCTTCATTCAAGTAAGCAACAAAATCCTGCACCCCATTTTCATAGTGAAAACTTTCGGAGATAGCTTCTTCTGCCCGCTCATCGGTCAATGTCATGGTAACGTTCTTGAGCAGGAAGGCAGATTCCTTGAGTCGCTCTGCTATGGTGTTAAATTTAAAGTCTGTCGTTGAGAAGATAGTGTCGTCAGGCATAAAGCTGACCTTGGTCCCAGATTTTGACTTCGGAGCTGTGCCGATTTTCTTGAGCGTGGTAACAGGCTTTCCGCCATGTTCAAAACGTTGCTTGTAGATTGCACCATCGCGGGTGATTTCCACCTCCAACCAGCTAGACAGGGCATTAACGACGGAAGAGCCAACCCCGTGTAGACCGCCAGAGGTCTTGTAACCGCCCTGACCGAATTTCCCGCCGGCGTGCAGCACTGTGAAGATAACCTCAACAGTCGGAATGCCCATAGCGTGCTTGCCCGTCGGCATCCCGCGTCCATGGTCAGCCACCGTCACCGAGCCGTCTTTGTTAATGGTAACATCAATCCTCTCACCAAAGCCAGAGAGCGCCTCATCAACCGCATTGTCCACGATTTCCCAGACCAAATGGTGTAATCCCGTTCCATCAGTTGAGCCGATGTACATCCCAGGACGTTTACGAACCGCATCCAGCCCCTCTAAGACCTGAATAGCATCATCATTATAGTTGTTTATGTTTATTTCCTTCTTAGCCAAAAGTGACCTCCAGATTTATTCATCCATTTTATCTTACAAGTTTTTTAGCAATTTTGCAAAATAATTCTTTAAGAAAGCTGAAAAGATTTTTTCCTGACAACTTGATTATGGTATAATGAGAACATGAAAATTCTAGTTTTATTGATTGTCGCCTATTTGCTGGGGTCTATCCCAACAGGCCTTTGGATTGGAAAGTACATTTACCATATCAACTTACGCGAACATGGTAGCGGAAATACCGGCACGACTAACACATTTCGGATTCTAGGTGCCAAGGCTGGTATCATAACCTTTATCATTGACATGCTCAAGGGAACCATTGCGGTGCTACTGCCGATCCTTTGTGGGGTGACGACTGTTTCGCCTATCGTCTTTGGATTGATAGCTATCCTCGGTCATACCTTTCCTATTTTTGCAGGCTTCAAAGGAGGCAAGGCCGTGGCAACCAGTGCTGGAGTGCTCTTGGGATTTGCGCCGACCTTTCTCCTCTATCTGGCAGTTATCTTTGTCATCAGCCTTTATCTTTTCAGTATGATTTCCCTATCCAGCGTAGCGGTGTCAGTGGCGGCTATTCTTAGCGCCCTAATTTTTCCAACCTTTCATCTTATCCTAGATGGCTATGACCCACTCTTTACAGTTATCATTATTATCATTGCCAGTCTCATCATCATCCGCCATAAGGACAACATGCTGCGCATCAAAAATAAAGAGGAGAACCTAGTCCCCTGGGGCTTGAATCTAAGTCAACAGAAAAAGAAGAAAAATTGATTTCTTCTTTTTTTCCATTAGTCCAGAAATTGTCTCAGTAGAATTACCTCTACACATTAGAAAAAGCAGGCTAAGTCTGATTATTAGACTTAGCCTGCTTCTTATTTAACATTTCTATGCTTACCATGCAGTCCTAGGGAAACAGACTTAAAAGATAAATTAGGTGGCCAGTTTATTTTCCGTAACTTCTGCGGCGTAGAGCATAAGAACAAAGGCTAGTAAGGGACAAGCCCAAGAGAACCATCACTATTGATTCTTGGTCGCCTGTCGTTGGTAGGCTAGTTTGATGTGCTGTTGCTTCTGGTTTAGCTGCTGCCTTGTAGTTAACAGCAACGGAAATCACTTCGTTTTGTGCTGATTTGAAGGCTGAAGCTTTTGGTTGAATGGCACTTGAAGCAGCTGGCTCCTCAGCTTGTTTTGGTTGAACTGCTTGAGCACCTGGGTAATCTTTGGCGTCCTTAGTATCAGTGCCTACGATTAATTCTAAGTAGTCAGCGAAGCCATCCTTGTCTGTATCCAATGCCGAATCAACTGAGATACTGCGTGAATTTGGATTGATGACAGCATATTGTGAAAGATTGGCAGTTTGAAGATAATCTGCAAAAACGGTATCCATTGATGGGCCTTCTTCGCGTGGGCCACCAAGCATATCATAGCCATCACCACCTGCAGCCAAGAAATCATTGGTTACCAGATAATAATTTTCTGTAGCATTCAAGGGTTTATAAGTGTTGGTTTCTGGATCAAAGATCTCAACAGATAAAATACGTTTTTCTGGCTCTAACTTCGTATCATAGTACACTTTAGCACCGGCAATTTGCAGGAAACCACCGCTTGGTTCCAAGAGAGGATTGTCGTTTTCGTCTAAGACAGGATTACCGTTTTCATCTGCTTGAAGGATAGAACCCAGTGATTTTTTGAACATATCCTTGATCTGTTGACCAGTAACAGCAATTTGGGCAACGTTATTACCAAATGGAAGGACAGCGATAATATCCCCCTTTGTCACTGGTTTGTCTTTAGCGATTGTTTCACGAAGGCCACCACCATTGGTTACAGCCAAGTTTGATTTGTGGCTGAAACCTGTTTGACCATAATCAAGCAGAGCATCTGCAACGACATTACCAAGGTTAGTTTCACGGACACGAACATTTTCCCGTTGTCCACTCAGCTCAACAGGGCTATTTGGAATAACAACTTTAGCACTGTCGGCTTTATATTTAGCTTGAATAGCTTCAACCATTGACTTAACATTGGTTTCAGGAGTTACGTTTTTGGCATCAGCTGCTGAAAGCAAAGCGTTACTTAAAACTTCTTTTGAATTCAGCTTAATGATACCGACGTTATTTAGGTAACTACCAGTTTGGTTGTAGGTGACATTGCCAAAAGTTTCAGTCTTAGCTGTGTGAGAGTGACCATCCAAGACAATGACCTTCTTGCCAGCTAACTCTTTATTCTCCGATAAAGCTTTTGCCAGCGTGTCCCCACGCCATTCTTCTTTAGTGGTTGTGTCCACACCCAAGTGAGCTAAAATAATGTAGTTATTGTAGGCCTTTCCTTCTGCTCGAGCTTGTGCCTCTGTCTGAGCAATGACATTGTTTACTTCTGTAATCGGATCAGTGAAAGTTACACCAACAACGTTCTTAGGGTGTGTCTTTGTAGCTGTTTCTGGAGTGGTAACACCGATAACAACAAACTCATCGCCATCAACTGATTTATTTTTATCAATAATTGTAGAAGCTTGGAACAAACGTGCACCGTCAACATAAACATTAGCACTCACAACTGGGAAGGTCATTTTTTTACTCAATGTCTTCAATTGATCAAGTCCAAAGTCAAACTCATGATTTCCCAAAGTCATGGCGTCATAACCAGCAGCGTTCATAAGAGCTACAGCATCTTCACCTTTACTATTGTTGGTAATTGGAAGCCCTTGTGTTGCGTCACCAGAATCTAATACTAGAGTTTCTTCTTTTTGACGAGATTCCTCAGCAACACCAGCTAATTTAGACATACCAATGACACCATTCTTAGCTTCTTCTGCAAAACGACCGTGCATATCGTTGGTGTGAAGAATTGTCACTTCATCTTCAGGCTGCGTAGCTGTTTCCTGATCAGTAACTGGTGCACTGACTAGAGTTTCAGCCACTGATTTTTCAGCTGGTAGCGTTGTAGCCAGTGTTGTTTGCTCTGTCACATTAGTCTCAGCACTTACTGTCTCCGTAGAGGTTTGAGGTGCTGCAGTACCAGTATTATCTTGTCCTGTTTGTGTCGTCTGAATTGCTGCCACTTCAGACTGAGGCTGTTGCGCTTGCACAGCTGTAGAAGGCGTGCTAGCTTCTGACGCTTGATTCGTCGCTTCCTCTGCATAGGCTTGATTTGTCAAAATGGCTGTTGACAATAGCAAAGCAGGGATAATCATTGATTTCTTTCTCATAAAATCCTCCAAATAGATTTATTTTTCTATTATACCATTTAAACGAACGATTTGAATGTATTTTTAAAAAAAGTTATCATTTTCCCGCACAAAAAACTCTTTTGATAACTTGAATCATCAAAAGAGTTCGTTTTCTTTATGCTTGATAAACAACCTGACCATCGCAGATAGTGTATTTAACCACACCTTGCAATTTTTCTCCGATGAATGGAGAGTTGGATGCTTTAGAGGCAAAATGTTCTGATACAAGACGCTCTTCCTTGTCAGCAAAAATCACGATGTCAGCTGGGCCATTTTCAGCCAAATATCCCGCATCAAAATCATACATGCCTGCTGGATTGACGGTCATCTTTGTCAAAAGTTCAGACAGTGTTAAGTCGCCAGTGGCTACTAAATTAGTAAGCCCTAGAGACAGCGAAGTCTCAAGTCCTGTCATGCCAGATGGTGCCTTTGTGATGTCAGCAACATTCTTCTCATTAGCGTGGTGAGGGGCGTGGTCTGTTGCAATGACTGAGATAACACCCGATTTGAGACCTTCGATAACAGCCAAGCGATCTTTTTCTGTTCGCAAAGGCGGGTTCATCTTAGCATTGGCACCTTTTATCAGTAGTAAGTCTTCTGTTTTTGAAAAATGCTGCGGTGCTGCTTCGGCAGTTACAGGTGCACCCAAAGACTGAGCAAATTCAACAACCTTGACAGACTCGGCCTTAGACAGATGCTGAATATGCAGGTGTGCTTGACGGTCATAGGCAATCATAACATCCCGCGCTATCATACTGTATTCTGCGACACCTGTTGCACCACAAAAATGAAATTTATCACGAGCGATGCCTTCATTGAAACCGAGAATTCCATTGAGTTCAGGATCCTCTTCATGCAAAGCGATAAAAGTATCATTGGCTTTAGCTAAGTCCAGAGCTTCCTTAACCACTTTAGAGCTTTGCAGCGGAATGCCGTCATCTGAAAAAGATACCGCACCAGCTGCCAAAAGTGCTTTAAAATCAGTCAAATGCTGACCATCAAAGTTTTTAGTCACGGTTGCGTTGGTGTAGATATGAATATTTTCTTTGTCGGCACTAGCAAGGACTTCTTTGAGAGTTTCGACATCAGAAATGGTTGGGTTAGTGTTAGCCATCATGACAACTGTGGTAAATCCACCTGCCGCCGCAGCCAAGGCACCTGTATGAATGTCTTCCTTATGAGTTTGACCTGGTTCACGAAAATGGACGTGAATGTCAATCAAACCTGGCGCCACAACCAGACCCGTCGCATCAATGACATCTGCAGCATCCATCTCGATCTGCTCTGCTATTTTCACAACCTTTTTACCATCCACAAGGACGTCACAAACTTTATCGAATTGCGATTTAGGGTCGAGCACACGACCATTTTTAATCAGTAACATAGAAACTCCTTCTTAGTTTAGCCAGTCAATCGGCGTAAGTCCATCCTCTGCCAAATAATGATTTGCCCTTGAAAAAGGCTTTGAGCCAAAGAAACCACGGTAAGCAGACAGAGGACTGGGGTGAGCAGACTCAATCACGTGGTGAATAGGATTACTAATCAACGTCTTCTTCTTCCTAGCATAACCGCCCCAGAGAATAAAGGTGACAGGGTGATTCTGTTGGTTAACGACTTTGATGATTGCATCGGTAAAAGGTTCCCAAATCAAGCCAGCATGACCATTAGCATTCCCAGCAGGGACTGTCAGGCAGGCGTTGAGGAGAAGAACCCCTTGCTGCGCCCAAGTCGTCAGGTCATGATGAGAACGCTGGCCAATATCATCTGCCAATTCTTTAAGGATATTTTGGAGGGATGGCGGAGCGGGGATATCATCAGGAACTGAGAAAGACAGACCCTGTGCTTGTTTTGGTCCATGGTAAGGGTCTTGTCCAATAATAACCACCTTAACCGATTCAAGCGGCGTTGTCTGAATAGCATTAAAAACCTTATTCCTTGGTGGATAAACGTTCTCTTGGCTATAAACCTCATCCATGAAATGATTGATTCGGGCATAGTAGCCTTCAGGCAATTCCTGCTTAATCAAATCATGCCAAGTCGAATGCTGCATATCCTCTCCTAACATTTTCCAATCAAATCAAGTTTAGCTGTCGCCAACACATGACCTTCTAATTGATGCAAGAGGTCATTCATGTAAAAGCCATCAGTCAAATCCAATTCCTTGTCCAAAGCATAAACCGTCAATGTGTAAAAATGATCCTTATCTGGCGGATATGGCCCCATATAACCATCATCAATAGAAGAATAATCCGCCGTCAAAAACTTGCTAGTTAAAGAATTCTTTCCTTTAACATGCTGATGATTTAAACGCGCGAAATCTTCTTCAATGCTAATCTTATCAGCTGGTACATTTGCCACCACCCAATGAATATAAGCAAAGCCACAAACAGGAATGGAGTCATAATCTACCAAGGTCCAAGCAAAACTTTTGGTCTCGTCTGGTGCATGCACAATCTCAAAAGGAAATGAGATGACAGCATTGCCTAAAACCTGTGTTTCAGCCTTTTTACTGTATTTGTCTGGAATAATTTTTTCTTCAAAACTTGTTTTAATCCTCATGACGCAACCTCCATTGACACTTGATGTCTTTAAAATCCGTTTAATCTTGCCATGTTTCTTGATTTTCTTTGAATTTCTTCAAAAGCTGCAAACCATCAGCATTGATATATCCTTGAACTTTTGCAACCTTAATTAGTTCTGAGTAATTTGATAGTGTCACCAATTTGACACCAGCTTTTTCAAAATTTTCTGTTGCCTTTGGCAATTCATAGGTGAAGATGGCTGCCACACCAAGCACATCAGCACCTTCACGTTCTGCTGCCGCAACAGCATCCAGTACTGAGCCACCAGTTGAAATTAAGTCTTCAATGATGACCATTTTTTGCCCTTTAGCCACACGGCCTTCAATCTGGTTACCAGCACCATGATCTTTTGGTTTCGAACGGATGTAGGCGAATGGCAGATTCATCTTGTCGGCAATAATAGCACCGTGCGGAATGCCTGCTGTCGCTGTTCCTGCAATGACTTCCACGTCTGGAAATTCTTCTTTAATTTTTTCAACAAAACCATTTTCAATCAAAGTACGCGTCTCTGGGTAAGAAAGTGTGATGCGATTGTCTGTATAGATTGGCGATTTGATGCCAGAAGCCCATGTAAAAGGATCTTCAGGCTTGAGATAGACCGCCTTGATGTCCAATAAATCTGATGCAATTTGTGATGCCAATGTCATTGTGGTTCTCCTTTATAAAAGTTCAATAGTTGATATAAAATATTGCTCTAAAAACTGTATTTTTTCTTGAATCGTCTCAAGACTGAGTCTCTCATCTGGCGAGGTCAAAATCCACTTGTCCTCTACATCGTCTGCACGATGAATGATGGCTACCAGCTCACCTTCAAAAGTCTTCAAAGGTTGAGTGACCTTCTCAGAAATGATGTAAACATCCTATTCCTCACCATCACCAGCCAATAAACCTGGAACGTAACCGTAATTGACCGGATAAACATTTCCAAACTTATCCTGATAGCCAATCGGTCTGTCAATGATAACCTTGAATGTCTGTCTAGCCATTCCATTCTGCCTTGATAGCTTGATAAGCAGCCACTGGATCTTCAGCTTGCGTAATTGGGCGACCAACTACGATGTAGTCTGAACCAATAGCACGCGCGTCTGCTGGTGTCATGACACGTTTTTGGTCGCCAGTAGCAGAGCCCGCTGGACGAATACCCGGTGTTAAGCAGACAAAGTCCTCTGACGTTGCTGCTTTGATAGCTTCAACTTCATGAGCAGAGCAGACTACACCATCAAGACCAGCTTCCGCCGTTTTTTTCGCGTAATGAACAACAGATTCCGCTAAACTGGTTTGAATGTTTTGGAAATCATGCATTTGTTTTTCTGATGTTGATGTTAATTGTGTCACAGCAATCAGCTTCGGTCCAGAGCCAAGTCCTTCACGCGCAGCCCTCATCATCTCAACGCCACCAGCCGCATGGACATTAGTCATATCTACGCCAAGCTTAGCCAGCACAGCCATTGCCGACTTAACCGTATTAGGAATATCGTGCAATTTCAAATCAAGAAAAACCGAATGCCCCAGCGATTTCACGTAGGAAACAATCTCTGGACCAGCCGCATAATAAAGCTCCATACCAATCTTGACGTAGAGCTTTTCCTCCGCTGGGAAAAGAGCTAGGAAAGCTTTCACATCCTCAAAAGAAGGAAAGTCGAGGGCAACAATGGGACGATTTTCGCGCATAAACATGATACCTTAGGGCATCAAAATCCAGTTGAAAATAGAAAACTGACGCAGAGCCCTTAAGACTCTAAGAAGTTTCTCTTTTTCACTAGGATTTCAGCCCGAGTTCAAATAAACTCTATCCTTTCTAAACACAAATAAAACCTTGCCAAAGGGCAAGGTTACACGAAAAATCTGGGTACACAGCACCCTTTATAATCTGTGAACCTTTCTCGCCTCTCTGGACTCGATTAAAGGTTATTTAGTTGTATATATTATACCCTTTTTATAGGGCAAAGTCAAAAAATGACTTGACTTGTAGGTGGTAGAATTTTTTGAATAATCGCTGCCATATTTTCTACAAGATATTGTACATAAATTAGCCAAAGGAGTTAATAGCATGGAAGCTGTTGCTTATTCTAATTTCAGACAAAATCTCAAGCACTACATGAAGCAGGTCAATGAAGACGCTGAGGCTCTAATTGTCACTTCAAAAAAACGTTGAGGATACAGTCGTCGTACTCTCAAAACGTGATTACGACAGTATGCAAGAAAACTTCCATATCATGTCTAATAACTACTTGATGGATAAAATGAGACGAGGAAATCAGCAATTTAAGGAAGGTTCATTTCTTTCCCATGAACTCCTCGAGGTAAAAGAGGATGATTAAAGCTTGGTCTGATGATGCTTGGAAAGACTATATGTATTGGTATGACCAAAGCAATAAAGCAACGATTGAGAAGATTAACCGTCACATAAAAGAAATTGATCGAAGCCCGTTTTCAGGGATTGGAAAACCTGAACCACTTAAACATGACTTATCTGGCAAATGGTCCAGACGGATTACAGATGAGCATCGACTGATCTATCGTGTTGATAAGAAAATACTATACATTTATTCTTGTAAAGACCACTATTAAAGCCCTTGGAGATGCATTTCCCAAAGAGCTTTTTTACATATCTAAAAAACTCTTACCACTTACCTTGACTGTTGGAAAATGGCTGAGCTAGTTTCCTCGTAGGCTCTCCCGCACTTCACGTCGAAGAGTTTCAAGGTCTGTCACGCCATATTTGTCCATGACTTCTGGCAAACGGTCAATGATATTTAGACAGGTATATGGATCTGTGAAGTTTGCCGTCCCAACGCCAATAGCTGACGCTCCCGCAATCATCATCTCCAGCGCAGCTTCTGCACTGTCAACGCCTCCCATACCGATAATCGGCAAATCAGATGCCAACGCTACCTGACGAATAAGTTTTAGTGCTACTGGGAAAACGGCTGGCCCAGACATACCACCTTGACCATTGGCAATGATAGGCTGACGTGTTTTTAGATCATAGCGCGTACCAACTAAGGTATTAATCATCGTAAAACCAGTTGCACCAGCTTCTTCGACTGCCTTGGCCACCGTTGTGATATCTGCCACACTAGGTGTCAACTTGACATAGACAGGAACTTCCGAAACTCCTACTGCTGCCTTAACTGCTGCGTAAGCCAGTTCTGGCACTTGACCAATAAGCAGACCGTTATTACCGTGATCAACATTGGGACAGGAAATATTGAGCTCGATAGCCTTGACATTAGGAGCCTGTGAAACTTTCTCAGATACATAGGCATATTCGTCATTTGAAAAGCCTGCCACATTGGCAATGATAGGTAATTCTGGAAAATGCTGCGCTAGCCAAGGTAACTTTTCAGCCAAGACGACATCGACACCAGGATTTTGCAGACCAATGGCATTGAGCATACCAGAGGGTGTTTCTGCCACACGTGGTGTTGGATTGCCGAAACGCGCTTCCTGAGTTGTCGCCTTGATCATGATTGAACCCAATTTATTCAAATCATAATATTTAGCATACTCCTGACCAAATCCAAAGCAGCCTGATGCTGGGATGATAGGATTCTTCAAATCAAGACCTGGCAAACTAACTTTTAAACGATTTTCTGACATGACAAACCTCCTCCTTATAGAATGATTGTGCCTGTTTCAAAAACAGGGCCATCTTCACAAACACGCTTATTGGCTGCCTCTGCTTGGTCACGCAAATGCACGACACAGGCATAACAAGCTCCCATGCCGCAAGCCATACGTGATTCCGTTGATAAGTAGGCATGTGGATGGTTTTCAAACTTTTTATCGACATACTTTAGCATGCCAGGTGCTCCACAGGCATAAACCGCGTCAGCAACTTTTTCAAACGTATCAATAACGGTCGAAACATAACCCTTGGTACCGTAAGAGCCATCATCTGTCGTCACAATCACTTCACCATACTGGCGCAGCTCTTCTTCCAAAATGACAGCTGACTCAGTCGCAAAGCCAAGCACCGACTTGACCTTGACACCTTTAGCCTGTAGTTGTTTGGCGAGTTCAAGTAAAGGAGGAACACCGATACCACCGCCTACCAGTAAAGCAGAATCACCTTTTTTCAAAAAAGAGATATCAAAACCATTTCCCTGAGGTCCCATACAATCCAGATAGTCACCAGATTTCACCTGAGACATTAGCTTCGTTCCGGCCCCTTCAATACGATAGATAATCGTTGCTTGATTATTAATCTTATCTACTTGAGAAATAGATATGGGACGACGTAACAATTTACTGGGATCTGGTACTCGAATATGCAAAAACTGTCCAATCCCCATCTCAGCAACCAGTTTTCCTTGTAAAACCAGCTTAAAAATCTTTGGAGCAATTTCAGTCTGCTCAACAACTAGCATATTTTCCTTCAATAACATGAACTATCCTTTCTCAGCAACTCTGCTTTTTCTACAAAAAAACCTTGCCCCAAGGCAAGGTCGCATGAAAATTAGGCAGAAAACTCCTGACTATTATTCTTGTCACCTTTTGCAGCCTCTCTGGACTCAATTAAAGGTTTTTAAATTTCTATAATTGTAACTTGAATCTATAGACTTGTCAAGCTTTACACATAGGCCTGATAAGACAAGATTTGTAAGTCAGCTTTATCAGCTTGAGCAGTTAGTTCTGACAAGAGGCTGTCAATGCGACTATCCTCGGCCAACTGGTTTTGACCGAACAAAATGAGATAGATGCTGTCTGAACTTTGCGCAGCATTTTCCTTAGCAGCATCTCTCTCGACAATAGCCTGTATTTGCTCCAACAAAATAATAGACTCGCTAATATCATCTGCCGCACCAAAGAAGCGGTCAAAAGCATTATAGAAGTTAATCTCCTTTTTCAAGTCCTCTTGCGCATCCAAAACATAGACCTGACTATTCCCTCTATCAAAAAGAAAGTGGCGAATCATTTTGACCACATCGTCTTTATTGCCTGGCAAAAGTTCTATGGTGTCATCAAACTCAGGAACTTCTTCCTGCTTTTCATTTGTTTTATTTTTCGGGGGCAAGGGCAGAGCGTCAATTTTAGCTAGTAATTCTTCTTTTTTAGCTTCTACTTCCTTTTGATCAACAAATTGTAACGGAGAGAAAATTAGCGGATTATCAGCACCTTCCTTCAGAGACATATTAACAACACGTAAAGAAGAAAAAACATCTGCCAAAATACCAAATACATTGGGCCTGCTATCTCCAAGAATAGCCTTAAAAACAGACTTTGACAGACAAGTATCTAACAAGTGATCAATCCCTAGAATCCACCGATCCACAATTTCCAAAGTATGATTCATCACTTTAAAAGACTCTTCTTCATACCAATAAGTTGCTTTTAATAACTTTTCTTGTTCTTCCAAAGCATCAATAGCTGTCACAATATCCGCTAAATCAGATTGAATAAGAAAAGGGGAAAATGATGCTCCCAACAATGAAGGCGTTTTCTCCACCAGAATAATTTCATCTCTAAAAAGGGTCAAATAATGGATGCTGACAAGCAATTTCTGAATTAACAATTGATGACTATTTTCTTCTGCTCTCTTCATTTCTTTCAACACCCTCACATTACAATTTGATGACAAAAATAACTACTATTACTATATCACACAGAAGAGAAAAGAGCAACGCTAAGGCTGCTCTTTCGCTTGTGATAAAACATCTTATTTTTTCACATCTTGTTTGTAAAATTCTTGCAAAGCTTCTTGCCATGTTGGGATGACAAAACCAGTTGCTTTTGCCTTTTTCAAGCTCATGGTTGAATTGAAGGGAGCCAATCCATCAGTTGTGATCCTTAATGAAATCCAAAATGCCCTCATAGCCTAAGTCAGAGTTTGCTCCGCCAATCCCTAGTTAAACAATTCTTCATCAGTACCTCCTGATGTCAAAATCATTTGACTATGTCATTGCACTATTTGAGAGGTTGTTAATTGCCTCATTTCGCTAATTCTTTAAAGGCCTCTAAGTGGCGTGATAAGACGGAGCTTGCTACCTCATCAACACTAGCTTGATTAGCCATAATAGTCTCTGCCTGCTCGTTTTTGACTAAAGCGTTGTAATCAACTAAGACATACTCTGGTTTGTTGTTTTTTTTTTTTTTAATAACAGCTGTATCATTGCTATCCACCATATGAACCACCTTTGAAAAATCAAAAATACAGGATAAAACCAACCTAAAATACTTCTTTCTGAAAAAGATATGCTTTTTAGAAAGTTTAATATTAAAATATAGAACCTAAATAAAAACGACTATTTCAGTTGTAAGGTAAGCACCCAATGACAGAGGGCATTGGACACTTACCTTTAATTTTGTTCAATTATATGAATTTACAAAATTCAGTTTATTTGCTTTCTTCCATATTACCATACCATCTATCACGAACAATATGAAAAAAATTAACGCAATAATCCCACATGAATTTAAAATCATGATAATTGCATAAGGTTTCTTGATATAAAGTATTCCTGAACCATGCCTTAAAATTGTCATATTTTTATCTGTAACAACAACTGGTTTAGTAAATTTTTTAAAATCTTTAGTTGAAATCACATATTGATTTTTACGGAAATTCGTATTTCCCTCATATTTATCAAAATAGATATAATATGTCTTATCCAATTGTAAGATAAACTGCCCTTCCGTATAATCAATAGGATTTCTCAATGCAAAGCTTAGAAAATCCTCTTTGATTAACTTCCAACTCTTAAGGTCATTAGACTGATAATAATCAATTTTCTTTTGATATTCATCCTTGACTAATAAATGGTATACTCCATTTCTGTAAAATATACTAGGATCAATGTAGTTTTTACTAGACTTCAAATTTAGCTTCCAAGACTTCTTTGATATAAAATCATCCATGTCCATTTGAGATATGTAGAGACTGTGTTGAAAAATAGTTTCATTATTTTTATCAAGCGTTTGTCCCCTGTCATTAGCAGCCGAAAGTAAATAAACAGTTTGATTATTTTTATCCTCAAAAAATTCTGGTGCCCATACCTTTTGAACTTTCCTTCCTTGCTTTTTAGCA
This sequence comes from Streptococcus caballi DSM 19004, assembly GCF_000379985.1. GTDB lineage: Bacteria > Bacillota > Bacilli > Lactobacillales > Streptococcaceae > Streptococcus > Streptococcus caballi. The sequence goes on along the minus strand of NZ_KB904122.1, from coordinate 37,572 downwards.
ATTTTACGAATACCAAGATTAACGTGATGAGGAGTTAGATGATAAACATCATAGCCAGTATATATTGTTGTCTCAAAGTCTTGAGTAAAATTATAATTTGTAACAGCACCATATATCCTGCCACTTTTATCTTGCCATAAGGACATGTCTCTACCTGGCATCTCTTCTGAAGTATAGGATTTCATTTTACTCAATTTGTTCGGTTCACCTAATGATGCCTTATAAAAAATAAATCCATGATTTTGAGTCCAATCACCATCAGGCATAAAACTATAAAGAACCTCTGAACTTGTCATAAAATGAGAAATTATAAATCTAAGTGAAAAAAGAATAGCAGTTATTACTAAAACTACTTTTGATTTATAAAAAGCCCCACCAAACAGTCTCAAAATAGTTCTCCTTCTAAAAAAACTAAGTTTATTTCTTCAAATATTTCATTGAATAAAATACAAAATCACTATACGGAATTTTTGAAGTCAAATAGATAACAAAAACACTTCCAAACCACCCCATACATCAGCCAATACAAATATGAATAAAAATGTTGTCAATTCCAAGTTTCAAAAGCAATATCCTTGTTACACTTACTATCGGTACATGTAACAGATAAATGATTATACTATCTTTACCAAGTTTTCTGAAATATGGCCCAAATTTACTAATTTGATTCATAATGGGATAACTTGCAAATGCCAAAAGTATAGAAATAGGAAATATCAACCCTAAGAGACCTGGTGTATCATACGATATATAAAAATCTGGTTTACTCAATTCCCAAAGTATCATAAAAATAGCAATAATCAGCAAAGTTGAACTTGTAATAAGTTTCCAATACTTTTCCCAAAACTTAGTCAATTCAGATTTTCTTAACCAGTAACCTAAAATAAAGAAGAACGACCACAATAATAGTTTCTGAACAATATATATCCCAACAGTGACTATCATTGATACTCCATAAGCAATGATAGTCACTGTTAGCAGATAATTATGATTTTTAATCCATAGTGTTAGAACACCTAAGGTAGCATAGATCCACCATAAGACATAAAGGTACCACGAAACTCCAAGCGGTGTATGAAAAATACCTAGCAATTCTGAAAAAGAAGCAGGATTTCTGACCGTACTTCCTCCAATACTCTGTAATATGAACTGCACAATTGAATAAAAAATGTAAGGAATTCCAAGTGCAATAGTTTTATACTTCATATACTTAAAATAGCATTTTAAATCCAAGATTGGTTTAAAGGAAAATCCTGATAATGCAAAAAAGACTGGGATGTGGAAGAGATAAAAAAACTTGTATAATGAACAAAAGTGCTGTTTCGCTTGATTCAAAACGATTTGATTCAAACAATCCTAAAACGACATGTCCAAATACTACCATCAGAACCGTTAACCCCTTGCCAAAATCAATCCAATTAATACGATCTGCTCTGATCAATATTATAACTCCTTTTTTCAAAGTTTGAATTCTTTACATTAAATAATTTAGCCATCGCCAGTTAAATTTCTTTTTATACTGAAGAAAGATATAATAAAGTATAAAGGAAACTGATATAGTTAAGAGAAAGATTAGAATTTGCTGTTCAAAAATATTCATTCTAATAATAAATGAAATAATTGCTTTATGAATGACATATAAAAACGTCGAAAAATTTCTAAAAAACAACGCAAACCGAAATTTCAAGCTAGAACTTATTGACCAAATAAATATTACAAGAGCTGTCGGCATTGTTAAAAAAATTTCCTCAGCTGTAGAGATACCATCTAAAAAATTTTGAATAAAAATGTTTTCACAAATGAATAAGATGAGCAGTGCTACCATAGTATATGTATATTTTCGATTGCTTACCTGTTCAATATTCCTACTCTTTGTAACTAATAAATATCCTAAAAAGAGATATGGAAGAGCTCGCACTGTGGTTAATGGAGAGAATATCAGTATACTACTCGGCAAAAACATATAGTATCCCTGAGTGAAAATAAAATATAACTCAATACTAATAAATAATAAAGATAAAATAACAACGGGGACACGCCTGAGTAAATAAATCAAAGTTGGTAATCCATATAATATAGCCAATAAATACCATGATTGACCCCAACCATTATGCTTACCAAATGCTAACAATTCAAAAAGTTGTTTCAATATATTTATAAGAGAGTAATTTCTAGGTAGGTCCTCTTTGAATTGCATTATTAATAGTGGTGTAAATAGGATTTGCCAAGAGATATAGAGTAGAAATATTCTTTTTAGGTATTTTTTAAGATAGGCATTTGAATTAAAATCAAATTTTGTAAAGAAAAAATAACTACTGGTAATTAAGAAAAATGGGACACCTAGTCTCCCTAGCGTTTGTAAACCTACAACTCCTGAATGGATACCAACCACACCTATAGCCATAAGTAACTTAACTAAATCAATCGTATCAAATCTCCGCTCTGCTCTACTCAATAGTATAACTCCTTCTATTTTTCAAACTCTGATTTTTCTGGGAATTTTTCCTCAAAAGCCCGCCTTACTTTCGCAGAACTTTCTTCGTAATCATAATTGTTATTTTCATCATTGATACAGATCACTTTATATTTATTCTTCAACATTGCTTCGACAATTTCATCTTCAGATTCTGCTGAAAAATAATGTCCAAAGTTAATCTTTTGTGGAACAAAACGACCACTCTCAATATTCCAATGTGACATTGTCCAGTGGTTAATATCCTCGATAGACCGAAAACGATGTTGACAAACTTTATCCAAATACTCCCCTTCCAATTCCCAAATCTCTTTAAAAGTTGATTTAAGATGAGGAACTGTTATATGAAAACTTTTATAACCCATGATTCCTGAATAAAAAAGTGCAAAAAGATTATTAACATTAAATATACCATAATCTAGACGGAAAAATTTTCTAACTGACCTCAGGATACGCTTTTTATGATTAGTGAAATGTCTATTGAGCACAATGGTATTATTTAATTCCGTATGACTAAAACTTTCCTTTGGAATAATTGGCTTGTAGATGCCAAAATCTTTAACTTGATCACCAACAAAAAAGTCTTCAGGACTAGTCTGATTGACCAAATAAAAATCATCATTAAATAACACAAATCGTTGACTTAATTCTTCAATACGATGAAGATTCAACTCAATCACTGCTGAGTTATACGTTGGTAAATACTTTTCAGGAATAAATTCTTTGTGAGTGACCACTCGAAGCTTAGGATGATCGGTATTCAACCACTCTGGAACATGACCGTAGGTGATGAAGAAGATTTTATTAACCCAAGGGGCATTCTTCTCAATCCCACGAAACCAATAACGAAATAAATCAGACGGTCTATAGCGCTGAGTATTATCAGCTTCATCAAAAGTTCCATCTGGTGAGTAGGCTTTCTTTTCAGCTAACCAAACGGGATCTGTTCCATCAACCCAAGTCACTACGACATCTATTACATTTTCCATATTACTTTCCTAGCTGTTTCAATGCAGTAGAAATCGCTGTTTTCAAATAGTGACCAGCCTGCAATTGTTCTTTTATTTTTTTAGTATTTGCAACCATTTGTTGATAATCCGCTTCACTAACAGTATCTAATTTTTCCTTCAACTCATGAAGTGAAGATACGGTGATACCAACTTGATTCTGTTCCACAAATTTAGCTTCGGCTGCTTCTGACCAGATAACAACTGGTAGAGAGGAAGAAATATAGAGCGACAGTTTGTGAGGATTATTATAACGAAGGTAGTCACCAGTTTCACCAACACAACTTTCAACAGAAGGACCATCCCAAACTAGTCCAAAACCACTTGACAACTCATTTGGAACATCGTCTGGTGGAAATGCTCCACGATAGTTGATGTTGCTTGTAGGTGCAAGTGTCTCAAAGTTTACTCCTAAAAGATCGAAGGAAACATCACTTACCTTCCCTAGTTCATAAACATATGGAGATTTCTCCTTTGCCAAATTTCCAGCAATAATTACTTTTTTAGAAAACTCTGTAGGAATGTCCGAAGATTTATCGTTGAGATAGTCAAAAATCTCCAATGACACTAAACGACTTTCAGATACTCCCTGCTTAATAAACCACTGCTTCATAGAATCATTATGCACAATAAGCTGATCTGCAATTTCCAAAGTTTCTTTAAACTCGTTCCTCGAGTTGGGTTTGTCATAACGAAGAAGTTCTACATCATGTATTAAAGAAAGAATCCTAACATTTTTTCTGCTTTTCAACTTCATCAAAACTTGGTAACGACCAAGCTGACGAATAGTAAAGGGATTTTGGATGACTAAAACGGAATTAGCCTCGATAGTTTTGTACACTTTTATCCAATCCGATAAAAACTTTACTTGACGTTTTACTTTCGATAATACTCCGGATTCACGAGTAGCAATTATTACAGAAATTTTTTCTGCTCCAAATTCTGAAAAAATTGCTACTGCATCATTTGTAGCTTTACTACCAGCATGCTTTGAATTACTATAATCTTCTACAATTTGATAAATTTTCATTTTACTACTTTCTTTTTACTTATAACACTTCGAGACTATTTCAACAACTCTTTATATTGATCATCTAATTTCATGGCTCCTTGATGAATATCAAAACCTAACCCCTTAAAAATATCTAGATTATTAAGCTTCAATCTTTCTTTTGGAAAAGAGTGAACATAATCACCCCAAAACTTTACTCCTTTGTCCAATGGAAGTCGAATAAAATTAGGATTGATTTTAGCCATTGAAGGGATAGCGTCGCTGACTAAACACGGGATACCTCCTACTTGCGCTTCAATATTGACTATTCCAAACCCCTCAAAGATCGAAGGTAAAATAAAAAGATCCATTGCCATTAGGAGATTATTAACATCCTGCCTATTGCCCAAAAGAAGAACATATTTCGTTAATTTTCGAGCTTCTAATTCTCTCTTTATCGAAACAAGCATTTCCCCTTCACCTATCCATAAGAATTTGAAATTTGGATTTATTTTAGAGTAGTATTCAATAAAATCAACAATAAAGTATGGATTTTTTTCACTACTAAATCGTCCAATCGTACCAATAACCTCATATTTTGAGATAGAAAGAGTCTGTCTATAACTTTCTCGAGTTTCTTCAGAAAATAAATAATTTTCTAAGAATATCCCATTTTCAATAATTTCAACTTCATTTTTATTGCCAAACATATAATTCGCAGCTTCAGGACTACACGCAATTTTTTTTATACAAAATTGATTCATTAACCCTTGAGTAGCTTTAAGAACAATATTTTTTAATTTACTATTATCTTTCTTGACCGAATGAGCATGAATAACGAATTTTTTTACCCCCATTAATCTGAATAGAAGCAACAATTTTACTGACTCGATTGAGTTATCAGCGTTTATATGAACAATGTCATATCTATTTTTTTGTACTTTTGAGGATAGCTGAAAAAATTTTTTTATTTTATTATTGGTAGATAGCTCTAGTATATCTCCACCTCTATCCGATACTTTATCAAAGTAATCACTATCTCTTACAGTATGCCTTGATAGAAAATCAAATTTGTAACTTTCACAAAGTGGTAGTGTCAAATTCCAAGAAATGACTGAACGACCGCCTCTACCAAAATTTTCTGCTCCAACCATTAAAATGCGTGGTTTCAATTTATTCATTAGTTTACCTTAACTATCATTATTTTTTATCCACTCCAAAATCTTATCCTTTAATATTGGACTAGAAGAAATATCAAATTTTCTAGAAAACAGATACCCCATATTTCGTGCCTCTTCCAAGGCACTAATGTCTTTTTCAGTATCTGTCCAAGTATATGGATTACCATCCCACCAGTTGATATATCTGAGATTTCCTTGAAAATCTTCTTTTCGACCATAAGATAAACTATCATCGTATAGACGTCCAAGTAAACCTTTTTGATAAAGTAAGTGTGGAATAAAGACCTCATCCGCTAAAAAACTATACTGAAAGGTTTGTTCAATTTGTTTTTCCGATGACACCACCATTTTGACAATATCATGAGGAAAACTTCCCCAATTCGCTGCTTTTATTGGTGTCAAGTTTTCACGTTTTAAGCGATTGACCCTTAACATCTTTTGTAGTAATACTTCCGTTTGACGATAGATTTTAAAGAACCCTTTACCAATTATTCCTGGAAAAGTTCTAGGCGTTAGTCGACCAAAAAGATGATAGTATTTTAGACGATCAATATTCTCTTTATCACCCTCAAGGGTCATCATAGTCAAGAATATTTTATCTGGATGTTGTTCAAAAAAGTTATGTACCGTCTCTTGAGATTGAAGCGGTAAATCTATTCCAGATAATAAATGGTAGAAACAATAGTCACCGTATTGAACAGCTGCTTTGAAGAGGCTCATCTCAGCTTCTATCTGAGAATATCCTCCCCAGTAAACAGCTACTCTGGGTACAAAAATCAACCGAGACTTTTCCACCTTCTCCTGCAGTTTTTGCTGATCATGTTCGGAAAAAGTGGACTTTTTATCAATATGAAGAAAGATATCATTCTTATCATGATCTAAAAGACTGATTAAAAAGCCTAGCTGTTCGTAAGAACCATGAGCCATTATCAAATAGGCATGTTTCTTCATTTCTTATCCTTTTCTTTTCAACTGTAATAGTTTATTCAATGCCCCAGCTGTAAATCTATAATTTAAAGCAAAAGCAAGGACTAATGGTTTACGATTGAGTGGCATAGGTCCTTTTAAGAGGGTCAAGCAATCTTTTCGAATTGCTTTTGCCAACTCTTCTACTATAGTCGCATTACCTACCATTACGTGACTGTAATTTTCAGACAAAGCCAGTTCCGTCAAAAGAGCAAAATTAGCTCGTTTACGATTAAAAATCGCCCAATTCTGATAATCCAAGTCCCCTGATTGCCCTGCTTGTGCTACGACCATGTCCCAGCCTTTCAGCACATCAAAATGATGATTGCTGAATTTCGCCGAAAGGCCGTCCAAATTGACAAAGTAATTGTATACTACTTTATCCGAAATCACCACTTTTGATGTATTTAAAATATACATAAAGGTAGATGGCACATCTTCTGCATACAAGCCTTTGGGTTGTTTAACATCAACAACTACATCGCGTCGATATAGCTTGTTCCAAACGTAATAATGAATTTCCTGACTACCAATTTTGAAGTAGCGTTGTGCGTATTCTTTTTGAGTTAACACCTCTACTTGGTTCCCACTGGACGTTTCAGAGACGACTCTTTCAGTCCGCCTAATACCTCCAATACTGACATCAGCATCATGAGCAATCAACAACTGTAGCAAATACTCATAAGCATCTAACTCTAGCCAATCATCTGAATCTAGAAAAGCAATGTAGTCACCTGTAGCAGCTGCAACTCCTGTATTTCTAGCCTCACTAAGACCTGCATTTTCCTGATGAATCAGTTTAATACGCCTATCCTTTTCTTGATAGGCTTCAGCAATGGCAACTGAACCATCCGGCGTCCCATCATTGACCAAGATAATCTCTAGATTAGCATATGTCTGATTGACCACAGAATCCAAACATCTTGCAAGATAGTTTTCCACGTTATAAATTGGAATAATAACACTGATTAAAGGTGTCATGAAATAGTTCCTTTCTTTTACGTATAACTTTCCAATCTAGCAATTTCCATATCTTCCGAAGATTGAGAGACTAACACAGATATAAAAAGTAAAAACGGGTTAAACCATAACTCTAGAAACTGTGGGTCCCACATAGAATGTACTACAACAACAAAGAATGAAATTGAATAATATATATTGCTGTAAGGATTTCTTTTAGACAGCATCCAGTAAGAAAATATCAAAGTAATCAGAAATAAAATACCAAATTGAAGTAATATATTTAAAAATGAAGCATCTACATACAAATATTCCCCTTGTGCTCGTCCATACAGGTCGTAAGTATTCCAAACAATATTATTTCCAAATAATGAAATCCCGTAATTTCTAATTGCTTTTAATCCAAGGTATAAACGACCTGTCAATAACTCATTTAATGCTATGTTAAATGAATTTCTTTGAGCGTAAGCCTGCGTTAATAAAATACTAGCAAGTGCGACTACTGGAATACTCCATTGCTCAATTATAGAAACAATTAACTTTGGAAGCTTTTCGATTCTAAACACTTTAATGACTAAGATTAGGGCCAAATACACCATCGCTAGATAATATGCACTTTTTGTATCTGTTTGAGTATAGTAGTAATAGTTAATAATTGCGAGTAATAGAATCTCCCAATATTTAATCAACTTACCTTTAACATATCCCCAAATACAAATCAAATGAAATATTGTATTAGCTCCAAAGGTGGTAAAGCGAAATCCTACATATTTCCTGATGAATTCCCCACCTCTTCCGACGTGACTAATATTTTGGATAATATCTAATTTAACTCCTAAATAAGTAATAACTAAAGTTCCAATTAATAAATAAGCATGTATCTTTAAAACTTTCTTTAAATTAATATTTTTAGAACCTACTAAAATTAATCCAAAAAATAACATTTTCGGTAGTTGCCCACTACTATAGCCAACAATAGTAAGTAATACTACGATAATTATCGTAAGAAGAATTGTTCTATATGAAAAATACCTATCAATTACTATTTTGACGAATAATATACCAGTTGATACCCAAGTGAGCATCGTTGCTATACTTCCAATAAAAGTATATGTCAATGGATACATTGTATATCCTAAAAGATAAGCTGACACCCATAACCCATAGGCAAGAAAAAATAAAATTTTACTCAGCGAATTATTATTTTTCATACCTACTCCCTAAAAACTCTTTCCATACTTCTTTCCCAAAAACTTTGCTTCTAAGAAAGCTTTTCCCTTCTGAAAGAGGTCAACCTTTTCCATATACATAAATGGAATTTCCTTTGGGTTAATTTTTCTTTGACATAGCCAAACATTAAATAGCAATTCACTTACACGTCCAAACAATCTAGCCTCGAAAGGGGTATAGGTTGAAATATCAATAGTTTCATATAAAGCATCTAAAATAGGAAATAGCCAAGTTAGATAGTCATTGACTAACTCTTTCTTCATGATAAACATATTAAACATGTAACCACTGCGCTGTTTCATAACCTTATCAAATGACTCTAGGTAATCTGGAGATATTTTTTTAATAATCTCACGTGTTTTATCTAGGTGACTACCATCTAAAGTATTTGCATAATGAGAATAAAGAGTCTCAATATAATACTTTCGTTTCTTAGGAACAATGACATCTGCTTGGTCCAATAAATGATCAATTTGATTGTGATTTAAAATAACCTCATCAATCTTGATTTTCTCGCTGTATCTCTCTTGTGAAGCTGTAAAATAGCGACGATAATGCACCAAGCCAAGATAGTCACAATCAAGATTCTTCCAAGCCCAGTACAAACCAGTCAACTCACAGTAATAAGGATTTAGACTTGAAATATTATCACCCGTATTATCTCCAACTAAGCCTAAATCATCCTTACCTTCCCGTCCAACATGAACAGGAAGATAAAGGTTAGAATCCGCCGGCATTTGAAATTTCTTATGCGTCGCTACAACTAGTTTAACGTTTTTCAAAATTTTCTCCTACATATTGTTTCCTAAAATAACAGTCTTAATTCCTTGAACTAAGATTTTTAAATCTTCTATAAAGGAAAGATTCTTGGCATAATCAACGTCCATTTTCATACGATCTTCAAATGGCACGTCGTTTTAATTTTTAGTAATTTGCCAGTAACAAAGAATACCTGGTTTTACCTCGAGACGTTGCTTCATTAATTCCTTGTTGTTAACCCTAGAGAGGCTTAAGAATTCATCTACTCCCATCTCCTGTAATGGGCGTTGACCAATAAAATCCAAAACATGTGTATTTCCAGATACAATTGAGATTTTATAAGCTTATCAGTATTACTTGTTATCGAACGGAATTTAATCACATCAAACTTCTTGAAACGAAAGCCTGCTCTCTGCTGGATAAAGAATACCGATTTATAATCATAAATAAAAATCAAGAGCATCATAATAGGAATTATAATAAGTACTATAAGGAGCAGTAAAGCAATCACTCTATCAATAATATTTTTTTACTGTTAAATACACTACTACTTTTATTTCACTTCATTTCTAACACACTGCAACGCTGCTGCAATAACTTGATGCATGTCATAGTAGCGATACTGCCCAAGTCGACCACCGAAGATGACATTGCCTTGCTTATCAGCGAGTTTTTTGTACTCTTTGTAAAGATGGTTGTTACGATCGTTATTTACTGGATAATATGGTTCATCACCTTTAGACCAAGTCTTAGAATGTTCCTTTGTGATGATGGTCTTAGGTTGGGTACCGAACTCAAAGTGCTTATGTTCGATAATTCGTGTATAAGGGGTTTCAGAGTCAGTATAGTTAACGACCGCATTACCTTGGTAGTTTTCCATATCTAGTGTTTCTATTTCAAAACGAAGGCTACGGTATTCTAGTTCTCCAAGTTGATAATCAAAGAACTGATCAATCATCCCTGTAAAGACAATTTTAGGAAATTCTTTGAGGTATTCTTCTTTTTTATCAAAGAAGTCAACGCCAGTCTCCACATCAATATTATCGTGAGCAAGCATTTTTTCGACGATTTGAGTATAACCACCGATTGGAATACCTTGATAAGTATCGTTAAAATAGTTATTGTCATAAGTCAAACGAACTGGTAAACGGCGAATGATAAAGGTTGGCAGTTCAGTAGTTGGTTTACCCCATTGTTTTTCGGTATAGTCTTTAATCAGCTTTTCATAGATGTCTGTACCAACTAATGAAATCGCCTGTTCTTCCAAGTTTTCAGGTGTTTTCCCACCAAGCACTGCACGCTGTTCATCAATCTTAGCCTGTGCCTCTGCTGGTGTCACCACACCCCAAAGTTTGTTAAAGGTATTCATATTGAAAGGTAAGTTATAAATTTCACCCTTGTAGTTAGCAATTGGCGAGTTGGTATAACGGTTAAACTCTGCAAATTGTTGGATATAATCCCAAATTTCCTTATCTGAAGTATGGAAGATATGAGCACCATACTCGTGGACCTGAATCCCTTCTACCTCTTTTGTGAAAATATTTCCAGCGATATGTTCACGTTTCTCAATAACTTTAACTTTCTTTCCTTTTTTGGCTGCTTCGTGAGCAAAAATAGCACCAAACAAACCTGAACCAACAACTAAATAATCATAATTTTTCATTTAACTTTATCTCCTCATTTTTTCATATATCTCAATAGATACATTGTAAATTCTTCTTTTAGAAATAAGCCAACTACACCGTAAACAATGCCAAAAATTCCTGCCGTTATAATAAGAATTAAAAACAAAGATATTCGACCATTGATTAATGTTAGGACTCCTAGCGCAGCAGAAGAAGAACAGGCCGTCGCAATAATATTTTTGAATAACTTTACATTTTGGATAATGGATTTTAAAAAATCTCTCAAAACATAAATTTGATAACCCGTCACAAATGCTTCAGCAACTAAAGTACCAAAGGCTGCACCAGAAGCACCAAACTTAGGAATACAGATTGCATTGACAATTAGATTAACAACCGCACCAATGGCAACAGATTTTAGGACCTCATTTTCTCTATCCATAGGAACCAGTATCTGAATACCTAGAAGATTAGAAATACCGATAAGGAATAACGTTGGCATAATAATCTGCATTGGTACAATGGAACCTGTATATTCTGTCCCAGATAAGAAATAAATACCTTCTTTGGCAAATAAGGTAAAGTAAATCCATAGTGGAATAGAAATAAAACATACAAATTGCAATGAACGAACAGTCAGGTCTTTAAACTCTTTATCTCGTCCCTCTTTTAAATAAAAAGATAAACGTGGTAGTAAAACAGCCCCCATTGAAGTGACTAAGCTAACCAAGATTGTTTTAATTTTGACAGCTGCATTGTAATAACCTACTGCTTCGTCCCCCTTCATAAAGCCTAGCATAACAGAATCTAAATTTGTATAGATTGTAGTTGCCACAGTCATCATGAAGAAACTGAAAATTGGACGAATATGCTGCCTTAAATTCATATTAGGATACCACTTCAACGTCAAAAATCGTCTTAAATTCAAAAAGTTGAACAAATTTGAACCAACACTCGCTAAGATTGAGATGGCTCCATAAATGACATAGTCACTTTTTTGATGAACCATTAGGAACATCAAAATGAGTGCGACAAACTTCAATATAATTGATCTGATAGTTATATATGAATATTGCTCTAAAGCTTTATATAACCATTCGCAACCAATTAAGTTAAATACAAGAGAAGCAATATTAATCATAAACAGTGTGCTATCATGTGCCATACGAGGAACGAATATAATAGCAATAATGTAGCTTACAAGAGAAAGCGTCATAGCAATTGTATTAATGACCATAATTTCTTGAACCGTCTTTGATAACTTCTCTTTATCATCTCTAACCTTTGCACAGGCTCGAATACCATAGGTAGGGATACCTAACATACCAACCATTGTAAAATAAGAAACGATGGATGTCGCAAAAGCTACCTTACCAGTTCCTACTGGCAATAATACACGAGATACATAAGGAAAGGTAATTAGCGGAAAGATAAAATTTGACATTGTCAAAATAAAATTCATGACAATATTCCACTTCACGGAAACATTTTTTTTCATTGTGATACTCTATTCAGAATAAGAATCCTTATTTACTTCCTTCCCGTTTTAAAACAACAGCTATTGTTTTAAATATAATTTTAATATCTAACCAAATTGACCAATTCTTTATGTAAGACAGATCAAGTTCGACCACTTTTTCAAAATCTGTGATATTACTTCTTCCAGAGACTTGCCACATACCGGTGATACCAGGTTTCATAGCAAGGCGTTTAAAGTGATGCAAATCATACTTTTGATACTCTTCAACTGTCGGTGGCCGAGTCCCTATCAGAGACATATCGCCTTTAAGGACATTGATAAACTGAGGCAGTTCATCTATTGACCAATCTCTTAGCTTTTGCCCAAATGGAAAGATACGAGGATCATTTTCCATTTTAAACATATGATCCGAGCTCAATTCATTAACCTTCATCAAATCTTTTTTACGCTCTTCCGCATCAAGATACATGCTTCTAAATTTATAAATGTCAAAAACTTTACCATTTTTTCCGACACGCTTTTGCTTAAACAAGAGTGGTCCCTTAGATTGCTTTTGAACGATAGGATAAATAATAATCGCAACTATTCCTGTTATGATAAGCCCTATAAGAGAGGCAAGGATATCAAATAAACGCTTAATGAGGAGGAGACGATAATTAACTTGATTTAATGAATAGGTCAAAACTGTCTGATTATCATACTGATGCAAAGTCGCCGACGTAAAGCTAGACTTCTCCATGCCAGAAAGACAGATGGTTACAGGAATGCCTAGGCTGGCAAAATAGTCTTGCTCCTCTAAAAACAGCTGTCTTGCTTCATTGGTCACATAAACTTCATTCACTTCGCAATTTGTCAAGAGGTAGCGCACTTCATCAAAACTATTTAATATGGGATAGTTTGTTCCTGAAAACAGATCATGACTTAAACAGGCAACAACCTGAGCATTTTGTTGAGTCAAAAAATCCAGCCCAGAAATATAATCCTTTGAATTAGTCACAAGAATGATATTTTTCGTGTTTAACTGATGATTTTTACTAAACAAGTGGACTAATGTTCGAATCAGGTAGGTTAAAACATATACTACCACTACCTGACCTGCAATGAGCCTCAGGGGAAAGTCAGCCCTTGTCGCACTATCAAAATAAAAAGCACAAAAAATCACAAAAATGTAGGCAATCAGAAACTCAATGCAAAACACAAAGACGTAAACCACTTCCTTAAGAAGTCTTCTGTGGTGTATGATTGAGTACTGATTACTAGCAACGCTTAGTAACAGTGTCAATCCTACCGTTATAAGATTAAAAGCTGGATTTAACAAGCTTTCATAGCTAAAGAAGAAAAATATGACAAAGAAAGAAGCAAAAACGGCAACAGCATCACCAATAAGAAATAAAAACTTAGCAATAGTTGATTCACTATACATCTGGCACTTTCCTCTCTGTGATTATTTCTTACGCTTTTTCCTTTTTTCTTCCTTCTTGCCATACTCACCGTATGAACCATAGGCACCATAACTACCGTAAGAATCAACCGTGTTATCAACTTTATTTAGAATGATACCAAGAAATGGCGTTCCACTTTGTTCCAATTGTTCTTTTGCTTTTTGGATAAAGCGCTTCTTGATAGCACCAGCCTCCGTCACTAAAATACTAGCATCTGCTTTTTGAGCAACAACAGCCGCATCAATAACTAGACCAATCGGAGGAGTATCAATAATCACATAATCATAAAGATTACGGACAGTCTCAATCATGCTGTTAAAGTTAGCGTTCTGCAATAGGCTAGTCGGATTTGGAGGAACTTGTCCAGCAGGAATAACCATAAGATTCTCAACGTTGGTATCACAGATGACCTCAGATAGCTCCGCATTTCCTGAAAGAAAACTTGACAAGCCTTGGTAACGTTCATTTGCCTTAAAAGTTCCTGACATCACTGAGTTACGAGTATCAGCATCAATCAACAAGGTCCTAAAACCAGCACTTGCAAAGGAAATAGCCAAGTTGGTAGATGTCGTTGACTTTCCTTCTCCAGGTTGAACTGATGTAATAGTTAGAACTTTTAGATCCCGACCGCTAAATTGAATATTAGTTCTGATGGAATTGAGATACTCTTCCGTAGATTTGGCTATTTGAGCTTTAGAACTCACTAATTCTAATTGTGGCATTGTTTACTCCTTATAATTTGTTAATATCTGGAATCACACCAATCAGAGTCATTCCCAAGACATCTTCTACATCTTCAGGACGTTTAATACGATCATCTAAGATTTCTGATAGAAGAACCCCTACGATTGCAAGGAAAGCACCAACTAAAACACCGAGAATCAAATTGCGTTTAATATTTGGTGAAGATGGTTCATCAGGAACTTCAGCAGCTTCCAATGTCGTGACATCTTGAACTTTTGTAACATCTTTAATTTTGTCAGAAGCAGCTTCACGAATGGAATTGGCTAACTCGCTAGCTTTTTTAGCATCATGATTTTTAACTGAAATAGAAATCACACGTGTATCTGTTGGAATCGCTACAGATATCATTTTAGACAGCTCTTCAGGTGTCAAATTTTCTTTGTTCTTTTCAATCGCCTTAGTCAAAACTTCTTGTGAGGTAATAATTTCTTTATAGTCATTGACCAAATAAGAACCCGCTTGCAAATCTTGCGCTGTCAGATTGCTAGCGTTATTGTTATTATTTTGGTTAACAACATAGATTCGTGTTGTTGACGTATAGGATGGTTTGATAAGGAAAATACTCCCTAATAGTGACAAGGTCCCAAAGAAGAGGGCAATGAAAATGATTAAAAACTTTTTAAACCATAACTTCTTTAACAGGAAAAGCACATCAATTTCGACGGTTGAATTATTTTTGTTACTCATGTTTACTCCTAAATATATTGATTATCCAACAAAGCTTGTTGATTATTTTTAAATAAATCTTGGGCTCTCTTGCGTCCATAATTTTTGTAGATGTATTTATAAGCTTGTTCCATATAGGGTGGGCGCTTATCCAAGTTGTGCATATCACTGGCAACACAATGCACCATATCTTCATCTAAAAAATACTGGGCACGTTTTTTGAAGGCCTTATACTTATCTCCAAAAAGCTTTGGCTTAAGAACATGCAGGCTATTGATTTGAGTATAACAACCCATATCAATCAACTCCTGCACCCTCTTTTTATTGAACTCCAAAGCATTATACCGCTCAATATGAGCAATGACAGGCGTAATACCCAGCATAAGGACATTACTAAGCGCTGTGTGGATCTCTTTCCATGGTGTTGTCATACTAAACTCAATGAGAGCAAAGCGCGTCCTGTTCATACGAGGAACCAGAGCATTTTCCAATTTTTCCAAAAGCTCTTGAGTATAGTAGAGTTCACCACCAAAATAAAGTTCCAATCCAGGATAGAGCTTTTCTGCTTCTTCTTTGACCTTAGAAAAATTGTCAAATATTTTCTCTTCTGGAGTCTCAAACATGCCCTTTCGTCTATGAGATGTCGAAACAATCTTGCGGACGCCTTGTTTATAACTCTCACCAATAAGTAAGAGGCTCTCTTCCAAAGTATCTGGTCCATCATCTACATCAAAGACAATATGCGAGTGGATGTCGATCATCTTATTTTCCTTCCATAGTATCTGAGATAGCTTGTTTAGCATTAGCCAAACTTGCATCATCAAGCTGCATCATGTAAAGACTAGCAGTTGGCATGGCATAGGACTGCAACTGACCTGTAGAGCCTGTACCTGTGATAGCTTGTGATGTCACCGTGAAATGATCCCCAGATGACAACTGCGTATTAGCCAAGGTCATCAACGTATCCAGAGACATGTTTGTTTGGACTGAATCTTGCAAACCATTGGCAATGCTTGAAATTTTAGAAATCGAACCAGCAGACGTTAACTTATCAATAATAGCTGAAATAACTTTTTCTTGGTTCTTACCGCGATCATTATCGCCACCACTTAGAGAATAACGTTCACGAACAAAGGCTAAAGCACCTTTCGAATCTAAATGAACATTTCCTACAGGAAAACTATAGTCATGATTTGTATGAGCAGTAAATGCTTGATTATTATAAACTTCGATACCCCCAAGAAGGTCTACCAGTTTAATAAATGAGGTGAAGTTGATTCTTGCATAATAGTTGATGTCAATACCATAAAGATTTTCCAAAGTCTTCATTGATGTTTCAACACCATAAATACCAGCATGGGTCAGTTTATCATATTGATTATTACCACCATCTGGAATTTGGACATAGGCATCACGTGGTGTGGTAGTCAAAAGAACCTTGTGGGTCTTCATGTTCACTGTCATGATGATATTGACATCAGAACGTGAGACCGTTGAGATTGAACCATAGGTATCAATACCACTGATGTAAATATTGAAAACATTGGCATTTGTTTTTGTTGTTGATTTTGAATTCTTGACTTCCTTAGAGATAGTATAAGAATAGATGGTTTTAATCTTTGATTCGTAATCTGGATAAGACAGCTCAAGCAAACTTGAATAAGCACTATTCAAAACCATAGCCTTGCTTTCACCAGCAATCAAATTTTCATAGGCTTTTTGATAAGAATCAACTGCTTCAGTTTCTAAACTAAAGTCTTTTTCAGATTTTATCTTTGAAATCAGCTCCTCAATATTTGACTGGTCGCTATTCAAAGGTGCCTGTACACTTGTCAACTCAGAAACATTTGAAATAGTGCTATCTTTTGGAACAACAATACTCATCTTAGTCTCTGAAAAAGAGGCTGTCTTATTCATATTAGCAGTCACATCAATGGCAGACTTAAAACCAAAAAGTGTTAGGCCTGAAATCAGTGAAAAAACGATTAGTAGAATCGTTGTCAATAACTGTGCTTTTTTCCGAATAATCAAAATTAGAGCTAGTAGGAAAACTAGAGCCAAAACAACAGTATAAATAATATTAATATGCCGGAAAGCCAAAAAATTATAAGTATACATGTTGAAGAGTACAATGCCAGTTAAAATAGTATAAAGCACTAAAAAGGCAAGGTTGACAATTGTCCAAGTAGCTGATTGAGACGAGCTTTTTGAACTTCTACGACGTGAATGTGTAGCCATAATTTCTCCAAATCCTTAAAATAAACTTAATTATCACCGCTATTATAGCATTATTACAGCAAATTTGCAATTTTATAATTGTTTACAATATCTAATAGTTTTTATTACAAAAGTGTTTTGTTATGTGACCAAATTCATCTTTTAAGTATAATTGTTTCTACACTTCCTTTCTCGATTTTTTCTTTAATAATCATTCTACCTCATTTTGCTTGCGCCATTTTCTCTTTTGGGATAAACTTAAGTTATGCGAATTCAACAATTACATTACATTATAAAAATCGTCGAGACAGGCAGTATGAATGAAGCTGCCAAGGAGCTCTTTATTACTCAGCCCAGCCTTTCCAATGCTGTTCGTGACCTTGAACGTGAAATGGGAATTGAAATCTTTATCCGAAAACCTAAAGGCATCACCCTGACAAAGGATGGGGTTGAATTTCTATCGTACGCTCGTCAGGTCGTTGAACAAACAACGCTCTTAGAGGAACGATACAAAAGCAAAAGCAATGTACGCGAACTTTTTAGCGTTTCAGCTCAACATTATGCCTTTGTGGTCAATGCCTTTGTCTCACTCCTTAAAGGAACAGATATGTCACGTTACGAGCTCTTCTTGCGTGAGACTAGAACCTATGAAATCATTGATGACGTCAAAAACTTCCGTTCTGAGATTGGTGTTCTCTTTCTCAATAGCTACAACCGAGATGTCTTGACCAAGATGTTTGATGACAATCACCTAACTTATACCAGCCTTTTCAAGGCTCGCCCTCACATCTTCGTCAGCAAGTCCAACCCACTAGCTGAAAAAAAACTGATTACTCTGAAAGACTTGGAAGACTTTCCCTACCTCAGTTATGATCAAGGGATTCATAATTCCTTCTACTTTTCTGAAGAAATCATGTCGCAGATTCCTCATAAGAAATCAATCGTCGTCAGCGACCGTGCTACTCTCTTCAATCTCTTGATTGGCCTGAACGGCTATACCGTTGCGACTGGTATCCTCAACAGCAATCTCAATGGTGATGATATTGTATCTATTCCGCTGGACGTGGAGGAGACGATTGACATTATCTACATCCGTCATGAAAAGGCAAACTTCTCCAAAATGGGAGAAAAATTCATTGATTATCTACTTGAAGAAGTTAAATTTGATAAATAGTAGATTTTGACTTTCATATATGCAAATAAGGCTGGGGCTTTCGCCCCAACCTTATTTTTGTTTCAAACATTTTACCAGATTAGATACTTTCCTCATTCAGTAAGGTCAAAATCACTTGATTGACAGAGTCAAAGTAGAAATTTCTACCATCGTAGTAGACGCCTGCTTGTCTGGCAAGATAGATAATCTGATTCAAAAATTCCTGAGAAGAGAAATTCGTTGTGCGGTGCAACTCCTCTTCATCAAAAGATTTAATGAGATGAGCAAGGGGATTTCTGACATTCTTTTCAAAATTCCTCAAAGTTAGCACTGCCTCTTTCACGCTTTTGGAGACATTGGTCAGCTGAATGAATTCTGCCAAACTTTTTGAATTAACACGCGTATCCCGCCACTTACTAGCAAAATGACGAACAGCTTCATTATCCGCATTCTTCATCTTATAAAATTTCCAACAATCATAGTTATCATTTTTAGAATCATTAATATAATCCATGATGTCAGGAACTTCTCTCGTCAGAAAAATCATAAAGAGACGATATAAAATCGGACTGACAGCTCTGACAAAATCAATGATTTCACCATTTCTAAGCTTGGCTTCCAAATCCATGATGTAGTTGGCTAACAATTCTTTTTCGTACTTGTTGTGCAAGAGCTTCAGCCCATAAGACTGCTCAAGCTGCTTAAGCCGAGACTGATGCTGGAAGAGATAATCCACATTCAGCTCACGCCGCTCCTTGAGCATACCCAAGATGAAGAGTAAATCATCAGAACTATCTTTAGAAGACAAAGCCAGCTTATAGGCGTGATTGTAGGCATAAACCTCCGTTAAAATGCGAATGGCTTCTTTTAAATCTGTCATCTTAAGCAATCAGGGTTTCAAGCCCAACTTTCATCATGTCAGTAAAAGTAGTCTGACGTTCTTCTGCCGTTGTGTCCTCATCGTTGACCAAGCTATCTGAAATAGTCATGATACCCAGAGCTTGCACACCGTGTTTAGCAGCCAAATAGTAAAGTGCCGCAGCTTCCATTTCCAATGCCTTGATGCCTAGTTGACCAAGCTTGATGTTATTATCTGCAAAATCTGAATAAAAAGCATCAATAGAAAGCACGCTACCAACATGCGCTGTCAATTTCAAATCCTTAGCAATGTGATACGCTTTATCTAAGAGATCAAAATCAGCAATTTGTGGGAAATCATATTGTGGCCACTCATTTTTAATCATGCTTGAAGTGGTTCCAGCAGCCTGCGCCAAAACTAGGTCACGCACATGCACATCTTTATTAACTGAGCCTGCTGTTCCGACACGGATTAACTTTTTAACACCGTAAGAAGTGATGAGCTCATTAGCATAGATGGAAATAGAAGGCATCCCCATCCCTGTTCCCATAACTGAGACACGATGCCCTTTATAGGTTCCTGTATAACCAAGCATGCCGCGGACCTCATTAAAACATACAGCATCTTCTAAAAAATGCTCTGCGATAAATTTGGCACGCAAAGGGTCACCAGGAAGTAAAATTTTATCAGCAATTTGGCCTTGTTCGGCACCAATATGAATTGACATAAGTTTCCTCAATTTCTATTTAGTAATGTTGTAAGAAAAATATTGATAAAATGAGCTGTAACAACTGCCACAAGCAAGGGTAAAAGGGCTGACGGTGGTTGACCAGTAAAGGACATAACCAAGCCAACAGCTGTCAGTGGCGCGCTCATAGTCGTAGCCAGAAAAGCTACTGCACCCGATAAAATAGCTGCATTGCTAGCAAGATTTGGATTGAGCAGATGCAAGCCAGAAAAGATGATAAGTCCTAAGGCACTACCCATGGCAAAAGATGGTGTCAAAGTGCCACCATAGGCACCAGCACGCATGACAAAAACAACCAACGCAGCTTTTAAGAATAACAGCAAGAAAGTATGCTTCATACCCATACCATTAAAGACTTGCTGGGCGAAAGCTCCGCCATTTCCCAAAAGTTCAGGAAAAGTAAGAGACAATAGAGCCAGTAGGGCAAAAACAAGCGGCAAATAGGCTAAGATAAGCTTGTCTTTTTGCTTATGACAGTTGGCAACGACAACAATCCTTTGAAAAAGTTGCGCCAAAGGACCAACAATTGCTCCTACCACAAGTGCCACGAGAAGACTCGACCAATTCGTCTTAAAAGCAGCAATCTGATAAAGTGCTTCAGACGAAATGACCAACTGAGCCATCCAAGCAGCTAAGAAGGTCGCCAAGCCTGCCAATAAAAGGTTGCGTATGGACAGGCCAATAGCCAAAGTTTCAAAAATGAAGAAGGTACTAGCAAGCGGTACCTGATAAACAGCCGCCAAGCCTGCCGCCGCACCGCAAGCAATGAGAAAGCGCCTGTCTGGTAAAGTCAACTTGAAACAAGCTGCTATTCTCCCTGCACCAAGAGCACCCAATTCACGCGGAGCTCCTTCTTTTCCGATTGGTGAGCCTGCACCAACAGAAACAATCTGCAAAAGAATATGACAGAAATGAACCCACAAAATGGGACGGTCTGACTGACTTTGTTCATCTTGCGCCATTTGCGCTTTGATAGATAAGATTTGCCTATGTTTGCTTTGTAAAATCAACCAACCAAAGGCTGACAAAAGGCCTGTGCCAAAGGCAACCCAGAACCGTCGCAAAGGAGGAACGGAGAGAAAGAAAGTTGCTCCCTGACTTTCAGCTTGACCAAAGAGAAGTTTCTCAACAACATGTAGTAGCTCATGCAAAAAGATACCACCCAAACCTGCAAAAATTGCTGTCAGGACAAGGGCACAGAGTAAACGCCACTGGTAAGTGTTTTGTAGTTTAAGCATTAAAATGGTCTAGGAATGATACTAAAGCTTGGTTCATTTCAGAATAATCATAAGACAGAATAGCTTCTGCTTCTTGCACAAAAGGATGACTGGCTACGCTTTGTTCATAGTCAGCCTCCTGAGCCAAAAGTGCTTCAACCATTTCCTTTTTAAATTCCAAGTGGCATTGAAATCCATAATGCTTATCGCTGTATTTGACAATCTGACGAGGACAGCCTTGACTTTTGGCCAAGACCTGAGCATTCTCAGTCAAACCAGGCATATCTCCATGCCAATGGCCAACAACCAAGTTGGGTTTAAAAGACGATAACTTCTCATCTTCCAGACCAGCTGTTGTCAAGTGAATAGGGAAATTTCCAATTTCCTTATGTGGACTAGATTGAACTTGAGCCCCGTAAGACTGACCTAATAGCTGAGCGCCGAGGCAGACACCGATAACGGGCTTGTCGGCTGCAACAAAACGCTGAATGAGTTCCATTTCAGCTGCCGCATCAAAATGAGGACACTCTTCCTTTGTCGTCTGAGGACTTTGTGGCCCTCCCATGACAATTAACATGTCCAAATCATCAATAGACTGTGGCAAAGCCCGATTTTCATAGCATTTGGTCATGCTAACTTGATGGTGCTGATTAGCCCAATCCAGATAAACACCTGGTGCTTCAAAACTCTCATGAATAATAAAATGAACACGCATATTAACCTAATTTCTACAAGGCTTCCAGAATAGATTTAATCAAGCTCTTGAATTCTTCCTTGATGCGTCGGGTAACGGCAACCACTTCTTCATGGTTAAGTTCCGATTGAAAACCTGCTGCATGATTAGTAATAGCAGATATCCCCAAAACTTTAAGCCCAGAATGAGCTGCAACAATCACTTCAGGAACCGTTGACATACCAACAGCATCCGCACCTAGTGTCTTAAAGGCACGAATTTCAGCAGGCGTTTCATAGCAAGGTCCAGATACACCAACATACACCCCTTCGTCTAACTTAATGCCAATCTTATCAGCTACTTCATGAGCAACTTTACGGTATTCGGGCGTATAGGCGTTTGACATATCAGGGAAACGTGGACCAAAATCATCCAGATTAGCACCAATCAGAGGATTTTGACCAGTCATATTGATGTGATCTGAAATAGCCATCAATGTACCAGGCCCAAAGCCAATTCCACCAGCAGCATTGGTGACTAAAACTCCTTCACACCCCAAGGCCTTCATGACACGGACAGGAAAAGTCACCAGCTCCATAGGATTTCCTTCATAATAGTGGAAACGGCCTTGAAGAGCCAAGACCTTGTGTCCACCAAGGTCACCATAAACTAATTTGCCAGCATGCCCTGCTACTGTTGACAAGCCCCAGTGTGGAATGTCTTTATAATCAACAGTAATAGAGTCGGTAATTTCTTCAGCCAATTCACCAAGACCAGATCCTAGAATGAGACCAAATTCTGGCGCATCACAACCACGCCATTTCAAAAAATGACGTGCTTCTTCAATTTTTTCGAGTAAACTTAATTGTTCAGACATAAAATTTCCTTTTCCTGTTTTAGACCAACTTATCTAAGAAACTTTCCCCAATCATGGCTGTTTCAACACCGAAATTATCAGCGATGGTTGCTGAGATATCCGCAAAATGTCCCACTGGAATAAGGCCATTGCCTGTAAAGGATGGACTGTAAGCCAAAAGCGGAATGTATTCACGAGTATGGTCAGTTCCTGCATAGGTTGGATCATTTCCGTGATCAGCCGTGATCAGCAGCAAATCTTTGTCGCGCATAGCAGCAATAATCTCTGGTAAACGCTTATCAAATTCGTGCAAACAATCACGATAACCGTGTGCATTGCGGCGGTGTCCATAAAGAGCATCAAAGTCAACCAAGTTAGTAAAAGAGAAGCCTTTTTGGAACTCAGACAAGCCCATAGTCTTAATCAATGTATCCATACCATGACTATTTGATTTATTGTGTCCCATGTCATGATTAATACCTGAACCATTGAAAATATCGTTGATTTTACCAACAGCAAAGGTGTCAATGCCTGCTTCGTCCAACTTATTAAGAACAGTTGGGGCAAAAGGTGACACGGCAAGGTCACGACGATTAGCTGTACGTGTGAAATGTCCTGGAGTTCCCACATAAGGACGAGCAATAATACGGCCAAGCAAAGCTGGACGTTCTAAGGTAATAGAGCGTGCGTATTCACAAATACGATAGAGTTCATCAAGCGGAATAATATCCTCATGTGCTGCAATTTGGAGAACTGGATCAGCTGAAGTGTAGATAATCAATTCACCTGTTTCCATTTGACGTGGACCAAAGTCTTCAATAACAGCTGTTCCTGAATAAGGTTTATTGGCTTCACGAATAACTTTGCGACCGGAAAATTCTTCAATCTTGGTGATAATTTCCTCTGGAAAACCATTCCAGAAAGTGTCAAAGGGTTCGGTGATATTGAGTCCCATAATTTCCCAGTGACCAGTCATAGTGTCTTTACCAAGAGAGACTTCCTGTAATTTTGTAGCATAACCGCTTGGATGTTCTTCAGCTGGGACAGTTTTTAATGCTTGCGGACGCGGGATATTGCCCAAGCCAATCTTGGCCATGTTTGGTACATTAAGTCCAACAGTTTTTGAGATGTGTCCCAGAGTATCAGAAGCACCATCTGGTACACCAGCGTTTTGGAAATTATTGGCATCTGGAGCTGCACCGATTCCGACAGAATCCAGAACGACTAAGTGAATACGATCAAATGTTGACATGTTATTTCTTTCTAAGGGTGGTTACGGTTGGCACCCATGACCTGCCCAAGTGCTTTCTTTGCTGATTCCTTTATTTAATCGCTAAAGCCACCGTTTCCAGCAACGCCAAACAAGATTAAGATAATCAGAAGCAAAGAGAGAAGCTTAGGAATTTACTTATAGATTTTGCTTAAAAATACTAAGGTCTTTCAAGTACTTTGACGCCGTCTTTACCAGCGACAATGACTTTATTAACCATTCCAGTGAAAAGTCCATGGTCTACAACACCAGTCATAGCCTTTAATTCCTTGCCAAATTCAACTGGATTGTCAATGACACCAAGATCTAGATCAATAATGAAGTTCTTCATGTCTGTCACGAAGCGCACACCATCATATTCACGAAAAGAAGGTTTATAACCCTTAGCTGCAAATTCGCGGAAGATGCGTTCTGCACCATATTGCACGACCTCAACAGGAAGTTTGAAAGCACCCAATTTTTCAACCATCTTGCTCTCATCAACTACCCAAATATAATTTTTTGTTGGTGTGGCAACAATTTTTTCCATGAGAAGAGCGCCACCGCCACCCTTAATACCGTTAAAATCTGGATCAACTTCATCTGCACCGTCGACAGTGACATCGATGATATCAATATCATCAACAGCTTTGAGAGGAATCCCCAAGCTCTCAGCCTGTGCAGTCGTCCGACTAGATGTTGTAACACCTATGATCTGCAAGCCTTCTTCTTGAACACGACGACCGATTTCTTCAACAAAATAATAAGCTGTTGAACCTGTTCCAAGACCAACAACCATACCATCTTTAACATACTGAGTCGCTGTGACAGCGGCAATTTTCTTTAGTTTTTCCATAGACTCCTCCTAGATTTTATAAAAGTCATCTCAAATCATATTATAACATGACTAAAGCCATTTTTGGAAGCATTTTAATATTTTAAGTCGCAAAGAGAAGGGAAAGAAAAATCAACGCTTACCGATTATGGTGGCCTCCTCGCCATTTTTCTGAAGGACTTTGCACATCGTATCGGGGGTCAGGTTTTCTGACGAAAAATACAGACTGAGTTACAAGGAACTCATTTTCTGAACAACTAACTTTTAAAGATCGGCTAACTATCAATTCAAATAAAACATTTGTTAGCAGGAATGACTGCAACATTAGTCTTTTTCTACTTTCGAAATGTTTTATTTCACCCCTTTGAGGAAGGATTGGAGACAGATCTTCAACATTTTTTGTTAATAGATTTTAAAAAGAAGGGAACTACCAAGCAGGAGATAGCAATCACTTGCCTCCTCTATTCTTTTGCGTTACAATAACCGTATGATTACAAAAGAGTTTGATACTATCACTGCTATCGCAACACCGCTGGGAGAAGGAGCTATCGGTATCGTCCGTATTTCCGGCAGCGATGCGCTAACCATTGCCAAAAGCATTTTTAAGGGAAAAGATCTTGAAAGGGTTGATTCGCATACGCTCAACTATGGTCACATTTTTGATCCACAAAAAGATGAGATTTTAGATGAGGTTATGGTTGGGGTCATGCGTGCGCCTAAGACATTCACGCGCGAGGATGTTATTGAAATCAATACGCATGGCGGTATTGCTGTAACCAATGAGATTTTGCAACTGATTTTACGTCAAGGAGCTCGCATGGCTGAGCCAGGAGAGTTTACCAAGCGTGCTTTTCTCAATGGCCGCGTTGATTTGACTCAGGCTGAAGCTGTCATGGATATTATCCGTGCCAAAACAGATAAGGCCATGAATATCGCTGTTAAACAGTTGGATGGCTCTCTCAAATCTTTGATTGACAACACGCGCCAAGAAATTCTCAATACCTTGGCTCAGGTCGAAGTTAATATTGACTATCCTGAATATGATGATGTTGAGGAAATGACCACTGCTCTCATGCGCGAGAAAACGCAAGAATTTCAGGCTCTTCTGGAAAATCTTCTACGAACAGCTCGCCGTGGCAAGATTTTGCGCGAAGGTCTTTCTACTGCCATCATTGGCCGACCAAACGTTGGTAAATCAAGTCTGCTCAACAACCTTCTTCGTGAAGAAAAAGCCATCGTTACTAACATCGAAGGCACCACTCGTGATATCATCGAAGAATACGTCAATATCAAAGGCGTTCCTCTCAAACTTGTTGATACCGCTGGTATTCGCGAAACAGATGATATCGTTGAAAGAATTGGTGTTGAACGTTCCAAAAAAGCCCTTAACGAAGCTGACCTTGTGCTACTTGTCCTCAACGCAGCAGAAAAACTCACTGAACAAGACCGTACTTTGTTAGAACTCAGTCAAAATAGTAACCGCATCATCTTGCTCAATAAGACTGATCTACCCGAAGTCATTGAAGTTGATGAGTTGCCTAGTGATGTCATCCGTATTTCCGTTTTGAAAAATCAAAATATTGACCTCATTGAAGAACGTATTAATCAACTCTTTTTTGATAATGCTGGTATTGTGGAACAAGATGCCACTTATCTATCCAATGCCCGCCATATTTCCTTGATCGAAAAAGCTGTTGAAAGCTTACGTGCTGTCAACGAAGGACTGGAACTGGGTATGCCAGTTGATTTATTGCAGGTTGATATGACTAGAACTTGGGAAATTCTCGGAGAGATTACAGGTGATGCCGCACCAGATGAGCTCATTACCCAACTCTTTAGTCAATTTTGCCTTGGGAAATAAAAAAGGAAATCCTAGCGGATTCCCTTTTCTTTATAGCCTTTGAAAGATTATTTGATTAACTCATAAATAGCTTCAGCATAGATGGCTGCGGCGCGGTAAAGGTCTTCTACATCAGCGAATTCATTGGCTTGGTGCATGGTGTTGACATAATCTGGGAACATGGCACCGAAGGCTACGCCTCGTTTTAAGAGACGTCCAAAAGTTCCGCCCCCAATGATTTGTTCGTGACCTTTGAGGCCAGTTTGTTTTTCATAAACTGACAAAAGCGTTGCCACCAATGGATCATCAGCAGGCACATAGTGAGGAGTGTGTTCATGTTCTGACAAGGTAACCTTTCCAATGCCTTCTAATTTTTCAAGACCTGCCTTGATAGTTTGAGCATCTGTCCCTTGTGGGTAACGGAAGTTCAACGCAATGGTATTGTCAGCAGAAGTCTTGTCAAAGTTGAAGACACCTGCGTTCATGCTGAGAGGCCCCATTTTATCGTCTGTGTAGGCTACGCCTAAATTTTCACCAGAAAAGTCTTCGTGAAGGACAGTTGCGATGAAGTCAAGATAGGTTTTAGCAGAACCGTCAAAAGCAAATTGATTGAGGAATTTGGCCAGGTAAGTGGCACCATTGATTCCCGCTTCTGGTGTTGAGCCGTGAGCTGATTTACCAAAGACTGTCAAGACAAATTGACCTGCTTCTTCTTTAAGCTCGGCTGTCACTGGATATTCTGTAATGAATGCATTCAGCTTTTCTTGCAAGTCTGTTAGCGCAAAATCTGCAGTGAAGGCTGCGGTTGCTGATTCAGGTACCATGTTTTCGCGAAGTCCGCCAGCAAAGCGATGCAAGGTGAAAGCTCCGCTATTTTCCCCAGTAAAATGAAGGTACTCGGTGATGTTACCTTTTTCGCCATTGATAATAGGAAACTCAGCGTCTGGTGAGAAGCCAAAATCTGGATCTTTGAGACCGTTGTGGGCGAAATAATAGTCCATGTCCCCCCAACCAGATTCTTCGTCGGTACCGACAATGAAACGAACTTTTTTAGACACTGGTAAGCCAAGTTCTTTGATGATTTTAAGAGCATAGTAGCAAGCCATTGTTGGACCTTTGTCATCTGATGACCCACGCGCATAGAGTTTACCATCTTTGATGACTGGCTCGTAAGGATTGGTGTCCCAGCCACTACCTGCTGGCACGACATCCAAATGGGCAAAAATCCCAAGAACTTCATCTCCCTCACCAAATTCAAAATCACCAGCGTAATTATCAATGTTGCGGGCTTTATAACCATCACGCTCTGCCATTGCCAAAAAATGCTCCAATGCCTTCACAGGTCCAGGCCCGAAAGGATGTTGATCATTAGCTTGGGTATCATCGCGTTCCGAATTGATGCGCAAAAGACTAAACAAGTCTTCCATCATGACATCTTTGCGTTTGTCAACCTCTGCTTTAAAATCAATTGTCATTTTTCTCTAAACTCTCTTTCTGTGCTACTTCTTGTAATCCTTTTAATGTTCTCATCGCCAAGTCCGCTTTATCATATGGCACTAAGATATGATCATGGTAATTTCCAGCTACCACATTGCAGCTTAAACCAGCTTCTCCTAATGCGCTTGCAAAAGCGGCTGTTAAACCCACCGCAGCCAAATCGGAGTGAACATTTAGCGTAATCCAAGCTGATCTAAACTGAGCCTCTAAGCCATAGGTGTGTGCAATTTTTTCCGTGACAAGAACTGACAAACCTTCCTCTTCCTTAATACTTGCCTCAATCAAGTCAAAAGGAAGTTGTGACGAGGCAGTCAAGGTCGCAAACACAAAAACCTCTTCTTTTAAAACAGGCTCCATGCTCGCCAAAAGCTGATTTAAATCTTGGATGGCTGCCATTACCTTACCTCCATAATGTCATCTACAGGTAAACGATAGCTTGGCTCAGTCTTTTCATCACTGTACCCCACTGTCACTAAGACTTCTGGTCGAAAACGACGGTCAATCTCTAATACTTCATTGACTTTTGTCTTATCAAAACCAAGAAAAATATTTGAAGCCAAACCTTGATCGGTCAGCGCTAAAACCAAATTCATCGTCACCAATCCAATATTTAAAGCTAGATAGTCGCTAGTGACTTGTGGGCTAAACTGCTGAAACATAGTGGGGTAGGATTGCATATAGCGACTCAAGGTATCATCAGACAAAATTTTAACCCCATTTCGAGCAATTTTACGTGATCGTTTTGGAAGGTCTGTGTCACTAAAAATAACAATAACATATTGTGCTTCCTGAGCTTGATCTTTATTGCCACCATACATCACTTCTGCTAGTTGCTGTTTTCTCTCTTTTACAACTACAAACTTCCATGGTTGGATATTATGAGCAGAGGGTGCTAACGTAGCGATTTCAATAGCTGTGCGTAAATCGTTGTAATCAACCTTTTTAGCGTTGAAATGTTTGACAGCATGGCGTTTCTTGTTTAATTCTAGAAATTTCATAATAAAACTTCCTATCTATTTTTATTTGCCCTATCATTTTACCATAAAATCCGCTTTCAGACTTGCTTTTTGTGATATAATGTCCCAAATAAGGAAACTAAAATGAAGCCATACACTCCCACCAAAGACAATAATCTTTAAGCAAACAAAAGATCGCTAGAAAACTCTAACGATCTTTTTCAAATATACTCCATTAAATACCTTTTACAGCATAGTAATGACCACTTGGACTGGCAAAATTGAAATTGAAAAAGGGTTCCGCATTGATGGCGCTGACAGTACCAGTCACTGCCGCTACGCGCTCATGGAGAGCTTCAATCTCTGAACTTTCGAAAAGGATACTAGGCTGAAAATCGAGGACTTCTGGCGACACTTGACGAATGAAGTCCTTATCATAAACTGTAAAAAGTACTGTGCTGTCAATTGATGGGCGCATGTCAAAAGTTTTGAACCCCATCATCTCTGACTCCATCATAATATCAAAACCGATTGCCTGCCAAAAATCTTTTTCAGCTGTCACATCATCTACATAAAGCATGATAGCAAAATTTTTTGAAAACATCTTAACCTCTCATATTTACTTGCTCTTAACTGAGATGCTAACTTCTCACCACTGTCAAGAACAGTCAATTTGAACCTAATCATACTATATTGGCATGCCAGCGTCAAGTTTCTTGATTGACTATTAATTAGTTTAGCCAAATGCCTACAGAAGCTAAACCTCGAGCTATTTCAGACTCTTTCAAACCAGTGGTGATGAAATTTTTATAGAAATCTCTGACTGCTGGACTCAGTGCTTGCTTCTGGCTAAGCCGTTTAACTGATAATTGTCGTAGATTTTCTGACAAATAGCAGAGCTCCTTATCAAAGTCCTTCCCCGCTTCAAGATGATTTTTGAATGTCAATAAAATCTGACGCTCCTCGTCTGAAATCTCTGGATTCAAAACCAAATCATAAACAACCTGCAAAACTCTGTCTTGAGCTTCTTTTTTCTCTGATGCTTTTATCATGCCACACTTATCTCCTTATTAAATTGGCTATAATTATACTACTTTTTTAACTCAATGAGATAACAGTTTGGTAACATGAATTTTCAAGAGTCAAATGATTAGACCATAAACAAGACAAACCTCATCCCAGTCAACAGAGGTAGATACCATAGATGAGAATCAACTTATTTACCGCTAAACCTACAATAAAATAACAACGTCTCTAACACAAAAACAGGAGTTCATCATGGGATGACTCCTTTATTGTATACCCAGATTCTTGTTCAAGTTCTAGTAAATTTTTGCTATTTTAGCAGCAATAAGAGCAATGAATCATGTATTACTAAGTAACTTTTGTCTATATTCAGTAACCCTCATGCCCGTCTATTTCTTAAAGGCACGACTGAAAGCATTGACCTCGCTGTAACCAATCAGACTGGAAATCTCCTCTGTTGGCAGTTTCATCTTGAGATAGGAGAAGGCCATAGCCTTTTGAACGGCTTGCAGTTCCTGTTTGAAGCTGGTATTTTCAACCGACAGGTTGCGTTGCAGGGTCCGCACGCTGAGACCAAGCCTGTGGGCAATATCCTCTACCAAGAAAAAGCCGCTTGGAATGGCTGAGTAGAGTTCTTGCTGGACATAGCCTGCGAAGCTCTGCTCTCTGACCTGCTGGGCCAGGTGTTGATTGAGCTCGGTCTCCAAGTATTGCCACATGATATTGTTCTGGGTCAAAAATGGCTTTTTCAAATCTGCCTTATCAAAGACCAGACGATTGCTATCGCCTTTTTGAATCGTGACACCGAACTCCTCGACCGTTTCTGCCTCATAGTCATAGGGACTTTCCACCACTAGTGGCACAATCCTCTCCCCGACACCTGTCCGAATCATGTTAAGAACAAGTAGCTGCTCATTGAGGACAGAGAATTTAGGCAGGTCCATGTTGGCATGGGCGAATTTATAGGTGACAGAAACAGTCGTCTCCGCCTCGATGACATCTACCTCAATAGGACCAACAATTTTCTTAAAACGAGCAAAACGGTCTAGAGCTTCGA
Source organism: Streptococcus caballi DSM 19004 (assembly GCF_000379985.1). GTDB lineage: Bacteria > Bacillota > Bacilli > Lactobacillales > Streptococcaceae > Streptococcus > Streptococcus caballi. The sequence continues at coordinate 5,865 of NZ_KB904122.1, read as the reverse complement.
TACCATGCGGAGATGAAAGTGCTACAAATAAGGCTGGCACGAACATCTGGATCTGGGAAATTTGACTGAGAGCACGGATATTTTCTTCAGACATAACGCGGTCAAATTCCTGTAAGAGACGGTGGTATTCCAGGGTGGTCAGGCTGATTTCTTCCTGCCAGAGCTTGTTGGGAACCTCCGCTCGCTGCAAGAGAACAGTGATATCTGCTCCGATAGCTTTTAGAAATTCTTGAAATTGGTTGGTAATGGTGAGTTTCATAGGCAATTCTTCTTTCTAAAACTATTGTACCAAATCACGCCACAGCTGACCAAGCAAAAGAGGATACTCGCCTCTTGCCAAGTTATTAACGCATAGATGCCAACATCATAGTGTCAAAGGCTTTGTCTCCGAAGATACGACGGATACCGACAAGTAATTTACCGCCACGACCAACAAGGTAACGTGTTTTAGGGTTGCGGGCGTTGATGATTTTAAGAACGGTACGTGAGATAACCTCTGGTTTTGAACCTGGGGCTGGGTTGTTTTCCATAGCCTTGATGTAGCCATTTACCAAGCATTTGTAAGGGCCATTTTGACATTTTCCAAGATACTCAAATGGCTAATCAAATTGTAACTTTGGAAGACAAAGCCAATAGTGCCATTCCGATAGGCATCCCAATCTTGTTTTTTAAAGGACTGGGTGGATGTGCCATTGACAAGCAAGTCTCCGCCGTCATAGGTATCCAAGCCACCGATGATATTGAGCAGGGTCGTCTTCCCGCTACCACTTGCCCCCAAAATAGAGACAAATTCACGGTTGGAGAAGGCCAGCGAGACCTGATCCAGCGTTGTTTGCACTTCATCGCCTGTGCGGTATTGTTTACTGATATTTTTTAATTCTAACATGTTTTCTTTCTTCCTTTATGATTTGGTTCGTCCTTACTGGTCAGGCTTGCGTAAGCCTTGGAGAGCGGCAAAGATGTCATCTGAATCCCTGCGAATCGTCAGAGTCGCTAGGTCGTCAAACTGAGTTGCTTGCGGATTGATTTGTAGGATAGGGCTTGTCTGTGGGCGATATGCGAGGTAGCTACCGTAGTTGCCCTTGCTCCCGATGATAAGGAGGAGGTCTGCTGTCGCTACCCAGTCACAAGCCTGCTGATAAGCCTCCTCTTCAAGCCCCACATGGGAATAGACAGGAAAGGCTAAGACCAAGCCACCGCACTTGGCGCAGCGAGGATAGCTCCCCCTCTGCCAGACCTCAAGCCCTCGATAAATCGTCTGGCACTTGGCGCAACGGTTGAGAGCATAGCTCCCTTGGATTTCTGCGACCTGCTTTGAGCCTGCTAGGCTATGCAGGTGGTCAATATTGGTCGTGATGATGCCCTGCACCATGCCTGCCTGCTCCAGCTCCGCCAATACCTGATGCGTCAGACTAGGCCCCTGCTCAAGCATAGGCTCTAAAAAGTGCTTGTGCAATAAGCGGTAACTCCGATTAGGGTGGAGGAGCACCAAGGGCTCAAAGGTAGTTTGCAAGATTTCTAAGGTATCCATGCGCTCCATATCCTTAATCCCAGAGCTATTGGATATGCCTGCTCCTGTCACGACAATCGTCCGTTGACTAGCTTTCAAATAGTGATAGAGGGTTTCTATTTCTTTCATCGCTTGCCCTCCTCTTGGGACGACATGACCAGCGCCTGCTGGTAGGTCTCTGGTCGTGCCAGCACCTCCAGCATGACAGCCGTTACATCTGCTCGCATGGTGCGGGCTATGCCTGAGACCTTGTAGCCTGTATGAGCCAGATGATAGCTGGGGTGGGCTGTCTTTTCTCCATTAAAGAGAGGACTTGGGTGGATAGTCGTCCAGTTGAGCCCAGAGTCTCCTAGCTCTTTTTCGCCAAGCCAGTGGTCACGATGATTGCCCCTTAAAAAGGTCTGCACCCCCAAGCGGTAGGGGTAGCGGGTATTGCCAAGGGTCAAGCCAACTCCCAGCGAGGACAGACTGATGAGCCGTTGCACCTGCGCCTGTTTCATGCTGGCAATGATGGTCGGCATAACCTTTTCAAAGAAAGGCTGGCTCCGATTGGCAAAGCTGTTTCCCAGCGTGAGCAAGACTGCGTCCTGCCCTGTCATAGCCTGTCTTAGTTTGTCTTCTTCACTCAACTGACCTTGGTAAATCGTCAAGCGGGAGTCAGCTGGTAATTTCTGGGGATTGCGTACATAGGCAGACACCACCTGCCCCTGTGCCAGAGCCTGCTTGAGCAATTCCTGACCGGTCTGTCCTGTCGCTCCAATAATGAGTAACTTCATTTCTCGACTCCTTTCTTCTTGATAGTTCCATTATAGGCGGGATTGTGGTAAAATGAAACTACAAAATGAAAGATAGTGTTGCATTTTCATGGTTTATCAGCAAAAAAGAGATCAAACCGAGCTTCTCATCAAGGAAAGCCTGCTTGATCTGCTCAAAACACAGGAGATTCATACCATAAACGTCAGCAGTATTGCACAAAGGGCGGGAGTCAATCGCGTGACCATTTACCGCTATTTTGCGGATAAATGGGAGATTTTGGAGAGCATCGAAGGCGATGTCCTTGCGAGTCTCGTTCACCCCCACAAGGCACTGCAAAAAGGTCTTCAGGAAAATGCCAGCAAAGAGGAAGTCTTGCAGGCTCTGACCGACTTTTTGACAGTCATTCAGCGACAGCTAGACACCCTGCTAATCCTGACCTCCTATCAGTCTCATCTCGGTTTTAGCAATAAACTCCTCAAATTCCTGATTGAGCTAGAAAAAACTTCCCACCCTTATATTCATCAGCGCCTAGCCAAGCCCGCACAAGAGCTCTTTTCCTATACGACTGTATCTCTATTTCTCGGTGTGATTGAGTACTGGACTCAAAACCCTACTATCACTGCCGAGGAACTGGCCAGCTTTCTTTTCGATGTCCGAGTGGGAGCGAGCCGTCAGCTCAATCAAAAGAACCCTGCCTCTCAGGATTAGCCAAGAACGACAGGTTACGCAACCTGTCGTTTTTGTATGCTAGTCCGCCACCATATCCTTGTGTAGATAGACGGTTTGGGGATTGTTGCGGAGGGCATTTTTGACCATGGCACGCGCCACCTGCTCGGGGCGAATGCCTTTCCAGCCCGCCATGGGACCGATTAGGACTGGCGAGATAACTTGGAAGATTTTGATCCAAACGGCTTCATCCACCGTCAATCCTTCTCGCTTAGGCGCAATCAGCATAGAAGGACGATAAAAGCGGTGAGTGCCGAGATTGAGTTTGAGTAAATCCTCTTCCAAACGCCCCTTGACTTGCAAATACTTATAGCGTGTTTTACTATTGGCACCCATAGCGGAAACTAAATTGAAGCTCTTGACCTTGCCTGCACAGAGTTTTGCAAAACCGTAGGCGTACCCGTAGTCCACCTTTTCAAAATCTTGCCTCTCCCCTGTTCCGATAGCACAGAATACATCCGCTCCGAGTAGAACACCTGGGTTGACAATAGGCTTGTCAAAGTCGATAATGATTTTCTCGATTTTCTGATAATTTGGGAGTTTGTTAATGGAGAATCTTCCCAAAACATAAATCTTGCGGTAGTTGGGATTGGTCACCAATTCCTGTAACAGATGACCACCCACCTCGCCTGTTGCACCTAAGAGTATGGCTGTGTTTGACATGATATTCCTTTCCTAGTCGTCTGTTGAAATAGCTTCCTTTTGCCAGCAACCGTCACTAAACATCAAAACGACCTCTTGTAAAACGATCTCATCTGATTGGTAAAGAAAAAGTGTTTTACAAGATAGATTATAAACCTTCACAAGCAGATTTTGAATGACAGTTTGCGGCTTTTACTTATCATTTTACGTCAACGATATTACCCTTATCTTCGTCAACTAACATGGTATAATAGTTTTAGTGAATCATCACCATTCTTTCCAATAGTGTGCTGATGTAAAAAATTATCTTTAGGAGATAAGAAATACCATGACCGATAAAAATCACCACATCCACCGTCTTCGTATTATCTGGCATATCCTGAAAGTGACGGGCTTTACGACCTTTCTCGCTTCCTTTTTTAGTTTTATCTTTGTCGCCGCTGGTTTGCTTCTCTGGTTGGAACCTAACTTTGTCAGCTATGGGGATAGTCTCTGGTATAGTTTTGTAACAGCAACAACTCTTGGCTATGGAGACATGCTGGTAACGACGACTCTTGGACGAATCATCAGTATCATTTTAGCCATTTATGGTATCCTCTTTTTAGGAAGTCTATCTGGCATAGTTGTCAGCTACTATACCGAAGTCAGCAAACACTACTCATTAGCAATTGAAAATGACAAGCAAAAAACTGGCTCTTAGGAACCAGTTTTTTCAGTTTTTATAATCGATAAGCTCAGCTTTCGCCCAAGTATCATCAACCCAATCATCAACAAGGAGATAGGGAAAAACTGAATTGGGAAGAACAGGCTGATAAAAATACCCGCTAACCATTCCTTTTCAAGCAAAGCTATAGCCATGGACAAACTAACTACCAAGACAACAAACAAGCTATCTACCCGTGGAAAGACTTGGGCTACTGCGAATCCCTGTAAAAATGCCGAAAAAGTAATAGGGAAAATATCCCCACCTGTCCAACCTGACCACAAGCATATTTCCAAAAACAGCAATTTAGCAAAAGACAAAAAGATTAAGGTCAAAACAGGTGTTTCTAACCCAAGTTCGACAACTGAATGCAGACTATGTTGTCCTGAAAACAGCAAAGTTGGGGCTAGTAGAGTAACCAAAAAGATAGCGATACCACCAAGGCTAAGCTTGGTGGGTAAGGTAAAGCTTAACCTATCTAAACCTCCACGAATACCACCTTTCAACCACATATAGCCTTTACCGACTGCAAATCCATACAAGCAGAGTGGTAAAAAGAAGAGAATATCCATCAGTGACCAACTGGTGTCACCTAATTTAGTCACAAAAGAAGGTTGGTCTGTCAATCGCATCATCAACCAGAAAACCAATAAACCATTGGCAATCAAGAGATTGCGTAATTTTTTCCCTGTTTGTTTTTGGCTAGCTGGGTAAGGTAGAAGGTAGCGACTAGGGTGAAATAGGTATTCTAGCCATTTCAGCACCCTCTGACCGTTGACTTGATTCCAGTTAGCTTCTAAATAACGCAATTTATCTGCCTGCCAGATGGAATAGGCAATGACCGCTCCCAGTAAAGGAGCTTCTGGACCAACGCCTGCTCCTGAAATCAAGATAACTAGAGCCAAGACAAGATTTTGCCAAGTATTGTGATAAGAGACCGTTTTGTTTTCGGCCAGTTCATGCAACAAATCATGGCTAGTCCTGGGAAGATTGCCCCACTTGGTTTTGAGAAAAGTTACCAAACTAGTCAAAAGCCCTAAGACAAGCAAGGAATAGACTGAGCCCAGATGAAATTGATGTGGCAGACTTTCCCACAAGAAATGACTACCCAGCTTTTCAACCATGATAAAACCATAAGAAACCAGAGCGATCACGCTACTATAAACCAAACCAAGCAAGACCAACACAACATCTTTTTTTCCAAACATATCTCCACCTACAAGAAAGAGGCTCTATAGCCTCTCAGAATCATGACCACCCGTCTAACGGGTGGTTTGAACAGGGGCTATAAGCCCACATCNCCAGCCAGCGCCTAAAGACGCTGGCTTTCACTTTGTTCAAGCCTCACTGCTTTTGACTCGTCACTTGCCTCTTAAAGAGGCGTTGGTATTACTTGCCATCATCCCTAAAGGGATCTTCGTATTCTTTTACGCTCAATTTATCTAGGGCGAGGTCATGTTTTTCTTGTTCTTGGATATATTTTTTGATAGTGGCTTCGTTCAGTCCAACTGTGCTCACATAATAGCCC
>NZ_KB904121.1 GCF_000379985.1 Streptococcus caballi DSM 19004 | reverse complement strand
CGTTCTTATCTTGAACCTGAGAAACACTTCCTCGTTTGATTTCACGACTGATGGTTGAGCGATGACGCCCAAGCAGACGAGCAATCTCAGAGGGGTTCTTGCCCATCTTGAGATAGGCGCTGATTTCTCCGCGTTCAGAGGCTGAAAGGTGTGAATATAACGATTTTTTGGTAGAATGATTAGTGGACATGTTCATCTGCTTTCTATACTGAGTTGGGGAATTCTAGTATATCAGACAAACATGTCTTTTTTGTTGCACTTCATTTTACAACGCGGGAAAAAATTTTGGTAGACAATTTTTTAATGAGCTATCTTGTTTAGAGAGTTTGGTCGGATGAAGAAGAAGCGATTTTAGTTGAAAGTCGCTTTTTTTGTGCAGAGATGATAAAATAGTAAGGACAATAAAAGGATTTACGATAAATTGACAAAGAAAATGGGCGTCGGAAAGGCGCATGGTAAGATTATTTTAATGGGTGAGCATTCAGTGGTTTATGGCTATCCAGCCATTGCTATTCCTCTGAAAACGATCGAGGTGGAGTGTCACATACGTCCTGCTGACCAGAGAATTACTTTTGATTTTGAGGATACTTTGTCTACGGCCATTTATGCGGCTCTCAAAGAGTTGGGAAAGACTGCAGCGACTATTACTTATGATATCAAGTCAGAAGTGCCACTGCAACGGGGCATGGGGTCGTCAGCTGCAGTTTCTATTGCAGCCATTCGAGCGGTCTTTGATTATTTTGAGCAGCCACTAGATAAGGAAACGCTTGAAATTTTGGTCAATCAGGCTGAGATTATTGCTCATACTAATCCCAGTGGTTTGGATGCTAAGACTTGTCTTAGTGACCAGGCCATCAAGTTCATTCGAAATATTGGTTTTGAACAGTTAGATTTGTCCTTGAATGCTTACTTGATTATTGCTGATACAGGTGTCCATGGGAACACCCGCGAAGCGGTTGATAAAGTTGCTGCCGCAGAAGAGGCTAATTTGCCTTATTTAGCGCAGCTAGGATTGCTAGCTGATCAAGTGGAGCAAGCTATTAAAGATAAAGACTTACTTAGTGTGGGGCAAGCCATGACAGCAGCGCATGCCATGTTACAAAAAATCGGCGTTAGCGTGGAAGAGTCTGACCATTTGGTGCAGGTCGCGCTGGAAGCGGGCGCTCTGGGTGCTAAGATGAGCGGTGGCGGTCTAGGTGGCTGCATCATCGCATTAGCGCAAAATCAAGAGCAAGCGCAAATCATTTCAGGAAAATTAGAGGAAGAAGGAGCCAGTCAAACATGGATTCAAAAGCTGTAAGTGTCAAATCCTACGCCAACATCGCCATCATCAAGTATTGGGGTAAAAAAGATACTGTCAAGATGATTCCGTCAACCAGTAGCATCTCGCTGACGTTGGAAAATTTGTTCACGGAGACAACGGTGTCCTTTCTGCCAGCATCAGCAACACAAGACGAATTTTATATTAATGGCATTTTGCAAGACGAAAAAGAGCATGCTAAGATGACGGCCATCGTTGATCAATATAGACAAGACCAGCCTGTCTTTGTTAAGATTGAAACATCTAATAACATGCCGACAGCTGCCGGTCTGTCGTCAAGTTCCAGCGGCCTGTCAGCTCTGGTTAAAGCCTGCAATAAACTATTTGAAACAGGTCTTAGTCAGACCGAACTGGCGCAGAAAGCTAAGTTTGCTTCTGGATCTTCATCGCGTTCTTTCTTTGGACCACTTGCAGCTTGGGATAAGGATACAGGTCAAGTTTACAAGGTCGAAACGGATTTGAAGCTGGCTATGATTATGCTGGTTCTCAGTGATGCCAAAAAACCTATCTCCAGCCGTGATGGCATGAAACTTTGCTCTGAGACTTCTGTCATTTTTGATGATTGGGTTAAGCAGTCAGAGCAGGACTATGTGGACATGTTATCCTATCTCAAAGCCAATGATTTTGAGAAGGTTGGAGAGCTGACTGAGCGTAATGCACTGGCTATGCATGCCACAACCAAGGCAGCTAATCCGCCATTTTCTTATCTGACCGAGGAGTCGTATAGAGCCATGGATACTGTTAAGGAGCTTCGTGCCCAAGGGGAGTTCTGCTATTTCACCATGGATGCTGGACCAAATGTAAAAGTACTCTGCCGTGAGGAAGATTTAGAACGATTGACCAAGGTCTTTGAGAAAGATTTCCGTGTTATTGCGTCACGTACAAAGGAAGATCCAGATGACTAAGATACAGGTACAGACGGGTGGCAAACTTTATGTTGCTGGCGAATATGCGGTGCTTGAGCCAGGACAGTCAGCCATTATCAAGAACATTCCCATCTATATGACTGCGGAGGTAGAGCCTGCGCCCCACATCCAGCTTTTCTCAGACATGTTTAACTACTCAGTCGGAATGCAATCCGACAGCAACTATGCCCTCATTCAAGAAAGCATTGCTGTGCTAGCAGATTATATGGGTAAATCTCTGGAAGAGCTGCCCCCTTTTTCCTTGTCCATCACTGGCAAGATGGAACGAGACGGCATTAAGTTTGGAATTGGCTCTAGCGGTAGTGTGACAGTCTTGGTTTTGAAGGCTTTGGCGGCCTTTTATGAATTGCCTTTATCGGCAGATAGCCTTTTCAAACTTGCTTCTTATACCCTTATCAAACGAGGAGATAATGGTTCTATGGGTGATATTGCCTGTATTGCCTATGATGATTTGGTGTTCTTCACAGCCTTTGACCGCTCGCGAGTACGTGGTTGGATTGAAGATAAGGACTTGCAGACTGTTTTAGAGAAAAATTGGGGTTATAAGATTGAGGTTATCAAGTCGGGCTTGCCTTGTGATTTTTTGGTTGGCTGGACTAGACAGCCCTCTATCTCAAAAGATATGATTAACTTGGTCAAATCATCTATTGATGAGATATTTTTGCGAGCTACGCAAGCCAGTGTTCTAGCTATTAAGTCAGCCCTTGAAATAGGAGATAAAGAAACTATCAAGATAGAACTGGAGAAGGTTTCTGATTTGTTGGTCGGACTTAATCCTGCCATTTACAATGAGACCTTGCTAGACTTGAAAGCTGCTAGCCAAGGACTTGATGTCATTGCTAAGTCGTCAGGATCAGGTGGCGGTGACTGCGGTATTGCTCTATCGTTTGATGAGGACGACAGCAAGATTTTGAAGAAACGTTGGTGCCAAGCTGGTATTGACATACTATACGAGGAGAAGTGGTGATTATGGAGAACTTAAAACTTGTCGAGCCATCAAGTGCTTATTTGGAGCAGCTTACAGATTATAAAAAAGAATTTGAAGTATCTGGTGAGCATATGCATGGCAATGCAGGACTAATATATTTTGATGATTTGACAGATTGGCTTAATTATGTCGCAGTAAACAAGGCAGGACAGAATTTACCTTCCAATCGAATTCCAGCTAGTGCCTTCATCTGTATCCGTGAATCCGATGCCAAGATGATTGGTATTTGCAATATTCGTCATAATTTAGATTTGCCACACGTTTTTAATGTTATGGGCCATATTGGCTACTCCATCGCCCCGAGTGAACGTCATAAAGGATATGGCAAAGAACAGCTGCGTCTGGCTTTGATAGAAGCTAGCAAGCTTGGCATTGATAGAGTACTTGTCACCTGCGAGGAAAGTAATATTGGCTCTGAAAAGACCATTTTAGCCAATGGCGGTGTTTATGAAAATACCTATCACGATGAGTCAGATGGCTCAAATATGAAACGTTTTTGGATTGAGGTACCCCATGACCAACCGTAAAGATGACCATATCAGGTACGCCCTCAAATACGAGGCGCCTTATAACAGCTTCGACGATATGGAGTTGATTCAGCATTCGCTGCCTGACTACGATTTGGCTGATATTGATTTGAGTACACATTTTGCTGGGCGCGACTTTGATTTTCCCTTTTATATCAATGCCATGACTGGTGGATCGGAAAAAAGCAGAGCTGTCAATCGCAAGCTGGCGCAGGTTGCACAGGAAACGGGATTGGTCATGGTGACGGGCTCTTACAGTGCTGCGTTGCAAAATGAAAATGACAATTCCTATCCGACACGGGGAGACTTTCCTGATTTGCTGCTGGCTACCAACATCGGCCTTGATAAACCGGTTCAGCTCGGACAACAGACCGTGGCGCAGATGAAACCTATTTTCCTCCAACTTCATGTCAATCTTATGCAGGAGCTTCTCATGCCAGAAGGTGAGCGGGAATTTTGCAGATGGAAGTCCAATTTGGCTGACTATGCCAGTCAGATTTCTGTTCCTGTCATTCTCAAGGAAGTTGGTTTTGGCATGGATGTCAAAACGATTCAAACGGCCTATGACTTAGGCATCAAGACTTTTGATATCTCAGGACGAGGCGGCACTAGCTTTGCCTATATTGAAAATCAACGGGGTGGTAATCGTGACTACCTCAACGAATGGGGACAGACGACTTTGCAAGCCCTAATAAACTCCCAAGTAATGATGGACGAAGTGGAAATACTAGCTTCAGGCGGTGTCAGAAATCCACTAGATATGATAAAGTGTCTGGTTCTGGGAGCTAAAGCTGTTGGCTTGTCACGGACTATTTTAGAATTGGTTGAACGCTATCCACTTGAAAAAGTTATTGCCATTGTCAACGGTTGGAAAGAGGATTTACGCCTGATTATGTGCGCTTTAAACTGCAGAACAATTGAAGAGCTAAAATCGGTAGATTATATACTTTATGGACATACGAAGGAAGCGCAGCTATTGAAAAATGAGTGAAACTTTTGTTTCACTCATTTTTTGTTAAAGCATATAATAAACAATGGCAATGTACTGTAAGCAGGAAGCTAGTAGGATGAAGAGATGCCAAATCATGTGGTCGTAAGGGCGTTTGCGGGAATAGAAGATAGCGCCGATGGTGTAAGATAGCCCCCCTGCTACCATGAGAATCCAGAATGCAAAACCAGTCTTAGTCACGATAGCAGGAATGATGAAAATCACCAGCCAGCCCATGAGCAGGTAGAGGAAAAGACTGAATTTATCATTGATCTTTTTGGCAAAAATCTTGTATAGAATCCCGAAAATAGTCGTTCCCCACTGTAAAATGATAATCAGATAACCAAGCCAGCCACCGACTAAAGAGAGGGCAACTGGTGTGTAGGAGCCTGCTATGGCAATGTAAATCATACTATGATCAATAATGCGCAGCACGTATTTTTGCGGCGAATCATATTGCATAGAATGGTAAATGGTCGAGGACAGAAACATGAGAAAGAGGCTGATGACGAATACTGACATACCGATGGCAGCCTTGATGCCAAAGGACTGATAGCTGTAAATTGCTGTGATTGGCAGCAGCACCAGCATAGCAGCAGCACCAACAGCATGTGTAACGCTGTTAGCTACTTCTTCTCCGAAAGATAGTCGTTTACTTAACTTCATTTTCATGGATTGGCTTGCGGTCATCAGATGTTCCTCCTTTTAATTCTAAAACAAGTTCATGGGTTTTCTCATACAATTTTAGTGTCTGACAGGCTGAAATAACCACTTGAGGTAAATTTTCCGTATTCTTATCATTCATGCAGGCCACGAAGCCATCATAAGCTTGCTGTGAATGATTATCAGCAGTCAGAATTTCTAGCGTCTGACTGATTTCCTGAATAGAAAAAACATTTTTTAGTGCTGTGATGACAATTAGGCGCGCTACCTGCTTGCGGCTGTATTTCTTCTTGACGGGCTTATCGACGTGACCGTGCTTGACGTAATTATTAATCATAGAGGCTGTTAGTCCTTTATCGTTTTGGAAAATAGCAGATCTGGTCACCTGATTGACATAAAGCAAGACCTGATCCAAGTACAAATCAATCTCGGGAAGCTCAGCCCATTTTGGATATGTTCTCATTTTATGGTTTTTAACTTCCTTTTATCTAGTATTTATAACTAGATTATAACATTATCAAAAAATAATGCAAGAAAAAACCTCCACGAAGGAAGGTTTGCCTAAAATAATGATTTAAATTTTTCTTGTGCTTCAATCAAGGCATGGGTGATTTCTGGCTCAAAACCAGAATGACCAGCGATAGGGAAGGTGAGACTCGCATTTTCTAGTTTGTCAAAAAGTTGCTGGGCACCAAGAGGACGGCAGTCAACATCATATCGACCATGGATGATTATAGTTGGGATGTCCTTGATTTTCTTAGCTTTGTCCAGCAGGTAATCGTTAGTCGGCAGAAAACAGTTATTGACAAAGTAGTGAGTTTCCATAATTGCCATGGCAATGTCCTCGTCTGTAATGTCAGTTGGAAGCTCTTTATCAGCTAAGTTGATGACAGTATTTTCAAAATCAGCGAAGGCCTTGCCATATTTGCGTCTTACAGTCATATCTGGATCGTTTAAATAGCGGTGGTAGCTGGCAACATTGTTTTTTTGTTCATCGGCTGTTAAAAAACTGGTGAATTTGGCATAGGCTTCAGGGAAAAACTGCCCAGCGCCACCTTGATAAAGCCAGTCCATGTCTTCCTTGCGGCCAAGGAAAATACCTCTTAGAATTAGTCCAACAACGCTGTCATGATAATTTTCGGCATAATAGAGCGCCAGCGTTGTTCCCCAAGAACCACCGTGAACTAACCATTGGTCAATATCAAGATGCTTGCGAACCTTTTCCATATCGGCAGCCAAATCCTGAGTAGTATTTTGGCGTAGTTCCAAAAAAGGCTTACTACGACCACAGCCCCTCTGGTCAATACAGATAATCCGATAAAAGTCAGGATCTAAAAATCGTCGTGCCCAATCACCACAACCACATCCTGGGCCTCCATGAACAAAGATGACAGGAGCACCATTAGGATTGCCAGATTGCTCCACGTAAATCTCATGAAGGCTATCAACAGCCAAAAGTTCTGTCTGAAAAGGTTCTATTTCAGGAAAAAGTGTTTTCAAAGTCATATTTTCTCCTTACCATCTCTATTTTGTTATAGCATAAGAACTAGGTATACTGCCTAGTTCTTATGATTTCTTAAGTCTTGTAAAATTGCTTGCGCTGTTTCCAGATTGAGATGCTTAGCATGAAGTAATTGTGGAACAAGCTGACCAAGCTCAGTTTCTCTAGCACCAGCCAACAGCGCTAGCGATTTAGCCTGCAGTTTCATGTGTCCCGCCTGAATACCGGTCGATGTCAGCGCCTTGAGTGCCGCAAAGTTCTGTGCCAAACCGACAGATGTGATGATAGAAGCTAGCTCTCGTGCAGATGGGTGACCAAGAAGATCATGAGCAATCTGAACAGTTGGATTAAGCCCAATGGATCCGCCTTTAGTAGCGATGGGCATAGGCAGCGTTAACGAGCCTCTAAGGCAGTGTTCAGCCTCGTCAAAGGTCCAGGTTGACAGACCGCGATATTGCCCGTCTTGGCAAGCGTAAGCATGACAGCCAGCTTCAATGGCCCGCCAATCATTTCCTGTAGCCATGACTAGAGCATCAATACCATTGAAAATTCCCTTGTTGTGTGTACTGGCGCGGTAAGGATCAATTTGTGCCAATTGACTGGCCAACTCCATCTTGCGAGCAAGGTAGTGTGCTTCTTCCTGCTTGCGGCTGAGAAAGCGCAAATCAACAGCACATTCAGCTGTCACCAAACTTTCCGTTGCATAATTAGAAAGAATAGCCATTAGACTCTGTCCGCCAGACACTTCCTCCAAAGTAGGTGCTAAGGCCTCCATCATGGTATTAACCATGTTAGCTCCCATAGCTTCCTGAGTATCAACGGTCAGATAGACGATGATAAAATTGTCTTTTATCTCCGCCTTGACCTCACGTGCTCCACCGCCGCGTTTGACGATAGAAGGGTGGGCCTCATTAGCCAAGGACAATAGAGAAGCTGATTTTTGAAGGATATTTTGTACCGCCTGTTCTTTATCAGGAACATCAAAGAGAGCAACCTGCCCAATCATCTTACGGTCATGAACTCGTGTCTGAAAACCGCCAGAACGTTTGATGATTTTAGCTGCAAAGCTAGCCGCAGCAACTACAGAAGGTTCTTCGGTAACAAAAGTCACTTGATAATTTTTACCATCAATAAGAAAATCAGGTACCAAGGCCAGAGGCAAAGAGTGGGTACCGATAACGTTTTCTGCCATCTGATTGGCTATCTCAAGTGAGAGCACCTGGTGTTGAGCCAAAGCTTCTTGCTCCTCAGGATTTAGCAGTTGATGGTTTTCTAAAAAAGCAATACGTTCCTCAGGACTTTTCTTGGAAAATCCTGCCCAATTGAGTTTAGTCATTTGATTTACCATAAATACGTTGGTGGTCGCAGATTTCTTTCAAGGCAAATGGACCAGTTTTGTAGTCTGTAAAAGTAGCATTACCCTTTTCATCAAGTTCTGCTTCTTCAAAGAAAAGCTTTTCGTAGTCTGCAACAGAAAGGACAGTACGTTCTTTTAATGCTTCTAGACGGCTAGGCTGCAAATAGTCACGGAATCCGTTCACCAGTTTTCCTGTGAAGATTTCAGCAACCGCACCGCTCCCATAGCTGAAGAAAGCAATTTTATCACCTGCTACTAGGTTTTGACTATTTTCCAGAAGAGATAAAAGTCCCAAAAAGAGTGAGCCAGTATAGATGTTTCCGATCTGTTGACTATAGAGGATAGACTTGTCAAAGTTTTCTTTGAGTTTTTCCTGCAGATCGGTAGGCAAGGACTTGTCCATAATTTTATTGAACCCTTTTAAGGCTAGTTTTGGAAATGGTAGGTGAAAGCAAAAAGCTGAAAAATCAGCCAGTGATGTTCCAAAACGCTTTTGATACTCTGTCCAAGTTGTTTTTAGCATATCCAAGTATTGTTTGGTTGAGTACATACCATTAACAAAAGGCGTGGTTGAATAGTTGGGACGCCAGAAATCCATGATATCACGGGTCTGCGCCAGCGTATTGTCATTTAACTCTAAAATATGTGGCTCTGCCGAGATAAGCATGGCGATACTACCGGCTCCCTGAGTTGACTCACCTGGTGTGCCAATACCGTACTTAGCAATATCAGCTGCAATAACAAGAACTTTCGACTGAGGATGTTTTTCGATGTGCAAACGTGCGTAATCCAAAGCAGCAGTGGCACTGTAACAAGCTTCTTTCATCTCAACACTACGTGCAAAAGGCTGAATACCTAGTAGGTTATGAACGTAAACCGCTGCAGCCTTACTTTGGTCAATAGATGATTCAGTTGCCACAATAACCATGTCAATGGCTGCCCTATCTTCTTCTGTCAAAACACTATCAGCAGCAGAAGCCCCTAGTGTAATAATATCATCAGTGATGGGTGCAATGCTAAGAGCATTTAAGAGCAATCCTTTGCTAAATTTGTCAGGATCTACTCCGCGCCTCTGTGCCAAATCATTCATCTGAAGTACATATTGAGACGTCGCGAACCCCATCTTATCAATACCGATTTTCATGAGTAAACCTTTCTTTTCATTAAAATGTGAATTATGCTAACCTCTATTTTACCATAAAGTCATCAAAAACAAGTGCAAAAAACGTGATCACTTTAAGTATCAAAGTAAACTAGAATAATAATGACAAGATGTAACATTCTGTAAGCAATCGGTGATTTTTCTTATTACTTGCAAGTCTGCAGGAGGTGAAACCTGCGAGAAAAATTCCTGTTGCAAACCTGCAGGAGTCAAAAAACTAGGGGCAATTCCTGTTTGGAAAACGTCTTTTCTTTCGCTTTTTTCCTTATTTTTCGGTACAATATTCTGTGACTTTTAGAAAGATTGGACTATTTGATGAAAACTTATGATGATCTAGATTTTTTGCATTTTACGGCCTTGTCATCAGATGATACTATCTATGATGTAACCATTGACTTTTCAGATCGGTCTTATATGATTGAACATTGTGATAAAAAAGGTCGTTTGATTGAAGAGCGACTTAGTAATATCATTCGTCGCAGCCGCATGGATCAGCTGAAAAAGGACTTGGAGACCCTTGGGCTACTTGATTGGAAAGTGACTGCTGAATTTCCTAATACCTATGGTAGCTGCATTGCTTATTCTTTTAATTGGGATGATGAAAATGATTTTGCGACCGAGGCTGATGGCGATTTGGCAAAAGTAAAAGTTCTCCATCATTTGCTAGAAGGTGTGACTAATCAAACATTTGGTTCTTATCAATTTTACGAGGGATAGATATGACAAAAGCAGATACTATTTTTAAAGACAATATTTCAAAAATTCTGAATGAGGGCGTCTGGTCTGAGCAAGCACGTCCCAAGTACAAAGACGGGACAACAGCTAATTCGAAATACATTACAGGCTCTTTTGCAGAGTACGATTTGAGCAAGGGAGAGTTTCCTATCACAACCTTGCGTCCTATTGCCATCAAGTCAGCCATTAAGGAAGTCCTCTGGATTTATCAAGATCAATCTAATAGCCTTGATATTCTTGAAGACAAGTACAATGTACATTATTGGAATGAGTGGGAAGTAGATGGAAGTCGTACTATTGGCCAGCGTTACGGTGCTGTGGTTAAAAAGCACGATATCATCAACAAGATCCTCAAACAGCTGGCTGATAATCCATGGAATCGTCGCAATGTCATTTCACTGTGGGATTACGAGGCTTTTGAAGAATCAGCAGGGCTTTTGCCGTGTGCCTTTCAGACCATGTTTGATGTGCGTCGTGTGGACGGGGATATTTATCTGGATGCCACGCTGACACAGCGTTCTAACGATATGCTAGTAGCCCATCACATCAATGCCATGCAATATGTGGCTCTTCAAATGATGATTGCCAAACATTTCGGCTGGAAGGTTGGAAAATTTTTCTACTTCGTCAATAACCTGCATATTTATGACAATCAATTTGACAATGCAGAAGAACTGCTCCGCCGTGAGCCGACAGACTGCCAGCCACGCCTAGTCTTAAATGTTCCTGATGGAACAAACTTCTTTGATATTAAACCAGAAGATTTTGACCTGCAGGATTATGACCCGGTAAGACCCCAACTGAAATTTGATTTAGCCATCTAGGAAGAGTGGGGAGCACTTTTTGAAAAAGGTGTCTTGACACCTGTAATGTATAGTGTATAATGAAACTATTATTTGCAGGAGGATAGATGCAATGACTAGAAAAGCTATTAATATTTGGGATAATTTAAAATGGCTAACGCTAGAAGCTAGGCGACTAGGTTTTTTAGGAATATTAAGAGGGTTATGGGATGACTTGTTTTGTCACCGAACGTTGGGACAGTGGCTCTACTTGCTAGCACTTTGTTTGCCGACGATGTTGCTTGAATTTATCGGTGGGACACGTGACCTAGCTGGCTTTGCAGCAGCATTGACTGGTATTTTATGTGTCATCTTTGTGGCCGAGGGACGCATTAGTAATTATTTTATCGGCTTTATCCATGAGATGCTTTACCTCTATTTAAGCTTTGAAAATATGTATTATGGAGAAGTTCTGACCACACTCTTTTTCACGGTTATGCAATTTGTCGGTGCCTACTATTGGTTGATTGGTCATAGAGAAGGGCAAGAAAAGCAAGCTCAGGTTAAAGATGTCAAATCTCGTAAGTTAACGCCACTAGGTTGGATGAAATCATTCGGTATTACCATTGTCGTTTGGCTCCTTTTTGGTTTTATTTACAAGTCAATTGGTTCTCACAGACCATTTTGGGATAGTTCTACGGACGGTACCAACTGGAGTGGTCAATTTTTACAGACAGGGATGTACAGTGAGCAATGGCTTTTCTGGATAGCGACCAATGTGCTCAGTATCTTCCTGTGGTGGGGGGCAGAGCCACATGTTATGCTCATGTATATTATCTATATGATTAACAGTATAGTTGGCTGGGTAAAATGGGAAAAAGACTTAAAATTAAGCCATTGGTATATCTTTGTAGCCAAAACCTTATAAAAAAATTGCGTTTGAAATTTTTCAAATGCATTTTTTTATGAAATTTGGTAGAATGATTTGGGTATGGTAGAAATGAAGCAAACAAAGAAAATTATTGCGATTTGGGCGGAGGATGACAACCATCTGATTGGTGTTAATGGCGGTCTGCCTTGGTGCCTCCCCAAAGAATTAAAGCATTTTAAGGAAACGACCATGGGTCAGGCCTTGCTCATGGGGCGTGTGACTTTCGATGGTATGAATCGCCGCATTCTTCCAGGTAGGGAAACCTTGATCTTGACTCGAGATGAAAATTTTAAGGCTGATGGTGTCACGGTGGTTAATAGCCTAGCTGATGCATTGGCATGGTTTGAAAACCAAGACAAGGATCTTTACATCGTAGGCGGAGCCAGCATTTACCAGGCTTTTTCTGGGACATATGATGCTATCATTAAAACCTCTGTCCATGGTACTTTTTCAGGCGATACTTATTTTCCTGAGATTGATTTGACTGGGTTTAAGGAAGTATCGCAAATCTTTTTTGAAAAAGACGATGATAATGCTTATGATTTTACCGTGACGGTCTTGGAAAAATAAGAAAAGGATTGTGACCAATATATGCAGAGAAGTATTTTTGGAGTTTTGACAGCATTTTTAGCTGCTATTTGCGTTCTTTGTGCTCTGCCAGCTTTTCGCAAAAAACGTTATGGATTGGGAGCACTCTTTTTGTTGAATGCCTTTACTAATCTCGTCAATACCATTCATGCCTTCTATGGTACATTATTTTAAAAAATAGAAACGATTAAGAAAGAGGAATCATGGCTGGAAATCGGACTAATGATGTTAAAGTTTATTGTTCATTTTGTGGAAAAAGTCAAGATGAAGTCAAAAAAATCATTGCAGGAAATGGCGTTTATATCTGTAATGAGTGTGTGGCTCTGTCACAAGAAATTATTCGCGAGGAATTAGCAGAGGAAGTCTTGGCAGACTTGTCTGAGGTACCAAAACCTAAAGAGCTCCTAGCTGACCTTAATGAATATGTTGTTGGGCAGGACAAAGCTAAACGTGCTCTTGCCGTAGCTGTCTACAATCACTACAAACGCATCAGCTATACAGAAAGCAGAGAGGAAGAAGATGTCGAACTTCAAAAGTCCAATATCCTTATGATTGGTCCGACTGGTTCAGGTAAGACTTTCCTAGCTCAAACCTTGGCTAAGAGTCTCAATGTGCCTTTTGCCATTGCTGACGCTACTTCTTTGACAGAAGCGGGGTATGTTGGTGAAGACGTTGAAAATATTCTACTTAAGCTGATTCAGGCAGCTGATTTTAATATTGAGCGTGCTGAGCGCGGCATTATTTACGTTGATGAAATTGATAAAATTGCCAAGAAAGGTGAAAATGTCTCTATCACACGTGATGTGTCTGGTGAAGGGGTGCAACAAGCGCTTTTGAAAATCATTGAAGGAACCATTGCCAGCGTGCCGCCACAAGGTGGACGTAAGCACCCTAATCAAGAGATGATTCAAATCAATACCAAGAATATTCTTTTCATCGTGGGCGGTGCTTTTGATGGTATCGAAGAAATTGTCAAACAGCGTCTGGGTGAAAAAGTCATCGGTTTTGGTAAAAATAATAAGAAAATTGATGAAAATGCGTCTTACATGCAAGAAATCATTTCAGAAGATATTCAAAAATTTGGGCTTATTCCTGAATTCATTGGACGTTTACCAGTGGTGGCTGCACTGGAGCAATTAACTGTTGATGACTTAATTCACATTTTGACAGAGCCAAAGAATGCTTTGGTCAAACAATATCAAACTCTCATGTCCTATGACGGTGTAGAATTAGAATTTGATAGAGAAGCTCTTGAAGCTATCGCACAAAAAGCCATTGAACGCAAAACAGGGGCCCGCGGTCTTCGCTCCATCATTGAAGAAACCATGATGGATATCATGTTTGAAATTCCTAGTCAGGAAGATGTAACCAAGGTTCGTATCACTAAAGAGGCGGTTGAAGGCAAGGATAAGCCAATTTTGGAGATTGCTTAAAGGGGGGAGTCTATGGCAGAAGAATATTTAAACACTCATAATGCCTCTATTCTACTCAGTGCGGCTAATAAATCTCACTATCCTCAAGATGAATTGCCCGAAGTTGCTCTTGCTGGCCGTTCAAATGTTGGCAAGTCGAGTTTCATCAATACCCTCTTGGGTCGAAAAAATCTGGCTCGTACATCCAGTAAGCCTGGGAAAACACAGTTACTCAATTTTTATAATATTGATGATAAGCTGCGTTTTGTTGATGTGCCTGGTTATGGCTATGCTAGGGTATCTAAATCTGAACGCGCTAAGTGGGGCAAAATGATTGAGGAATACTTAACCAGTCGTGACAATTTGCGCGTGGTGGTAAGCTTGGTTGATTTTCGCCACGACCCTAGCGCTGATGATGTTCAAATGTATGAATTTCTAAAATATTATGAGATTCCAGTAATCGTGGTGGCAACCAAGGCTGATAAGGTTCCGCGTGGCAAGTGGAATAAGCATGAATCAGCTATCAAGAAAAAACTTAATTTTGAAAAGACAGACCATTTCATTATCTTTTCATCGGTTGATCAAATAGGAATTGATGAATCATGGGATACCATTTTAGAAGAATTATAGGCAGTTAGAAAGTCTCTAGCTGCTTTTCTTATAGTTTGAAACTAATGACTTGATAGAAAATAGCTATTACCTAAATTCGGTTAAATATGGTATGATAATCCTAATATGATTTGAGCATCAATTTATTTTTCTAAAATCAATGGGAGTTCAGTTTTTTTGTTCTATCACATTTGATTTTCTTGGATGATAAATCAGCTTTTGGAGGTTTTATGGATAATCATAATTTTGAAAATGAGGGACAGTTTAATCGTCAGATGAACAGCCGTCATCTGCAGATGTTGTCAATCGGTGGTGTTATTGGAACAGGACTTTTCCTTAGCTCTGGCTACACTATTGCACAAGCAGGGCCGTTTGGAGCTATTTTTTCTTACTTATTTGGCGGTGTCATGGTTTACTTGGTTATGTTCTCACTGGGTGAATTGTCAGTTGCCATGCCTGTGACAGGCTCTTTTCACACCTACGCAACCAAGTTCATTAGTCCGGGAACGGGATTCATGGTAGCATGGATATACTGGCTATGCTGGGTGGTGGCGCTGGCTTCGCAATTTATCGGAGCAGCGCAGCTCATGCAGCGTTGGTTCCCAGGGGTGCCTATTTGGATTTTCGCGACCATCTTTGCCTTGATTGTCTTTGGGCTCAACACACTCAGTGTGGGCTGGTTCGCAACAGCAGAAAATTATTTTTCAAGTATCAAATTCTATGCCATCATCGTCTTTATCGTTCTTGGTTTACTAGCCATTTTTGGCATCTTGCCTTTTGAAGGCAGCCATGCAGCTCCGCTATTTTCCAATATAACTGCCAATGGCCTGCTGCCCAAAGGGCTGGTCGGACTAGTGTCTGTTATGTTGGCTGTCAACTATGCCTTTTCAGGTGTTGAGATGATTGGGATTGCAGCTGGTGAGACTGATAATCCTAAGGAGGCTGTGCCTCAAGCTATCAAATCTACCATTGGTCTGCTAGTTGCTTTCTTTGTTTTGACCATGGTTGTCTTAGCATCGCTTCTACCCATGAAAGATGCGGGAGTGACTGAAGCGCCTTTCGTTACGGTTTTGGATAAAATTGGTATTCCTTTTGCGGCAGATATCATGAACTTTGTCATTTTAACAGCAATTTTATCAGCTTCAAACTCAGGTCTTTATGCTTCAAGCCGCATGCTATGGTCTTTAGCCAATGAAGGCATGATTAGTAAAAATCTAGTTAAAATTAATAAGCATGGTGTCCCAATGCGTGCTATGCTTTTGTCCATGGTTGGTGTTGTCATTGCTTTGGTAGCAAGTATTTACGCAGCGGACACTATCTTCCTTGCACTGGTCTCTATTGCAGGATTTGCGGTAGTTATTGCCTGGCTGGCTATTCCGCTGGCTCAAATTAGTTTCCGCAAGGAATTCCTGAAAAATCATACGGTAGATGAACTAGACTATAAAGCGCCATTTTCACCGATTCTTCCTTGGTTTACCATTGTTTTGCTATTAATCTCCATAGTCGGTATTGCTTGGGATCCATCGCAGAGGGCTGGACTTTACTTTGGTGTACCTTTCATGATTTTGTGTTACGTTTACCACTATCTTCGTTTCAAAAAGTGGTAGGAGGATCTTATGGGAAAATTTAAGGACTTATTAGAAGGTCAAGACTATATTATTTTGGATGGTGCCTTGGGGACTGAGCTGGAAAAGCGTGGCTATGATGTGTCAGGTAAGCTCTGGTCGGCTAAATATCTGCTGGAAAATCCTCAAGTTATTCAGGATTTGCACGAAACTTACCTACAGGCCGGTGCTGATATTTTGACGACTTCTAGCTATCAGGCAACTGTTCAGGGCTTGGAAGATTTTGGCCTTTCGGAAAAAGTTGCACTGGACACCATTACTTTGACAGTGGACTTGGCAAAAGCTGCCCGTGACAAGGTTTGGACTGAATTAGCTGACGCCGATAAAAATAAGCGACCTTATCCGCTGATTTCTGGAGATGTTGGTCCTTATGCAGCCTATTTGGCTGATGGATCTGAATACACAGGCGCTTACGACTTGGGTCAAGAGGACTATAAAAACTTTCATCGTCCCCGCATCCAGACTCTGCTGGATGCAGGCAGTGACTTGCTGGGCATCGAAACCATTCCAAATGTCAATGAAGCTAAAGCTTTGATTGACTTGTTGGCAACTGAATTTTCTCAGGTGGAAGCTTACATATCCTTTACTGCGCAGGACAACGCCCATATTTCAGACGGAACTAGCATAGAAGAAGTAGCTGCTTTATGTGATGCCAGCCAACAGGTGTTAGCTTTGGGTATCAATTGCAGTGCACCAAGGGTTTTTGATGGGTTACTCAAGCGTATTCGTCAAGTGACAGATAAGCCTTTGGTAACCTATCCAAATTCTGGTGAAATTTACGATGGTGCAACACAAACATGGAAATCCGTACCTGATAACTCCCATACGCTGCTAGAAAATGCTCTGCTTTGGCATCAATCAGGGGCTAAAGTTGTTGGTGGTTGCTGCCGAACAAGCCCAGAAGATATCGCCTACCTTGCAAAAGCCATCCGCGGCTAAGAAAATTATAAACCGGCCTGGTGAGGCTGGTTTTAATATTATGGCTTCGAGCTGGTTTTTCACGTAGAGAAAAAACTACCAGAATAGATGGTGGCTGACAAGTCTTTTGGCTTCCATTTCTTTTTCCTGACATAATCTAATTGTTCAGGTTAGATCAAGGAGGAAAAAGAAGTGGCTAAAACCAGTTACAGTTTATCGCATACGGCTGGGCTCTATCCTGTAGTTTTCACCCCTAAGTATCGCAGAAAATCTATTTACTACAAAATTAGACAGGACTTAATTAATATTTTCCGTCATCTATATTAATGGGTGCTAAACATTATCATAAGTCAGGTGATTGCGCACCACCGCAGTCGTGTAGGGTATAAAAGTATTCCCAAGATTAATGGTCATAACGTATCGTCTCCTTCTAAACGCAAGCGGTCACTCGCCAGAAGACTCTCCTCAAACCTTAAAGTACTACATGACAAATTCATCAATCAGCCCATGAAATTCTTGAGTATCTTGGTAGGTGAAGGGCTCTGGCAGACGGTGCAGGTCTTTGGCTAGACTCTTCTTATAGTCTGTTAGTCCTGTCACACCTAAGCGCTAGCATTTTCCCATGCTCCAGATACCACCGACCAATGGTCTGTAGAGCCTTGCTTTTATTAGTCACAAAACCTGCGGGTCGTATCAGCTCTTGTATGGCTTGGTTGTCAAGTGCAACAAGATTTTTGGATCATAAGCTGTCACTTCTCGGATGAGTTGTGAGGCGCATGTAGCGTTGACTTTGGTAGTATTTTAGATAAGGATGGCCTCTATCAGGATTTGCTGCTTGGTATCGGCTGGCCACCAATGTATTGGTTCCATTTGTGTTAGCATTTTTTGGTATAAATCGTATAATGTGAATTCCATAAACCCATTATAGCAAAAAAGCCTGACTCTCAGTTGAGAATCAGGCTTGCTTAAGATTAGGCTGTTTTTTCAGTGATCTCCATCACATCATCCTTGACATCAGCTAGTAAATGTTTCACATCTGTGTGATCAAGATAGAAGTCGGTGATTTTATCACGAATTTCTTGTTCAATGACACGGCGGAGTGGACGAACACCCATGGCTTCATCGTAGCCGAGTTCAATCAAGTGAGCTTTAGCAGCGTCAGTCACTTCAAGATCAATGCCTTTCTTAGCGATAGTCTTATTAACTTCATCCAACATCAGGTCAACGATTTCGTTGAGATCTTCCTTAGTCAAATGAGAGAATTCAATAACACCGTTGAAGCGGTTGAGAAATTCAGGACGGAAATATGGCGCGATACGATCCATAATCTTCATATCTTTGTCATCTTGGCCAGTCAAAGCTTCGTTACCAAAACCAGCGTTTGAGGTTGCGATGATGACTGTATTCTTGAAGTTGATGGTGTTACCTTGTCCATCCGTCAAACGACCGTCATCCAAGACTTGAAGTAGAAGTGTGATGACTTGAGGATCAGCTTTTTCGATTTCGTCCAAGAGTACGATAGAGTAAGGGTTGCGGCGAACACGTTCTGTTAGAGTGTTATTATTATCGTCATAACCAACATAACCAGCAGTGGTACCAATCAATTTAGAAACAGCTGTGCGATCACTGTATTCTGACATATCCAGACGAATGATAGAATCTTTTGAACCAAACATATCAAGTGCTAGTTGCTTAGCCAATTCAGTTTTACCAACACCAGTAGGACCAACAAAGAGGAAGCTACCGATTGGGCGGTTACCTTCATCAAAACCAGCACGGTTACGACGGATGGCGCGTGACACAGCTTCAACAGCTTCATTTTGACCGATAACTTTGCCTTTGAGGCGACTAGCCATTTCTTTTAGTCGTTCAATGTCGCTGGCGCCCATGTTGGAAACAGGCACACCAGTTAAACGTTCAACGGATTCCGCCACGTCGTTTACAGTAGCAGTTACTTTTTGCCCCTCAGTATGATTGTCAATTTGTTTTTGCAATTCTTCAATCTTAACTTTAGCTTTAAGAGCTGCTTCATAATCTTCCTTAGCGGCAGCAGCTTCTTGTTTAGCTTTTTGGTCAGCAATTTCTTTTTCTAGAGTCTTGATGTCAGTAACTTTATTTTGTGCAGCCAAGTGAGCAGCAGTCATGTCAACTAAGTCAATGGCTTTGTCTGGCAAGCTACGTTGTGGAATGTATTGAATAGAGAAATCTACAGCTGCTTTCAAGACATCATCAGGCAAAATGACGTTGTGGTGCTTTTCATACAAGTCGCGGATGCCCATGAGGATATTAAAGCTGTCTTGTGCAGATGGGGCATTAACCTTAACTTCGTTGAAACGACGTGCCAGAGCAGCGTTTTTCAAAATGGTGTTGCGATATTCGTCTTGTGTAGTCGCACCAATCACAGTCAATTCACCACGTGAAAGGGCAGGTTTAAGAATGTCAGCCAAGCCTTTGGAACCAGAGTCGCCACCAGTTGAGCCAGCACCCAGAATTTGATGGATTTCATCGAAGAAGAGGATGATGTTGCCAGCGTCCTTAACTTCTTTGACCAAGTTTTGAATATTTTCTTCAAAGCTACCACGGTATTGCGTACCTGCCTCAAGTCCAGAAATATCAATAGAGATAATTTCTTTATTCTTGATAGTTGCAGGAACATCACCATTGACAATAGCTTGGGCTAACCCTTCAACAACGGCTGTTTTACCGACCCCGGCATCACCGACAAGGACAGGATTATTCTTAGTGCGACGTGATAAGATTTCAGCAGTCTCTTGGATTTCTTTGTTTCGTCCAATGACTGGGTCAAGTTCATTTTGACGTGCTTGTTCAGTTAAATTTGTACCGAGCTTAGCTAGAATACTGTCTTCTTTAGGAGCTGCAGCGGCAGATGCTTGCTGTGCTTGAGCATTTCCAGGTAATTGACCTGTTTGACGGTATTGTGCGAACTCTTCAGGTGTTACTTCACGTCCATTAATCAAATAACGTTTGTTTTCAGAATTGTAACCTCCCATGTTTCCCATGAGTTGGTTGAAAATGTCATCCATGTTTCCAAAAGGATCTCTTCCATAAAAATTGTTAGCCATAATAATGTACCTCGCTTAAGTAATGTTTAGAATAATACTATTCTATGAAATGAAGGGTAATCGCTCTAGTCTATACATAGTAAGTAGAGAGGTCATATTTAGAGTGATTTTGTCGGTTCTTCCTCAACCACCTTCTGGTACTATCATACAACTTTAGTCAGAAAAAGTCAATATAGAAAACGAAGAAATAATATAAAAATATGATTCTATTGCGATAAGTTGTGAAATTATTCATCAAACAAATACTAAAGCAGGAAATTAAATGTAGAGATTGTTAGGGACGAAAATTTAAAGAAACTATTGACATAAGAGATAAACTAAGATATACTAAGTAAGGTTTTGAAAAAAACTGACCTAAGACAGCAGGGGAGCAGTGCTCATAATATTCCTGCCGAGGCACAAAACGTAATTATTGAAATAACGTATTGTACTTTCGTGTCTAGGTTTAGGTGCGATTTTTTTGTACCTAGCCCAAAAATAAAAACGGAGGTAAAACTAATGAGTGAAGCAATTATTGCTAAAAAAGCTGAACAAGTCGAAGTGGTTGCTGCTAAAATGAAAGAAGCCGCATCTATCGTCGTTGTTGATTCACGTGGTCTTACAGTTGAGCAAGATACTCGTCTTCGTCGTTCACTTCGTGAATCTGGCGTTGAGTTCAAAGTTATCAAAAACTCAATCTTGACTCGTGCAGCTGAACAAGCTGGTCTTGAAGGAATGAAAGATCTTTTTGTTGGACCATCTGCAGTGGCATTTTCTAACGAAGATGTTATCGCACCCGCAAAAGTCCTTAGCGACTTTGCAAAAGAAGCTGATGCTCTTGAAATCAAAGGTGGTGCAATCGAAGGCGCTGTTTCTACAAAAGAAGAAATCAACGCACTTGCAAGCTTGCCAAACCGCGAAGGTATGCTTTCTATGCTCCTTTCAGTACTTCAAGCACCAGTTCGCAACGTTGCATATGCTGTCAAAGCTGTTGCAGAAAGCAAAGAAGAAGGCGCTGCTTAATGCGTCAGCCTGTAGCGGCTTAAGGCTACAAATCACATTTATTTAAAAAACATTATTTGGAGGAAATCACAATGGCATTGAACATTGAAAACATTATTGCTGAAATTAAAGAAGCTTCAATCCTTGAATTGAACGACCTTGTAAAAGCTATCGAAGAAGAATTTGGCGTAACAGCTGCTGCTCCAGTTGCAGTTGCTGCTGCTGGTGGTGCTGATGACGCTGCTGCTAAAGATTCATTTGATGTTGAATTGACAGCTGCAGGCGACAAGAAAGTTGCTGTTATCAAAGCTGTACGTGAAGTTACAGGTCTCGGCCTTAAAGAAGCTAAAGCTCTTGTTGATGGCGCACCTGCAAACGTTAAAGAAGGCGTTGCAACTGCAGAAGCTGAAGAAATCAAAGCTAAACTTGAAGAAGCTGGAGCTTCAGTTACTCTTAAATAATAGAGTGACTACTCAAGCAGCCTAAAAATATGGGCTCTTTGTCAACTGTAGTGGGTTGACTTATATCTAGTAACGAGAGAGAATCAATTTGATTCTCTCTCGTTTTGTCTCTTTCGAATTATTAAGAAACAAGCTAAATAGGTGCAGTTACCCACTACAGATATTAGAGATTCGATTATATTGCCTTATCAGGTAAAGTTCAAGTAATTTAAATAGCTCCGATTTTTTATTTGAAAATAGAAGAAATTTTGCTGTCTTTTTAATGGAATTCTCAAAAAATCACCTATTTTATGATACAATGGTATAAAACTATACAATGGGAGTTTTGTATGAAGTTACAAACAAATGCAAAAAAATTGAATGGAACGATTCAGGTTCCCGGTGATAAATCAATTAGTCATCGCTCTATCATGTTTGGAAGCTTGGCTAGAGGAGTGACTCATGTGCATGATATTTTACGTGGTGAGGATGTTTTGTCTACCATGCAGGCTTTTCGTGATTTGGGTGTCGAGATTGAAGATGATGGCAATATTGTGACTGTTCACGGCCTTGGTTTCAATGGGTTACAGGCACCTAAAAAACCTTTAGATATGGGAAATTCGGGTACTTCTATCCGCTTGATTTCAGGTGTTTTAGCTGGACAAGATTTTGCAGTGGAGATGTTTGGTGATGATAGCCTCTCAAAACGTCCCATGGATCGTGTGACGATTCCGCTTAGTCAGATGGGAGTAGAGGTTTCGGGAAGAACTGATCGTGATCTTCCCCCACTAAAAATGAAGGGGTCAAAGCACTTGAAGCCTATTCATTATCAATTGCCAGTGGCTTCGGCTCAGGTCAAGTCTGCTCTGATTTTTGCTGCTCTGCAAGCTGATGGTGAATCTACTATCATTGAAAAAGAAAAAACTCGCAATCATACAGAAGATATGATCGTTCAGTTTGGCGGACAGATTGATGTAAAAGGTAAAGAAATTCGCATTAGTGGTGGGCAAGAGTTTATTGCGCAAGATATAGTTGTTCCTGGAGATATTTCCAGTGCTGCCTTTTGGCTTGTTGCAGGGCTTATTATCCCAAATAGTAAAATTGTCCTTAAGAATGTCGGCATCAATGAAACACGAACAGGTATTTTGGATGTCATTCAAGCTATGGGAGGGAATTTGCAGCTAACAGACGTGGATGATATTGCCAAATCTGCGACGATTACAGTTGAAAGCTCAGGTTTACATGCTACAGAAATTGCAGGGGATATTATTCCGCGTTTGATTGACGAGTTGCCAATCATCGCTCTACTGGCTACACAAGCTCAGGGTGATACCGTCATTCGTGATGCTGAAGAGCTCAAGGTAAAAGAGACAGACCGTATTCAAGTTGTTGCGGATGCTCTCAATGCCATGGGGGCCCATATTACGCCAACGGAAGATGGTATGATTATTCATGGTAAGACAGACCTACATGGCGCTAAGATTAATACTTTTGGAGACCATCGTATTGGTATGATGGCAGCAATTGCTGCACTGTTGGTCAAAGAAGGTGACGTTGAGTTGGAACGTGCAGAAGCAATTAATGCCAGCTATCCTAGCTTTTTCGCTGATTTGGAGGCATTGATTAATGGCTAAAATTCTCATTGGTTTCATGGGATCGGGAAAATCAACTGTTGCTAGTTTATTAGATCCCAATTTTGTTGATATGGATGCTGTCATCACTGAACGCATTGGCATGTCTATCGCTGATTTTTTTGCTAGTCATGGTGAGGCCAAGTTTCGTGAGATTGAATCGCAGGTTTTGGAAGAATTGGCTGACTCTAACCAAGTTATTGCCACTGGTGGCGGTGTGGTTGTTAATCCACATAACCGTGTGATTTTAGCAAAAAATCCTGAAACAATCTATCTCAAAGCTGATTTTGAAACGCTTTACCAGCGTATTCAAAACGATGAAGCTAATGTTCGCCCGCTCTTTGTTAATAATGATAAAGCTTCTTTTAAAGCCATTTTTGATAGCCGACAAGATTTTTATGAAGAATCAGCTAATATTATCATTGATGTTAATCAGAAATCTCCAGAAGAAATTATAGGATTGATAAAATGAAGGTTGCTTATTTAGGACCTGCGGGGTCCTTTACACATAATGTTGCAGTTAAGGCTTTTCCAGATTTTGATTTGCGTGCCTTTGGCAATATTACAGATGTCATCAAGTCTTATGAAGAAGGTTTGGTGGACTTTGCTATTGTGCCTGTTGAAAATTCTATTGAGGGATCTGTTCATGAGACCTTTGACTATCTTTTTCATCAGGCTGATATCCAAGCTGTTGCAGAAATTATTCAGCCTATCAAACAACAGTTGATGGCAACAACAAGGGATAAGCAGATTGATAAGATTTTCTCTCATCCCCAAGCTATTGCTCAAGGAAAGAAGTATATCAAGACAAATTATCCACAGGCTAAGTTGGAAATTACGGCCAGCACAGCCTACGCAGCACGCTTCATTGCAGAAAATCCTCAGGAAAATTTTGCTGCCATCGCTCCAGAAGCGGCAGCTAAAGAATATAATCTACAAATTATTGCTAAAGATATTCAAGAAATTGATGAAAATTTCACACGTTTTTGGCTTTTAGGGCATCAGTCACCAGTTATCTGCCTGCCTAAAATTGATAAGAAAGTTTCTTTGGCTCTGACTTTGCCAGATAATTTACCAGGAGCCCTTTACAAAGCACTATCAGTCTTTGCCTGGCGTGGGATTGACTTAACTAAAATCGAAAGTCGTCCTTTGAAAACCGTTTTGGGAGAGTATTTCTTTATCATCGATTTTGAAAATCACAATGAAGAATTAGTGACATTTGCATTGGAGGAGTTGACCACTATCGGTATCAATTATAAAATCTTGGGAAATTACGATGTTTTTGAATTGTAAGCTCAAAGAAAAAGAAGAGTATGTATGGGAAATCTATAGAATTGTATGGAATAGAAAATGGTGAGAAATAATAGAGGCAATTTGAGCCACCACGAAGAATTAAGATATAATTATCTACTGCGTAACCTGAGCTACCTCAATGCCAAGGAGAAGCAGGAATTTGACTACTTATATAACAAGAAAAAATCGACTTTTTCTGACCCTTCTTATAGCAATGGGCAGAGCTACTACAGAGAAGAGCCTGACCATTCTTATGAGGCAGCTTATGACGACTACTCATCTGCTGTAGACCAACCTCAGGAAAATTATACCTCTCAAGGTCTACCAGTTTATCCAGAAGAAAGTCGTGCATCCAAGCGCTCATCAAGACGGGGTGAAAATAACATTCCTAATTATCAAGAAGAGCCAGCTTATTATCAAGAACAAGCTAATGCTTATCAAGGTGTAGAACAAGCCTACGCAGCCCCTGTCCCTACTTCGCATCCTAATAAGCTAAAGAATAAAAGGCCAAGAAAAAAAGGTGGCGTGAAACGTTTCTTTAAATATTTGGGGATTCTCATTTTGCTAGTTGTCATTGGAATGATTGCCATGTTCATAAAGGGAATGAATGATGTGTCCAGCGGGAAAACAAACTACACACCTGCTGTAACGGAGACTTTCAATGGAAAAAATTCACCTGATGGCACCAATATTTTGATTTTAGGAAGTGACCAGCGTGTTACTCAGGGATCCAGTGATGCTAGGACGGATACCATTATGGTGCTTAACATTGGTAACAAGTCTGGTAAAGTTAAGATGGTCAGCTTTATGCGTGATACCTTGGTCAATATCGAGGGCGTCAGCTATGGTGACTATTCTTATGATCAAAAACTTAATGTTGCTTTTAACATTGGAGAACAAAACAATAATCAGGGTGCTGAGCTTATGCGCGAAACTCTTAAACGTAATTTTGACATTAATATCAAATATTATGTTATGGTGGATTTCCAGACCTTTGCAGAAGCTATTGACACCCTATTCCCTAATGGGGTTAAGATGAATGCTAAGTTTGGCTTGGTCAATGGTGAATCGGTTAGTTCTGTTGAAGTTCCCGATGATCTTAATATGAAGGATGGCGTCGTTCCCAACCAAACCATCAAGGTTGGTCAGCAGCGTATGGATGGTCGCACCTTGCTTAATTACGCTCGTTTCCGTAAGGATGACGATGGTGATTTTGGGCGTACACGTAGGCAACAAGAAGTTATGTCCGCTATTTTTTCACAAATCAAGGATCCAACTAAACTCTTTACGGGTTCGGCAGCTATCGGAAAGATCTACAGCCTGACCTCGACCAACATCTCTTATCCTTTCCTTATCAAGGAGGGGCTAGGCGTGCTAACCAGTGGAAAGTCTGGCATTGAGCAGACCACCATTCCAGCGGAAGGTGATTGGGTTGATGATTATGACATGTACGGTGGTACGGGAATTTCTATTGACTTTGATAAATACCAAAAGAAACTTGCCGACTTAGGCTTACGCTAATATGATATAATGGAGAGACGACAGTCTCTCTTTTTTTTGAAGATAGCAGAGCTGATAAGTAGAAAAGGATAAAAGATGCTAGAAAAAAATGATATTGTAGAAGTGGTCATTTCAGACCTGAGTCATGAGGGAATGGGAGTTGCCAAGGTGGATGGTTTTGTCTTCTTTGTTGAAAATGCTCTTCCAAATGAAGTTATCAAGATGCGCGTCTTGAAATTGCGTAAACGTATTGGCTATGGGAAGGTTGAAGAATATCTGAGACTCTCTCCTTACCGTAATAACAATTTGGATGTCGCTTACTTGCGGACAGGGATTGCTGACTTGGGGCACCTAGCTTACGAAGAGCAACTCAAGTTCAAGCAAAAACAAGTAGCAGATAACTTGTACAAGACAGCTCACCTTTCTGATGTGGAAGTCTTGCCGACTATTGGAATGGAGGAACCATTTGCCTATCGTAACAAGGCCCAGGTACCTGTTCGCCGTGTCAATGGTCAGTTGGAGACAGGCTTCTTTCGTAAGAATTCCCATGACTTAATGCCGATTGATGATTATTTGATTCAAGAAAAAGACATTGATGCGCTTATTAATTTTACACGTGACCTTTTGCGTCGCTTTGATATCAAGCCTTATGATGAAAAAGAGCAATCAGGTCTCATCCGCAATCTTGTTGTCCGTCGCGGGCACTACACGGGTCAAATGATGCTTGTCCTCGTGACCACCCGTCTTAAGATTTTCCGCGTTGAGCAAATGATTGCCAAAATTATCAAAGCTTTTCCTGCTGTTGTCTCTGTCATTCAGAACATCAATGATAAAAATACCAACACTATTTTTGGTCCGGAGTTCCGCACCCTTTATGGTAAGGATGTGATTGAGGATCAGATGTTGGACAATACTTACGAGATTTCGGCCCAGTCTTTCTATCAAGTCAATACTGAAATGGCTGAAAAACTTTATCAGACCGCCATCAATTTTTCAAAATTGACAGCTAGCGATGTGGTCATCGATGCTTACTCTGGTATTGGAACAATCGGGCTTTCTGTGGCTAAGCAGGTGAAGTATGTTTATGGCGTTGAGGTAGTAGAAAAAGCTGTCGCTGATGCTAAGAAAAATGCTGAGCGAAACGGCATCACTAATAGCACCTATGTGGCGGATAGCGCTGAAAATGCAATGGCCAAATGGCTGGCAGCAGGCATCAAACCAACTGTTATCATGGTTGACCCACCGCGTAAGGGTTTGACTGAAAGCTTCATCCGTTCCGCAGCACAAACGGGTGCAGATAAGGTGACCTACATTTCATGTAACCCAGCAACCATGGCTCGTGATATTGCACTCTTTGAAGAAATTGGTTACAAATTGACCAAAGTGCAACCAGTCGATTTGTTTCCGAATACACATCATGTTGAGACGGTGGCATTATTGTCCAAACTTAATGTCGATAAGCATATAAGTGTTGAAGTAGAGCTGGATGAACTTGATTTGACAAGTGCTGAAAGTAAAGCGACTTATGCACAAATCAAGAAATATATATTGGAAAAGTTTGATTTAAAGGTTTCGACACTCTATATTGCACAGATTAAAAAGAAATGTGGAATTGCACTGAGGGAGCATTATAATAAATCAAAAAAAGAGAAACAGGTTATTCCACAATGCACACCGGAAAAAGAGGAAGCTATCATGGATGCGTTAAGGCATTTTAAGATGATTTAATAGAAATGGAGGGTATTTATGAGATGGATATTAAAAATAATCTTATTTCCAATTAGATTGCTGTTAAGTATCCTCACTGCATTTCTGACATTCCTGCTCGGCATAGGAACAACTATTCTATATTTCTTGATGCTGATGTGTATCGTTGCTGCAATAGGATCATTTATACAAAAAGATATATCACTTGGAATTGAGGCGTTGGTATTAGGATTTTTGTTAAGTCCATATGGAATACCCATGGTCGGAGCAACCGTTATAGCCTTTCTTAAAGGTATAAACGAAGTAATAAAATCAATTTGAAAAATTTCATAAAAATGGTTACCAAAGACGATAGAGAAAAAAACTATCGTCTTTTTCTTTGTAAAATTTTAAGGAAAGGAGGTGAAGCGATGGACTTTGACTATTTCTATAACAGAGAAGCGGAAAGATTTAACTTTCTAAAAGTACCGGAGATATTGGTAGACGGAGAAGAATTTAAGGGATTATCCGCTGAAGCGATTATCCTTTATTCAATGCTTCTTAAACGGACAGGAATGTCTTTTAAGAATAACTGGATAGACAAAGATGGCAGGGTATTTATCTATTTTACTGTTGAAGAAATTATGAGAAGAAGAAATATCTCAAAGCCGACAGCTATAAAAACATTAGATGAACTCGATATGAAGAAAGGAATCGGACTGATTGAAAGAGTAAGGCTTGGGCTTGGTAAGCCGAATGTCATATATGTTAAAGACTTTATGAGCATATTAGCGGTAAAAGAAAATGACTTTCAGAAGTCAAAAAACTTAACTTCAGAAGTAAAAGATTTTAACCTCAGAAGTAAAGAAAATGAACTTCAGGAAGTTCAAAATCTTGACTCTAACTATATAGAGAATAATAAGAGTAAGTATAGTAAGAGAGAATATAGTTTTGGTGAAAACGGGCTTGGAACATTTCAAAATGTATTTTTAACGGCAGAAGATATATCCGATTTACAAATCATAATGAACTCACAGCTTGATAATTACATTGAGAGATTATCTGCATATATCAAAAGCACCGGAAAGACCTATAAAGACCATAAAGCGACAATCCTTTCTTGGTTTTATAAAGATCAGGGGAGAGGAAAAGAAGTGAAAACATCAAATATCCCGACATGGGAAGAATATGATAAAGGAGAACACCTATGATGAAAGAATTAGAAAAAGTAATGATAGAAGATGTAGAGTATTCTTACGATCCTGAAAAAGAATATATCAAGGATGGACACGCATTTTGTAAAGTTTGCCATGAAAGAAAAGACGGAAAAGTGATGGAGTTCTTTGATAACAAGATGATATTTAAGATTTCTTGCAAATGCGATAGAGATAGAGAGGAAAGAGAAAAAGAAAGACAAAAGCAGATGGAAATTGAACGATTAAAGAGTAGCTGCTTTAACTCGATTATTCAGTGGTCATACACATTTGAAAATTATCAGGGAGAAGAAAATCAAAGCCTTATCATTGCAAAGAACTTTGTAAAAGACTATGAGGAAATGAAAAAAGAAAATATCGGACTTCTTTTTTATGGCTCAGTAGGTAGCGGAAAGACCTATCTTGCCTGCTCCATTGCAAATAGCCTTATTGAACAGTATCAAATAGGCGTTAAAATAAGAAATTTTGCACAGATTATCAATGAACTGCAAAAGGGAGGATTTGATTTTGACAAGAACGCATATATTGAATCCCTTGTAAATACTTCCGTTCTTATCTTGGATGACTTAGGAATAGAAAGAGATACAAGCTATGCTAAAGAGCAAGTATATAACATCGTGAATAACAGGTACTTAAAACAGAAACCGACTATCTTCACTACTAACCTTTCCTACGACACAATCCAAAATTGTAAGGATAGCGTAGAGTATCAAAGAATCTACTCAAGAATCATAGAGATGTGTATTCCTGTTATGGTTGTAGGAGAAGATTTTAGAAAGGTTATTCAAAAGGACAAACTGAATCGGAATAAGGACAGACTGCTGAATGGAGGTGAGAGAAGTTGATCAATGAAGAAATAGCAAGAAAAACACTGAATATGGAAGTTAGAGCTGCTAAAGTAACAGGAAAGCTAATTCTGAACTTGTTAAAGAAATTGATGAAAGAAGCAGAAAAACTTGGAGGACTTGAAAAGCTGGTTAATACTAACGGAAATGAAGTAAAGCTAAAAGATATGGTTAAAAAGGGGCAGCTTGAAGAAATTCCAGTTGAAGAAGCAGAACTTAAGGAACTCAAAAAGGAACTTAATCGGTATGGGGTAAAGTTTTCAGTCATGAAAGATAAGGAAAGAGGGAAATACTCAGTATTCTTTCAAGCTAAAGATATGAAGGTTATGGACAAAGCATTTAAGCATGCCCTTTCAGAATCAGAAAAGAAAACGGAAAGGAAGGAGTCCATTCATAAGAATATTGAGAAGTTTAAGGAGATGGCTAAAAACTCTGTTTCCAAAGATAAAATCAAGAATAAACAAAAGGAGCAGAGCCTATGATAGATAAAATATTAAAGGACATCAAAGGCTTATTTAAGGTGCAAGATAAGGTAAAGTTTCTAAAGCAAAACATTCCCTATCTTGCATTTTTCTATATAGGTAATATCTTTTCACATCATGTAAGAGCCTATATAGGTGGCGATATTATTGACAAAATTTTTCAAGGGATATTAGAGATTAATACGATGAGCTTTCTTCCAAGCCTTCATCCTACGGATATTATAATGGGCGTGGTAGTAGCTGTTTTAATCAAAATTATCGTATATACCAAAGGGAAAAATGTTAAAAAGTTTAGACAGGGGAAAGAGTATGGCTCAGCAAGATGGGGAACGAAAAAAGATATAGAGCCATATATGGATGAAAAGTTTCAAAATAATATCCTGCTTACGCAAACAGAACGATTAACTATGAATGGCAGACCGGCTAATCCTAAGTATGCAAGAAATAAGAATGTTCTTGTCATCGGTGGATCAGGAAGTGGGAAAACGAGATTTTATGTAAAACCGAATCTTATGCAGATGCACTCGTCATATTGTGTAACCGATCCTAAAGGAACTATAGTCCTTGAGTGCGGTAAGATGCTTGAAGATAACGGATATGAGATAAAAATCCTAAATACCATTAACTTCAAAAAGTCTATGAAATACAATCCCTTTGCTTATCTTAGAAGTGAAAAAGACATATTAAAATTAGTACAGACAATCATCGCAAACACCAAGGGAGAGGGAGAAAAATCAGGTGAGGATTTTTGGGTAAAAGCCGAAAAACTCTACTACACAGCACTTATCGGCTACATCTTCTATGAAGCTCCAAGAGAAGAAAAGAACTTTGCGACTCTACTCGATATGATAGATGCTTCTGAAGTCAGAGAAGATGATGAAACCTATATGAATCCCATAGATAGACTCTTTGAAGCACTTGAAAAAAGAGAGCCGACACACTTTGCAGTGAAGCAATATAAAAAGTACAAATTGGCTGCCGGAAAAACGGCAAAATCTATTCTTATCTCTTGTGGTGCAAGGCTTGCTCCATTTGATATTAGGGAACTTAGGGACTTGATGAGTGAAGATGAACTTGAGCTTGATACACTCGGAGATAGAAAAACGGCACTCTTTGTTATTATCTCTGATACTGATGATACCTTTAACTTTGTAGTATCCATTATGTACTCACAACTTTTTAATCTCTTATGTGATAAGGCAGATGATGTATATGGCGGACGATTACCTGTCCATGTGAGATGCTTGCTTGATGAATTTGCAAACATCGGCTTAATTCCAAAGTTTGAGAAACTTATAGCAACAATCCGTTCCAGAGAAATATCAGCAAGTATCATACTTCAAGCACAATCTCAGTTAAAGGCAATCTATAAGGATAATGCCGATACAATCGTAGGTAACTGTGATAGTACCTTGTTCCTTGGTGGCAAGGAGAAAACTACACTAAAAGAATTGTCTGAAACACTGGGAAAAGAAACGATAGATTTATATAACACATCGGAAACAAGGTCAAATCAAAAGTCTTTCGGACTTAATTATCAAAAGACAGGTAAGGAACTGATGAGCCAAGATGAGATTACTGTAATGGACGGTGGTAAATGTATTTTTCAGCTTAGAGGTGTAAGACCTTTTCTTTCAGATAAATTCGACATCACAAAGCATAAGAACTATAAGTTCTTAGAAGATTATGACAAGAAGAATGTGTTTGATATTGAAGAATATATAAAGAGAAAAGGCAAGGTTAAGCTTAATAGAAATACGGTAATTACAAGATTGTAAGATTTACTGTTATAACTATATGGTCGAGGGTATATTTGATATAATAGAGCTAGATAAATTTGAATTTGTGGGGGTGGCTATTTGAAGAACGGTAGACCTGATTTCAGAGATATAAAGTCATTTGAAGAATTTTCTAGATATTATTGGTACAGAGAGGAGCTTTCAAAAATCTGTAAGTCACTTGGATTAGAATATAGAAGTACAAAGCAAGAACTGAATCATATCATAGAACAATATTTTATGGGGAATAGAATAGAGAAGTCTCAGAGAAATGGGAACAAAAATCAAACAGAAGTTGTAACATTACGTACACCATTACTTGAATGTGCTTTTTCCTTTAATCAAAAATTTAGGGACTATTTTTCTGCAGTAACGGGTGTTAGTCCATTTAAGTTCAATGCTGATATGGCAACGGCATGGAGAAAAGTGAAAATGGAAAATGACTTAAAATTTACAATTCAAGATATGCTCAAAGTATATTATGGCGAGTCAAACTACGCTAAGTATGATAATTCAGCTTGTCAATGGAATCAATTCCTAAAGGATTTTTGCTCAGATGAACTTAGCTACTATTATTCTAACAAGTTAAAAGTTGCTGCTATTCTATGGAAAGAAGTTAGAGACTCAAAAAATGAAAAAATTTATTCTAGACAACTCCTAAACGAATATGGAGATAAAATAGAGGAGTATCATAAATAAATTCCAGTTTGTTGAACTGAAAAATTGAATACTAAATGCGTAAGACGATAGAAAAGAAAAAAATCTATCGTCTTTTTTCACTTTATAGGAAAGACCGCCTATGGCGCTCTTGTGAATTTAAAATGCCCGCACGAAGGCGGGCATAGCAAACAGACGGTCAGGGATTAGAAAATATAGAAGCCTTCTTCTCCGAAATCGTCATCAAGTTCGTCATCATTTAAGAAATAATCCAAGTCCAGAAGCTCATCCTCGCTCAAATAGCGAATGTCCTTGGATGTCATACCTTCCGGTGGGTTTTCTATGTATTTTTTGCGCAATTCCTCGATATCCGTTTTCATAATGGCAATCTCCTTTCTACTAAGAGATTATATCATTAGAACTTATGCAGAGGAACGCTTTCCGCGAGATTTGGACATTGCTTTCTCGTAGAGTTCTTCAAGAGGAACGCGCTTGTGGTTGTAGTAGAGTTCAAGGAATACCATTTTGTGCTTACAATCAGGACATTGTAAAGGGTCATAGCCAAAAGAAGAAAGAATGGCAGTACGCCATTGATTGAAACTACAAAAAATGTGCTGCTTTTCTTTAGAAATAGCATGATACAGATGCTTGTCAATTTCGCGGTGGCGAGCATAAATACCAGCATATCGAATCATTTTAAAATGCTTTTCGGGGATATGCCGGATTAAGCGTTTTATAAAATCAATGGCAGGAAGCGTCTCCACGATATATTTTTCGTCTTCATGGCGATTGTAATGGAAGGTAACGAACTCACCGTCGTATTTATCAATACGTGATGTGGCTATAACGGGACGTCCAAGATAGCGACCGATATATTTTATTACGGTTTTGGGATTACATTTATTAGGTTTGGCATAAACATAGAAGCCATGTTTGTGCTCTGAATAACAGTTGGCTTTAATGTTTTTAAAGGATTGCCCAAGTTTGTTTTCCATTTCGTTAAGGAGAGCAGTGCGGAAAGCATTTCGTAAGTATGTGTAATTAAAGTGTGTGACATGGCGCCAAACCCCATCGTCGCTGTATCCCCCTTCAGAAATCAAACAGTGGATGTGAGGATTCCATTTGAGATCTCTGCCAAAAGTATGAAGAACCATAATGAAGCCGGGAGTAAAGTTTTTGGATTTATTCATCTTAAAGAACATGCGTGAAACAACGCTGGAGGCAGAATGGAAAAGAGAATTAAGCAGAGTTCTGTCCTGAAGGAAAAAATCACGGAGGTTTTGATCGATTGTGAAAACGCAGTGTCTGTGTCGGACATTAAGCAGTTTAAAAGACATGGATGTAGTGCGTTGCATAGAGTACTTGTTGCCACAGGTAGGGCAGAAACGGCTGTGGCATCGAAAAGGAACAAACTTAAGCTTACCACAGTGCGGACAGCCAAACATGGCACCGCCAAAAGAAGGATCACCACAGTTTATCATTTTTTCGATATTTTCTATCTCAGAATCTCTGGGATGAAGAGTATATTTAATTTCTTCATAATAATCATTAAAAATTTTCTGCAGCACGTTCATAAGAACATTATGAGGGATTATGAAAGAAAAAGAAACCCCACCCCTCAAGATTGAGGGGCAGGGGAGTTGAATAGGCGAAGCCTATTTTTTATGCCTATTTTCAATTTATATTGCGATCAATAAATAGGGGAAACTCGCTAATTAGCGAACTAGTATTTCAAGTACTTTTCACTAATATATACACGACAAAATGCTAATTCCCTTAAATATGTTAAAGACAATAAAGGAGATAAGATGATAAGGATCAGAAGTCCCACTAAGAAAAAACTAAATAGAAAGAGTATCAGCGATTGGAAAAGAAATACTCCAGTCGCTTTTTTATTGAATTGAAAAGGAGAAATTTAAAAAGATGAAACAAGAAATGATTAACATCAACGCCAACTTAGTGGCGGAACCTACTTTCTCAAACTTTGAAAAAGACGGAGAAACGGTAGAAGTTGCAAACTTCACGCTTGTAAAGAAGTACGGAAAAGGCAAGGAGTACATTAACTGTGCAGCCTATGGAGAAAAAGCGGATAAAGCAAAATCTTTTGAAAAAGGCGATTTGATTCATGTATTCGGCTACTTTAAGAAGCGTGAAAAAGAGGGAAAGATTTACAAAAATTTTGTAGTGAAGTCATACAACAAGATTGAAAAGAAAGAAGAAAATGAGGAGGAATAAATTATGGAATTTTTCGCACAGGCAGTAAATGTATTAAAAATTTTGGTTATGGCAGTAGGAGCAGGACTTGGAGCATGGGGTGTTATTAACCTGATGGAAGGATATGGGAATGACAATCCCGGAGCAAAATCTCAGGGGATTAAGCAGTTGATGGCGGGAGGAGGTATTGTTCTTATCGGACTTAAGCTGATTCCGCTTCTTGCAAATGTACTCAAGTAAGAAGAAAAGGAGAGCTTAGATGTTTGGAATATTCGACAAGATAGAAGAATTCTTTAAAGAGCTTCTACTGGGCGGTATCCAAGCAAACTTAGAGTCCATGTTTCTTGACATCAACGACAAGGTTGGTGCAGTTGCAACAGATGTAGGAAAAACGCCTATGGGATGGAACGGAGAAGTATTTGCCTTTATCAAAAGCATTAACGATTCCGTCATTATTCCCATAGCGGGACTAATTATCACAGCAGTCCTTTGTATCGAGATTATCAACATGGTAATGCAAAAGAACAATATGCACGATACGGATACCTTTGAATTTTTCAAGTACATCATCAAGATGTGGATTGCTGTGTGGTTAGTATCTCATGCCTTTGAGTTTTCAATGGCGGTCTTTGATGTGGCACAGCATATGGTAAATAAGGCGGCAGGGGTGATAAACACCTCTGCCACCGTTTCCGGAGATCAGATAGTGGCGATGATGGATACCCTAAAAGAAAAGGGACTTGGGGAACTTGTCATGATTCTCTTTGAAACCTCCATCATCAAGGTTGCTATACAGGCAATTTCCATAGTAATTATGCTTGTGGTTTACGGAAGAATGTTTGAGATTTATGTTTATTCATCGGTTTCAGCCATTCCTTTTGCCACAATGGGAAACAAAGAATGGGGGCAAATCGGCACGAATTACATCAAGGGACTATTTGCACTTGGACTACAAGGACTCTTTTTAATGGTTTGTCTTGGAATTTACGCAGTATTAGTTAAGACGATTGAAATAACAGATATACACACAAGTACCATGACGATACTTGGATATGCGGTTTTGCTGGGGTTAATGATGCTTAAGAGCGGAACACTGGCCAAAAGCGTATTAAATGCACACTAAAAGAAAGGAAAGATAGTATGAACAAAAGAAAAACAGTATTTACAGCAGTAGTAATGGTCGCAGGCATTATGGCGGTAATTGACAGAATCAGACTTTATAACAAAGTGGATGAATTGGAAGAAAGAACAGAGGACATCGGTCGCTGCCACAATGACTTTTGCCTAATGCAGCAAAGATATAACAAGAATACAGATGAACAGCTTGCAATTATTCAGGATGAAATCGGATCTGTATATGAACACTTTGAGGAGCTGTCAAAGGACAAAGAAGATGGGAGGTAAGTTATGGCGTATGTACCAATTCCCAAAGATCTCAAGAAGGTCAAGACAAAGGTAGCATTTAACTTAACGAAAAGGCAGCTTATCGGATTTACCATTGCAGGACTTGTTGGAATACCGGTCTATTTATTTATGAGAAAGGTAGTACCAAATGATATAGCTGTCATATTTCTGATTGTGTCCACACTTCCAATCTTTTTCATCACACTTTTTGAAAAGGATGGACTGACCTTTGAGAAATATTTTAAGCATATCTATCTTCATAAGTTTTATCAGCCGGCAAAGAGAGTGAGAAAGGAGGTTTACCTTGAACAAGAAAAGAAAAATTCAGCAAATAAAGTTAGAAGAAAACAAAAAGGCACTGAGAAGTCAAAAGCGGGACTTAAAGCAAAATAAGGGAAAGATTAAAAAAGACAGTAATATACTTGACCTTATTTTTAAGAAAGAGCCGAAAAGATACACTGTTGAAGATACCATTCCCTATCTTAGACTCTTAAAAAGCGGGATATGCCAGCTCGATGAAAAGCACTTCAGTAAAAGCATAGCCTTTCAGGACATTAACTATCAGCTTGCTTTAGATGAAGATAGGGATTTGATTTTTAATCAGTTTGCCAATTTCTTAAATTCCTTTGATCCAAGCATAGCGATTGAGTTTTCCTACATCAATCAGCTTGGACGAAACGAAGAAATGAAATCGGCAATTCAGATACCGAATAAAGGGGACGGATTTGACGATATACGACTTGAGTTTAGAGAGATGCTAAAAAGTCAGATTGTAAAAGGAAATAACGGACTGAAAAAATCAAAGTATGTAACCTTTACAGTAGAGGCAGACAATTTAGAACAGGCAACATCAAAACTTGAAAGACTGGAGATAGATATATTATCTAATCTAAAAGGCATGGGGGTAAGAGCTGAAAGTCTTACCGGAGAAGAAAGGCTAAAGATTCTTCACGATATATTAAATCCGAATAAGACCTTTGAGTTTTCCTACAAAGACCTGAAGAAAAAGGAAAGTACCAAAACATATATCGTGCCTGATGAATTTAACTTTATGCCAAGCAGGTATTTCAAGTTTGGGAAGTTTATCGGAGCAACAAGTCATTTTCAAATCCTTGCAAGTGAGCTTTCAGACCGTATGTTATCGGAGTTTTTGGATATTGATGATAACATCAATATATCTTTTCATATTAAGGCGATTGACCAGTCAGAAGCCATCAAGATGGTAAAACGAAAAAACACCGATATTGACAAGA
The DNA here is from genome assembly GCF_000379985.1 of Streptococcus caballi DSM 19004. GTDB lineage: Bacteria > Bacillota > Bacilli > Lactobacillales > Streptococcaceae > Streptococcus > Streptococcus caballi. The sequence continues at coordinate 38,153 of NZ_KB904121.1, read as the reverse complement.
TGCGAATTGAGGAAAACAAGAAAGCTGTAAGGTCAGGCTATGACATGGACATTCTTCCAAGTGATTTAATTACTTACGGAGAAGATGTAAAAAGTCTTTTAAAAGATTTACAGACAAGAGATGAGCGTATGTTTGTTGTAAGTATTGTCTTTATGAATTTTGCAAGGACAGTGCAGAAGCTCGATAACACCATAGCTCAGATAAGCTCCATTGCAAACAAGCATAACTGTAAATTGAAAAGACTTGACCATACGCAGGAACAAGGCTTAGTGAGCGTGCTGCCTCTTGGGGTAAACAAGATTGAAATAGATAGAGGGCTAACCTCATCATCAACAGCAGTCTTTATGCCATTTACCACAGAGGAACTTTTTATCAACTCAAGTAACAGTCTGTACTATGGACTAAATGCTTTAAGTCATAACCTGATTATGGCGGACAGGAAGAAATTAAAGAACCCGAACGGCTTAATTTTAGGGACTCCCGGAAGTGGTAAATCCTTTAGCGCTAAAAGGGAGATGGCAAATGCGATTTTAGTAACGGACGATGATGTGATTATTTGCGATCCGGAGGGAGAGTATGGAAACCTTGTAAGACAGTTTAAGGGAGAAGTGATAAAGGTTAGCAGTAAGTCAAAAGACTACTTAAATCCCCTTGATATAAACATGAACTATGGCGATGGAGATGCACCTCTTAAAGACAAGGCAAATTTCATTATGTCCATGCTTGAACTTGTAGTTGGAGGAAGCGGACTTACGGCAGAAGAAAAGTCGGTAATAGATAGGTGCCTTCCTAAAATTTATGAAAAGTATTTTGAAAATCCGACTCCTGACAATATGCCGATTCTTCAAGACCTATACGATATGTTAAAAGGGCAGGAAGAAAAGGTTGGTAAGAAGCTGGCAACGGAGATGGAAATATATGTATCAGGTTCTCTTAATGTCTTTAATCACAGGTCAAATGTGGACTTAAATAAGAAGCTGCTTTGCTTTGATATTAAGGAACTTGGAAGTCAATTAAAGAAAATCGGTATGCTTGTCATTCAGGATCAGGTGTGGAATAAGGTATCGCAAAACAGAGGAAACAAGGCTACAAGGTACTATATAGATGAATTTCACTTGCTGTTAAAAGATGAGCAGACAGCTTCATACTCGGTTGAGATATGGAAGCGTTTCAGAAAATGGGGAGGTATCCCGACGGGTATCACGCAGAATGTCAAAGACCTGCTTATGAGTAAGGAAATAGAAAACATCTTTGATAATACGGACTTTGTCTTAATGCTAAATCAGGCTTCGGGAGATAGAGAAATCTTAGCAAGAAAACTTAAAATCTCACTTCCACAGCTTCGGTATGTAACTAACTCCAATGAGGGCGAGGGATTACTTTTCTTTGGAAATACCATTGTGCCTTTCCTTGATAAATTTCCGAAAGATACTATTCTTTATCAGAAGATGACTACCAAGCCTGAAGAAGTGAGGTAGCTTATGGATGGGAAGCTGAAAAAAGATTTTAGAGAAAGACATAAGGCAAGCCTTGAAAGAGAAATGCTAAAAACTGAAACAAGCTCCGTACCTGAAGAAAGTAAGCTAAAGCATAGCGATGATTACAGAGGAAAAATCGTCCATGATAAAGAAAGATTTCAGGATAAGGTACATGAAAAGATAAGTAAGGTAAACTCTGATAATGAGCAAGCACAGGGGACTTCCAAAAGAAATACAAAGCATAGAGCTTCTGATAAGGGAAGTGTAAATGAAGCAGGAAAGGCTGACTATGATACTGAGGTAAAGAACGGGAAAATTTATGATCCTTTAGGACAAGACCTTGATAACGATGGAATCATAGACAGATACGACAATGACTTTAGGGACAGCGACTACTTTGAGTCGACCTATGATGTAGATGACAATCTTCAGAACAAAGAAAAATCACTGGAAAATTCCTCTAAAAATCATAAGGTTCAAAAGAGTAAGTATAAGAGGAAAAACTATTCCGAAAGCCTCTATACAAGAAAAAAGGACGATGTACCAAAAGAAAATAAATCTGAAGGTAAAAGGACAGGGAAAGATACTGCATGCGAAAAAGAAAATATCAGCTTATCAAAAGACCAAAAGAAAAAGGTCAAAAAGGATATGGTAAAAGTATCTGCCCTGTCAGGGCTTGCCAAAGGAAGTGAAACCGTAAGAGATTACCTTTCTCATGGAAGCGATGAAAATAAAGGCGTAGAAGCAGGAGAAAAGACGGCGGACGCAAGTTCCAAGCTCATTCATGGTATTAAGAGATACTCAGATAAGAAAAGAGCTAAAAAAGGATATGACCTTACAAATAAGGACTATAAAATCAGAAAGCGTAAATCCAAGTTAGAGTTTCGTGATGCCAAAGAGGAACTGAAAAAGACAGATGAGTATAAAAGAGCAAGTGCCTATAAAAGATTTCAAAAGAAAAATCAGGCAAAGGCAGCGATTTCTCGTGAGAATAAGTCAAGACTTAGAGATCGTATTAAAGAGGGGCTTATCGGAACACTGAAAAGCTCAAAGGATATGATTATCCGAAAAGCAAAAGGACTAATGCTTATCTTCATAGGTATCATCATCTTAGGAACTTTTGTGATTAACTTTGCAGGAACAGGCATGACAGGCTTTATGAACTCTACAAGCTCGGTTCTTACAACAAGCTATTTATCAAAGCCAAATGTTCTAAGTGAAATCAATCAGAAGTTTTCTGCTATGGAGAGTGAGCTTCAAAGTGAAGTTGATCATGTAGAAGAAAATTATCCCGGATATGATGAATACATCTTAAATAACACAGAGTACATCGGTCATAATGTCCATGAGCTTTTATCCTACATTACATCAAGATGCGGAGAGGTAAAGAATGTATCGGAAGTAGAATCCATATTAAAAGAATTGTTTGAGTCCATGTATGACCTTGAATACAGGGAAGAAATTGAAATCAGATACAGGACAGTTACAGAAACCTATACCGATGAAGATGGCAATGAATATACCGAAAGCCATGAAGAACCTTATGAGTATAAAAAGCTCATTGTAACGCTTCAAAAAAAAGAGATGGATAGCATTATACGAAAGGTATTTGCAGACTATCCCGATAACTTAAAGCACTATGAAGCCTTATTCCTTGCACAAGGTAATATGGGAGAAGCCTTTGGGAATACCGACCTTATTAGCTCTAATGGCGGTATAGGCGGTGGAAAAGAGTATGAGGCATCTACGGAAGTCCAAAAGAAAATTGTTAATGCTGCATATATTACACCATCTCCGGGTGCAGGCTGGTGTGCCATGTGGGTATCACAGGTCTATCAAAATGCGGGACTTGGATATATCGGAGGAAACGCCAATGATATGTATCGAAACTATACCTTTACATCAGACAGGTCAAAGCTAAAAGTAGGAATGCTTGTAGCGGTAGAAAGCAGCAGTAGCGGAAGTACAGCAGGACTTACCTATGGTCATGTAGGTATTTACATCGGGGACGGAAAGGTTATTGATAACATCGGTTATATAAGAGTAACTACCTTAGATGATTGGATTGCGACTTTTTGTAAACATCATCCGGTAGGCTTCGGTTTTCCGCCAAATGTAAACAGATAAGGAGGGAACAATGTGAAAAAAGAACTGACAGCAGTAAAAAACAGAATAAAGAAGTTAAAGGATAAAAAGGCTCTGATTGATGAAGAATTGGAGCCTTTATTTATTCGTGAAGAAGAACTTGAAAATGAGGAAATCATCACGATTTGTAGAAAGAACAATATCACAATCAGTGATTTGATGGCAAAGGTAAACAGAGAAAAAGCAGAACTGAAAAAGGAGAGAACAAATGAAAACCAGTTTGAAAAAGAATAATAAATTTTGGACAGCAGCACTTGCGGTGATTGTAAGTATTAGCTGTATTTTAGGACTTTGGACAGTGGTGTATGCTCAGGAACAAAAGGTATCGGATACGCCTACAAGTGATAAGGCTGTCCAAACGGAAGTTGAAGTAAATGTAAAATATATCTTTGAAGATGAAAAGGTATTTAAGGAAGAGAAGATTAAGGCAGAGAAAGGACAGCTTCTTGATAGTGGCGATCTTCCAATGCTCCCTGATGATATGAAATTCATTGATGAATTTCTATTCTATGAAGTAAAGGGCGATGGTAATGATGAGATTATCCGTAAGGTAGCAAAGACTGAGCTTAAGGATAAACAAACGCAAACGGAAGAAGAAAAACCAAAGCAGGACGCAAGCACTCAGACGGAAGATAAAAAGACAGAGGACAAGAAAACACAGACAGAGCTTTCTAAAGACGATATTTCAAAAATGGAAAAAGAGGCTAAGGAACTTCAGGAAAAACTTGATAAGTTAAATGGCGAAATCAAGGATAAAGACAAACTAAGCGATAAGCAGAAAGAAAAAATCAAAGACCTTGAGGATGAGATTGAAAGTTTGAAAGAAAAAATGAAGAAAGATAAGGGAAATAAAGACTTATCAGAAGATATGAAAAAGGAAATGGATAAGCTGAATGAAAAGGTCAAAGAGCTTGAGAAAAAGAAAGAAGTAAGTAGTACGCCTTCAACATCTCACTCGATTACGCCGATTAGTCCTATTTCCGGAATTAAAACAAGTTCGGGCATTTCTCCTCAAACACCACAGAGTTCCGGTAAAGGCTCATCTGATACAGTAAGTTCAAGCAATACCACAAAAGATACAGGTAAAACAGAAGCAAAGAAGAAAGAAAAGGAAGTTCGCTATCCAAATAAATTGACAGCAAAAGCTCCTGCTAATAACAGCAGTCAGGATTCATCTATGGACGGTACAAGTAAGAGTGTAAATACCAATAAGGGCGTAGCTTCAGCACCGTCAAAGGCAAGAGCTTCCGTTACGGAGAATAAGGATAATGCGAATAATGATTATCCAATTCATCATGGAGATAGCAGCGATAACAAAGAAACGAATATGTATTCAGCAGATGCAAGGCAGTTTATTACCTTTCAGACTAAAAATGGTAAGACTTTTCATCTCATCATCAACCACGATGAGGATAGTGAGAATGTAATGCTTTTAACAGAAGTATCTGAAGATGACCTACTTAACATGGTGGAGAAAAAAGAAGCACCAAAGCAGGAAGTAGTAAAAGAAGAACCTGTTAAGGAAGAAGTAAAGCCTGAGAAAAAGGAAGAAAAGAGTAATTTAGGAACCTATATTATCTTGCTTCTTGTTGTAGGTGGAGCATTGGGAGCTGGATACTACTTTAAGGTTGTGAAAAAGAAAGAAGATAGAGAGCTTGAAGCCTTAGAGGAAGAAGATGATGATTTCTTTTCTGAGGCTGAAAGCGAAGAAGAAACAAATGATGCAGATGAAGTAGAAGCAGAAGATGGGCAGTAATGCTGCACCAAAAATAATACAGTATTTGGTGCAAAGTAAAGGGCGGGAGAGGAATATCTTTCGCCCTCTTATATTGAAAAATAGGAGGAAGTACAGAAATGAAGTTAGTTATTGCAGAAAAGCCAAGTGTTGCAATCTCCATTGCAAAAGTTATTGGAGCAACGAAAAAGAAAGATGGATATTATGAGGGAAATGGATATAGGATTTCTTGGTGTGTTGGTCATTTAATTCAAATGGCAAATCCGGACAGCTATGATGAAAAGTATGCTAAATGGAATATGGCTGATTTACCGATTATTCCAAGAGAATATAAGTATGAGATTGCGAAGTCAACAAAGAAACAATTTACGATTCTTAAAAAACTGATGAACGATAAAGAGATTGATACGGTTATCAATGCGTGCGACGCAGGTCGTGAGGGAGAGAGCATTTTTAGACTTGTATATAATCAAGTGAATTGTAAAAAGAAGATGAAACGCCTTTGGATTTCATCTATGGAGGATAGTGCCATTAAAGAGGGTTTTGATAATCTAAAAGACGGAGAGGACTATGACAATCTCTTTGAATCGGCACAGGCAAGAGCCATTGCGGATTGGTTAGTCGGAATGAACATCAGTAGGCTCTATTCTTGCCTATATAAGCAAAATTACAGTGTTGGCAGAGTGCAGACACCGACTCTTGCCATGATTGTAAAAAGAGATGATGAGATAGCAAATTTTAAGAAAGAGAAATACTATACAGTGGAGCTATCTATGGGTGGTTTTACACTATCAACGGATAGAATTGATGATGAAATTGCAGCAGAGCAGCTCTTAAATTTAGTAGGCGATAAGATTGAAATCACTGATGTTATTCAAAAAGAAAAGATTACTAAACCTGATTTACCTTTTGACCTTACAACACTTCAAAGGGAGTGCAATAAATATTTTGGATATAGTGCCAAGCAGACACTTGACTATGCTCAAAGCCTGTATGAAAAGAAACTGATTACTTATCCAAGAACGGATAGTAGATGTTTAACAGAGGATATGATTGTGAGTACGGTCAATAACATTTTAGGCAAAAATGACTTTGATACAGAGCGTATCAAGACGGTGTTTAACTCAAAAAAGGTTACAGATCATCATGCGATTATCCCGACAGTAAGCTCACTGAGTGAAGATTTATCAGGCATTCCTGAGGGTGAAGCAAAGGTATATAGGCTTATTTCTAATAAGCTTCACGCAAGTGTAGGTTATCCATTAGTGGAAAACACAACAAAGATTGTAGCTTCATTTGATGGTTTTGAATTTACAAGTTCAGGAAAGGTAATTAAGGATGATGGCTTTACAAAATACCTTAAAGAATACAAGTCCAAGAAGAATGAGGACATGGAGCTTCCTGATGTGAGCATTGGAGATGTTTTAAGCATTGAAAATAAAGAAATTAAAGAGAAATTTACCCAACCTCCGAAACACTTTACTGAAGATACTCTCTTAAAGTCTATGGAGATTGCAGGAAATGAAGCCTTAGAAAAAGGTGTAGAAGTGGAAAGAAAAGGACTTGGAACACCTGCAACAAGGGCAGGGATTATTGAAAACTTAATCTTTAAGGGATTTGTAGAAAGAGATAAGAAAAATCTTATAGCCACTCATAAAGGAATTAGCCTTGTAACGATTGTAGCGGATAGCTTTAAGTCAGCAGAAACGACAGCGAAGTGGGAAATGGAATTATCGGATATTGCTCAGGGTAAATCCTCTAAGAAAGAATTTTTAGATGCGATTGAAAATGAGATAAAAGAGGCTGTTCTGACATATAGCAAGTAAGTAGGGACTAATCTCAGAGTAGAAAAAATATCTTAAAAGTGCTATAATATATTGAAATATTTTTGTGAAAAGGAGGTATTATGCAGCTTTTAGACATAAAGAGAATGGCTCACAGCATTCTTGAAAATCAAAACATAGAAAGCAGTTTTATCGAATATAAAAAGTCGGCAAATTTTAAAGATAAAATTCTAAAAACTGCTTGTGCCTTTGCCAATAACTACATGAACAATGAGATAGGCTTATTATTTGTCGGGATTGAAGAAGTTGATAATAAAGAAACAGGAGAAAAGGCAATTCCGAAAAGACCGATAGAGGGGATAAAAGAGTCTAAAATTGAAGGTATTGAAAATGAATTAAAATCTCTGCTTTCCAATATCCACCCTAAAATAAACTATCACATTATTACGGATAAAATTGACGATGAATATTATATTGTCGTTGCAGTAGAAAGTGGAAGTAACGGACCGTTTCAAACAAGTGAAAGGGCGGAAAGAGATAAAGATATTAGGCTAAAGGCAGGAAGATATATCAGAGTCGGCAGAGATTCAAGACTACCAAACCCAACCGAAGAATTTGAACTTTTGAAGAAATTTGCAAACTTTTCTTTTAGTTCCAATCTCAATGATACAGCTACCATAGATGATTTAAGCTATGAATATATGAAAGAATATCTGCTTCAGACGGGAGCAAAGAAAGATATTAGAGAAATGTCTAAGTTGGATATGGCAAAGAGTATGGGGCTTGTCAGTGAAAGTGAGTATGGCGGTTATAGAGCTAAAAATTTTGCTGTGCTGATGTTTGCGGAAACACCAAATAAATTTATTCCAAATGCCCATGTTGAAATCATAAGAGAAATTGACGGAACGGATAAAATGGAATCAAAAAGATTTGATGGGCCGGTTTGGATACAGGCAAAACAAGTCAGCAAATATTTTGAAGATAATATTATGGCTTCATACACCATAAGGGAAGCTGATAAAATTGAGCATAAGATTATCTATAACTATCCTCTTACGGCATTTGAGGAACTTGCTACTAACGCTATTTTGCATAAAGAATATGATACGCCTGAATATGTAGGAATCTATATTTACAAGGATAGAATTTCTTTTGTAAACCATAATAGACCACTTCCTCCGGTAACTATCGAAGCTCTTAATAGGGATAGAAGTTTTGATAGAAGGCAGTATCTTAATAAAGAACTTAAAGATATGTTCTTTTCATTAAACTTGATAGAATCTTACGGATCAGGAATAAGGCGTGCAAAAGATGCACTATTAGAAAATGCTTCTCCTGAGCTTAAGTTTTATCCGGACAATGAAGAAGATAACTATACTAACGCAGTTATGGGTATAAATGCAGAGTTTTTGAAAGAGTTTAATGGTAGTATTACCCAAGAAACTACCCAAGAAACTACCCAAGAAATAAAAATTGAGAAATCCGTACCGAATAGAATTGTTGAATTGATGATGATGGAGCCAAATATTACAGCAAAACAAATTGCAGAACATTTAAATGTTTCTTTTGACGGAGTTCGTTATCACATAAAAAAACTAAGAGCAGACGGGAAGATTAAAAGAGAAGGCTCTACCAAATCAGGTAAATGGGTAGTAATGAAATAGAATAAACAAGGTCATAGAATCAAAAGGTGATTAGAGTAAAATCTAACCACCTTTTTTGTTTGGAAAAAAGAAGGAGGTAAAAATGCGAATAAATGATTTTCATAACATTTTGGAGCTTGTAAAACAGGATATTTTGCAAAGTGAAGCAGAATATCTAAAGCTCTTAAAGGTCGTCGGAAACAATCAGAGATATGACTTTAGAAGTCAGCTCAGTATCTATGATAAAAATCCTGAAGCGACAGCCTGTGCCAAGTTTGATTATTGGAGGGAACGATTTAACCGTACCGTTATGCGTGGACAGAAAGGTATCCCCATTTTAGAGGACTATGGCACATACAAAAAAGTGGCATATATTTTTGATATAGGTCAGACAGTTTCAAGAAACAGAGATGTCAATGAAGTAAATCTTTGGAGATTTGATAAGGAAGCTCACAAAGATGTATTAAAAGAAATGATAGTAAGTGAAGGTTATGAGGAAAGTGAAAGCATCTTAGAAAATATCTTTTCTTTGAGCAGACTTTACGGCGATGAAAAGATAGACAGTCTTATGAATGAGCTTAGAATAGCTGATGAAGATAGAATATCCTTTACTAAATTTGTGAGGGACTCAGTGAGTTATGCAGTAGCTTCAAGATTTAAAGTGGATTATCCTATGGATAATGAACTTCTAAAGGAAAACTTTGCAATGCTTGATAGTATTTCCCTTATGAGCTTAGGTGAAACTGTATCGGATATTAGCGGAAAGATTATTGATGAAACCATTCAGAAAAGCAAAGAACTGGAGCCTCAAAAAGAAGTTTTAAGAGGAAAAGAAGCAGGATATAATAGGATTAAGGAAGAATTAGAGGAGGTAGAAGAAAATGTACTTCGACGAGATGATCAGAAAAGAAATGAAAGCGGGCGAGTTCTCCGAAATGGAGAGTACGGACGAGATAATAGAGAAAATCAGGGAGAATACGCTAAACAGCTTGGAGGAACAGACGGACTTCATAAGGAAGTATCCGAATCCGACCTACGCAGTGATGAGGCTCACTTACCTTTCACAGAGCGAGGAGCAGAGCCGCTTCGAGATGTTGGTAGATCTATACAAGGAGAAGAAGCTAATAGGACACCTGATGGATATTCAGAAACAGGCAATAGAATTTATGAGAACGGAGAAGCCGAAATTGATGGTAGCTTGGAAGATAGAGGACGAGAACAATCCACAGTATGGGGCGATGATTTCAGCTCTGAAGGAAATGACAATCAAGGAAGTAGTGGAAATTTAAAAGATAATACTAATGTAGAGTTAAAAGAAGCTGAAAAGGCTTCTTTTTCTTTGCCCGAAAATTCTTATGGACAGATGAGGCTTACTATTCCTCTTAATCAGAAAGACATAGACACTATCCTTATTAACGGAGGAAACCATGATGGTGGTAGACTTCCCGTTATAGCAGAGTTTTCTAAAGGAAAGACCAATGAAGAATTAGGAGAATACCTCAAAGATACCTTTAGGGGTGGAAATGGATTTTACATTGATGAAAGAGAGGTATCTTCCTGGTATTCGGATAAAGGTATTCACTTATCTTACGGGACTTCATCAAGAGAAGATGATACGCAAATTTTAAACTGGAGTAATGCAGCAAGTAGGATAAATGTGCTTTTGGAAACCGGAGAGTTTGCCACAAATGTGGAGCTTTCTGAAGCCCTTGATTATGAAAGAGATAGAATTTCAGAATCCCTATGGTATCTATATCACGATTTGAGTGAAGAAGGAAAGGCACAGGGATATTTTGAACTATTGAAAACAAGTGGAGGGGGCTTTCCGGAAGAAACGAAAAGATTATCTGAGGCATTAAAAAATCCTGAGTATCTGAAAGAAACAATCAAAGAATACAGCAGATTTTTAGCAGGATACAAAGAAAACAGAGGTGTACTAAGGTTTCACTATCACAAGGTAGATAGCCTTTATAAAAGATTGCAGGAACTTGAACTGCCACGAAAGGAATACAGTACCAATCTGACAGAGCTTCCTAAAGTAAAGTCATTTATTACAGAAGATGAAGTTCTTGAAAGTCTTTCAGGAGGAAGTGGAGTTGATAGAGGAAAAGAACGAATCACAAAATTTTTCAAGGAAAACCATACGCTTCAAGAAAAAGCAAATTTCTTAAAAGATGAGTATGGCATTGGAGGAAGAAGTCATGCTGTATCAGGTGCAATGGGAAGTGATGAATGGCATGATGCAAAGGGACTTAAATTACAAAAGAAAGATTGCAGTGATGTATTTCTTACTTGGTCAAGTGTGACAAAGCATATTGATGAGCTGCTTTCTAAAAATCTGTATGAAGAAAAGAAAATAGAAAGTAAGGCAGAGATAGAAGAAGCAAAAGCACCGCAATATTATTCTAAAGATGATCCTGAAAACTTAATGACTGATGAAATGCTTAAAAGAGTGCCTGAACTTTATGCACAGGAAAATGTTGCTTTAGCTGACAAGGAAGTTCATGCTGCATATATCATTCCGTTTAGAAGTAATTGGACTTGGTATATGACAGAATACGATAGAGAAAGTGGAGATGCCTTTGGACTCGTACTTGGGATTGAACCTGAATGGGGATATTTTAACCTTGGGGAGCTGAAAGAATTAAATGCCCAAAGGCTTATTTTAGAAGATTTTCCAAAGACCTTTAGAGAACTTAAAGATACAGAGCTTGTCAAGCAGATGGATGAGCAGGAACTTCAATCAGTCTTTAACGGAGAGCTTAGTTTTGAAGAAGAAACAGAGCTTGAAGCACCTGAAGAAGTAGAAGAAAGAATAGCTGTAACACCTGTTCAAGGAACGCTATTTGATTACCTCAAAGAAAGAGAAGAAGTAGAATTAAATGAAAAAGAGGAAAGCCTTTTAGATGAATTTGCGGTTAAAGCAGGCGATACCGTCTATTTTAATCATGAAGAATACACTGTAAGGGAGATTGCTAAAAATCAAATCACAGGAAGAGATGATTTATGGCTTGATCCGGTAAGAAGTGGAAACCATCAAATCCCTATCATAGCGTTTGAAGATAGTGAGGACTTATTAAAGCAGATAAGCCTTGAAAGACCTAACTTTATCATTGGAGATGAGGTTATATACAAGGACAAAAACTATACTATCACAGGCTTTGATGATATGGGAAATAATTTAAAGACAGTAACGGTTAAGGACAATACCGAATATTTGGGCGGTATGATAACAGGCTCCGATGTAATCCCTTATCGTCTTGAAAGTGACCTTGAGAGGATATTTGAAAATCTAACCTATACGAAACTTGAAAAGACTATTGAGGAAGTAGAAATAAAGAAAACGGAAGCACATAACTTCAAAATTACAGAAGAAACATTACCCGAAAAGCTATCTCCAAGCGAAAGGTTAAATAATAACCTTGAAGCAATTTCCATGCTTAATCGTGTAGAGAGTGGACAAAGAGAGCTTGACAGTACAGCTCAGGAAGTTTTAGCGAAATATGTCGGCTGGGGCGGACTTGCTGATGTGTTTGATGAAAGTAAAGAGGGACAATGGGAAGCTGCAAGAAGTTTCTTAAAGGGAAATCTATCACCATCTGAATATGAAGCGGCAAAGGAGTCAACCTTAACAGCCTTTTATACACCTAAAACAGTTATTGACGGCGTATATAAGACACTTTCCGGTATGGGATTTAAGAGCGGAAATATCCTTGAGCCAAGTATGGGAGTTGGAAACTTTATCGGAAATCTTCCTGATGAAATGAGTAAGTCTAAGTTCCATGGAGTGGAGCTTGACTCGGTAAGCGGTCGTATTGGAAAACTCTTATACCCTGAAAGTGAAGTGCAGATTAAGGGATTTGAAGAAACTACCTTTTCAAATAACTTCTTCGATGCAGTTATCGGTAATGTTCCCTTTGGAGAATACAAAGTAAATGACAGGGAGTATAACAAAAACAACTTCCTTATACACGATTATTTCTTTGCCAAGTCCATTGATAAAGTCAGAAATGGCGGTGTTATCGCTTTTATCACATCTTCAGGCACGATGGATAAAAAGGACGAAAGTGTCAGACGTTACCTTGCAGCAAGAGCCGAATTCCTCGGTGCAATCAGACTTCCAAATGATACCTTTAAGGGAGTTGCCGGAACGGAAGTAACAAGCGATATTATTTTCCTAAAGAAAAGAGATAGTATCAGAGAAAGGGATGAGGACTGGATACATCTTGCGGAAGATGAAAATGGTCTTATCTACAATAAATACTTTGTAGATCATCCTGAGATGGTGCTTGGAAGTATGGAGGAAGTATCAGGAAGATTTGGAAATACCTTTGCTTGTCTACCGAAAGAAAATGCTGACTTAAAGGAACTAATTACAAAAGCAAGTGAAGAAATCTCTAAAGATGCAAAGTATGAAGAAATAGAGCTACTTGATGATGAAATCAGCACAATACCCGCAACGGACGATGTCAAGAATTTCTCCTACACCATTATTGATGATGAAGTGTATTACAGAGAAAACTCACTTTTCGTAAAGAAAGAAATAACGGATAAAAACAAGGAAAAGATTAAAGACTACCTTGAACTGAACAACGCCTTAAAGGATGTTATTTATAAGCAAAAGGAAGATTTTTCTGATGATGAAGTAAGGAAAGCTCAGGAGAAGTTAAATGAAGTTTATGACAGTTTTTCTAAAAAGCATGGGTATGTCAATAACCTTTCTAACACCAGAGCCTTAAAAGAAGATAGTAACTTCCCACTTGTTTCCTCAATAGAAATTCTTGATGAAGAAGAAAACTTTAAGGCAAAGGGAGATATTTTTTCAAAAAGAACAATCACAAAGGCAAAGACAATCGACCATGTAGACACTTCCCTTGAAGCTCTTGTGTTATCTATATCTGAAAAAGGTTATGTGGACTTTGACTATATGGGAAGTCTTACAGGAAAAGACAGACCGACTTTGATAGAAGAACTTAGAGGAGAAATCTACCTAAATATCAGAGAGGAACAAAACTTTTATAGACCATTATCCTTTAACCCTGAAGATGGGGATTTACCTTTTGCCTGTGCAAATGACAGTAATTCATATAAATATGGCTATGTAACAAAAGATGAGTACCTATCAGGAAATATCAGAGATAAGATTGCGATTGTTGACAGTTATCTTTCTAAGCTGAGACAAACGGAAAGAGAGCTGCCTCATCTTGGCTATGCGGAAGATGGCAAAGAAAAAGAACTGATAAGCTATGAGATGAACCGATTGGAATACCAAAAGGCAGAGCTTACCAAAGTTTTACCAAAGGAGCTTGAAGCAAGTGAAATAAATGTTCGTCTTGGAGCAACTTGGATACCGATAAAAGATATTGAAAAGTTTATCTTTGAAACACTGAAAACTCCGGGCTGGGCAAGATGGGATATTAAGGTTAAATTTTCAAATCTCACAAGCGAATGGAATATTGAGGGAAAAAGCAAAGACAGAGGAAATGACCTTGCTGAAATGACTTACGGTACATCAAGGGTAAGTGCCTATAAGCTGATTGAAGATGCCTTAAACCTTAAAGAAACAAAGGTATTTGACCAGATAGTAAATTCAGACGGCTCAAAAACTTCTGTGCTAAATAAAAAAGAAACCATGCTTGCAGGGCAAAAGCAGGAGCTTCTAAAAGAAGAATTTAAAAACTGGATATTTAACGATCAGGAAAGAAGAAACAGACTTGTAAAACTGTATAATGAGCGTTTTAACTCTATCCGTAACAGAGAATATGACGGAAGCAACCTATCTTTTGAGGGAATGAATACGAAAATAGAGCTTAGATCTCATCAGAAAAATGCTATTGCAAGAAGTTTGTATGGAGGAAATACGCTTCTTGCCCATGTGGTTGGTAGTGGAAAAACCTTTGAAATGGTAGCTTCTGCAATGGAATCTAAAAGGCTTGGGATGTGCAGTAAATCACTCTTTGTTGTGCCAAACCACTTGACAGGTCAAATCGGTCGTGAGTTTATGCAGCTTTATCCATCGGCAAATATTATGGTGGCAGATAAAAAAGACTTTGAGCCGAAAAACAGAAAGAGATTTATCGGAAGAATTGCCACAGGAGAGTACGATGCCGTTGTTATAGGGCATACGCAATTTGAAAAAATTCCGATGAGTAAGGAATATCAGGAAAAGCATATTCAGGATCAGATTGATGAAATCATCAACTATGTTGAGGAATATAAGCATGATAGAAATCAAAACTTTACAGTAAAACAGCTTGAAAAAACAAAGAAAAAACTGGAAACAAGGCTTGAAAAGTTAAACGACGATTTTAAGAAAGACGATGTTATTACCTTTGAGGAATTAGGCGTTGATAAGCTATTTATCGACGAAGCACACAATTACAAAAATCTCTATCTCTACACAAAAATGAGAAATGTAGCAGGTATCGGTCAAAGTGAAGCCTTTAAGTCCTCCGATATGTTTATGAAGTGTAGATATATGGATGAAATGACGGGTGGAAAAGGTATTGTATTTGCCACAGGAACTCCTGTATCAAATTCTATGACTGAGCTTTATACTATGCAGCGTTATCTTCAGTATGAGAGCTTAAAGAAAAATAATCTGGAGCATTTTGATAGCTGGGCTTCTACCTTTGGTGAAACACAGTCTGCCTTTGAATTATCTCCGGAGGGAACAGGGTACAGAGTTAAGACAAGATTTTCAAAGTTTTATAACCTGCCTGAGCTAATGAGTATGTTTAAAGAAGTTGCCGATATTCAGACGGCGGATATGCTGAATCTTCCAACACCGGAAGCACACTATGAGGTTATTAAGACTTTGCCAAGTGAGGAGCAAAAGGAAATCCTAAAGAGCCTATCTGAAAGAGCTGATGATGTCAGAAATAGAGTTGTTGAGCCTGATGAAGATAATATGCTGAAAATCACCAATGACGGTAAGAAACTTGCTTTAGATCAGCGTTTAATCAATCCATTACTTCCTGACAATCCTGATAGCAAGGTCAATGTATGCGTGAAAAATGTGTTTGCCATTTGGGATAAGACAAAAGAAGATAGGTCAACACAGCTTCTATTTTCCGATATGTCTACACCAAAAGGCGATGGAGAGTTTAATATCTATGATGATATTAGAGAAAAACTTGTAGCAATGGGGATACCGAAAGAAGAAATAGCATTTATCCATGAAGCTAATTCAGATAAACAAAAAGACGAACTCTTTGCAAAGGTAAGAAAAGGAGATGTGAGGATATTACTTGGCTCTACTCAGAAGATGGGAGCCGGCACGAATGTTCAAAACAAACTGATTGCACTTCATGACCTCGATGTCCCTTGGCGTCCTGCTGACCTTGAGCAGCGTGCGGGTAGAATTGTAAGACAGGGAAATGAAAATAAGGAAGTCAGCATATACAGATATGTAACGGAGAATACCTTTGATGCATACCTTTGGCAGACGATAGAAAATAAGCAGAAGTTCATATCTCAGATTATGACAAGTAAAACTCCTGTCAGAGTGGCAGAAGATGTGGACGAAAGCTCACTGAATTATGCAGAGATAAAAGCGTTAGCTACTGGCGATCCGAAAATTAAAGAAAAGATGGATTTGGATAATGAGGTTACGAAGCTTAAAATGCTTGAAGCAAACTTTAAGTCCAACCGTTATAGGTTAGAAGATAAGGTCGCAAAAACCTACCCTGAAGAAATTGCAAGGACGGAAAAGTTAATTGAGGCTGTAAAGAAAGACATATCAGAGATTGAGCCACAAGGAGAAGGCGAAAATAAATTCACTTCGATAACCATAAAGGGAGAGAAGATATTTGATAAAAAGATTGCGGGAGAAAAGTTACTTGAAGCTATCAAGAACGTAAAAATCAATGAAAGTAAGATTATAGGAAAGTATAGAAATATGGACTTGGAAGTCAGCTATAACTTCTTTACCAATGCTCATGATTTCCGCCTAAATGGTGCTGCAAAGCATTCAGGAGAGCTTGGAACAAGTGCAGACGGTAACATTACAAGACTGGATAACGCTCTTGAGAAAATGCCTGAGAAATTAAACAGGCTTGAAGAAAAGCTCATAAGCACCAAAGAGCAGCTTGAAAATGCCAAAGAAGAACTTGAAAAGCCGTTTGAAAAAGCTGATGAATTAAAGAATAAGGTGCTTCGCTTGGCTGAACTAAATAAGCTACTTGATATGGGTGATGTGGAAGAAAAGAGAAATGATAATCCCCTTGTAGAAGATGTTAAAAAGGCAATTATTGATTTCTGTAACAGAGAATATGAGGAAAATCATAGTTATGATGAGTTTGATACTCTATATCCTGACTTAAAGCACATAGGAATTGCTTATACTGATACACCGGATGAAAGACATGGCATACAGTTTGAGTTAGACCTTGAAGATTATACAGCAACTCAATATGTAAATGATGTGGTAGTAAGTCATTATGATTATGTGAAAGCAAACGGAAGTATTGAAAAAGCCCTTGATGTCATGAAATTTGAAATGGAAAATGGAGAGTTTAATACCTTTGTTTCAGTAGATGAAGAAGAATTAAAGCAAGCAATGGGACTTGAAATTGATGATGAAGGTAACTTTTATGATCCACTCACAAAAGACCTTGATAATGACGGAATTGCTGACAGATATGACAATGACTTTAAGGACAGTGATTATTTTGAGTCAACCTATGATGTGGAGGATAATATTCATAGTAAAGAAGAAGCCACACAGAAAACAGAGGATAAGCCATCTATTTTAGGGCAGATAAGAGCCTATCAAAATGAAAGTAAAACAGAAGAAAAACAAACTACAAAAGAACAGGAATATGTACGATAAGGGAGCGAAAAGCTCCCTTTGACCATGAAAGGAGATAAAAACATGGATTACAAAACAATGAGAGATAGAATCGAAGATATGGTAAATGATAATCATAAGGACTTTGTTAAGGCGATTATAAGCATGGAAAAAGGCATTAACGATGAAAGTGCTTTAGATAAACTCTATGACGCTTATATGGACAATGACACCGTTAATTTACTGCATGAGGAATTTGACTACATGATCGAAGATTTAAGGGAACAGGGACAGATAAAAGACCTGTCTTATGTTCAGGAAGAGAAAGATAACCTTATAAATATCATTGGAAATGTTGTCGGTAAGGTTAATGTTATTGAGAGAGAAAACAAGAACGGGGAAGCCTTTAAGGTAGCAAATTTCTCCGTTGTATCTAAAGATGATGAGGGGAATAAGGTATATCATAATTGCTCCGCCTATGGAGAAAAGAGTGATATTCCAAAGGACTTTAAGCAGGGTGATTTTGTTAAGCTCTTTGGACAAATCAGAACTTCTGTTGATGACAACGGTAAAGAACATACCAACATCAGGGTACTTTCTTCAAAACTGTTAAAGGCAAAAGAACAGATGAAAGGGCAAGAAGAAAAGAAAGAGTCTGTACTTGGAGCTATCAAAAAATATCAGGCTGAAGATAAGGAAAAGCCTAAAGAAAAGAAAGAAACATCAAAAGAAGCTGAGAGATAAACTTATGGTCGGTGTGGTCTTGGGACTGCACCGACTCTTTTTTTATTTGCGAAAAAAGGAGATAAAGATTATCTCTCCATCTCCTTACCCATATAAATTCCGTAATTTTTTCGTATCTTATAAAGCTCGTCCATAGTGGATTTTGAGGAAGAATACTCTTGCATAAGGCTATCCTTTTTTTCTTGTAATTTATCAAGCTCAGCTAAAATATCCTTTGAATTTGGGAGCTTGGAATAAGATTTTTTAAGCTCTGAGAGAGCATTTTCATATAGGGTAATCTGAGCTTTGTACTCTTCAAAAAATGCCTTGTCAGATGGATTAGCCTTATATTCCTTGTAGCACGCTCTGTGTTTTTTAACGGTATGAACTTGCTCCATAGTGGTAGAAAGCTTCTGCATTTTCTTATCAATAGCCTTGATTTTCTCTTGTATATTTTGCCTTTCATCAGCTGCTGTTTGGATATACTCATCAAGCTGTTTAACGGATTTAATGCCATGTTCTCTGATATAAATAACAGACTCAGCCATTGTATGAAGGTTATGTTTGGTTGCCCAATATTCGTAGCCTTTGCTTTCCTTTACCTTTGCATTGGTGTTCATGTCAATAACATTGCCGATGCGTTTTTTGACGGCGGGAGTCTTGATAAACTCTCTTTCTGCAATTCGTTCTTTTAATCTTTCTTCGGTATAATCTTCTCCGATTGTTTTAATCCTTGTAAATCTCGCCTTATTTTTTGGCTTAAAAGCAATGTGCTTACCGTATTTGATTTCATAGCCAAGATCAGCCATCTTCTTTAAAAATTCTTCCCAATCCTTAGACTGTTTTATCAAACAATCAATGTCAAATTGAAGTTTACTTTTCCAAGAAGTACCTTTCTTAGATTGCTCATTTTCATACCATGACTTACCCTTTGTTTTGTACTTTCTCTTATAGCTCTCGTAGAACTCATCAATCACAGATAGGTTGTTTTCTTTGCATAGCTTGTCGCTCTGATAACGGATTTG
The DNA here is from genome assembly GCF_000379985.1 of Streptococcus caballi DSM 19004. Lineage (GTDB taxonomy): Bacteria > Bacillota > Bacilli > Lactobacillales > Streptococcaceae > Streptococcus > Streptococcus caballi. The sequence goes on along the minus strand of NZ_KB904121.1, from coordinate 18,829 downwards.
ATGATAGCTTTTCTTATTAGACTGGTAGCATCTACCCGTTACCATATTTACATTGTTAAATATGATGTGATTGTGAATATGTCCTTTGTCTATGTGAGTAGATAAGACATATTCGTACTCATCTTTTAATATCTTTTTACACAGTTCACGACCGATTTGATGTGCCATTTCAGGACTTGCTTCTCCCGGTAAAAAGGATTGAATGAGGTGTCTTGCAAGAACAGTTCCGTTTGTTCCTGCATCATTTCGTGTCCTTAAAAATTGTGTATGGGCAGTTTCTTGATGGCATTTATGAGTGCTGACTAAAATCTGCTCGTCTGTTTTATCTCCATTTACAATGTATTCGATAGCAAGATTAAGGGTCGATTTGATAGGGTGTATTTTTGTGATCGCCATAAAAACTAATCACCTCCTGAAGTCCTGTTAAGCAGCAGTGAATGAATTTGCCATAGCTCTTTTGAGAAATGTTCAATTTGTTTTTTCATATCATTGATGTCCTCTTTGTAAATTATACCTGTTGAATTTACTCGCTTTGCAATCTGATTGATGTTATTTGTGGCATTAGAAAGCAAGCCTTGTAAATTTCGGAAAGGCTCTAAATCTACTTGATAAATTTCCTTTTCCAAAACACATTTGCGTATAAAATGGCTCATATTTCTGCACTTTGCAAGTTTTCTTTTCTCTTCAAAAAGAGCCTTTTCTTCTTCTGTTAGTTTAATTTCAAGTCTTTCATTTCGTATTCTATTTGCCATAGGTAGTTCCTCCTTTGAATGTATTTCGGGGTCTTAGGGTTCTCCCTAACAAGCTAAAAATTGATAAAAAAAGAAGCAGATCCCAGAGGGCTGCTTCATCAATTTTTTCGTAAGTGTCCGTACACTTACTGTGCTTGCTACAAAAGAATGATTATGGTAGCAAGCATTAAGCAAGTTTTAAATGTATATCTTATATTATACCAAATGAGATAAGTAATGTCATCAGAATTGAAAAAATGCTTTTAATATGCCAACATATGTCAAGTTAATATGGTATAATAAATATAGGAGATGTTAAGACGATGAAAGATAATAGGCTATTTAGGATACTATATTATATTTTAGAAAAGGGAAAAGTTACAGCAAGCGAACTTGCTGATAAATTTGAGGTATCAGTCAGAACAATTTATAGAGATATTGACTCTATCAGTAGTGCAGGTATTCCCATTTATGCGTTGCAAGGAAAGGGTGGTGGAATAGAAATTGCTGAGGATTTTGTTCTTAGTAAATCACTACTGTCTGAAAACGAGAAACAACAAATTATGTCAGCTCTTCAGGGATTGGAGAATACAACAATACAACATGAGAATGAGCTTCTAACAAAACTATCCGCACTCTTTAAAATAAAAAATACCAGTTGGATAGAAGTTGATTTTAATAATTGGCAAAACAATAAGATGTATGAAAAAACATTTAATGATATTAAGTCCGCAATTTTAAGTAAGAACATTGTTTCATTCACATATTTTAGCAGTAATGAAAAAGAAACAAGCAGAAAAGTTAAACCTGTGAGATTGCTTTTCAAGAGTCAGGATTGGTATCTATATGCCCTATGTTTACTCAGAAATGATTTCAGATATTTCAAATTGTCCAGGATAAAGAATTTAGAAATCCATACTGAAAAGTTTGATGACAACTTTGAAGATGTAATACTCAAAAAAGAAACGCCACATGAGAATACAGTGAATATAAAAGTTAAGTTTGATCGAAAAGTTGCTTTCAGGGTATATGATGAACTAAACGGAGAAATTACAGAAGATAATGACGGAAATTTATATACTGAAATAGAAATACCGAATGACTATAACTTATATAATTATATTTTTTCATTTGGAGATGAAGCAGAAGTATTGGAACCTGAAGAAGTTAGAATGCAAATTAAAAAAATGATAAATAAAATGGCAGAAAAATATATAATATGACAGATGGTGTCAAGTATGGTGAGATATAATTATCTTAAATAAAGATAAGGAGGAATAAAAAATGGATACGAAATATTGTCAATGTTGTGGCATGCCTATGGGAGAGGGAACAGAGCTTTATGGTACAAATTCAGATGGAAGCGTAAATGAAGATTATTGTAAGTATTGCTTTGAGAAAGGCGAATTTACTTTTAAGGGAACAATGGAAGAAATGATTGAGATATGCGTTCCTCATGTAGTCGAAGCCAATAAAGATATGAATGAAGATAGTGCAAGAAAAATGATGATGGAGTTTTTCCCAACTCTAAAGAGATGGAAGGAGTAAAAAATTATGCCAAGACCAACGACAAAAAATGATTTAATGATTGCTGCTAAGGAAAACTATGAAAAGTTAAATTTATTTATCTCAAAGATGACTGAGGAAGAGTTAAATACACCATTTGACTTTTCAAAAGATGAAAAGAAAAAAGAAGCCCACTGGAAAAGAGATAAGAATCTAAGAGATGTTTTAATCCATCTCTATGAGTGGCATCAGCTTATTTTGAATTGGGTACATTCCAATCAAAAGGGAGAAGAAAAACCGTTTTTGCCTGAGCCGTACAATTGGAAAACTTATGGAGATATGAATGTAGAATTTTGGAAGAAACATCAAAATACTTCTCTTGAAGACGCAACTAAAATGTTTCATAAATCCCATAGAGATGTTTTAGAGTTGGCTGAAAAATTTACAAGTGAAGAATTGTTTTCCAAAGGCGTCTACAAGTGGACAGGGGGGAGTACACTGGGTTCCTATTTTGTAAGTACCACTGCAAGCCATTATGATTGGGCAATGAAAAAATTAAAAGCCCATCAGAAAAAATGCAAATCAAAATAATTGGAACAGGATAGTAAAGTGCATTTTACAAAGGTAAAAGGAATATTATCTTCAAAAAATGGAATGAATTTGTTCAGAGGCTGCACTCACGGTTGTATTTATTGCGACTCAAGAAGCAACTGCTACCGGATGAACCATAAATTTGAAGATGTAGAAGTAAAGGAAAATGGAATCAGTCTTTTGGAAGAGAACCTAAAACGAAAGCGGAAAAAATGTATGATTGGTTTAGGTTCTATGACTGATCCATACATTGAAGAGGAACTTGGACTAAATTATACAAGACAGGCACTTGAGATAATAAATAAATATGGCTTCGGTGTAACGCTTATAACAAAGTCAGCTAATGTTTTAAGGGATTTAGATTTATTTGAAGAAATAAATTCAAAAGCAAAATGCGTTATTCAAATGACATTAACAACTTATGATGAAGAACTTTGTAAAAAGATAGAGCCTAATGTTTCAACAACGAAAGAAAGGGTTGAAGCATTAAAAATATTGCGTGATGAAGGAATACCAACAGTGGTTTGGCTAACTCCGATACTGCCGTTTATTAACGATACGGAAGAAAATATTCTTGGGATTTTAAACTACTGCAAAGAAGCAAAAGTGTTTGGAATAGTATGCTTTGGTATGGGAGTTACACTCAGAGAGGGAAATAGAGAATATTTTTATTCGCAGTTAGATAAAAAGTTTCCAAAGCTGAAAGAACGCTACATCAGAGAATACGGAAACAATTATGTAGCAAACAGTGGAAACGATAAAAAACTAATGGGTTTGTTTCATGAATTCTGTGAACGGAACGGTATCGTTCATGATAATGAAGCAATATTTAACTATTTGGGACTATTTGAGGGAAAGGGCATCTCAAAGCAGCTTAGTTTTTTTGACTTAATCTGACTAAGGGGGTGAAATATTTATAAAATTATAATTAAGGAGGGATTTATTAATGAAAGTGTTAATTTTTAACATATACGATACAAATATAATAATGTCCCTTTTTTACAACCTTTTTTTCATTATTTAATCATGATAATTTAGTATTTTTCTTCCATTACGGAGGACTCGGTATGTTCAAATGCCGAAGTCCTCCTTTTTTGTCTGAAAAACAAACAGACAAAAAAGAAATGGAGGAAACTTTATGGCAAAAGAGTATTACCTTTATGTCAGCGGACAAAAGGTGAAAGTCAGTGAAGATATTTATAAAGTCTACTGGCGAGAAAAAGAACACGAAAAGTATTTGGAGCAGGTGGACAGAAAAAACCACTTGCTCTTTTTTTCGTCATTAGATCATGATGGACATTATGTTGATAACATCATAGATGAAAATGTTGATGTAGCAAAGATTGTGGAAACACAAATGATGATTGAATCATTGAGATATGCTATATCAAAGCTGAACGATGAAGAAAGAGACATCATAGAGCGTTTGTACTTTAATGACGAAACGCTTCGTTCAGTAGCAAGATTAAAAAGTATTACACATCCGGCTTTAATCAAGAGAAGAAATAAAATCCTTGAGAAACTGAAAAAGTTTATTGAGGATCTATAAACTTCGGTAACCAAAGGGGTCAAACTTTCCTTATATAAAGTGAAGGGGAGTTTGATCTCCTTTACTTTTATAAGAGATATAGCCTATTTATGGCAAACAGGAAGATGTAAAGAAAATCCCTTTCAAATAATTGTTCTTTGACAACTGAATAGACCATGACGGGACTTTTAATTACTTAGTGAGCGAAAGAAATTTTACGCCATAACTTTCCTGCTGAAGAAATTCGGTTTAAATGAATACTGTCAAAGACAAGGATATAAGGAAACGAGCGATAAATAAATTTTCTTAAAGCAAAGAGCGAGGATAACTTTGCAAGTGATGACCTAAGTAATGATAATGATACTTCTTTAGTGAAAGCCGGCTCATCTTAACAGGGGCGGTGGTGAGATTCCAATGTTGCTGATCCTAAGCACCCGTCAATGTCATTAAACTTGGTTAGATGAGAAAATTATATATTGATTATAGAGGAATTAGAGGGAGGTGTACGGGTGGACAATGACTGGAATGGATTGGCTGATTTGATAGCAAATCTTATTACAAAGTATGCTGGTGTTTTAGATTTGGATAATCTACCAGATCCAATGCCAGTAAATAATAACAGTGAAAATGAAAATATCTTTGACATGGTAAAAACACAGATTGAGAAAATGAAATAAAAGTGCTATAATATACTTGAGATATAAGTCCAAACTTTTTGGAAGTATGAAAAAGATATAGAGAAATATATTGAGGTTAATGCTATGTCAAAAGAGAAAATAAAAGTATACCTCTACACAAGAGTATCTACATCAATACAGATAGATGGTTATTCTTTAGAGGCACAAAAATCAAGAATGAAGGCTTTTGCCCTTTATAATGACTATGAAATTGTTGGTGAGTATGAAGACGCAGGTAAGTCTGGAAAATCTATTGAGGGAAGGATACAGTTTAATCGAATGATGGAAGATATAAAATCTGGCAAAGATGGAGTATCTTTTGTTCTTGTGTTTAAGCTATCAAGATTTGCAAGAAATGCTGCGGATGTTTTATCAACATTACAAACAATGCAAGATTTTGGAGTCAATTTGATTTGCGTTGAGGATGGGATTGATTCATCCAAAGATGCAGGTAAATTGATGATTTCTGTTTTATCAGCTGTGGCTGAAATTGAAAGAGAAAATATTCGTGTTCAAACAATGGAAGGGCGTATTCAAAAGGCAAGAGAAGGGAAATGGAATGGAGGTTTTGCTCCTTATGGGTATCAGCTTGTCGATGGTAAACTGTTTATCAATGAAGAAGAAGCTGTCGCAATAAGAACTATTTTTGATCAATATGTTAATACAACCATTGGAGCTAATGGACTTTCAAAATACTTAGAAAATCATGGAATAAGAAAAATTCCAAGACAGAATGGAAAAAATCCATTGTTCGATGCAGGTCTTATAAGAAAGATATTAAAGAATCCTGTATATAACGGGAAGATAGCTTTTGGAAGAAGAACTTTAGAAAAAGTTCATGGTACAAGAAATGAATATAAACAAGTAGAACAAGATGAATATTTAATAGCTGAAGGAATTCATGAAGCTATAATTTCTGATGAGTTATGGCAGGCTGCTCAGGTTAAGCTAAAATCTCAAGCAAAGAAATATGAGCATGTGAATAAAGGAAAAGATATACGTACACACTTACTTTCAGGAATTGTAAAATGCCCGGTATGTGGAGTGGGAATGTTTGGCAACAAGTGTATCAAGAAAAGGAAAGATGGTACAAAGTATAAAGATTTTTATTACTATGGCTGTAAACATAGGCAGATGATGAGAGGTCATAAGTGTACTTTCAGTAAGCAAATTAGAGAGGAATTGTTAGATGATGCAGTTGCTGAGGTAATTATAAAGATAGTAAGCAATCCCAAATTTGCTTCTATGATGCAAGAAAAAATCAATATGAAAGTGGATACCTCTGAAATAGAAAAGGAAATAGATAATTATCAAAAAGAACTGCGGAAAAGTCATTCCACAAAGTTTAAGCTAATTGAGGAAATAGATAATTTAGATGCTGATGATAAGCACTACAAACGAAGAAAACAGGACTTAGACGATAGACTTTATCGTATGTACGATAAAATTGAAGAATTAGAATCATTCTTAATTGATGCGAAAGCAAAAAAACAAACTATTGAAGCTGAAAAACTTACAGGAGATAATATATATAAAGTTCTGATCTATTTTGATAAACTCTACAAGGTAATGAATGATGTGGAGCGTAGACAGTTAATTACAGCTTTGATTTCTGAAATTCAAATTTACGAAGAAAAGCAACCGAATGGACAATGGCTAAAATCAATTACTTTTAAACTTCCTATCATCGATGAAGATTTAAATATAGGTTTGGACAATGATGAACAAGTTGAGGCAGTATCACTGCTTGTACGAGATGATTTATCATCGAAGTAAAAGCAGATGTTCTGCCCATGCGATAGCTGTCCAAGAGTAAGGAACGAAGGTGACACAACGGTTGGGAACAGCGAACCGCAGAGTGTCTTGCTCTGCTCGTAAAAGTCTAGTATCCGTTGAAGGAAAGGGATAGTGAAAAGCCTTGATTGCAAGGCTTTTTGTTATGTGGTGGGGAAGTTTTAGAGTGAGTAAATTTTTGGAGTGAGTAGAAGTGATAGCAAGAAATTATCCAATTCTATTTCCATTTACCCTGTGGGTACGTGTTTATTTCCATAGACTAAGAGTTTGAGGGAATAGAAACGTAACCATTTAATCAATTAAACTTAAGTAGGGTTTGAATTAGGGAATTTATTAGAATTTTATTGTTACAACTTAACGATAAATAGTCCTTGAATGTGATTGGTTTCAAGGGCTTTTTATATTGTAATATTGAGAGCTATAAATGTGTTTGTGTTCTATTGATATGGTTGCATAAAAATTACTCGGGAATAAGTACTCATTTATAGAAATTATTCCAATTAATAAGTTTCATTATGAAATTCTAATAGTAGACAAATTATGTCCATCCTATTTTGTAAACTTAAATTATCAATAAATGATATGAGGGAATGCAAAATGAAATATTTTGAGGTTGAGTTAAAAAATCCTGATGAATTTTTAAAACAACAAACAGAAGACTTTGTGAAAGCAAATCGTTGGCTACTTATCAAGGAAGACGAAACATGTTATCTAATTACGCAAGATGATTACAGTCGGAGAGAAATGATTGAAAAATTTAGCAGTGTTTTTGAGAAAAAGGTTTATATGGATAAGTTTGAGGCGTTGACGGAAACGGATTTTTTAAAAAAACTTGAGAAAAGTTATCGTGGTGACCTGATCAAATTTTTACTCAATAGTCGTAATGATACACAGTATTCAATGATGAAGCCTAACACTGAAAAGTTAGAGGAATTGAATAATATTATTGGTTTGACCGATTTTAAAAATGCAGTAAAAGAACTAGTCGCCTATCTATCATTTCAAGATAAAATAGATAGTCACGAGAAACAAAGGCATTTTTATATTTTTACAGGTGAACAAGGTTCAGGTCGAAAATTCGCCATTCAATTCTTGGAATCTTTATTTGGTCTGCGAGCAGTTGTCGCGAACTGTAAAGAGTTTTTCCTTCCTAAAATTACAACGGAAGATTTTCCTGTGGTCTATGATTATTTCTCAGCAAGATCAAGGCCAAAAATCGAATTTTTAGACAGTTTACGCAAACATGAGGGTCACACATTAGCTATTTTTTTGGCCAATAATATTGAAGAGGCGAAGTCAATTGAAAAAGAGCTGTCAGAAACAACCTATAGGATTTCAATTGTTCCTTTCCCAGATTATCAGCAAGATGAGCTAACTTCTATTGGTAGGATGATGCTAGCAAAGAAAATGATTCGAGTCAACGATGATGATTTTAGAAGGGCTCAATCAAAAAAGTCGGATATAAACAACGCAAAAGATATTCGACAATTTGTTCAAGAGATTATCGAGTTCGCTGTCCAAAGTGGGTTTGATCCTTCTGAGGATAAGGAGATACATTTAGAAAATTTTTTGATCTCTCCTGAAAGTCAGATCGGACTGAGTAAGAAGCCAGAGGATATTTTGCAAGAATTGATAGGATTGAAAGCAGTCAAAAATTTATTGTCTCAGCAAATAGCTTTCAATAAAGTCAACTATCTAGGAAAACAGCATGGAGTTATCAACGAAACTAGTAACCATCATCTTGTTTTTTCTGGAAATCCTGGTACAGGAAAGACAGAAGTTGCAAGACTTTATACAAAGATTTTGTATAATAACAAGATCATTCAAGAAGATAAATTGGTGGAAGTAGGCCGTGCGGATCTAATTGGAGAGTATATTGGTAGTACTGCTCCCAAAGTTAAAAACGTATTTGATGAAGCTAAAGGTGGTGTTCTTTTTATTGATGAAGCCTACAGTTTAATTCCTAGGCACGAAAAAGATTTTGGACATGAAGCTATTGCGACAATTATTCAGGAGATGGAAAATCGGAGAGATGAAGTCTTAGTTATTTTTGCGGGCTACGAGGATTTGATGAAGGAGTTTCTCGATACAAACCCAGGTCTATCTTCTAGGGTATCTCAGGAAATCATATTCGAAGACTACTCTTCTGACGAACTCTTTGCTATCTTCGAACTAATGATTTCGAGAAAACAATATCATTTGACGGATGACTGCAAGAACAAACTATACCATCACTTTTCAGAGCTAAAACCCGACAGTCATTTTGGGAATGCTCGCTATGTCCGAAAACTTGTTGACCATATTATTGTTTGCCAGGCGCAGAGGGTTATCAATATGGAGAATAGTCATTTGGCAAGTTTGGAGAGTTTGAGTCTAGTGACACTAGAGGATATTGAGAGGGCTCTGGAAAACTTCGAACTAAAATCTCATAATTTTAATCGAACAATAGGATTTGGTAGATACTAAAAACAATGATTGTTGAAAGGAAAATATAATGAAAAACACTATTAAAGAGCAAGTCACATTCAAAGATACTGAGGTCTTGGAAATATATATTGATTTACTTTATCGGAAATTGAGTTCAGATATTAAGTTGCAGAACCCCTTTGATAGTATCAATCGAGAATTGCAACACTTTTTTGAACTACCTTTAAAAAAGTTTGTCAGCCAATTACTCTATGTGATTTCAGACAGAAATGAGTTGAAAAGTAATATTATTGAATATCTGGAATGCTACTTTATTGAAACGTCTAAAAAAGTCAAACATACAACAAGTGTAAGTCTTGTGTTTGAATTAACTCATAATAACGCTCTTTTTGAAGTATTTGATCTTGTTATTATTGAAGATATTGACGTATTTTACAATTGCTCAGATAAGATTCAGAAAAGAATATCAAACTTTTTGAAAGATTATTTGGAAAATGGAGGAAAATTATTAATCACTGGCTCCAACTTTGATAATTCAAATGATCCACTTAGTCAGATACTTTATCAAGGGAGTTTATTGAATTTAACCTGTTAGAGATGTTATAATTTTTTTAAGAATTGAGGTAAATATGAACGATCAAGAACGCTTACTAACGATTTTTCTACGTTTGCAATCAGGTGCTCATCTTTCTAAGTTACAGTTAGCAGATGAGTTTGGAGTTAGTGAAAAAACAATACAGAGAGATTTTTCTCTATTAGGTCATTACTTGGAATCTCAGCCTATAGTTGCAGCGGAGCTTGCCTATGATGCGAAATACCATACACGTTATCTAAAAGGGAAATCATTATTTAATAAAAAGGATATTTTAGTGATATCAAAGATTTTATTAGAAAACCGTTCTTTGAACAAAGACGAAAATAAGTCTCTAATTGATAGTTTGTTAGCCTTAATCTCTAAAGAGGAACAAAAAGAGGTTTATCAAATTATTGCGAGTGAACTACTAAATTATGCGCCATTGTCTGATACTCAAAATCGAATTGATAAAATCTGGGAATGGTCGGAAATAATACGAAAAGAGCTTGTTCTAGAGATTCGGTATCAATCGCCTTACAATAGTGAAAAGCAGCATACCATTCTTCCTGTATCCCTATACTATGATGTACATTATTTTTATGTTGTGGCATTTAATTTAACTTTCGAATCGTACATGACCTTAAAACTGGATAGAATTTTAGATTGGAAAGTATCTACGGAAAAGAAACCGCAGATTTCTTATGGGAAGAAGTTTCGTGATGGAGAGGTACGGAACAAACGCGTTGATCCATTTATGGGACGAGAGTTGACGATTAGAGTTCAATTTGCCTATGACCCAACCATTGTAACGGATCAGTTTCCAACCGCTAGGATTATTGAACATACACCAGACGGAGCTGTGATTGAATTTATCAGTCAAGACACACCAGGATTGAAACGATGGTTGTTGAGTCAAGCAGATGCTTTGACAGTTTTATCACCTCAATCTTTAGTAAATGATATGCAAGATATTATTAAGAACATGCAAAAAAAATATAAATAAAAATGCGAACATGGACATTAATTGTCCACATGATATAATATACTTGATATATCAAAAAGAAATGAGAACTAATATGAAAACTATATTTGAAAATCAGACATTTGAGAATTTTTCGGTCAATGATGGAAATGCTTGGGCTTTAGCAGCGTTAAAGACAGTTATTAAGGATAAGAATCACTACAATCTGGTTTATATATTCGGTGATGAAAAAGTTGGAAAACTCATCTACTAAATGCTACAAACAATGCCCTACTATCTGAACAAAATAAGGTAACCTTGTTATCAGCAGAAAAATTAACCTATCATTTAGTAGAAAATCTTACAAATTCCGAATTTGACTATATCTTAATTGATGATTTGAATCTAATGCCAAAAGATGACATTCTTGAAGAGCAACTCGCAATGCTGATTGAAGAAAACAAAAAATAGTTGGTTATTACATCAACTGTTGACCCAAAAAGTTTGGAGGTTTGCAGCAAACTACAGGAACGATTACAATAGGGACTAACAACGAGTATGGTTTCAGAAACTTAATGAAATTTTAAATAGATTTTACTAAAATAGAAAGGAGATTAGTAGCATGCAAGAATGGATCGTTGTTGATCAGTTTGGGAATATGATTGCTCAAGGCTTCTACGACAAACAATCAGCTGAATTTTATGCAAAAAATATTCCAAACGCTAGTGTTGAAAAGAAAAGATAGTAAGGCTTCAACTTTACAAGATACACATTTTACTTAGGATTGCTAATATTTTTATGCATTCAGTTTTTTCTTTGGATATCAGGTTTGTATTCTTTCTGATGTCCTGTGATTAATAATGACGGACATATAAAAAGTTTGTATGTGTTATAGTGACGATACTAGAAATCAAAAAGGAGGAAAGTATTTTGATGCTAGTTCAAGAAGAACTAAAAATCATCAGTGTAAATGAACTGATGAAAATAGATTTAAAGATTCCAGATTATCAACGTCCATATCGTTGGTCATCTAGTTCAACCAATACCCTTTTTGCAGATACCTATGGAGCTTATAAGTTAGGAATTGATGAGTATAGGTTAGGTTCGGTCATTTTGCATAGGGCATTGAATTATAACAACCAACATTACGATTATAATCTAGTTGATGGACAGCAACGGACTACAACCTTATCCATTTTACTCTATGTGCTTGGTGAAAAAAGCCAAAAACTTCTGAGTGAAAATTATAAACCTTCATCTCGTGATGCAATTTACAATAATTATAAATTGCTCCAAAAGAGAGTGAATGAACTTACCAAGGAAGAACAAAGAAAGTATAAAGAGTTTCTTGAAAAAAATTGTACTGTTGTAAAGATTGTGACAGACAGTGAGCAGGAGGCCTTTCAATTCTTTGATTCACAAAATTCACGTGGAAAAGCACTCAAGCCTCATGATTTATTGAAATCGTACCACTTGAGAGAAATGTCTCGAGATTCTGAGCAGTTAAAAATCAGGTTGATTTCTGATTGGGAAGATACGGATCAAAATGCTCTTGAGGATTTGTTTAGAAATTATTTGTATCCAGTCATTCGATGGTTTAATAACAGGGATGGGTTACATTATTCATCTGATAAAATTCAGTATTTCAAAGGAATCAAGCAATCTAATACTTATAACTATGCGATTTATCATAAAGCCAGTAATATTTTCATTGAACAAGTTAATTCGAGTGGTTCAAGCGAATTGCTCAGTTCCGGGGAATTAAACCAATTTCAGCTGACGCAACCAATTATTGCCGGAAAACGCTTCTTTGAGTGGACCTTGCATTATTCAGCTTTATTGGAACAAGTCAAAAATAAAATTGATAGTTACCATAAAAAAGAAGAAGAAGTGCCGGATAAGCGAACGGGTGACATTTACATAAAACAACTTTATGAAGCATCGTTGCTATTTTATGCTGATAGGTTTGGTTTTGAAACAATCGATGAATCGGTCATGCATCAGCTATACACTTGGTGTTATTCATTAAGATTACGAATGAAGGCTATTTATCCACAAACTATAAATAAGTATGCAATTGGGCAACATGATCGGATTAATTTGGGTAAAGATGTGTTTTCAATAATGAGTGAAATGAATGACCCGCAAGAATTGAAATCCATATTCTTGGAAAGTATAGAAGAGAGCGACCTTCAAAGTAGTAGCTACAAAGCAATTTACGAATTAATTAAACAATGGAATGGGTGGTAATCATGGACAATCATTTAAAAATGATACCAGTTTCAAAAATATTTTCTGATGTTCATTATGAGGTTCCAATTTATCAACGAAATTACGCATGGGAATCTGATCAAATTGAACAGTTAATCGAAGATATTATGAGCACTGAAGATGATTATTTTTTAGGTAATTTAATCGTCAATCAGAAGGATAATAACGTATATGAAGTCATTGATGGGCAACAACGCTTGACGACTTTATTTTTACTAGAAAGATATTTAGGTATTACGTTTGCTAATGATGCATTACGTTTTGAAGCTAGAGATAAGGCGAATAGAACGCTAGCAACATTACCAAATACAAATCAATTAACTGATGAGTTACAGTCTTCAGAAATTAAAAAGGGCTATAAAATTATTGATGATTATTTTGAGAAGACAGGTCTGAAAGCAGAAAAAGAAAAAATCATCAAACGTTTGGAGAAAGTGAATCTTATCCGTGTTCAAGTACCCACTAAAATTGATTTGAACCATTATTTTGAAATTATGAATACCCGTGGTGAGCAACTCGAATTACATGAGATTGCCAAAGCAAATATTTTGTCAAAAATAACGTCACCAATAGACAAGAAAATCGCTAGTGATATCTGGGAATATTGCTCCAACATGGACTCCTACATTCAAATGAATTATCCTAAAGACAAACGGAAGATGATTTTTAGCAATGATTGGAGTAGCTTGTCCGAGCAAATAGTTGACTTTGATTCATTATCCTGTTGCTATCAAAATGAGATAGTAAACGAAGAAATTTTCACACTAGAGGAAATCCTTTGTGGTAAGGGGATACCGAATAGCCAATCCGTGTCAAATGAGAACACAGAGAATGAACGTTTTGAGTCAATTATTTCTTTCCCGAACTTCTTATTACAAGTCAATGAAGCTATTTTGAGATCAAATGAGGACGACGACTCAAGCTTGGATGACAAGAATTTTTTAATTAATCTTAAGAATAATTGGGCGGATGAATCCTCGTCTAAGCACTTCCTATTCATGATGCTAAAAGCACGCGTTATATTCGACAAATATGTGTTAAAGCGTGAATTTGCGCGTGACTATAAAGAAACAGGAAAGTGGTCATTACAAAGGCTCGAAAAATATCGAGATGCTAGAACAGATAAACCAAAATATATCGGAACGTTTGGTGGAGATGAAGATAATAAAAATAGACAGATTCGAACCTTACAATCTGCCTTACGTATAACATACACATCTCCAAAAACAATGCATTGGATTTCATTAGTCTTATCAAGCTATTTTAATGATGAAAATGCTGATATTATGAAGATTCTTGAAAGTTATGCACAGTCAAAAGTTGATACAAGTGGGTATGAAACGGCTTCTGGATTTGGATTTGAACGGATTGTGTTTACATACTTAGATTATTTGATTTATAGAGATGGCTATTCATTCAATGGTCATGAAGTTATACGGCCATTATCGAGTGACTGGCAATTTCAATTCAGAAGTTCTATTGAACATTTCTATCCGCAAAATCCAACTGAGTTGGCACCTTGGGAAAATGATGATTCGAATTGCTTTGGAAATTTGGCTTTAATTACGGTCTCCGGTAATTCAACGTTTAATAATGCAACGCCTGTTGGCAAAGCTAGTTCAAACCCAGGAATAATTGCGCAGAGTTTGAAGCTGAAAATCATGGCTGAAATGATGAGACAAAATAACAATATTTGGGATCAAAAATTGGCACACGAACATCAGGACGAGATGTTTAAGATTCTTAGGTCTGATTAATACCCGTTGAACGATAAGAGTAATAAAAAGCTCTGTCTTATTGATTTTTCAAATTAATTGAAAACGAAGATTTGTGGGAAGAATCCAATACGACGCAAGTAATGTCCGAAGTAGTAGAACCTCAAACCAACCCGTACTTTAATTTCTTGAATATAATCAGGCAGGAAGATAGTGAACTCGCTTTTTCAAATATGTTTGCTTACTTTTTTAATATAAATAGAATCGCATTTTCTAGGTTTGCAAAAAAAGTCTTATCAGTCGAAATACAAACTGATTTTACCATTGAGAGAGAAAAGAAAAATATTGATCTACTTATTTGTGATAAAAATAATGTTATCGTAATAGAGAATAAAATAAAATCAAGCATTAACGGTATTAATGATAGGCATGATATATCCAGTGATCTAGTCCAGTCTCAACTAAAAAAATACTAGCCTTCTGTTATGTGCTTTAATGTTGAAATATAAAATGATATGTGAACAAATTGTACAAATGTTAGCATATCATTTTTATTTTTATATCACGATTAGTCAATAAATACCAAGTGTCAGATTTCAAATCATCAAACTATTATAATAGGCATTTAATAGAGTGTAATATTTTCTTCTACGAGAGAGAGGTGACACTAACCGAATTACATACTCCATTGTTATAGCCAAAATCCTCTTCGTTGCTTTTACACTATAATTTTAAATTTTTTGTAGTATAAAATCAACAATCTCTTTTCATTCAATTCGTCTGAACACTACCTGTTTGTAGGATATGATAGTGATAGTGAATTCAAATCTTTTAGCAATCCAATGAAAATTGAAACTGTCGAGTATTTCAAAGACAAATGCAAATTCATAAAAGGTAGTTAAGAAAATGGAAGAAAGCGAAGACTAAAGAAGAACCAGCGAATGTAGTAGTATACGAAAATATCAAAAGAGTGGGAGAGGAATTAATAAAGAAATTTGGAATTCCTATATCAACAGCAATTTATTAAGCTTTGACTTCAAGATAGAAAAATCCACTTCAAGCAATTTTTGACAAAATCAAAAAAACAGTGTTCATCGTAAAAATAAAAGTTATTCTTATAGTCTCTAATAGGAGTTATGGTTAGTGTAACAAGAAAAATATAGCATTTAAACTGAAGAGAAAAAATGCTAAAATAAAGTAAGTTGAGGTGTTTCTCCATCATTTAGATGGGAGGAATCGTATACTTGAATTTATCGCCTTAACGATTGCTTCCAAAGAAATTTTCCCTGTTTTGGATCAATTGGATCGTGATAAAGATACGCTCAATGCTAAGTTGAGAAAGAGGACGACCAAGCAACTGCTATTAGAACTGTCTGACTTGGAAACTAGGTTAGTCTATTTACTTACGGCAGGAAATCAAAATGCTCTCGTGTTGGAACAATTGCGGAAACATCCACATATTCAAAAACTCGGTAGCATTGAACTGGAAGAACTGGACGATGCGCTAATTGAAGCCCGTCAGCTAGCAACCATGACGCAGCTGGATTCTCAGATTCTTCAACAATTGTCTGGTGCCTACAATAATATCTTGAACAATAACTTGAATGGCAACCTGACTATATTAACGATGATATCCATATTACTCGCTGTTTTAGCTGTGATAACAGGATTCTTTGGGATGAATGTTCAGTTGCCATGGCAAAACGAGTCACAGGCGTGGATTTGGATTATAATTATGTCACTTATAATGTGGCTGATCATTGCACAAGTATTGAAATTAGTCATGCGGCGCCAAGGGTAAATATCGATTTAAAGGACGATTTGAGGGGAGACCCTCATTTGGGCGTAAAATGGTAATTGATAGGCACCAACTGTCATTCATCTTTTCTGGACAAGGAGTAAACTACTATCATCAAGTTGATAAAGACTTGAAAGAAATATTTAGAAAGAGGTGTCCTTATGGCCTACCAAAGTAAAAAATCTTATAACAATCAAATGTTTGTAACATTTGAAATCTTGACAGATGAGTAGTTGGAGCAAAGACTTGCCAAAGCCTGAAACCTATACGCTTGAGGGTTTGCTCGTCAACTGGCAAGTCTACTTGGTTTATATAGGAACCTTTGTTGTTTTAGTAGGTGTTTGATACCAGCACCACAATTTATTTGACTATGCTGAGAATGTCAATCGCAAGGTACTCTGGTCCAACGCCTTTTGGATGTTAATTCAATCTTTTATTCCTTACGTTTTTGCTTGGATGGCAGACTTTCCAGATAGTCGAACGCCGATGATGGTCTTTTTTGTCTTAAACATCTTTTGGGCCATTGCTCTATTATAGTTTACGAGAAATCAATGATATGCCAGCCTACCCTTGGCCACGGACGCTTTCTTATATCCTGATTTTGTCCATTTTGCTGGTCATTTCTCTCTGGAGTATTCCGGCAGCCATGTTTGGTATGATTCCCTTCAATGTCATCGGTCTCATCAAAGGACGGGATTTGGAAATTTAACACTGGTTTTGCCAGTGTTTTTTGAATTTTGAAAGTAAAACATTGACATTATAGACCGACTAGTCTATAATAAAAGACAGTAGAGGTGAACCTATGAGAAAAGAAGAAAAAACAAGACTTCGGAGAGAGAAAATCATTGCAGCTGCCTTGAGCGAATTTGCTCAAAAAGGCTACACAGGCTTTGTCATCAATGAACTATGTAAGGTTGATGGAATCTCCAAAGGTGTTTTGTATCATAATTTCTCAGGGAAAACAGACCTCTATCTAACTTGTATTCAGGAGAGTTTTGAGAAAGCTTTGGCAGTGTTTTTGGGCGAGGAAGGTCAAGTGCCTTCCTTGGCTGACTATATGGAAAGGCGTCACCGGTTTTATCAGCAATACCCAGAGCATAGTCACATATTCTTTGAGGCAATGATTGCGACTCCAAAAGAGCTGGAAGCAGACATTGCACCACAGAAGGCCGTTTTTCTGGACTTGAATGAACAAATTTGTCAGAAACTCTTGTCAGAATCCAAACTCAAAAATCATATTGATGAAAAGCAAGCCTTGGCCTATCTCCGCTTGATTCAGGATATGTTTCGTTCTTACTATCTAACCACTTCGTCAAACAGCAGTTTGACAGACTTGGTTTCAGGATATGAACATCAGTTGTCACAGGTTTTGGATATGATGATTTATGGGATACTAGAGGACGAATCCTCTAAAAAAGGAGAAAAATAATGTCGAAAAATTGGAAATGGTTGTTATTGCTTGCTGGTGTTTTTGCTATATTTGTTGGATGTCGTATGCTAGTAAACCCAGCTATTAGTCTGGCTTCTATGACGTTCATCTTTGCTATTGTCTTTGCAGTTCAGGGAATTTCTGAGATTGTGCAGTACTTCAAAGCTGAAGAAAAGCATGGTTGGAACTTATTCGGAGGTATTGTCACCCTCATCCTAGCATTTGCCTTGTTCTCAGGAAGCTTTATTGAAATGGTAACTTTTGTACCAGTTATCATTTCTCTCTGGGCCTTGACAAATGGTATCACAAAAACAATCGTTGGTTTCAAGGTTCGTAAAACGGATAAGTCTGTTGGGACACCACTTGTATGGCTGGGAATTTTGGGAATTGTTGCAGGTTTGATTATGATGTGACACCCATTGATGACAGGTCTGTTTATCAGCTACACCATTGCTTTTGTCTTTATTTACCAAGGGGTTGTGGCTATTGTACAATTCTTCAAAATTAAATAATAAAAAGAGGCTATAGAGCCTCTCAGAATGAAGACAAAGTCGTTAGAATTTTATTTCTAACGGCTTTTTCATGTGTAAAGTAATATAATAGAGATAGGAATCCAGTTAATAAACAGAGGGAGNGTCGCTATGTTACACAAAGAAAACCCAGCCTACAAACGCGGTCAATTTGGTTTCTACAGTTTAGATGACCTTGTTCCTCAAGATCATCTCCTTCGTCAAATAGAGGAAGCTATTGACTTCTCCTTTATCTATGACTTAGTCGCAGATAGCTATAGCGATGAAACAGGGCGTCCTAGTCTTGACCCTGTTCTG
>NZ_KB904120.1 GCF_000379985.1 Streptococcus caballi DSM 19004 | reverse complement strand
AAGTAACGGCGAATTTTTCTAGACATATCTGTTCTCCTCTTTTCTTTAGTGTAGAACACTTTATAAATTCTGTCTAGTTTAGTGTAACCTATTCACTTTTTAGGAAAAAACGAGATGCCATTTTCAACTCAGGAGCGTTTTTATCCATTTAAGAAAAGTTTAGGATATCTTTCAGTTTTCTTTAAGTTAATCTTCGTATACTATAACCATCCTAAAACTTTTCTTTTTCATAAATCTCCTAGACCAGCTTTCAAGTTATCTTGAGGGCTGGTCTTTTTTGGCTTCTGAAAACCATTAGCTATGCTAGTGGTTCCGAAAAGCTTTTAGCGATGTATCAAAAAAGTCCCCCTAAAGTGTTATATTAGATAAGGTTTCTCGACCACTAACTAATATACACAAGGAGGACCCCTGATGAGACAGGATAATAATAGTTTAGCACATACTACATGGAATTGTAAGTATCATATTGTTTTCGCCCCCAAATATAGACGTCAGATAATCTATGGGAAATACAAAGCAAGTATTGGTCAAATCTTACGGTTATTATGTGAAAGAAAAGGCGTTGAAATTCATGAAGCAGAAGCATGCCCAGATCACATTCACATGTTGGTGAGTATACCACCGAAGCTAAGTATTTCCTCATTTATGGAATATTTAAGGGGTAAAAGTAGCTTAGTGATATTCGACCGACACGCTAATTTAAAGTATAAATATGGGAATCGCAAATTTTGGTGTCGAGGGTTTTATGTTGATACGGTTGGGCGAAATCAGAAGCGAATTGAAGAATATATTCGTAATCAATTACAAGAAGACGTGATAGCAGCTCAGCTCAGTCTTTTCGAGGAATATGATCCGTTTACAGGTGAGAAGAATAAAAGAAAGTAGTCTTAAAGAGACCCGCTAGTCGGGTCAGCTAGCAAAGGCGGTGCTGAAGGAAAACCATTCGGTAGGCCTTTAGGCCTCGGCCGGTAGCAGAGGCTTTCAGCCGAAGAGCAAACCACCCGTTCTCACGGGTGGTTTTGATTATGTGACTTTCAGTCCGTTTCGCTCCGCAGGTGCGAAACAAATAAACCACCCGCTATGCGGGTGCGCATCGCTGGTTATACCAAAAAAACTC
>NZ_KB904119.1 GCF_000379985.1 Streptococcus caballi DSM 19004 | reverse complement strand
CCCAGAGAACGCCCTGTCCGCGCTGTTGACACCAAGGCACTCATAAAGTCTGGCTGTTCTTGTTTCAATTCCGCAAACTCATCTGAAATCAAGAAGAGGTGAGGCATGGCCTCTTCCACTTCACCCAGCTTGTATTTCTTCTGATACTGATTAATGTGATTGACATCATACTTGGCAAAGAGACGTTGACGGCGTTTGAGTTCGGCATTGATTGAGGTCAAAGCTCGCATGGACTGCGCCCCATCCAAGTTGGTAATGGTTCCCAGCAAGTGTGGCAGGTCCTTGAAAAGATTGGCCATCCCCCCACCCTTGTAGTCGATGAGTAAGAAAGCTACATCATAGGGGTGGAAGTTAACCGCTAGGCTCAAAATATAAGACTGAATCAGCTCTGACTTCCCAGAACCCGTCGTCCCAGCAATCAAACCATGAGGTCCATGTGCTTTTTCGTGCAGGTTAAGATAGACAATATCACCTTGACCACGTAAGCCAAGCGGCACCGCCAAGGACTTATACGGTGCATGTTCTGCCCAACGCTCTTGAACGTGTAAGTCTTTGAAGTCTTCGGCATGGTACATTTCCATAAAGGTCACGCTGTCAGGAATAGAGGACTTGAGGTTTTGCAGATGATTGAGCGGCGCCAAACGACGAGCCAGACTCTCCTTATCATAGGCTTCTGGGAAATGATCTAAGGCAAAGTCCGTTTCTCTTAGCTCACCCTCCTCAATGACCAGTTGGCCAACATTTCTATCCTTGATATTGATAATGGTCTTGATGTTTTCAGACAGACTGGACAAGACATCCTCCACAAAGATGACCGAGCAACCAAGCTCTGTCGGATCTTCACTATAGTCTACTATCAACTGTTGGTCATAGCGAGAATCTGTTGGTAGATAAGTATCTGATACTTGCACAGGACTAACCGTCACATTTCCTGCCTTCTGTGACACCACATCAATCTGTGTTCCAGGCTTGATTTCGGTACCAGCAGTAAAGGCACCTTTACCTTTTCCTACAACGGTTCCACCATACTTAAATAAGTCCTCTAGCAAGGCCTGACGGCTAACAGACAAACCACCGGTTGCTGTTGTGTAATCCTGAATGCGGATATTACCCGCTTCATCAAAGCCATAGTTGCTAAAAAATTTCAGAGCTCCTCCACACACATTCCTAGAGCCATTCTGTAAAATAAGGGAAATGATTTTTAAACTCTAGTTCCACTTTAGACCAAGTCTAGCCTAGC
>NZ_KB904118.1 GCF_000379985.1 Streptococcus caballi DSM 19004 | reverse complement strand
TGACGGAAAATTTCGATTAAGTCCTGTCTAATTTTGTAGTAAATGGATTTGCGTCGATACTTTGGTGTGAAAACAATGTGATATTTGCACATCCATTTGGTGTGTGATAAACTATAATTGGTTTTAGCCATTTATTTTTCCTCCTTTATCTAACCTGAACAATTAGATTATACATGGAAAAATAAATGGAAGCTAGAAGCCTTGTCAGCCACCAGCTTAGCTGGTGGTTTTTTCATTTTTCTCTACGAGAAAAACTGGCTGGAAGCCATAATAAAAATACCTCACGGTTATCACCGCAAGACGCTAGCAATTACCAAAACTCGCGGATGAAATCATCCTCTAAACGCTCCGCATAGAAGAGCTCTGACAGATCGTCCTCGTCAAAGATACGCAACAGATTGAGCATGTCATAAGCCAAACCCACCTTAGCAAGCTCACTCCGCTTGACCCACTTAACCTCTCCTTCATCTGATGAACGTAGCTGCCCTGAAAAGTCAGCTGTACGGTAAAGAAAGACCAGATAGCGAATACCTTCCTTGGTATGCCAGTGCTTCATGCCCACTAGCTTAGGATTTCTGATGGTCAAGCCCGTCTCTTCATAGACTTCGCGAACAACCGCTTGGTGAAGGGATTCCTTTTCTTCAATGTGACCGCCAGGAAGAGCCGCTCCTGACCAAGCATAACGCTTGGGATCACGGATTTGCATGACAATTTGATTCTTATCATCTTCAATTAAGCACATATTGGTTAAAATAACTTTTTGACTTCTTGCCACTTTCAAATCTCCTTATTCTGTATTATTTTTTAGTGTGAAATGGTAGCTCTTCCCTAACCTAATCAGTCAGTAGCATAAGTCATTAACATGATTTTAGAATTAGCACATCAATGCGACTAGCTTTATTTAACTAACTAAGCAAATCTAACGCTCACTTAGCAAATAACAGAACTATCATCTCATTCTTCTAAGAATGAGTACACTATGATAGAGGTTCCAATGAGAATATTTCCTTGCCCAATGAAACTGCATAAGCTATCTCACGTCTTGTGCTTTCCCAATATAGCCTCCAACGTTCATAACATAAATAGCATCGCTCATTGCTATCTTTTGATAATGTATTTCCCCTAGACGTGCAATATCTTCTGCTAATAAATCACTTTCTTTTTCAAAGTAAGCACATTGGATGACTATGCAATGATGTTCTAATTCCAATTTTCCAGAGATTTCTTGCATCTCTTTCTGAAATTTCATACTACCACAAAGGGTAATTAATCTTATATTATTTTTCATTTTCTCTTCCAAACATTTCATATACCCTACTTATCCAAGTAAAGCCCTTTTTCGACACTTTGGTCTATCAAATCCAAAACAAGTTCCCAAAGTTCTGCCGATTCTTCCTTGATAAAGGCCTTCTTGGCCAAAACCTGTGACTTGGTCAAGCTAGCTGGATTTTCATTTTCAGGAGCAATAAGTAGGTGATTCATCAGTGGTGCTAGAGCATCCAGACAACGAGCATAACGCGCTTCAGGTGTGTCCGCCTTGGACTCAAATTCAAGCCAGAGTTCTCGGTAGCTATCAGCCTGATCAGGAGGGAGAAGAGCCAACGTTTTCTTGACAGACTCCCACTCACGTTCAAAGGAAGTCAACTTGCCAACCTCATCGTAAACCCATGTATCACCTGCACCGATTTCTCCGATTTCATGCAGCAAAAGCATGGTCATAACCTTTTCAAGATCTACTTCCTCTGGAAAATGCTGGCGCAAGACAGGTGCCATAAGAGCTAGTTGCCAAGAATGCTCTGCAGAATTCTCAAAACGCCCATCTAAGGTCTGATTCCGTCGAGTGACCATCTTGAGTTTCTCAAGTTCATTAAAAAAAGCTAATTGTTGATAAAGTGGTGACATGACGACCTCCTAGACACTTTTAGTTATTATAACATAAACTATAGAGGATACGAAGAAGAATGGTACGCATAAAAAACACTCTACCATTATGAAAATAGCAGAGCAGTTAAGATGACTAACTCGTGAACTGACAGACTTCCTTGACTTGGCCCTGTTCATCAGTAGCAATCACCTTTATAGCAGTAATCTTTCCTCTTGTCATTTCTAAATTGTTCAAGCAATGAGCGTAAACTTGAGTCAGCTTATCTTCATCAATACGATTGGCAAGGGTCAAATGTGGAATCCAGACTTCAGGAACATATTGTGAATCAACTGCGACCAATTGCCCCAGCAAATCATGAATGTGCTTATGCAGCTTAGCTAATCCTGGTGTCTTTGTTGGACCCAGAAAAACAATAGAACTTCCCAAAAAAGAGCCGATAGCTTGAAAAGAAAGCTCCAAAGGTAAGGTTAAATTGAGTTTATCATCCAAACTTTCTAGCACTTCTTCAACAGCAATCGTCTCAAAATCTGCTAGAGTAATATGTGGCTCCCTGTCCCTGACTTGGTAAGCATAATCAGACAAAGACATATCTTTCAATTCTTGCCACAAGTTTCTTATTTTCTGATTGGTAGTTTCATCTAAAGTAGCAATGATAGCGTACATTGTTTCGCTCATCCTTTCTATATTTGATAATAGTTTCATTATAACAAAAAGCCACCATAGAAAGCGGCTTTTCTAGTAGAATTCTCCTTATTTTACTTGTTTTAAGTAAGCCCTTGGATAGACCTGACTCTCACTATCCTTTAGTTATACATCACCCACTATAGTTGACAATAAGCCCCTTTGACAAGCTCATACTAAAAGCATTTCCCGTAGAGAACTATTTCCTTTATTTTAATTCCGATATGCATAGACGACCACTACTAATCCTAGAAGATTCAAGAGACTGCCTGCAATAATTATGACTTTCTCACTAAAATATTTGCTGAATAAATCATGAGATCAGCTCAGATTAACCATCAGTCCAAACAACACTAGCCAGCCCAGGCTAATTCTATTTTTTAACAAAACTTTTTATCATTATTTAGAATTGACAGTCACTCCTTTACATAGTGTTGCTATAATTATGAATCTTTCCCATAGGATATTACCAGTGGATGTGAATGTTCATTCTTGATTTGTCTATCTTCTCTTCAATTAAATTCTTTCTGGTAGATTATTGAGATACATGAAAATGGCATCATCACTGTTTTCTAACACTTGCATGGTTTCTTTAATGGGTTCTGCATAAACTTCACTATAATCTATTTCATTATACTCTGGTCTAATCTGGAAAGCTAACATTTCTTGGTCCAAAGAAAACTCCGCATGAACCGTTTCTTTATTACCTCTAGCATCCAAACGAATCCATTTATCAAGAGTCTTGAGATAAACGGCGTTTAAAGCGTGAATGCAATAACCGCTGTCTGGAGTATCTCCCAGCGTCAAACGTTGGTAGCAAATACCTGCTGGAATACCTTCAAGTCGCAAAAGAGCTGCTAGAAGATTTGATTTGGCATAGCAAATTCCAACGCCTTCTTTAAGCGTTTGTGAAGCTGTAACAGTCACACGTTTATCCTTAACATCCCAAGAGTGCTTAATTTCATCTCTAACAAAATGAAAAGCATTGCGTATAAAATCAATGTCATCTTCTGATGCATTGTATAAATCCCTTGCCTTTTGTCTCACAACTTCATCGTTACCATCAATATAGTGTGACAATTTCAAATAGTCCTCTCTATCATTCACTAATGTAAGCATGCATTCTCTCCCTCTAATCCATGGCCTTTAGTTCAATCACCATATCCCTAATTTGGGCAGCCAGTTCAAAATCAAGCAGTTCGGCGGCTTCTTGCATTTGTTTTTGCAACTTCTTGATGGCTTCTTGGCGCTCTTTCTTGGTCATAGCACTATAATCAACAGCGTCTTCTGCTACATCGGTATCATTTGACTTAGTAATCGCAATAAGATCTCGGATTTCTTTTTTAATGGTTTGTGGAACAATACCGTGTTTCTCATTGTAAGCCATTTGCAGGCTCCGCCGACGTGCTGTTTCATCCATAGCCTTCTGCATAGACTCGGTAATCTTATCAGCGTACATGATAACATGCCCGTTACTATTTCGCGCGGCACGCCCAATAGTCTGGATAAGACCACGTTCGTTACGGAGGAAACCTTCCTTATCTGCATCAAGGATAGCCACCAAGCTGACCTCTGGAACGTCAATTCCTTCGCGCAACAAATTAATTCCGATAAGAACATCAAAGACACCCAAACGCAAATCGCGGATAATCTCGGTACGCTCCAAAGTCTTGATATCCGAATGCATATACTTAACCTTAACCCCCATTTCTTTGAGGTAGTCGGTCAAATCTTCTGCCATTTTCTTGGTTAACGTAGTGACAAAGACACGCTCACCCTTTTCAGCGCGGCTATTGATTTCACCCAAGAGATCGTCCATTTGCCCCATAGTCGGACGGACTTCCACTTCGGGATCCAAGAGACCTGTCGGGCGAATAATCTGCTCGATAACGGTATCAGTCTGCTCCATTTCATAATCACCAGGCGTTGCAGAAACATAGACAATCTGATGCACATGACTTTCAAATTCTTCTCGGCGCAAGGGACGGTTATCCAGAGCACTTGGAAGGCGGAAACCATAATTTACTAGCATTTCCTTACGTGAGCGGTCTCCATTGTACATGCCCTTAATCTGCCCCATAGTCATATGGCTTTCATCAATCATGATGAGAAAGTCTTCTGGGAAAAAGTCCAGAAGAGTGTATGGTGGCTCTCCCTTTGCTCGTCCATCCATATGACGCGAGTAATTTTCAACACCACTGGTGTAGCCCATCTCGCGCAGCATCTCCACATCATACTCCGTCCTTTGGCGAATGCGCTGCGCTTCTATCAGTTTGCCTTCTGCTTCAAAAAGTTTGACCTGCTTTTCCATCTCTTCGAGAATATTAGAAATAGCTTCCTCCATATGCTCCTCGTTGGTCATAAAGTGGGTGGCTGGGAAAATAGCCAAATGATCCACTTCACCGAGAACACGTCCAGTCAAGCTTTCGATTTCTCGAATACGGTCAATCTCATCACCGAAAAATTCCACACGAAAGGCATGCTCATCACGAGAAGCTGGGAAAATTTCCACTACATCGCCACGTACACGAAAACGCCCACGCTGGAAGTCAATATCATTGCGCTCAAACTGAATGTCTACCAAGTCATTTAAAAGCTGGTCGCGAGAAATTTCCTGACCAGGGCGCAAGCTAACAACGCTGTCGGCGTATTCCTTAGGTGAACCTAAACCATAAATACAAGAAACAGATGCGACAACAATAACATCGTTACGCTCCAGCAGAGCAGAAGTCGCTGAGTGACGGAGTTTATCAATCTCATCATTGACGGAGCTGTCTTTTTCGATATAGGTATCACTAGAAGGCACATAGGCTTCAGGCTGGTAGTAATCATAGTAAGAGACGAAATATTCCACCGCATTGTCTGGGAAAAATTCCTTAAATTCCCCATAAAGCTGACCAGCCAAGGTCTTGTTGTGGGCAATGACCAAGGTCGGTTTATTGACACGCGCAATAACCTGACTCATGGTATAGGTTTTTCCTGTACCTGTCGCTCCTTTGAGAATCTGTGCCTTTTCGCCTCCTTCGATATTGTCCACCAAAGCTTCAATGGCTTGGGGTTGATCTCCTGAAGGTTGGTATTTAGAAACTAATTTGAAATGATTATTATTTTTTCTATCTATCATGGTTTACCTCGTTTCTACTATTTTATCATATCATCAAAAAAGACTGAGTTTTAAGACTCAATCTTTTACAACTTCTTTTTCTTTGTATAATAGCAGAGCTAGGATGATGCTAGCAACAAGCAAGACCAAACTCGTCAGCAAACTACCTTCCGTCCCGAATCGGCCACCCGAAACCCAGTCTGCTGCGCCAGCTTTATTGACAAAATGGAAGAGTGACTTCCCTGCACCTGTCCCACTAACTGCTACACCAAAGACGTTACCTTGCGTGAAATTCCAAGCCCCGTGAAGGCCCGCTACACCCCAGAGGTTATCTGTCTTTAACATATAAAGTGCCATGAAGACACCTGATAAAATAATTCCCATGATTGAAAAGACTGTGACGTGAGAATTTAACAAATGCATGAGGCCAAATAAACTGCTCGAAATCCCAATCGCTACCGCTAGATTACTCCGCTTGTTGATTATTGGCAAGAGCCAACCGCGGGTTAATAACTCTTCTGTACCGCCTTGAACAAACCAAAACGGGATAATTGATAAAACATAGACAACTGCTGACCACGAAAAGTCCACGTTTTGTAACCTCACCCCACCAAATAGATAGGTCAAGGTAAAAGCAAAGGTGAAAATTCCCATACCCACACCCCAACCTTTGAGGATTTCCAAAAACCAACCTTGCTTAAAAAAACCTAAACTGGTAATTGAGCGTTTTTCATACCATTTAACCCAAGCAAATTGACTTAATGCCACAAAACTAAACAATCCTAGCTGAAAATAAATTGAGCCGAATAAAGTACTAGCCATCTCAGGTTTGAGAAGTACCATCGGCATCAGCAACAAACCAAGCGTTGCTCCTCCCACAAGTTGCCCAAAAAGGAAAAATAAGACAACCATACTACAGACGATTAAAATGGTAAGCCACGCTGGCAAGGACTCATAGCGATGGGTATGATTTTCTAACATTCGTTTCTTTAAAATTTTTACATTCTCCTTGTAACTTCGTAATAATACAATTATACCACAATTCTTTTATTGGCTCAATCAGCTTATAGTCGTCACAATGTTATGTTTTCTTACATAGAAATTCTTAATATTTGCTTAATTTGCTGTTTTTTGTTATAATTTTAACTGATTATTTGTAAAGGAGACTTACATGAAGAACAGACTTAAAGCTCTTATGCTAGTAATGTTATCAGTAATCTTTGTATTTGGCGTTAAAGCATCAGCCGATACAATCGATATTGTTTCGGATACTGCATATGCGCCATTTGAATTTAAAGATTCTGACCAAGTATATAAAGGGATTGATGTTGATATCATCAATGAGGTCGCTAAACGCGCTGGTTGGGATGTCAATATGACCTACCCTGGTTTCGACGCCGCGGTCAATGCGGTTCAAGCTGGGCAAGCTGACGCACTGATGGCAGGCACAACCATTACCAAAGAACGCAAAAAAGTTCTAACTTTCTCAGACCCTTACTACGATACTAAAATCGTGGTTTACACACCTAGTGATGCTAAGATTTCCAAATACAGCCAACTCAAAGGGAAAACCGTTGGTGTTAAAAACGGTACAGCAGCTCAAACCTTCCTTGAAAAGAACAAGGACAAATATGGCTACTCCATTAAGACATTTGACACGGGTGATCTCATGAACAACAGCCTTGATTCTGGTGCGGTTGATGCAGCTATGGATGATCAACCTGTTGTTCAATACGCCATTAACCAAGGTAAAGCCTATGCGATCAACATTGCAGGTGAATCTGTCGGAAGCTTTGGTTTCTCTGTCAAAAAAGGCAGCAAGTACGAATACCTCGTTCCTGAATTTAACAAAGCATTGGCCGCAATGAAAAAAGATGGTACCTACGCTACCATCATGAACAAGTGGCTCGGTGATGACAAAACTGAATCCAAAGCAACAGGTGACGCATCTGCTAAGGCGACTCCTGTCAAATCAAGCTATAAAGTTGTTATGGACTCATCATTTGCACCATTTGAATACCAAAACGATGGTGGCAAATACGTTGGTATCGACGTTGATCTTATCAAGGCTATCGCTAAGCAACAAGGTTTCACCCTTGAGCTAGCCAACCCTGGTTTTGATCCAGCCCTCAATGCCGTTCAATCAGGTCAAGCTGATGCCGTTATGGCTGGTATGTCTATCACAGATGCCCGTAAAGAAATCTTTGATTTCTCAGACTCGTATTATACTTCTAATATCTTGCTTGCTGTTAAAAAAGGAAGTTCTGTCAAAGCTTATGGCGATCTTAAAGGTGCTACTGTTGGTGCCAAAAATGGAACAGCTTCTTATAACTTCTTAGAAAAGAATGCTAACAAGTATGGCTTTACCTTGAAAGCCTTTGATGAAGCTTCTTCTATGTATGATAGTTTGAACTCTGGCTCTATTGATGCTCTTATGGATGACGAAGCCGTTCTCCGCTATGCGATTAAACAAGGCCGTAACTTTGAAACACCAATTGATGGTGAACCTTCTGGAGAATATGGCTTCGCGGTTAAGAAAGGCAGCAATCCTGAGCTCATTCAAATGTTCAACAATGGCTTAGCTGCCCTCAAGAAATCTGGTCAATACGACAAGATTGTCACTAAATACCTTGGTAAAAAAACCACATCAAGCGATTCTAGCAGCAATAAAACAACAGACGAAACAACCATCGTTGGTTTGATTTCAAACAACTACAAACAACTCCTCAGCGGTCTTGGTACAACACTCAGCTTGACTTTGATTTCCTTTGCCATTGCCATGGTTGTTGGTATCATCTTTGGTATGATGGCTGTCAGCCCAAGTCATATCCTTCGTGTCATCGCTCAAATCTTCGTTGACGTTGTCCGAGGTATTCCACTCATGATTGTGGCGGCCTTCATCTTCTGGGGAATTCCAAACCTCATCGAATCAATGACAGGTCATCAAAATCCAATCAACGACTTCGTTGCCGCAGTTATTGCCCTTTCCCTTAATGCTGGTGCCTACATCGCTGAAATTGTCCGCGGTGGTATCGAGGCTGTCCCAGCAGGACAAATGGAAGCCAGCCGAAGCTTGGGGATTTCCTACGGAACGACCATGCGTAAGGTCATCTTGCCACAAGCTGTTAAGCTCATGCTTCCAAACTTTATCAACCAATTTGTCATCTCTCTTAAGGATACAACTATCGTATCTGCTATCGGTTTGATTGAACTCTTCCAAACCGGTAAAATTATCATCGCCCGTAACTATCAATCCTTCCGCATGTATGCTATCTTGGCGGTTATCTACTTGGTGATGATTACCATCTTGACAAAATTTGCTAAACGCTTAGAAAGGAAGATGAAATAATGGCAGACTTAAAAATTGATGTTCAAGATTTGCACAAGTCTTACGGGCAAAATGAAGTCCTCAAAGGTATTGACGCCAAATTCTATGAAGGGGACGTCGTTTGTATCATCGGTCCTTCTGGTTCTGGGAAATCAACTTTCTTGCGTACCCTTAACCTGCTAGAGTCTATCACTAGCGGACGAGTTATCGTTGACGGCTATGAATTGTCAGATCCAAAAACAGACCTTGATAAAGCACGTGAAAATATCGGGATGGTCTTCCAGCACTTCAATCTCTTTCCACACATGACGGTTCTTGAAAACATCACCTTTGCTCCTGTTGAGCTTGGAAAATATTCCAAAGAAGAAGCTGCAAAGGTCGGTAGGGAGCTGCTTGAAAAGGTTGGTTTAGCTGACAAGGCTGACGCCAAGCCAGACAGCCTGTCTGGTGGTCAAAAACAACGTGTAGCTATCGCTCGCTCATTAGCCATGAATCCTGACATCATGCTCTTTGACGAACCAACATCAGCCCTCGACCCAGAAATGGTCGGCGACGTTCTCAACGTTATGAAGGACTTGGCACAACAAGGTATGACCATGTTAATCGTGACCCACGAAATGGGCTTTGCCCGTCAGGTGGCCAACCGCGTCATCTTCACCGATGGTGGCCAATTCATCGAAGATGGCACACCAGAGCAAATCTTCGTCCACCCACAACACCCACGTCTCCAAGACTTCCTAGACAAGGTCTTAAACGTATAATGGATAACCAAGTTTCCAGCAAGGGAGCTTGGTTTTTAATTATACAATTTTCCAAAGGTGCTATAATATAGGTGAAAAGTAGCTTATCCATCATTACCGTTCTAAGATTCCATTAGAGAGTTAGGTGTCTCAAAATGACTAAAAAACAGAGTAATCTTTTGCGTATCGTTTTATTCCCATTTTCC
Source organism: Streptococcus caballi DSM 19004 (assembly GCF_000379985.1). Lineage (GTDB taxonomy): Bacteria > Bacillota > Bacilli > Lactobacillales > Streptococcaceae > Streptococcus > Streptococcus caballi. Next base: position 69,237 of record NZ_KB904118.1, on the reverse strand, counting down.
CAGTCCTTGCAAATGTCATGTGTACTAATCTAATCCCCAACGTCATGGATTGGCTGAATTTCGCCTTCAACATCTTATTTACCATCTCTATCTGGTTTGCTATCTACTTTATCGGAAAGATTGGTGAAGACTGATACATAAAAAACGCTGGTCATCAGCGTTTTTAACATTCACTTTTCAAATCCCGAGTTGGAACGTTTTCAATATTTGGCATTTTCGTTAATAATGGGAGTATTCAACTTTTGCAAGGATGCAGTTGGTCCCTCGTCTAGCATTTTACAGTTTTGCAAGAAGCTCTTTGTGTTTAAGCACTGCTTTTTCTTTGACATCTAACCCTGCTTTGTTATAATGAAAATAGAAATATCAAGGAGGAAACGGAGCCATGAAAAACTAAAAAACTGACAGATATAGTCTTTCAATTTGCTTTTGTAGGAGGCAAGAACCCGCAAGCATGACTAGTTTAGGCAAGACGAGTTAGCACCTCATAAAAGATAAACTGAAAGACGGCGGTAGCCTTTATCAAGTACAGTTTTTTAGTGAGCTCTTTTTCCAATACGACTGCGGTTCTTAAGACTGCTGTCCTCATCTTAGGTCTTGTGTGCTAGTATGTTACTAGGTACTTGCCTACTCACCCCTGCTCTCACTTTCACTCCCTACTTGCATAAAGGTAGGGAATTTTTTTTCATGAAAGAGAGGCCACTATGCTACAGATTAACCACCTAACCATCACCCACCTCAAGGATATAACGACCTTGATTGACGACCTAAGTCTAGTCGTCAATGACGGCGATAAACTGGCTATTATTGGCGAAGAGGGCACTGGCAAGTCCACCCTTATCAAGGCGCTGCTAGACCCCAACAGCCTACAAAGTTATGCGACCATGACTGGGCAGATTCACTCCACCTTTACCCAGATTGGTTACCTCCCCCAGCACTTGACTAACAGCCAACTGGCACAGAGTCCAGCGGTTTTCTTCTACGATGACATGGATTATACACGTTTTGACTTTGCCCTTTTTTATCAAATGGCAGAGCGGTTGAGTTTTGATAGTCAGCACTTGGACAATGACCAGATTTGTCTAGCTCAGCTCTCTGGTGGTGAGAAATTAAAGCTTCAGCTCCTGAAATTGTTGGCTTACGATCCAGACTTGCTAGTTCTGGATGAGCCCTCCAGTGACCTTGACTTAGATAGCCTGATCTGGTTGGAGCGATTCATTCAGCAGACCGATAAGACTGTCATTTTTATCTCCCATGATGAAGCGCTGCTCAGTCACACTGCCACGGCTATCTTACAGCTTGAACTGGTCAAGAAACGTAGCCAAGCACGCACCAGCTATTTTCAAGGAAACTATGAGGATTACAAGTCTTGGCGAAAGAATTCCTTTGGTAAGCAGATGCAGCTAGCGCAAAAAGAACGTGAGGAATATGCCAAGAAGATGGCGCGGCACCACCGCATCCATCAAAGTGTGGAGCATCAACTTCGCAACACCAAAAATGATGTTGCAGGTCGGCTACTGGCCAAGAAAATGAAAAATGTCCTGTCGCAGGAAAAGCGCTATGCCAAGGAGGCGGAAAACTTTCATGATATTCCGCAGGATATGGATGCTATTCACCTCTTCTTCTCAGAGGTCAAACCGCTGCCTGCTAATAAACGGCTGCTCTTCTGGGAAAAGGTGCATTTGGAAACTGGGCAGACGGTCGATTTGAAAATCTTGGGACAGGACAAGCTGGTCATCACGGGACAAAATGGTATTGGCAAGACCCGTCTACTGCGCAAAATACGAGATGACCTTCGTGAGCGTCCAGATTTATCCTTGGGCTACATGCCCCAGCACTATGAGGATTTACTGGATGAGACCAAAAGCGCGCTAGATTTCCTCACTGAGGTTGCCAAGACTGAAAAAGCACGCAGTCTCCTAGCCAGTCTACAATTCACACGGCAGGAAATTCTCCACAGCGTCAGCCACTTGTCTGGCGGACAAAAGGCAAAACTGTTTTTGGCGAAGATGGTTCTGGCCGGCAACAACGTCCTCATTTTAGACGAACCGACTCGCCACTTCTCACCAACCAGTCAACCACTGGTACGGCAGCTGCTGGTAGACTTTCCAGGCGCTATCATTAGCGTCTCCCATGACCGTGCCTTTATGGCAGAAGTCGCGCAAGACCACTACAAACTTGCTAGCAATCAATTACACAAACAAGACTAATAAAGAGCTGGGGTCTCCCAGCTCTTTGTACTCAAGTATTTTTTTGTTGAACGGTCTTACCATTATTTTTTGCCTGCTCTTTAGCCAACCGCTCGCGCTCCAAACGGAACTTCCGATTGGGATTGAGGCGAGTGAAGAGTTCCTCTAATTTCTGAGGATTCCAGACGTCGGCTGCCGAGACAAAATGACCATCCTTGTCCTTAAAAGATATCGGTTTATCACCCATAAAAATACCCCACTTACTAGAATTGTTAGATAAATTAAGACAGCTTATCAGCTAGATTTCTCACACCACTTCTTATTAGAAGACTTACGATAGGAAAATAACCTAACTAGGTTGCCAAATAGAACACGGCATAGGAGCTGTGCAAAAAAGATAGAATTTCCTAGAAGCTAAAGCTTCATCATTGAATCTCCTATTTTAGCTGTGCTCCTTTAACGGCCTTTGTATCCTAATCCACAAATTCAAACTCAAAATTGCCAATGCGAACAATGTCACCGTCTTTGGCACCACGTTCACGAAGGGCTTCATCGACACCCATACCACGCAGTTGGCGAGCAAATTTCATAACAGATTCATCACGCTCCATATTGGTCATGATAAAGAGTTTTTCCAGTTTCTCACCAGACAATACCCAAGCGGCATCATCATCACGGCTGATCTCAAATGGACGTTCATCTTCGTTGAAGCCATAGTAAACTTCATCTTGCTCCATGTCGTCTTCGCTGTAAAGGAGGAATTCATCCGTTTTATCCAGCAATTCAGCTGTCGCTTCCAAGAGATTTTCCAAACCTTGATGTGCCAAGCTTGAGATTGGGAAAATCTGTGGCAACTCGTCAAATTCGTCATACTCGGCAGCCAATTTTTCCTTAAACATCTTGAGATTTTCCTCAGCATCAGGCATATCCATCTTATTGGCTACGATGATTTGAGGACGCTCCATGAGGCGGAGATTGTAAGTTTCCAACTCATTGTTAATGGCCACATAATCCTCGTAAGGATCACGTCCTTCGCTAGCTGACATGTCAATAACATGGAGGATAACACGGGTGCGTTCAATGTGGCGCAGGAATTGTGTTCCCAGCCCCACGCCTTGGCTAGCTCCCTCGATCAAGCCTGGCAGGTCAGCCATAGCAAAGCTATCACCTGACTTGGTACGAACCATGCCTAAATTTGGCACGATCGTGGTAAAGTGATAGGCACCGATTTTAGGTTTGGCAGCTGTGACCACGCTGAGCAGAGTTGATTTACCAACAGATGGGAAACCAACCAACCCCACATCAGCCAGAATTTTCAATTCGAGTTGCAGTTCACGTTCTTCACCTGGTTCACCATTTTCAGCGATTTCAGGAGCAGGGTTGCGTGGCGTTGCAAAGCGGATATTGCCACGACCGCCACGGCCACCGTGAGCTATGACAAATTCTTGCCCATTTTCAACCAAGTCGGTGATGACCTTACCAGTATCCGCATCACGAACAGTTGTTCCAGGTGGAATTGACACAATCAAGTCCTCTGCACCGCGGCCGTGCATGCCCTTAGTCATACCTTTTTCACCATTTTTAGCCTTGAAACGGCGATTATAGCGAAAGTCCATAAGGGTGCGAAGGCCCTCATCCACTTTAAAAATGACAGAGCCACCTTTTCCGCCGTCGCCACCCCAAGGACCGCCATTGGGAACATATTTTTCACGGCGAAAAGCCACCATACCATCACCACCACGACCAGCTTTAACGCTGATTTTGGCAGTATCTAAAAACATACTCATTCTTTCATTGCAAAGTCTAAGTCTGTCAACTCTTCCAGCTGATAGACTATCACATCTTTCTAAGAATACTGGACGACCTTGCTTTCCTTTCTTCATTTTTCCTGCGCTCACAGCATAAAAAAACGCTGTGACAGCGTCTTTTACATCATAGCACCGAGTGCAGACATTACAATGCCGCCCAAGGTTACGATAACCATTAAGATAACAACAATCAATGTTAACTTTTCAAAGCCCGTTTTTTTACGTGGACCATTATCTCCAAAAGCCACTTTAGTCACCTCTACTACTGAATTTATTAGTACTATCTTAACACGAAAGACACAAATAAGCAAACGAGAAGCCGATAATTGATAAATTTACAGCTCCACATCAAAGACTTGTAAGGAGGCCAATTCACTTTCGGTCAGGCGACGCCACTGTCCCAGCGCCAGCTCCTTATCCAAGATCAACGGTCCCATACTCAGGCGCTGCAAGTCCAAAACCTTCTTACCGCAAGCCGCTACCATACGCTTAACCTGATGAAACTTGCCCTCTTTGATGGTGATTTGCACCAGACTAGTTCCAGCTTCTTCATCCCTTTCTAGGATCACTAGCTGAGCAGGCTGGCAGGTAATGCCCTCTAAAGCGATGCCCTCTTCAAAAAGCTGTACATCTTGGTCTGTCATGAGCCCTGCTATATTGGCTCGATAGGTTTTATTAACGTGTTTTTTAGGCGATAACATGGCGTGCGCAAGGGCTCCATTATTGGTTAGGAGGAGCAAGCCGTGGGTATCTATATCTAAACGCCCCACAGGAAAGACCTCCTTGTCACGCGCTGCCTGATCCAACAAGTCCAAAACTGTCTTGTGATGATTATCTTCCGTCGCTGAAATGACCCCCTGCGGTTTATTAAGCAGGTAATAAAGGTACTTTTCGTAAAGCAATTCCCGTCCCTGACAAATGATTTTATCCTCATATTCATTGATCTGAAGCTTGGAAGACATTTCTAATTTACCATTGACCGTAACCTGCTTTTTCTTGATCATAGTCTTGACTTGACTGCGCGAACCTACTCCGCAAGCTACTAAAAACTTATCTAACCTCATCTAATATTTCACCCCTAGCACTAGCAACCTACGATTCATTTTTCGTCAAAGCTCTGCCAATTAATAGCAAAACTGGCACGATACAAGTCCCCGATGAGACCCTTGTAGCCTGTATCCTTACCATTGCAAGTCAGAGTCAGCACCTGATAGGAATCAGGAAGGGTCACACAACCACTTAAAGACAAACGAAAAGCCTCCAAATCGTCATAGGAAACCTCTCTTTGTGTCTTGTAGGCATCTAAATAAGTTAATACAATCATTTTTCACTCCTTAGTGTCTCTTAATCATATCTGTCTCCATCTCAAAGAGATAGGCTGGCAAGTCAAACTGGTCTCCGATAGCCTCAAAGACCACATCCTCTGACAAGAGACCACATTTGATGTTAGCTAACTTTTCCTTGTTCGCCTCAGCCATATCGTCAAAGAAAGACTGGCTCTGCCCTAATAATCGTTTAAGCGATGAAAGTCAGCTTGCTGAGCCTTAAAATCAGCTAGGGCTTGGTTGAGCCTGCCTAGTAGCTTTTGTTGCTGATCCAAGATGGCTTCCATTGCTTTAACACGTTCTATTTTTGAATCTTTTTATGAGCTTGCCATCTTAATCTTCCTCTTGACTGAGCTCCAAGAGTTTCTGGTAAAAGTCTGGAAAATCCTTCTTGAGATTGACAAAGCCTCCAGCCTGTCTTAAAAAGCTATGCTCTGACTGAGCCTCACAAACTAGTTTTCCCTCTTGATTAATCATCTGGTAAGACAAGACTAGCCGCGCAGCCTTGACCATAGCCACAGTCACCATAATACTGATGTCATCCGCAAAAGTCGAGGTAGCTAAATAATGGCAATTGACAGAAATCACCGGTGAAATGACGCCAGCTTCTTCCAACTTATCATAGGGAAAACCAAGCTCCGTCAAAAAATGCACGCGCGCCTCTTCCATCCAGCGGATGTAATTAGAATGGTGGCTGATACCCATGCGGTCGGTCTCGTAATAGTGAACTAAATGGTGGTAGGGAGTCATAGTAGCCTCTTTTCTTATAATGATTCTGGAGTGAAAACTGTGCTATAATGGGGGCAAAGGGAGGATAGCATGATGATTATCTATTCAAAAAATGACCAAACAGAGGAAAAGGATTCTGCTAAAAGTATGGGCTCAGGTGGCTTGAATGTTCTAGCCACACCAGCACTGATTGTTTTTATGGAAAATACCTGTTTTTCTTAACTGCAAGACCAACTAAGCTAGCTGGACAAGATATCACGGTTTCCATCACTGGATTTCAAGAGTCTGGTCGCCATGTAGGCTTTGACCTTCAAGCCTACGTAGGAAATCACCTCATCGGCTATGCCAAGTATAGCCGTGTCGTGGTCAATGAGGAATGCTTCCTCGCCGGACTTCAGTGATTGTGCCAGATAAATTCTAATAAATTTGTCTCGTGCCCATATTGACCGAAGCTTTTTTATCCTTGTCCAGAATCGTTTGAGTGAAGTCAATCTCGTTAATAGCTGCAATGGCCACGATATAGTGAACCATGTCCGCCAATTCCGCTGCCAAATCTTCCTTGCTGGAATCTATCTGACTAGCTTTACGACCTGTCTTGATATTCAAAACTTCGGCTATTTCACCCATTTCCTCAACCAGCTTGATAAAAAGGCCTTGCTCTGTCATAGATAGAGATAGGTCTTGCTGATCAACTCTTGATTGATCTGCTGACCCAGATAGGCCTGCAGATCCTTGATTGTTACTTCCACTTGATACTCCTTTTCGTGAAACAGCTCACGCAGCTTTTGATAAGTGTCATCCGACAGACGGACACCACTGGTTTGTACAATCTGGCTAGATACCTGATTAGCAAAATCAAGGGCAAAGTCTAAGTCACGGCCTGCTGACAGGGCAGCCAAAACAGCTCCAACGTGACTGTCACCCGCACCAATAGTATCCTTGATGTTATAGACACGATAGGCTGGAACATCATACCAGCGGCCATCATAGGCCAAGACTCCTCTTTCACCAATGGTGACAAGGACGGTATTGCCAGTACGCTCATAAAGACTAATCATGGCCTGAGACAGTCCATCCTTTTTTGTCAATGCCTTAATTTCATCATCGCTGAGGTGGACAATGGGGGACAAATTCCAAAGTCTCTCCAAGCGTTCAGGCGAAATGAGGTGGCCTCTTGGTCCTGGTGCAAAGACAAGCTGGGCAGGCCATTTTTCTAATGCCGAAATCAAGTCTCTCCCTGTCTCTTCTTCCACTTCCAACCCGCAGATATAGATATAATCCTCTGCTGCAATATCAATATTGTCCAGCCAAGAAACATCAAAAGAATATTCTACCCCGTGATTAGATAAGAAAGTCCGCTCACCATCTTCTTCAACAAAACAGTAACAACAGCCATTTTCACCAGTCAATCTGATGAGACTAGGCATGCCAATTTCCTCCAAATGCTTAGCCACAAAATCTCCGTAAAGTCCTGTCCCAACTGGCGAAATAAATTGATAAGGAATCTGTAGCTGATGTAGCAAATACGCGACATTAAAAGCGCAACCGCCCACACTCATGACCTGCTGCTTAATATGGGCATCCCCTTGACGGCTAGGCAGGCGGTCAAGGTAAATCATGACATCACAAACTGTGGAGCCAATCACTAAAATTTTCGGCATGACCTACCCCTCCTCAGATTTCCAAAACTTGCGCAATATTATCAATCACTCTAGCTCCCATACGATTAAGCTGGGTGATTTTTTCTTGGTTATAGGCAAAGCTGTTTAGAAAAATAGCGTCCATACCAGCCTGCTCTGCAATGGCTATATCCGTTGAGAAATCATTACCAATCATCACAGATTCCTTAACATCAATCCCTTGCTCATCCAATAAAAGCTGCAAGAAATCCAACTGAGGTTTTTTCATGCCATAATCAGACGACATGTAAATCTTATCCACAAACTGAATACAACCCGTTTCTTCAATTTCTGCTTGAGTGAAGGCACGCTGAGCATTAGAAAGGATAAACACATGACCCCCCTTGTCCTTGATGACTTTCAAGGTAGCTAGCGTATTCTCGTAGGCTGCCAGGTGCTTACGCGACAAAACGCGAAAAGTGCTGGCCATGAAATTGCCCCATGTTAGTAAGTCATCAATTTTGTTCTCCGTCGCATGAGTCTGCTCTGCTTCTGTCAAGAGGCGAATAAAAACAGGTACCAAGTCAATCTCAACATGTTCGTAAGCCGTCTCTTTTTTCAAGCGCTGCTCTTCCTGTGACACTAAATCCAAGTATTTCTGACTGAGCGAACGTGGACTGTAATCCGCGCCATAACTGGCATAAATTGCAAGCACCTGCTGCCAAAGCCAGCGGTCCTTCTCATCCGTCTCAATATCCACCAAGGTACCGTAAAAGTCAAAAATATAGTTCTTATATTTTAAATCTGTCATAAGTTTACCTCGCATTGCTTTTATTATAACACAAATTAAAAAGCCACTTAGTAAGTAAACAGCTTAGAGTATCTTTAAAATGAATGCTCTCCCATTACAAACATGGTGAAGGTAGCCTAGACCATACATCCCGATAAAAGACAAACTGCCAAAGTCAGCACACTCACTGATTTTAAATAAGATTTTCTTTGCATACATAATAGCTCTTTTTTGATATCATACTCAGTATCGCAAGAGGGGGGGTTAAATCTGTGTTGAGATAAGTTAGTAAAACTTTTCTTGACAAGTTAGCTTAAGCCTATTATTATTGTTAATATCATTAACAATATTTTAAAAACAAGTTTAGCCTATGAACAAAAAAGAATTACAACAATTTAACAATCATTTTATGTCTTTCATGGAGGCATTTGAGAAACTCAAAAGCCAGCAACATGCTAACGTCATTGACCAGTCAATCACTGCTTCTGAAGTTCATCTTATTGTGACTATAGAAAATCATCAGCCAATCAATCTAGTCAAACTAGCTGAAATTCAGAATATTTCCCGCAGTGCAGTCACCCAAAGCAGCAAACGATTGATTCAAAAAGGCCTCATTTCTCTTACCACTTCACCTCAGAATGGCAAAAATAAATATCTGCAACTAACAAGCAAAGGCAAAAAAATTTACCAACTGCACCAAACCCAGCAAGATTACATTGAAAATGCGGTGCTAACTGTATTGGACACTTATAGTCAGGAAGACTTGAATAAAGTAACCAGCTTGATGACAGATATCAAGGCTGTTTGGGAGAATTTACCATGGTAAACATGGTTTATTTTTAAAGTAAAGTTAAGCTGATTAACAAAAAAGGAGTTACAATGACAGCAACCATTCATATTAAAGACGAAAAACCATTTGCAGACATACCATTCAACGTAACAATTACTGGATTGGAAATAAATCAGTGCTACAAAATAGAGATGCAGCTTGATGATTATTACTGTATCAACGCTCCTTTGTGCTTATCTCCTAAACTTCCGTGGAAATCGTCTGCTGTATTTTATTCAGACCAGCTTGGTGAAATTAACCTAGCTAACTCTAAGGCCATCTCAGGCAGTTATCAAGGTATCTCTGAAATGGGACTATTTTTCAACGCTAGACCCATTCAAACCAAAAATGTAAAGTTACCCAAGCAGCTAGAGGAGGTACCATTATACGATAAATTTTATGTGACTATCCGCATTTTTCAAAACAAGACACTCATCAGAGAGAAGACTGTTGAACGTTACTATCTCAATAAAGACATTTCGTATAAGGACATTTACCAGCAAAAATTTCAAGGGAGATTATTTTTCCAGCCAGCGCAGCAAAAGCCCGCTGTCATTGTCCTGAGTGGCAGTGATGGTCGAATTGAGAAAGCCCAAAATATCGCTCAACTACTAGCAAATTATGGATTTACCACTCTGGCTATTGCTTATTTTGGTTTGGACGGACTAGCTTCTCATTTAGAGAAAATACCACTTGAGATTATTGAAGAGGCCAGAAAATATCTTGTTCAATCCCCTTATGTTACAACTGATAAAATAGGTATTTATGGTCGTTCCAAGGGAGCCGAATTCGCTTTAGCGTCACAAGCCTACCATCCCAACTGTCAGGCAATCGCTCTAAATTCCCCTTCAAATATCATTTATGAGGGAATCAAAGGTAAATTTCCATCCAAGAATTCCTCTTGGACAATAAACAATCAAGAACTTCCTTATCAAGCCTTCAGATATAAAGACCTTTTCTTAAAACTACTTTTCAAAAAAGAGCTACCTATCAACCCTAAATCAAAAATATCAATTGAGAAGATAGCCGCTCCAATACTACTCTTAACCAGTCAAAAAGATGAAGTCTGGAGAGCTAAGGCCGCAAGCCGTGAATTAATGGACTCCTATAAGGGAAAAGAAATAGAATACAACCTTTATCAAGAAACAGGTCACATGCTGACAGTTGCTTATCAACCAAATCAGCGTTACAACAATAACTGGAAAGGCTTATTAGATGATAGTGTAGATTCATGGCAAAAAACAATTGCTTTTTTTAATAAGCATTTAAAAAATGACAAAAAAATATCTAATGAATAAAAAAAGCTGAGCTTTTAACTCAACTTTTATAAACTCTTACTTAGCCAATCAAATATCTCATCATTAGTGTCGTAGGCTGCACCATTTTGACAATGTAAATCACTAGAAAAATGGCTTTTATCAAAAATAATCAGCTTCTTCTGATGAGATTGAATGCTATTAAAATAATCTATACCTAGAGTATAGTCATAATAATTGTCTTTTTTGGCTAAACAAACCAACGTCGGTGTCTTCAATGTTAATTCTTCAAAGTCACGACAAGTCGCCAATAATTGGTTTAATCTGTTAGCCCCAAAAGTCCACTTGGCATGTTCAACTTGCCAATTCAGAAAGGCTTGCTTAGAAATATAAAAAGAAGCTATTTTTTCTAAAAGAGGAGGAAATTGAGAATCTACAAACCGATAAAACAATCGCGGCATTCCTTTTTTAAAAGAAGCTAGCACATTCGGAAAGTAATTGTAAAGAACCAGCCTATCGAATAAATTTGGATTTTGCGCCTGCGCCCTAGCCATCAACAGCCCACCTAAGGACAGGCCGATACCAATATGAGGAGCAGGCAGGGTATCATCGTAGTGTTCTACCACCACTTCACAAACCTTCGACCAGTTTGGGGTAAAAGTTGCTCCGTATTTTCTAATACAATCAGATTGACCCGGCCCCTCAATATGACCACATGGTAACCTACAAGTAGGGCAGGTTTGACTGTTGTAAAATAAAGTTCTTCGAGTAAAGCGTCAAAACCACCACAAACAAAGAGAGTACCTTTATATTGCCTTTTGGGGGTCTTAAACAGAACAGTTCTTAACGAAATACCATCGTAGGAGACAGCAGACAGTTGATAAGGAACATTAAGAAAATGCAATCCCTTATAAAAGGAATCCACAGAATCTTGATATGCTTTAAACTTTCTGCTATCAGTGGGATGGAGAAAAAATTCTGCTGCTTGATAATAACGACTGGCTCTTAAACAAGCTTGCCCTCTAGAAATCTGTTCTGAATATTCCTTGCTTCTAATAAGGAGCTGGTCTGCACAAGTCTTCCATTCCTTATACCAAGAATCATAATTTCCTTCCTTAATCTTCTCACATGTTTTAGAAACTTCCGCAAAATCACTACCTCCATTTGGTGCATACCACATCAGCCTACGTGCTTCGAACTCAAATTCAAACGTCTTAAAAAATACCATAATAACTCCTTTTTAAAATGAATATAGTATAATTGTATAGAAAAAAATACCATAAAGTAAGAAGTTACTTGGAGGTAACCATGTTAGATGAAAGCCGTTTAAGACAGTTAGCCCTACCACTTTTAGGAAAATGGTCTGTTTTTATTATTCTATCTTTAGACCAAAAAGAAATGTATTTTGCAGAGATTGAGCGACAGCTGGGAAAAGTTTCTCGAAAAGTGTTAACTCAGAACCTAAATGATTTAATTCAAATCAATATACTGTACAAAAAAGGAAAAAGCAGCACAGGATTCAAGACCTACTATGGCTTGACCGATTTAGGAAAATCTCTCGTCCCCCTTGTTTACCAAATCAAAAATTGGATCAAAGAAAATGAAGCATTGCTCAATACTAAAATGTAAACCTCACTTTTGACATTAACCCTTCACCCTTATCCTACATATATCATCAAAAACTAACATCTGGTCACTGGACTTATCAAACTATTGGGTGATAGCTAGAAAATCTAAAAATTCTATATGAAGAAACCCACTCAACACATGTAAATAATAAAAATTCTTGTGAAAAGACCTGTCTGAGTTTACAAAGTAGAAACAGAATATGTAGGGAGTGATAAAAATATAATGTGATGAAGCAGCAAGCAATTGATGCTTACTGACCTATCTCTCATTCGAATCGTTGACAAATAATGCGTGAAGTAGTATTCTGAAAGTGGTTTTAAATCAAATGTTTTTGATATGAGGTGATCGTTATAACAAATTTTGTAAGGGAAGCTCAAGTCTTTAAGGCCCTATCTGATGATAAACGGCTGCAAATACTAGACTACTTAAAAAACGGAGAAACTTGTGCTTGTGTGCTAATTGATAAGCTGGGAATTGCCCAGTCTGCTCTTTCTTATCATATGAAAATCTTATGTCAGTCTGGTATTGTATCCAGTAGACAGGAGGGAAAATGGAAACATTACAGTCTCAGCACAGAAGGTAGCCAGCATGCCCTGCAACTATTAACAGAAGTAACCAATATTCAAACTGAATATATCAGCAATTGTCAGTGCCAACGAAAGTCATCTTAGTTATGGCTTTCCATTTTACAAAACATATCAAAAAAAATTGATATATTATAAAGGAGATTCTTATCATGTGGTCTTTTGTTCAAGATCAGCTACTAAAAATGACCTGGCTAAATGAGGTCATCGGGAAAGTCTTATCACTGTTTGGAATTGATTTATCGTCCAGACTAGGAGGAAGTTTACAATTTTTCTTCTTTGATATCATCAAGATTACCATTCTTCTCTGTGTCCTCATCTTTGCCATTTCCTATATCCAAAGTTATTTTCCACCAGAGCGCAGTCGTCGGATTTTAAGCCGCTTTGATGGTCTCACAGCAAATATGATTTCTGCCTTATTAGGAACTATTACTCCGTTTTGTTCTTGTTCATCTATTCCGCTTTTTATGGGCTTTACCAGTGCTGGACTTTCAGTTGGAGTGACCTTTTCATTTTTGATCTCATCACCTATGGTGGACTTGGGAAGTTTGATCCTTTTGATGAGTATTTTTGGAAGTAGAATAGCCATTATCTATGTTATCTTGGGTCTTGTCATTGCCGTTATTGGAGGAAGTCTTATTGAAAAACTGGGCATGGAGAAGTATGTCGAGGATTTTGTCAAGACTGCTCGGGTTGCTAATAGAGAACCAGAAACCTTATCTTATCAGGATAGGCTTCACTTTGCCAAAGCACAGGTCAGTGAAACCTTTAAAAAAGTCTTTCCTTATATTTTAATCGGCGTTGGTATTGGCGCAGTCATTCATAATTGGATACCAGAAAATTGGATAGCAATGGTATTAGGCAGCCGTAATCCTTTTGGAGTGGTTCTGGCAACTCTCATAGGGATTCCGATGTACGCTGATATTTTTGGTTCAATTCCAGTCGCCGAAGCCTTGTTGGACAAGGGAGCACAATTAGGAACCATTTTATCCTTTATGATGGCTGTCACAACCCTCAGCCTACCATCTCTTATCATGTTAAGGAGGGCTATAAAACCGCAATTATTAGCCACATTTATAGCGGTTTGTTCCGTCGGTATCATTGTTGTAGGCTATTTATTTAATGCTTTACAAACTATTATTTTTTAGGAGAAAATTATCATGTCTCAAGAAATCATTTTCAAAATACTCGGTTCTGGTTGTAAAAAATGCAACCTCTTAGAAGCTCATGTGAAACAAGCCTGTGAAGAAGAACATTTGGTCGTCACCATTGATCATGAAAGGGATTTTGTTAAAGTCGCTGCTTATGGAGTGATGTCTACACCTGCTCTTGTCTTAAATGAAAAAGTTGTATCAGCAGGGAAAGTCTTAACTGTTGACGAAGTGAAAGTCATCATTCAGGAGAAACTCCATGACACGAAAGCCTAAGGTAGCCTTTGTCTGTGTCCATAATTCTTGTCGAAGTCAGATGGCTGAAGCTCTTGCTAAAAAGGACTATTCCAGCATCTTTGACGCGTACTCCGCAGGAACAGAAACAAAACCACAAATCAATCAGGATGCTGTTCGTATCATGAAAGAGCAATTTGACCTTGATATGGAAAAAGAGCAATACCCAAAGCTTATCAGTGACTTACCAGCTATTGATATTCTGATTACTATGGGCTGCAATGTCCATTGTCCTAATCTTCCTTGCCGCTTCAGAGAAGATTGGGGCTTAGAAGATCCAAGCGGCCAAGACGACGAAACATTTCTGTCAGTAATTTATCACATTCAACATCGATTACAATACCTATCAGATAGGATAGCAACCAACTCACAAGATGACTTTTCCTAATCAAAAATGAGGCCTGCTCTTTAATATTGAGCAGGCCCTATTTTTGTTAATTTCCTTTTTTAAAATTTATACTCAATGAAAATCAAAATAAGTCATCTTTGGGGAGCGAAAATACACAACTTGAATCCATTTGTGATAGGAAGTCAATGTTTTATCTTTTAGAGCTGATTTGAGTTCTCTTATTTGGGATTGTGTAAAGTTCATATCATCATTGTAATTCAGAATTTGATTTTTATTAAGTATTAATTTACCATCTATCATATTTAAAAATGAAAAGTTGAAGAAAACGTGAATTTCACAAACAAAAAACCGTTCCCCTCTAGAAATTCCCTAAGAGGGGACGGTTTAAGTCATTTTTATGGTTTAATACGATGTAACATACGTGGGAATGGGATGGCTTCACGGATATGTTTTGTTCCTGCTACGAAAGTTACCATACGTTCAATACCAATACCAAATCCGCCGTGTGGCACTGAGCCATATTTACGGAGATCAAGGTAGAATTCGTATTCAGACTTATCCATTCCAAGCTCGTCCATCTTAGCAACAAGGGCATCGTAGTTTTCTTCACGCATAGAGCCACCAATGATTTCGCCGTAGCCTTCTGGTGCCAAGAGATCCGCACAGATGACGCGCTCTGGATGCCCAGGAACTGGTTTCATGTAGAAGGCCTTAAAGCTTGCTGGGTAATTAACAACGAAGGTTGGCACACCAAAGTAGTTTGAAATCCATGTTTCATGAGGTGAACCAAAGTCATCTCCGTGTTCAACATGTTCGTAATCTGTATCTGCATCATTTTCATGTTCTTGAAGAAGGTCGATAGCATCATCGTAAGACACTCGTTTGAATGGTTTTTCAATATAGCTCTTGAGCAGTTCCACATCACGTTCCATGATTTCAAGGGCTTGTGGCGCACGGTCAATAACACCTTGGATAAGGGCTTTAACATAAGCTTCTTGAAGGTCAAGAGATTCTTCGTGGCTAAGGAATGAGTATTCGGCATCCATCATCCAGAACTCAGTTAAGTGACGGCGTGTTTTTGATTTTTCAGCACGGAATACTGGACCAAAGTCAAAGACACGACCAAGGGCCATAGCACCTGCTTCAAGATAAAGCTGGCCGGATTGGCTCAAAAATGCTGGCTGACCGAAGTAATCCGTTTCAAACAATTCTGTTGAATCTTCGGCAGCATTTCCTGACAAGATTGGGCTGTCGAACTTGATGAAACCATTTTTATCAAAGAAATCGTAAGTCGCATAGATGATTGCGTTACGAATTTGCATAATAGCCATTTGTTTACGGGAACGCAACCACAAGTGGCGGTTATCCATAAGGAAGTCTGTCCCGTGCTCTTTTGGCGTAATTGGATAATCTTGTGACTCACCAATCACTTCAATATCAGTGATATCTAGCTCATAACCAAATTTTGAACGTTCATCTTCTTTGACAAGACCTGTCACATAAACAGAAGTTTCTTGGCTCAGATGCTTGATGGTATTGAATTTTTCAAGACCTGCTTCTTCACCATATTTTTCAATAAAGTTTGGTTTGAAAGCAACTGCTTGAAAGAAAGCAGTCCCGTCACGAAGTTGTAGGAAGGCAATTTTACCTTTTCCTGATTTGTTGGCAACCCAGCTACCTATGGTAACTTCTTTACCAACATGCTTGGGAATGTCAATAATGCTTACTAAATCTTTAGTCATTAAATTCTTTTCTCTTTTCTTTTATTTTTATGATAAACAGCCTCAATATTATTTCCATCTGGGTCAATGATGTAGCTACAAGGGGGATGTGGGCAAGAAAGCTCCTAATCGCCTCAATATTATTTCCATCTGGGTCAATGATGTAGGCAGCGTAATAACCTAGATGATACTGACTGCGCTCACCTGGAGCACCATTGTCCTTGCCACCGGCTGCCAAAGCTGCTTGATAGAAGGCTTCTACTTCCTTTTCATTCTGGGCACTAAAGGCAAAATGCTCAGGCTCTTGTTGACCAACATTTAACCAAAAATCACCTGTCGGATCTGCGTTTCTTGGCTCTGCAAAGCTCGCTGCCTACTCATTATCAAATTGAATTTTATAGTTCAAAGGAGCTAGGGTTGCTTGATAAAAAGCCTTAGGAATTCCTAAATTCTTTACTTTGATGCCAAAATGATCAATCATTTACTTCTCCATAAATGCCTTAAGACGACGAACAGCTTCTTTAAGGGTATCAAGGTCAGTTGCATAACTGAGGCGAACATTTTCAGGGGCACCGAATCCTGCACCGGTTACCAAGGCCACTTCTGCTTCTTCAAGAATGGCATTGGTAAATTCAGTGACATCAGTGTAACCCTTCATTTCCATGGCTTTCTTGACGTTTGGGAAGAGGTAAAAGGCTCCTTGCGGTTTGATAACCTCAAATCCTGGTACTTCGTTAAGAAGTGGATAAATGGTATTGAGACGCTCTTCAAAGGCCTGACGCATAACTTCAATAGACGATTGATCCCCAGTCAGGGCTTCAATGGCTGCGTATTGGGAAACAGCGGTCAGATTAGAAGTGGTCTGACTAATGATTTTAGCTATACCTGCGATGATTTCAGGATTACCAACGGCAAAACCGACACGCCAGCCTGTCATAGCATAGGTCTTAGACACACCATTGACCACAATAGTCTGTTTACGAATAGCTTCTGACAAACCAGAAATTGCTGTAAATTCATTGCCATTGTAAACCAAACGGCCATAAATATCATCCGCCAATATCAGAATGTTGTGTTCGACTGCCCAATCACCGATGGCTTGCAATTCATCCTTGCTGTAAATCATTCCTGTTGGATTAGAAGGTGAATTCAGCAAGAGAACTTTGGTTCTGTCTGTGCGTGCTGCTTCTAGCTGTTTAACAGTTGCCTTAAAATCGTTAGCCTCTGTCGTTTGGAAAGTCACTGGCACACCATCAACCATTTTTACTTGGTCAACATAAGATACCCAACATGGAGTTGGAATGATGACCTCATCACCTGGATTAAGCACCGTTGCAAAGAAAGCATAAAGAATAAACTTGGCACCTGTCCCAACGACAATTTCATTGGCTGGTACAGCATAGCCATAGAATTTTTCCATGTAGTCGCTGATGGCAACCTTAAGTTCAGGTAAACCAGAAGCAACTGTATAGAAACTTGCTTTACCATTTTGAATAGCTTCAATGGCTGCATCTTGGATATTTTTAGGGGTCACAAAATCAGGTTCTCCTAAGGTCAAGGATAAGATGTCACGCCCTTGAGCTTTCAAAGCTTTAGCACGCGCACTTGCTGCTAATGTTACGCTTTCTTCCATGTCTAAAACACGATTTGATAGTTTTGTCATACTTCCTCCTTTTTGACGAGCTCCCCAGTTTTAAAATTAATCAGGTAGTAACCGTTAGCCGCAGTTACTTCCCATATCACATCCTTATCGTAAACGCCTAGGACGACCTTACTAGCATTACTTGCACCAGCCTGATTGGCCAGAGTCAAGGCTTTCTTAGCAGTAATGCCATCGGTCGGTCTCAGCTGCTCAATCACCTTGCCATCCTCATCTACCAAAACAACTCGGTCACTTCCGTCCGAACCTTTTCCAAAAACACTATAGTAAGTTTTTTGACCATTGAAAGTTTCAACATCACTGACTTGACTAAACTTAGCGTAGTTTTGAGCCACTTTTTGGGCTGATTTTTCGCCATCAAGCTTAGGCTTCACAGATAGGTAAAGGAGGCTTGGCACAAGAATCAGCAGGATAAGCAAAATGCTGTCAAAGCCGATGAGAAATTGCTGAAAGGTACTTAATTTTTTCACTTTGCTCTCCTTATCTACTATGCCCTCTATTATATCAAAAAATTCCTTATTTCAGTGAGGCAGTTAGTAAATTTTTGACTTGACAGGTCAAATTCTGCTTCCAAACTTTGGTAAATCGTTTTCCCATAACGCTTGTTGATGATACGACTGTCCAAGATAAGAACTGCCGAACGCTGATTTTCTCGCCGCATGGTTCTGCCAATAGCCTGTTTTAGCTTAAGAATAGTCAGAGGTAGCGAGTAATCATAGAATGGACTTTTACCCTGACTTGTCAGATAGGAATTAATCTTCTTGACAAAGGCATCCTTGGGATTCTCAAAAGGTAGTCGTGTGATAACTTCAACCATTCGGTCAGCTTGCACAAAATCAACACCTTCCCAAAAGGCTCCTGTGCCCAGTAAAAATTGACTTTCACCATTTTCAAAACGACGCTTGATATTGTAGGCCGTGCCATTTTTGTCCTGGGTGAGGTGATTCAGATCAGCCCTATCCAGCAAGTCAGAGACATCCAGCATCGTCTTCTTAGCATTGAAGAGAACCAAAACTGGCTGGTCTAGCTGCTTAAGACTAATCAGACGTTGAGCAATTTCCTGCGCGTAAGTTTCTTCAGACAGCTGGCTTAGGTCTGGCATTTGCTTGTCAATAAAAACAGTCTGCGACTGATTACGATCTTTTTTTATGCTACTAAAATCAAAGTCATCAAATCCCATAAGGTCAGCCAAACTGACCTGGGAACTGATTTGTAGAGTTGCTGAAACCATGTAAGTCTTACGGGTTTCAGGTAAAAATTTTTTGAAATTAAGAAAAGCATTACTGCTGGCATTTAAGTAGGTTACACGTTTTTCATTTTCTATAGCTGTTTCCAACCAGAAATCATCAAAATGTCCTAGAAACATTTCTTTTAAGGTTTCGTAACCACCGCTTGACAATTCTAGACTGCTTTGTCTGATAGCTTGCAAATCCTCAGTTGACAAATTCGCCCTTCGCGACTTATAAAAACGACTGACCAAATGACTGAGGTCAAAAGACAAACTTTCCAAGAGACGTTTTTCCAGTAAAGAAGACGATTCCTGTAAATCTTTAGTCATCTGCTGGAGTAGCTTGGTAACATTGAGCTGTCGTCTTGAAAACTGTTCCAAATTTAAAAGTAATTTTTGCGCTTCATCAAAAACCAAAACCTTCTTAGCCGCAAAAGCCTTGTCATCCTGAACCCGATCTAAGAAATAAGCGTGGTTGACGAGCAAAAGCTGACTGGCCTGAGATTTTGCGTAAGACCTATGCCAAAAGTCTTGTTCGCCAAATAAGGACTTGCTGCTAAGATTGCCATCATGCTTAATCTGGTCGAAATAAGCCTGAAAG
Organism: Streptococcus caballi DSM 19004; assembly: GCF_000379985.1. Lineage (GTDB taxonomy): Bacteria > Bacillota > Bacilli > Lactobacillales > Streptococcaceae > Streptococcus > Streptococcus caballi. The sequence continues at coordinate 49,478 of NZ_KB904118.1, read as the reverse complement.
CGTTGCTTTTGCTTGATTTCATCAAGATCTCCCGTCTCAGTTTCTAAAAGCCAGACTAAAATCTGCATTTTATAGCGATTAACCAAACGATTGTCCCCAACATGATGAAGGCTGGCATAGAAATCATCCAACTTAATGTAATTCTGAGGTCCCTTGATGCTGTGGCAAGAAATATGAAAGATTTCTTTGATTTTCTTGACCTCGTTAGCCATAATCTGATCCTGTAAAATCTTTGTTGGAACAGAAACAATAACCTGCTCCTGAGCCAGATAAAGTAAAGGTAAAAGATAGCCGTAAGTTTTGCCTAATCCAGCCTGAGCCTCTAAAAAGCTGATCTGAGGTTTGTCGAAAGCATCTGACACCAAGTCCGCAAAAAGCTGCTGTTTAGCTCTTGCATCCAAGCCTAAGAGTGCCAAATTGACATCAAAATCAGCAGATAATTTTCGACGAGGCGACATCGCTTCTTCTTTTCGCAAAACTAGTCCTGCCACCTCGAGATAGCAGTCAGGCAAGCTTGACTGAGCCTTTTCAAAAGCTTCTTCAATCACCATTCTGCTTTCAAACAAAAGATTGTCAGCCAAGTTTAAAATATTTTCCAAAACCAATTTAGGTAAGGAAGCCATTTTTTCTTTTATTTTGAAAAATAGCTGAGCTGTTGCCTTGGCATCATCAATGGCCGTATGGGCGTGCGATAAGTCAAGTCCCAGATAATTAGCCAGATTACCAAGCGTATATTTTTCAAGGGTAGGATAAAAGACTTGAGCCAACTCAACCGTGTCAACACGCGGCGTCCGCAACTCGTAACCTTCTAAAAATAAGTGTTCAGCCAATAAGTTAGCATCAAATTTGACATTGTGGGCAACGAAAACGCAGTCTTCAATCAGCTCGTAGATCTCACGCGCCACCTGAGAAAAATCAGGTGCCTGCGCAAGCTGCTCATCTGTAATCCCTGTCAATTTAATAATATGCTCATTCAGCGCTTCATGGGGATTGACATCCGTCTCATAGGTCTGGACAATCTTGCCGTCCTCCAAAATGACAATCCCAACCTGAATAATAGATGCGGTATGATTGGCACCAGTCGCCTCCAAGTCCACCACTGCATATCTTCGTGAAAAATCTTTTGTCATAACAGTAAAATTATACCATAAAGAGGACAAAGTCGGCAGCTAAGCACAATTTTGAAAATGACTGAAAATTCCAAATACACTTACAAAACCAGTCATTTATGCTATAATAAAGTCAAATCAAAAGAGGACTATTTTATGAAAAAAACCAAGTTAAACAATTATTACCTTGAAATGGAAGAACACTATCTCCATGTTCCCTACTATGATGAAGAACGTCGCATCCGTGTTCTCCTACCCAAAGACTATGCCAAGGAAGACTGGGCTCGCTATCCAGTCCTTTACATGCACGATGGGCAAAATGTCTTTTATAGCAAGGAATCCTTCTCTGGCTACTCTTGGAAAATTATCCCAACGATTAAGAATAACAAAGAATTACCAAAGGTCATCGTGGTAGGCATTGACAATGCGGAAGATAATCGCCTCAATGAATACGCTCCTTGGATGACTGATGTGGGGACAACCCCCGAAACAGCTTCTGTTGGCGGTGATGGAATGGCTTATGGTCAATGGGTAGTTGACGTGGTTAAGCCTTTCATTGACAAGACCTATCGTACCAAAGCCGACCGCGAACACACTCTCCTTGCTGGATCTTCAATGGGCGGTATCATCACTGCTTATATGGGAGCTGCCTATCCTGATATTTTTGGAAATCTTGGTGTCTTCTCATTAGCCTCTTGGTTCAGCGAACGTGATTTTCTACGCTTTTGTGACAATCATCCCCTTAATCCAGCCAACAAGGTTTATATCCAAGTTGGCACTAAAGAAGGGGATGAGGTTGATGAACAATTTGCTCCTGACATGAATCAGGCCTATATTGATTGTAGCTTGCACTATTACCAATCTCTTCTCCGAACAGGACTAGCTATGGATCATATCCAACTGCGCGTGATGGCCAACGAAATCCATCACGAAAAATACTGGGCAGACCATTTTCTAGAATTCTTACAATTCACCCTAACCGAATAAAAGATATAGAAGCGCTGAGTAATCAACGCTTTTTGTTTTTTAAGAGAGATGGAGCTAGCTGATGAAGTCGTCTAGTTGATTTTGGTATTGACTAAGTTCTTCACCATCTAAGGTCTACTTGACACTTTTCCTCATCCCAAATAGACTTTTAATAATTCTTTTTCTTCATGAGTCAGTTGGCGGTAAGAACCCGGAGGAAGTTCGCCTAGCTGAAACTGAGCAAAGCTGATGCGGCGCAGGTAAGTAACTTTGACTCCGTAGGCAAGAAACATTTTCTTAATCTGATGAAATTTACCTTCGGAGATGGTGATATGAGCGCAGCTGAAGACTGGACTAGACGAGATAATCTCCAGTTTAGCTGGTTTGCAGACGGTGCCATCATGAAAAGCTATGCCATTGCCAAAAAAAGCTGGCGCATCAGGTGCCAAGAGGCCGTTGACCTCGGCATAGTAGGTCTTGCTGACGTGATGCTTGGGATGGAGCAGGCGAAAGCCCAGCGGACCATTGTTGGTGATGAGAATCAACCCTTCCGTGTCGCGATCCAAACGTCCCACGGGATAGAGTCCCTCCCTTCGGTCAGCTGGTGCAATGAGGTCAATGACCGTCTGGTGCTTTCTGTCCGTCACGGCTGACACTACACCCTCAGGCTTGTTGAGCAGGTAGTAGACATCTGGAGAATAGCTGAGCGACTGACCAGACACAGTGATGACTTGCAGGTTCGAATCCACATTGAGGTTACCAGCCTGAGCTAGCTCTCCATCCACGCGTACCTGCTGGCTACGAATAAGTTTTTTGACCTGATTACGCGAGCCATAGCCCGCCTTACCTAATAATTTGTCTAAACGCATGCTTCTATTGTAGCATATGAAGCAAGTTTCTTGCCATTCCAGTAAAAACGTAGTAGACTATCACTACATCGTAATAAAATTAAAGGAGGATCTCATGGGACTTTTACAAGACGGCAAATGGGTGGATAAATGGTACGATACCAAGTCTACTGGCGGTAAATTCGTCCGCACGACCACACAATTTCGCAACTGGATAACAGCTGATGGTTTGGCTGGGCCAACTGGCACAGGTGGATTCAAGGCTGAATCTGGTCGCTACCATCTCTATATCTCCCTAGCCTGTCCTTGGGCTAGCCGAACCCTTATTATGCGCGCTCTCAAGGACTTGGAAAAGCACATTTCTATTTCTATTGTTCATCCGCTCATGCTGGAAAATGGCTGGACCTTTGAGGAGGGCGACGGTGTCATAGTAGATTCAGAACTTCATAGCGACTACCTCTACCAAGTTTATTTGGCAGCTCAGCCAGACTATTCTGGCCGTGTGACTGTGCCTGTCCTCTGGGACAAGAAAAGAAAAACCATCGTTAATAATGAGTCTGCTGAAATCATGCGCATGCTTAACACTGCCTTCAATGACATCACTGGCAATACTGATGATTATTACCCGGCAGACTTGCAGGCTGACATTGACCAAATGAATGACTTTGTCTATCCTAACATCAACAACGGCGTCTACAAGGCAGGTTTCGCCACTTCTCAGGAAGTTTACCAAGAGGAAGTCCAAAATCTCTTTGCAGCACTAGATAAATTAGAAGCTTTGCTATCTTCTCAAGACTGGCTGGTGGGCAATCAATTCACCGAAGCGGATATCCGTCTCTTTACCACCTTAGTGCGCTTTGACGCTGTCTACTATGGCCATTTCAAATGCAATATCCGCCGCTTGGTAGACTATCCAAATCTGTGGCACTACACTAAACGAATCTATAACATACCTAGCATTGCCGATACTGTCAATTTTGATCATATCAAAAAGCACTACTATGGCAGCCACAAAACCATCAATCCAACAGGCATCATCCCTGTCGGACCAGAATTGGATTGGTCACTATAATCAAAAGAAGTCTCCCAAACCGCTTGGGAAACTTCTTTTTTATAACTTACTGGCTGCATCATAGTCCAATAGAAGCACCACATCTTCATGTTTCTGCAAAATGCTGGCTGGCAGGGCTTCTGTAACTGGGCCACTGACAGTTTTAGAAATAGCATCCGCTTTATCAAAACCATAAGCCATAAGGACAATGGTTTTAGAGGACATGATGGAAGCAATGCCCATGGAAATGGCCTGTGTTGGCACATCCTCAATCTTATCAAAGAAGCGACTGTTGGCCTGAATAGTATTTTCTGTCAAGTCCACCACATGTGTTAGCATTTCAAAAGGTGTACCAGGTTCGTTAAAGCCGATATGTCCATTTCGACCGATTCCTAAAATCTGGAAATCAATAGGATGCTCAGCGATAATATCATCATAATGCTTGACTTCAGCCTGTAAATCAGTTGCCAAACCATTTGGCAGGTAAGAATGCTTGAAGGGTTTGGCATGGAAAAGATGTTGATACATAAAATATGCATAGCTCTGTGGATTATCTGCCGACAGGCCTACATATTCATCTAGGTTGATACTGGTCATAGCAGAAAAATCAAGCTGACTTGCCAGCATTTCTTGATAAAAAGTCAACGGTGTGCTGCCCGTTGCTAATCCCAATGTTTTAGCACCAGCAGCCATTTCCTCTTCTAACAGATGAAAGGCAAGTTTCCCACCTTCCACTTGGTCTTTTACAGTGATTATTTTCATTATCAACCTCCGTCGGTCTATACCAAATATTCTATTTCCATTTTATGGTATAGACCAATAATTGTCAAGAAAAGTTTCTCAGGATCTGCACAGCGTTGCACAGAAAGATTCTTCAAAAAACAAAAACCGACAAATGATTTTCAATTCCCATTAAACCTCTGCTATTTTCATAGCACAAAATCTAAAGTTATAGTCCAATTTACCTCGGAAAGAAGCAGGTGGCAAGATCTCCTATCAAGCATAATCAGACAAAACCCATTATTTTCTTATAGGGACTGCGATTAAAACGTCTCAAGGTGACGAGAATCTTTTATCGTGTTATAATGAAAAGGCTGAAAAACTGAACAAAGAAGGATTTGTATGAACACTGAAGATTTTAATTTCCATTTACCCGAAGAACTGATTGCTCAAACGCCTCTGGAAAAGCGCGATTCGTCTAAGCTCTTAGTCATTGACCGTAAGACGCATCAAATGACCGATACTCACTTTGACCACATCATTGATCAACTCAATCCTGGTGACGCTCTAGTCATGAACAATACCCGCGTCCTCCCTGCCCGCCTCTATGGTGAAAAGCCTGATACCCACGGACATGTGGAGCTGCTCTTGCTCAAGAATACTCAAGGCGATGACTGGGAAGTTCTGGCTAAGCCAGCCAAGCGCCTGCGTGTCGGTGCTAAAATTTCCTTTGGTGGCGGACGTCTGAATGCCACCGTCAAGGAAGAACTGGACCACGGCGGCCGAATTGTCAAGTTCAGCTACGAGGGGATCTTTCTTGAGGTACTGGAGAGCCTAGGCGAAATGCCACTCCCACCTTATATCCATGAAAAATTAGAAGATCGCGAACGTTATCAGACCGTTTATGCTAAAGAAAATGGCTCCGCTGCTGCTCCGACGGCTGGTCTGCACTTCACACAAGAGCTGCTCTCGAAAATTCAAGCTAAAGGTATCAAATTAGTCTATCTAACGCTGCATGTTGGGCTCGGAACCTTCCGACCTGTCTCAGTTGACAATGTGGAAGAACATGAAATGCACTCTGAATTCTACAGTTTGTCTGAAGAGGCTGCTCAAACCCTCCGCGATGTCAAAGCCGCTGGTGGGCGTATTGTTGCTGTCGGAACAACATCTATCCGCACCCTAGAAACCATCGGTTCAAAATTTAACGGACAGATTCAAGCTGATAGCGGCTGGACAAATATCTTCATCAAGCCCGGCTATCAATTTAAAGTCGTGGATGCCTTCTCAACCAACTTCCACCTACCCAAATCAACCCTAGTCATGCTAGTCTCAGCCTTTGCTGGTCGTGACTTTGTTCTTGAAGCCTACAAGCATGCTGTTGACGAACGCTACCGCTTCTTTAGTTTCGGTGACGCCATGTTCGTCGAATAAAAATTTACCAAACTATCCCCACCACAAAATCTGTGATGGGGAATTTTTATGTCTGCAAAAGAAAATTAAACTACTGTCACTATTCCCGAAAAAGCACCATAAAGAAGGCCCTACAAGCAGAAAGTAGCCTGCTTAAGCTTGTTTGGTAAACCAAGCGCGATGTCCAGCTAAAAGCTCACCAGCTTTATCAATTGGCACCCTATCAGCATGAATCGTAATATCAATTAGGTACATTTTCAGACTCCTTTACATTTGATACAGTCATTATACTACTTGTAGTCGACTTCAAGTCAAAGAAAAAGTTATCCCAAAATAAAAAACAGTCCGAAGACTGCTTTTAGTGCATGCGTTTAACATTAAAGTTGACAAAAATGACCATCATTACTGTTGTTGCAATGGCAATGAGCAGCATGAGCTGATGCCAATTTCCCAGCACAAAGGTACCAAGGACAACAGTTACTGCAAGGAAGCCGAACTCGCTAATGACTAAACTTCTGGTGAAATAATGGCTGGACTTATTATAAGAATTATGACTAAACAGCCCTAGCATAAACAATAAAAGTCCTATTAGCATTAAGCCAAAAGCAAAGCCTGACTTTGCCTCTTGATTACTCAAGAAACCAAGAGACACAGTGACAAGGCTCAACCCTGCAAAAATGGGGTAATGTGCATAGATAGCCTTATTGCCTGTCACGCCAGTCACTTCATCATTGATGCAGTGATCAATTTCTACGATATAAATCATGAAAAGATTGCTGACGATAAGAAAGGCGAGGAAGGAATAGACTGATAAATTCTCAGGCATAAAATAATCAGCAATACCAATAATCATCTCACCAAAGGTAATAATGACTAAAAGAGATAACCGTTCAATCAAATGAGGAAAGTTGATTGGTGTAACTTTTGCGTTGATGACAGACGTTTGTGGACTTACCAGAAAGGCTGGCAGTAACCAAGTCAGCAAAATCCCAATAGTTGCCACCGGCAGACCACTTTGATAGGGGAGGCAGGCTGAGAGAAGTAACATAGCAGAGCGGATGCCCAAGATGTAAAAGAATTGTTTGATGAGACGCTTATCAGCCAGATTTTTTGTCTGGTAGAAGCTCAGCACGTATTGTCCCAAAAGGAGCAAGGAAATGCCAGCCATAGGAAGGATGAACCAGATAAAGTCACGTGACCAATCTCCTGTGATGGCGGTTGATGAAATCATCAGACAAACCATCTGAAAAAACATCATGAGGATATTAGTCAGGCTGTTCTTTCCAAAACGGTTAGTGTAAACAGATTGTACCATCCAAGAATTAACGTAAATAATCAGCCCCATAGCAAAGGTAAAGAAGGCAGATGGCGTCACAAATCCATGATGGACATGATGAATGAGTGAAGTCACCTGACTAATAGCATAAACGTAGACTAAATCATAAAAAAGTTCAGTCAGCTCAACTTTTTTGTGTTTCATATGAGATCCTTTCTATTTTTATTCACCGTAGCGTCTTTCGAGCAAGTCTTTGAAAGTCTGACCGTTGTTGAGAGCCTCTTCATAGCGTCGGCCTTGTTTATAATTCAGCAGAAATTCAATGAAAGGTGACAGGATATAGAAGTAAATGCCAAATTGATTGAAGTAAAGAGCGATGAGTAAGACAAGGACGTCACTAATAGAAACTAAAATCATCCGACGATTCTGCCAGCTTTGAAAGAGATGGCCAGCGCGCTCAGGCAGTTCAGAGACCACATCGCACATCATGAGATTCCCCATAACACCAAGCAAGATACCTGTCAAGACATTGATCATTCCAAAGATGAGAATAGCCACCCACTTAATGTCAAACTCAACCAGCATCTTAGTCGCCAGCGGATAAAGGGATAAGAGGGCATGGGCCAGCACATCCAATATAAAAATAAGAAAGGTCGTGCGATCTGAATTAACACTAATCTGCATACGATGATACCAGAAATTAGTCACGATGATAAAACTCACCAAAAATAAACCAATAGCCTCTGCCAACCGAGGCAGCTGGACCATGTTTTCAGGGATTTTAATTTCCAAAACCAAGATGGTCATGATGATAGCAATAATAGCATCACTTAGTGTATCAAAACGTTCTTTTAACTTTTTCATGGGAACTCCTTATACTAATTTAATATCAAAATATTCATTTTGAAACTTTTGGAAGTGGTACGGATGCTAGCAACCTTCTTAGGAATTCATGGCTTATCACTAGCCATTCATTACTCTGGAAGGTTCATTTTGAGATCACTTCGCTCGCTCCAGTTAGCCTAGGTCAATTAACGTTTTAGTTTTCAGCCAGTATTACATTGACAAATCGAGATTTATTATAGCACAATCCTGCCACCAAAGGAAATTCAGGTGTACCTAGAAGATAGTCCCAGCTTTTACTATAATACTAAAGAATGACTTAGGAGGTTTGATATGTTTGTTTTAGGCACACTCATCAATGTAGGCGTTATCATAATAGGTGGATTTCTAGAGACTTTCTTTAGGCATCAGCTCAAAAAGTCTTATCAGGATAGCCTCGTGATATACCTAAATTTCCGTGTCTTTTATAGGAATAGCTAGCGCTATCCTACCGTACTAGATAAAATAACTTTCAAGATTAAATTCCAAAAAGCCTGATTCTTTGAATCAAGACAGAACAAGCACATGTTTTCCTGAATATTGATCTGATTCAAGATTTGCCCGATCTTAGCTGTTGACCCCTTCTAAACCAAAAAAACTTTTCAACAGGTACTTGAATGTTACCTCTATTTGATCGTCTGATGACAGGCTATAATTAGCCTCCGTTAGGACAATCTTATCAACATGTTTAGGGATATTAAATAGCCTAGGATGAAAAAATTGTAAAAGCTAAAAGAAATTACAAACATTAAAATAGATACAAAGATAAGCCGTACTATCTCTATTCTACTAAAGCAGCAAGTTATAAACAAGTTACAAGCAAAGTAAAAGCTGAGATGTTATAGTCTCAGCTTTTACTTACCTATCGCCCTTATTACGGATAACAAAACCGTTTTTCTTTTCGCTTGATGTGCGGTGTGGTCGCTTGTTGTCTTTTTGTTCAAAGTCCTTGCGGTTCTTGTTTGATTTACGTTTGAAGTCACGGCGTCGGTCATCATGGTTTCGGTCCCCACGATAAACACCACGGCGATCTCCGTCACGACGGTTGCGATCATTACGACCACGTCCCCCCTTACCTTTACCACCAAAGCCACCGCCTGATGGTTTGAATGGCAATGGTTTTTCACGTGCAATTTCTACTTCTGGCAGAGTATCTGGGTCTTGCACCGTCAAGGTCAAGATATAAAGAGCCAGCTCTTCTGGGCTGAATTCTGCAGCCAATTTAACAGCATCCCCCTTGAATTTATCAAAGTTAGCACGGATTTTTTCATCCGCAAAATCAGCTTCAATCTTCTTAAGGGCAACTTTTTTCTTGGCTTGGAAGGCTTCTTGAGCCGTTGCTGGCTTGAGACCCTTCATGCGTTTCTTAGTCAAGTTTTCGATGATAGATAGATAGCCCATTTCATTTGGCGAAACAAAAGTAATAGACTGACCATGCTTACCAGCACGCCCTGTACGACCAATACGGTGGACATAACTTTCAGGATCTTGTGGAATATCATAGTTGTAAACATGAGTCACACCCGAAATATCCAAACCACGCGCAGCCACATCTGTTGCGACCAAAATATCCAAATTATCATTTTTGAAATCGCGGAGCACGCGCAAGCGTTTCCCTTGATCAAGATCCCCATGAATCCCTTCTGCGCGGTAACCACGCAGTTTTAGACCGCGAGTCAACTCATCAACACGACGTTTAGTACGACCAAAGACAATTGATAATTCTGGTTGATCAACATCCATGAGACGAGTCATAGTATCAAATTTCTCATTTTCTTTGACACGAATATAATATTGGTCTACCAATTCCGTTGTCAATTCTTTAGCTGCAATCTTAACGTGTTCAGGCTCTTTCATGAATTTCACGCCGATACGTTTGATGGGATCTGGCATTGTTGCCGAGAAAAGCAGCGTTTGGCGCTCCTCAGGCACACGAGAGATGATTGCTTCAATGTCTTCAAGGAAGCCCATGTTAAGCATTTCATCCGCTTCATCCAAAATGAGGGTTTCAATATGGTTAAGCTTAAGTGCCTTGCGTTTAATCAAGTCCAACAAACGACCTGGCGTTCCGACAACAATATGAGCGCCTGAACGAAGAGCCTTGATTTGTCTTTCAATGGACGAACCACCATAAACCGAGCGGACTTTCACACCCTTTTCACGGCCAAAACGGAAAAGTTCTTCCTGACTTTGCACAGCCAACTCACGCGTTGGTGCAATGACAAGCGCTTGAATCGTGTTGTTTGCCACATCAATTTTATTGAGGGTTGGCAAACCAAAAGCGGCTGTTTTACCTGTCCCTGTTTGAGCTTGACCGATAACATCCTTGCCTTCAAGGGCAAGAGGAATAGTCATCTCTTGAATAGGTGATGGCTTAACAAAGCCAGCTTTTTCGACTGCTGCAATAATATCTTCTGCAAGATTTAGTTCTGTAAATTTCAATTTATTCTCTTTTCTAAAAGGCAGTGCGAAGCTGCCTTATCAACCTTTTATACTCTTTAAAAATCACAACTACAGGGTACTAACTTCAACTTGCCACACATCAATACAGCATACGGCCTTACCCAGACGGATTTTCTTTGAGTATTGTTTAACAACTTATCCATTATAACACAATCCACATGAAAAAAAAGACATTTGACTTTATTTGACTAATAATTCGTTTTCATGTTTTTTTTGAAAATAGCAGAGCAGTCAAAAAGAAGAGTTGAGCAAGACCTCAGCTCTCCTACTTTTTGCCCCATCATAGTGTATAGCTGCACTCATTTCAAGACAGCAGCTGCCAAAGCTTGCTGAATCTCAACAACATTATCATCACTCTTGAATTGCAAAACTTCTGCCGGCTCCACTGCTGAGGACACCCAGATTTTCAATTCTGCGTCAAGGTCAAAATGACCTGATGTCTCAACCGTAAAGCGTGAAATAGACCGATAAGGAATGGACTTGTAAGAAGTCTTCTTGCCAGTCACACCTTGTTTATCCACCAAAATCAGTCGTTTCTCCGTAAAAACAATTAAATCACGAATAAGTACGAAAGCCAACTCCACCTGCTCATTTGGAATCAAAATATCTGCTAACTGACGTTCAACCTTATCATTATCCTTTTGCGACGCATTTCCAATCAAACCTGAAAAAAGTCCCATTAGTCTTCTCCTTTGTTATGTTATTTTCTTTATTATAACAAAAAGGGCGAGAAACCTCTTCCCGCACCTTTACAAAATGATTTTTCAAAGAAGAACATAACGACGGACACCGCTGTATGACACATAAGAAATCCATTGACGACCATCTGCTGTCAAAACTTTATCGTAATTGACAGAATCACCACTTCTCAAGGTAAATTCTGTCTTAGCTGATAGACTTGGGATATTCTTAACTTCTTTTGAGCTAGTAAAATTATATTTTCCTTGAGCTGGTAAGTTTGTGGTCGCCGATGAAGATGAATTTGAAACATTAGCATAGTCACCACCTTGGAAGCCATAATATTCTTCCAAGCTCAAACCTGATTCATAAACTTCCTTGGCTTCCTTACCAATATATCGAATATGCCAAGCTTCTGGCATGTAACCAGTGATAGCTTCCTTACCTGGTTGATAACGAACAACGAAGCCATAATTGTGAGCGTTTTGAGCTAGCCAAGTTGTGGCTGTTTTATCTTCCAAAAGGTTGCCTGATTTATCTGTTAAGTCGAAAACTAGACCAGTTTGGTGTTCACTGTATCCTGGACGAGCTGAATAACGATCTGCTGCGGCTTGACCATCACGATTGACATAACTTTGGTAGAGCGATGCTTGTGCGCTGTAGGTTCTGAAACCGCTGTAACCTGTGCCAACATTATACCCCTTTTTAATCATATCGTCACGTAAGCGGACAAAGGCAGCTTTTGCAGCTGAGTTTTCTCCAGGATTATAAGAAGAGGACATTGGATACTTCTTATTAGCAATGACGATTTCATCATATTTGCCTTGGATGCTATAGTAAGAACCGTTATTAACTACAGGTGATTTACTAGCTTCTGGAACAGTTACCTTAGTTGATGACACACCTTGAAGCTTACCATTCTTTTCAACATAGTAAAGATGAACATTATATTCACCACGTTCGTTCTTATGATCAGATAGTTTCACATTAACCTTATAAGTGCCATCTGTTTGTTTGGATGCATCATACCAAACAATATCATCTTGTCCAGATTGACTTGTCCAAACAGGTACCTTAACTGCTGTGATGCCGTTGCTATCTTGAACATTAGAAATAACAACATTGAAATCACCATTCATTTGATTTTGGATGGATAGTTTGCCTGTCAATGTTTGCTTATTAGGTGTGGAATCGGAATCTGTAGTCAAAACTGCCATATCAACATAGCGACGAATCCCACTATTAGACACGTAAGAAATCCATTGGTGACCATCAGCTTCTAGAACCTTATCATAGTTGACTGAATCACCATTCCTAAAGGTAAATTCTGTTTTAGCTGATACTTTTGGTTCATTTTTAACTTCTTTTTCACTTGTAAATTTATAGGTACCTTGTGCAGGAAGCGTTGGTTGAGGTTCTTTGACATCAAGTGCATACCAACCAATTCCTTCTGCATTCCAACCAATATTATCTAAGTAGGTGCTTTCTGCTTTTGACAAGGTATAGTGGTGACTACCTGCACCTTTGGCATTCGGATTGTAGAGACGATAAACAGCCTTGCTACCACCTGAATACCAAGCAACACCTTCATAATTCCATCCAATTTCATCTAGATAATTACTTTCTGCCTTGTTGACAGTGTAATGGTGGTCACCAGAATTTGGATTATAAAGACGATAGACAGCATCACCACTTCTTGGAGCGTACCAACCAATTCCTTCTGCCTTCCAACCTAATTTAGCTAGATTATTATTTTCCCAAAGGCTAGCAGTATAGTGGTGTTCGCCAGAATTTGGATTATAAAGGCGATAGATAGCTTGTGATTTTTCTTCTTGTTTAGCATCTAATACAGCCTCTTCTGTCTTTTTAGCAACTGGAGTCCCTTGTTGAGATTTGACTGCAACTGTTAGCTCATCTTTTTTTACAGGGTCTGCCACATTAGCCTCATCACTTGTTGCTGCTTTTACTTCTGAAGGAACTGTCACTTCAGCTGAGGGTACTGATGCAGCCACTACCTTTTCTGTGTCAACAGCAGGTTTATCTTTGACAGTTTCTGTAGCAACTTCTTCATTTGCAGCGACTTCAGGAACAGTTTGAACAGATGAAGTTGAATCTGCTACTGCTGGAACTGTTACTTCAGTCGCTTCTAAAGCTTGGTTAGAAGATTCTACATTTGGTATAGCCTGAGTTTCTGTGCTTGCTGCCTCAGCAGAAATATTTGTGGCAGAAGAATTAGAAAGTGAGGTTTCTGTTGGAGTTACAGCCGATGATTGAATAGCTTCAGAAGAAATTTGAACAGCCCCACTCACTGTTGTTGTCTGCGCTGTCGCAAGAGAATTTTGAGAAGAGCCTACTTGCTCGTCAGCAGAAGCTTGCCCAGCTAAGAAAAGGCTTGCTCCAAGTAAAACTGATGCAGCGCCAAATGAATATTTACGAATGGAAAAACGTTGTTTTTCATATATAAATGCTTTTTTCATAGGTATATCCTACTTTCTAATTATTCTCACCTTATTCTATCTCTTTTGAAAAGGTTTGTCAATTCATTTTGTAATAATTGTAACACTTCTGTAACGATATTGCATTGCATTTTCCTTACACTTATATATTCGCAAAGATTTCAAAAAATATAAAAAGAAGAAATATTTTTATTTCCCCTTTTATTTTATTAAGTTCCATTCACATTTTCTCTTCCAGCTCAACATCTGGGTATTTATCCGCAAACCAGCGCAGAGCAAAGTCATTTTCAAAAAGGAAGACAGGTTGATCAAAGCGGTCACGTGCCAAGATATTTCGGCTAGAACTCATACGCTCGTCGAGATTTTCTTCCTTAATCCAACGAACAGTTTTCTTACCCATCGGCGTCATGACAACTTCAGCATTGTATTCACTTTCCATGCGGTGCTTGAAGACTTCAAATTGAAGCTGCCCGACAGCGCCCAGCATGTATTCACCTGTTTGGTAATTCTTGTAAAGTTGGATGGCACCTTCTTGGACCAATTGCTCAATGCCTTTGTGGAATGATTTTTGTTTCATGACATTCTTAGCAGCCACTTTCATGAATAATTCAGGTGTGAAAGTTGGCAGTGGTTCAAATTCAAATTTATTTTTACCAACAGTCAGGGTATCTCCGACCTGGTAAGTTCCTGTATCGTACACCCCGATAATATCACCTGCGACAGCATTTTCCACATTCTCACGTGATTCAGCCATAAACTGGGTGACATTGGAAAGTTTGACAGTTTTTCCTGTGCGAGCTAGATTAACAGCCATACCGCGCTCAAATTCACCTGAAACAATACGAACAAAGGCAATACGATCACGGTGACGTGGGTCCATATTGGCTTGAATTTTAAAGACAAATCCTGAAAAATCTTTATCGTAAGGGTTGATTTCATTGCCTTCTGTTGTTTTGTGTCCATGAGGTTCTGGCGCAAATTGTAAGAAAGTATCTAGGAAAGTTTGCACCCCAAAGTTTGTAAGGGCAGAACCGAAGAATACAGGTGTTAAATCACCAGACAAGATAGCTTCTTCTGAAAATTCATTTCCCGCTTCCTGCAAAAGCTCGATATCTTCTTTTACTTGCTCATAGAAAGGATTGTTGGCAAATAAGCTGTCACCATCCTCAATAGAAGCAAAACGTTGATCATCCTTATAAAGCTCTAAACGTTTATTATAGAGATCATATAGCCCTTCAAATGATTTCCCCATACCGATTGGCCAATTCATTGGATAGCTAGCAATTCCCAGCACTTCTTCCAACTCTTCCAATAAATCCAAAGGCTCGCGTCCATCACGGTCCAATTTATTAATAAAAGTGAAAACTGGAATGTTACGGTGTTTGACAACCTCAAAAAGTTTCTTGGTCTGTGCTTCGATACCTTTTGCAGAATCGACAACCATAACCGCAGCATCTACCGCCATAAGGGTACGGTAAGTGTCTTCAGAGAAGTCCTCGTGCCCTGGTGTATCAAGGATATTAACACGTTTACCAGCGTAGTCAAACTGCATAACAGATGATGTCACCGAAATCCCACGTTGTTTTTCAATGTCCATCCAGTCAGACTTGGCAAAATTACCAGTCTTTTTCCCCTTAACAGTACCAGCTTCGCGAATTTCACCCCCAAAATAGAGCAACTGTTCTGTGATCGTCGTCTTACCAGCATCTGGGTGAGAGATGATGGCAAACGTTCGGCGTTTCTTAATGTCGTCTTGAATTGTCATTTTATTTTCCTTTTATTTTTTGTCAATAGCAGAGCTCTTTTCATCCTTCAACTAATAACTACGTGGACTTTACTCCTTGACTATGTAGCATACAAAAAGAACTGTATATACAGCTCTTTTATTATATCGGAAAATGGCGGCTTTATCAATCATCAATGACTGTTAGCTAGTGTAAAAAAGGTTCTTTAATGTGTCAGATACTCTCTAGTCTTTCCTTTCAATAGTTGATTAAGACCAATCAATATCATAGATAGAACCAAAGTAACAAGAACATAATTAATTAATAAATTGTGATTATTGATGATTGGGCTTTGTCGCAGGAAACCATAATTACCACCTGTCAGAGTATTTGCGATAATCAGCAAGGCATTTAGACCTGCGGTAAATGCAACTATGTTCGATTCGGTAATCATACTAGACGACTTGTCATTCAACAAATAGACCAAGGCATTGACAACAAGAGCATAGTGGCCTAGTAAATAAGAAAAAGTCGCTAAATGCCAAAAAGGAAAGGGATCAAAAATCGGATAGACTATCGCTAGCAGTGAACCACATAAACCCAAAAGGGCAAAGTAATATTTGAAGCTGACCTGATCTGATAACAACAATAAGGCAAACATGGCTATTCGACAATGATAGAGAGGTAAACTCTCTGACAAGGGCAAACGATGATAAGCATACCAAGTATAGAGAAAAATAATCTGCACCCACTGAAGTAGCTTAAAAATCCTCTGGAATTTTTTCCTATCATAATACCGAAAGGAAAGGCCCACTAAAAGCAGTAAAGTTATCATAACACTTAGGTAACCACCAAGAGATAGATGAAAGGGGTTACTAGGCTGTCCTGAAAAGAAAGGTGTCATTAATCAGTCTCCAAAGCTTCAACCACTTTACTGAGCTGCATAGAGTTACTTCCCTTAAGTAAAATTTGATCCTTTGAACCAAGGATTGTTTTAACATGTTTAATCAAGTCCTCAAGTTGGTCTTCCTCAGCCGTCTTTTTAAAGTAGTAAACATGACCAAGTGGGAACATTTGGCTAGCAAGTTGAGCGAGTTCTGCAATGTCTTCACCATAGAAAATGACCGTATCAAGAGCATCAGGCGATAAACTCGTAATCATGTTGGTGTGCAATTGAACAGAGTCTTGACCAAGTTCTTTCATATCAGCTAAGACCGCAATCTTTTTACCACCTTCATTGGCTGAGATAGCTGAGAAAGTCTCCAAAATCAAACGCATGGCTGTCGGATTAGCGTTGTAAACATCGGAGAGAATTTCAGCGCCATTGGCAGCTTTTTTCCATTCTGTGCGGTTGCGGGTCAGATTAAGATTAGCCAAAGCTTCTACAATATCGTCATCCGCTACAGCCAACAGCTTTCCAACATAGGCCGCAACCATTGCGTTAGTGGCATTGTACTTACCTGGTACAGGAAGAGTAATAGGCTGGTCAATAACATTAGTTGTGAAGGTCAAGGAGTCTTTATGTTCCACAAGATTATCCAAATATATTTCTGCACCGTCACCAAAACGAATGACTTTCTGATTATCAGGAAGATAAGCGTCAATAATCTTATCAGCTGGCGCAATGAGAATGCCATCGGAGTCCATACCGTCTGTGATTTGTAACTTACCTTCTGCAATCTTTTCACGGCTGCCAAAGAATTCCAAGTGGGCTTCTCCGATCAGAGTTACTACTGCAATGTGAGGCTTGGCAAGGCTAGACAAGAGATGAATATCGCCCATGTGGTCTTGCCCCATCTCCAAAACAATTTTTTCAGTATCGTCTGGCATGTGTAGCGCTGTGTAAGGCAAGCCAATTTCATTGTTATAGTTGCCTTGGGTCTTATAAGTCTTATACTCCGTCTCTAAAATAGCTGCTATCATGTCCTTGGTGGTCGTTTTACCATTGGAACCTGTAACAGCAATAACATCAACGCGCATTTTTTTAAGGTAATAGGCTGCTAATTCTTGCAGCGCAGCTAAAGCATCGTCAACTAGAATGTAGGGATGTCCTTTAATCTCGCGCTCTGAAAAAGTTGCGACAGCGCCATTGTCAAAGGCTGTCTCAATAAACTCATGACCATCACGCGCACCCTTGAGTGGGAGAAAGAGGCCGCCTTTTTCAATCTTGCGACTGTCGAATTCAATATTTCCTAAGGGGTAGTCGTCAAAATCCGACACCTTGTTCTTGGCGCCAACAACCTTGGCGACTTCATACAATGTTAACTTCATTTTCTATCCTTTTTCTATGAAAAAAACCAATACTAGTAGCTCTATTATAGCATACCTGTCCCTAAATGCAGAAGAAAACTCCTACACAAGGCAAGAGTTTCGTTGTTTTTGGCTACTTCATTCTTTTAAATCAAATGCCTTTCCCGCTTGTCAAACATTTCTTGAGCGAGTTTGACCAATTCTTCAATGAGTTCTGAGTAGGCCAAGCCCATATTTTCCCAGAGAAGCGGGTACATAGACCATTGGGTAAAGCCAGGCATGGTGTTCAGCTCATTAAGGTAAATGTGACCGTCTTCTGCCAAGAAGAAATCACAGCGTGACAAACCGCAGCCACCAATAGCACGAAAGGCCGTAGCTGCATAGTCGCGCATTTTATCCATAATAACCTCGTCAATCTTAGCTGGGATATCCATGGTGATTTTATTGTCAATATATTTGGCCTCATAGTCATAAAAAGCAACATCTTTGACGACTTCACCTGGCAAAGTCGTCTTAACATGGCTGTTTCCCAGAATACCGACTTCGATTTCACGTGCAACGACACCTTGTTCAATGAGGATACGACTGTCATATTTGAGGGCTAGGTCAATAGCAGAGCGCAGCTCATCATCATTATCAGCCTTGGAGATGCCAACTGAGGAGCCCATGTTAGCTGGCTTGATGAAAACAGGGTAAGTCAGCTTTGCATTGACTTGAGCAACCGTCATATCAAGATTAGCGCCCTCCATATAAGTCACATAAGCCACTTGAGGAACACCAGCAGACTCAAGCACATGTTTAGTCGTAATCTTGTCCATAGCCACACTTGAAGAGAGGATGTTCGTTCCCACGTAAGGCATTTTTAAAACTTCTAAGAAACCCTGAATAGAGCCGTCTTCTCCCATAGGACCATGGAGAACAGGGAAAACCACTGCTCCATCTTCGTAAATATCGCTTGGCTTGATTTGTTGGCTAGCAACAACGGTCCTATTGGTCATGAGTTTTTCATCAGCAGCTGGTGCGCTAGTAAATTCTTGTGTTTTAATGAAGTCTCCAGCCTGTGTGATAAAGTAAGTCTTGACCAAAAACTTATCATAGTTGACCGCACGCATGACTGACTCAGCAGATAGGACAGACACTTCACGTTCCGCAGAACGTCCACCATAAAGTAAAACCAAGGTTTGTTTAGACATAAGCTCTCTTTTCTATTCTTATACTTCTGATTTAATTCTGTTCTATCTTACCATAATTTGGAGGAGCTTTCAAAGCCTATCACTGCTATTTAAGAAAAAGGAGCGAGATTTTCTAGCAGGCTAGCAGCCAGTCGGACTAGAGGAAAATTACTTTCGTCTTTCTAAATCCCTGTCTCTCACTTGAAACTGATTCATCTAGCTCGTCATTAACTCCCCTATACTTGCCCCACAGTCCCCTTGACCAGTCATTCTAGTCAAGGTCTACTGGAATTGGGAATTTTAACCTCCATTCTGCCTAATGCCAGTTGGAATCGGAGACTTTTAACATCCGTTCTAGTCAATGCCAGGTGGGATTAGGTCTTTAAGTCTTCATTCTATCCGATGCCAGCAGAAATTGACCTAAACCACGTTCTTAAAAATTTTACCATCGCGGATGACCGAGCAAGCTGACTCTTTCTTAGTCTTTTCTTGGCAACCTAAGACTGTCGCACACCTTATCAATGAACCATTGAGAATGGCTGATAGCTCTGTTCTAATCAAAAATCATAACAGACTGTAGATAATCATAATAAGGCAGCTCTTCTTTCTCTTACTTAGACTTTTAATTCCTGGAGGAAAGAAAAAAGAATTAAAATCAGTTGAAGAAGGTCTGCTTCTCACTTCTGACTTTAATCCTTTTGCTTTATAATTCTGTACGATTCTCGATGGCGCGCAGGAGGGTGACTTCATCTGTGTATTCAATGTCTGAACCAACTGCCAAACCACGCGCCAAGCGCGTCACTTTAATACCTGCTGGCTTTAGCACGCGGGAAATATACATAGAGGTTGCTTCACCATCAGCCGTAGCGTTTGTTGCGATGATGACTTCATTGACCTCGCTATCCATTAGACGCGTAATCAGACTTTTTAGATTGATATCATCTGGACTTACCCCGTTCATTGGGGAAATGAGGCCATGCAGTACATGATAAAGGCCATGATATTCCTGAATTTTTTCCATGGCAGAGACATCCTTGCTCTCTTCCACGACTAGAATAACAGAACGATCTCGTGTCTCATCTGTGCAGATATTGCAGGGGTCTTCATCAGTCAGATTACCACAAACCGAGCAGTAAGTCAGCTCGCGTTTAGCTGCCAACAGGTTTTTGGCAAATTCATTGACGTCTTCGTCTGACATGCCAATGGTATAGAAGGCTAGACGCGTCGCTGTCTTGATCCCAATTCCCGGTAATTTAGTAAAACTTTCAATTAACTTTGCGATAGGTGTTGGATATAGCACCAGATCTCCTTTCTCTAATTGCCTCCAGCATAATTAGAAAGATAGAGATTAATAATATCCCTAGCAATTAGCTGGTGGGCCTTTGTTTCGTCGTCAGCAGCATGAGGATACATAACTGAGACAGCAATTTTTCTGTCTGCATCGTAGGCAATAACGTTCAAGTTGACGGTAGCGACCGTTGTACCTGAGGCACTTTTAGCAAAGGTTTCGGCAGTCCCTGTTTTACCACTTACGGTCGTCACCGAACTTCTGAGCGATGTCCCCGTCGCATAACCACTTGAACTATTGACCACATTATAGAATCCCTGCTGAACAATGCCCATCTCATCATCTGAAATATTAACCTTGTTAAGGGTCTTACCATCAACAGTCTGCAAGAGATTGCCCAAATCACCGTTTTCATTACTATCATAAATGCCATCAACGATGTGAGGAGACACACGATTGCCATTATTGGCCACGGTTGCCCCATATTGAGCCAGCTGCATGGGCGTGTAGCCATCATACTGACCAAAAGCTTCGAACAGAACATTATTCATTTCAAAGTCCTTAGGCAGATAGCCTTCTGATTCAGGCAAATCAATACCCGTTGATGTTCCCAAACCGTATTCGGCATAAGTATTTCTCAGTTTTTCCATGGCTTCCTTGTAGCCACTCGTTGTCATAGCAGAGCTGGTTGTGTAATTTTGTCCCATTAAACGCAGCGCGACTTGGACCATGTAGGTATTGGATGAGTATTCCAAGGCTTGCGCTGCTGTAATGGGGGTCAAACCCTTAGTAAACCAAGATTTGATACCTGCAATTTCTTGATCATAGAGCACTTCATTTCCAGACAAGACACCATTCTCCCAACCAGAACTAATGGTTGCTCCCTTGACAACAGAACCGGGTGTATAGGTGTTGTTAATGGTGCCGATATTATCTTCTTCTGTGCTTAACTGTCCTTGTTCATGTGAACGACCAGCCATAGCTAAGATTTTACCCGTTGATGGCTCCAAAGCCACAGCGTATACCCCTTCAGAGTAATTAGCATTGCCACTAGATAACTCTGAATTGTAATATTGGTTCAAAATATTTTCAACACTTGTTTGGAAGCCAGAGTTAATGGTCAACTTCAGATTTTTACCTCTGCTTCCCTTGGCAGTTAGCTTATTGCTAACAATCTTACCCTTTTTATTGACCTTAATAGTGCGCACCGTGTGAGTTCCTTGCAGAGAATCCTCATATTGCTTTTCAAGATAAGAAGTTCCGACACGGTCGTTTAGTGAATAACCCTTCTTCAAATAGACGTCTGCCTCTTCTTGGGGCAAACCAGCCTTTTCACTAGAAATTGTCCCCATGATATCTGACAAACTGCTGTTGCTAGACTGACGATCCCAACTACTAGTTACCGTTATCCCCGGTAATTTCTTTTGATTAGCAGTTAAGTAGGCAATTTGATTGGCAGTCAAAGTTCCCGTTGTCAGGTTAACTGAGTTAAAGGTGGACACTGAGTTCATTTGATTAAAGATATAAACCAATTTCAACTCATCATCTGAGTAAGCGACTGCGCTATCAGGGACAGCTGCCACTGCATTGTTATAAATCGTTGATTCTGTTAGATTATTGCCGTAACTGTCATACTTTTTCTTTCTTGGCAGGCTCTCTACGACCTTCTTATAAACAGACGAATCTGCCAGATAATAATCTCTCTTGGCACGGTCACTGACCTGGGTCTCAGTCAAATCAACATAAACCGATAAAACCTTGGCTGTTTTCTTGATATCAGCCGCAGTCATAGTGTTACTTCGCGTAAAGGTAACAACTTGTTTTTCTTCATTAGCAACCAAAGCAGCACCCGTTGCATCATAAATCTGACCACGCGGACTAGAGGTCTTAACCGTGTAGGTAGTTGACGCTTTCAATTTCTTGACATAAAAATTTTTATCAGCAAGCTGCATCTGAGCCAACCTCAAAAGGATGACTGTAAACAGCAAGACAATAACAAAGAATAATAGATAAATCCGCCTATGAATGCTGGCTTCTCCCTTTTTAAAGAGAAGACTTTTCCAATTTTTTCGTTCTGACATTTCTCCCCCACCACTGAAAACTATGACTATTATTTTATCACAAAAAAGGCAAAGAAACTGAAACCAAGAATGAAAAATATTTTGAAAACATTCCCAAGATTAATTTGATTTTGACCAGACAAAAAGGCTGGCGAAACCAACCTTTTTTATTGAACCAGAACACCTCAAGGCTAATCTAGTTACCCTTCTTCTCTAAAGAGAAATCAATACCAGCTTTATCTCCTAAAAATTTCCAGATATAGTAAGCCAAATAAAAATCAATGGTCCCATGAACCAACGAACCAAATCCAATCAAACCTAACATCGACCAAACATAAGCAGCGCCAGCATTTTGCCCAGATGTCAAAATAATGACTACCAAAAATTCAGCCAAGCCATGCAGAATATTGATTCCTAAAGCTAAGGCTAATCTCTTTACAGGTTGACGAAGTAAGTCCGGTGATTTCTTTAACAGAATGGATCCAATCAAGGCAAAAATGAGATGTGAGACCGCCCGTAAAACAATCACAATAGGAAAGCCTGCCAGTAAAAAACCGAGACTAGTTCCCAAAGCGACTAAAACTGCTACTTGGGGTGAGATAAACATGGCCAGAAAAAGCGGAACATGACTGGCTAGAGTAAAAGAAGCTGGTCCGATGACGATTTTCGCTGGCATAACCATAGGAATGAGGATACCAAAAGCAATTAGAATAGCTGTAAAGGCCAAAGATTTTGTCTGGGCTTGTCGCATAATGAACTCCTTTATTTATTGGAAAGGCTAATTTTACTGACCGAGCAATTTATTCCTTCTGACAGAGGAAACTAAGCCGCTACAAGCCATCATTCGCTTCTTTCCATTAATCTTGTTCCCAATTATAAAGCAAAAAACAACAGGTGTCAAGACACCTGCAGTAATTTTACTCTAGCAAAAAGTGTTTAGCAGCCAAATCTGCCTTAATAACATCAAAAATACCTTTTGAAGGACAGGAAATAGTGTGCACATGGATCCCCTGTGTCAGGGAAGAAAGGAGAGCTGCCTGAGACTTTTCAACCTTATCAATAAAATTATCCACATCTTCCTTACTCTTGATGTTCAGAGGTGCTGTTAACATGCCATAAACGGGATGCTCCACTTCCACATCCACAACAATACCTCCAGCAGAGATAATAATGTCTAATTCTTCCTCAGTTGTAGATAAATCATGCTGGCAGGCAATTTTTCCGATGAAGTGGTGCGAGTAAAGAGCCTGTGATAGAATATAACCTTTGGGGGTGGAAATAATGTCATGATTATTAGCTCTTAAAAGCGCTACATCACCTACGATGATTTGTCGACTGACCCCAAGCTCAGCTGCCAAATGACTAGCGGAAACGGGAACCTGCGCAAGGCTCAACTTATCAATTATTTTCTGTCGACGGTCTACTGCCTTCATTATAATTAACCTTCTTCCTATAAATAGATTATCAAGAACAAGAAAAGAGTTGGGCAATCCCAACTCTCAATCATTCATTATTTACCAAGAAAGTATTCAGCAGTAACGTTCAATTTTTCGTCAAATTCAAATACTAATGGTGGGAAGTTAGGAATTTCAACACCCATGATTTCATCATCTGAAAGACCTTTGATGTGTTTTACAAGGGCACGGATTGAGTTACCATGTGCACCAACAAAAACGTTTTTACCATCAACAAGTGCTGGAGCGATTTTATCTTCCCAGAATGGAAGAGCACGTTCAAGCGTTACTTTCAAGTTTTCAGCATCTGGAATAACTGAATCATCAAGGTGAGCGTAACGACGATCAGTGTGTGCTGAGTATTCATCGTCTTTAGCCATAGCTGGTGGTAATACATCATATGAACGACGCCAGATGTGAACTTGTTCATCACCGAATTGTTCAGCAGCCTCAGCTTTGTTTTTACCAGTCAAACCACCGTAGTGACGTTCATTCAAGCGCCATGATTTCTCAACCGGTACCCAAAGTTGACCAGCAGCTTCGAGAGCCAAGTTAGTTGTTTTGATTGCGCGAGTCAATACTGAAGTGAAAGCAAGGTCAAATTCGATACCTGCTTCTTTAATCAATTTACCAGCGTCAATAGCCTGTTGAGTCCCTTTTTCAGAAAGATCAACGTCTGCCCAACCTGTGAAAAGATTAGCTTTGTTCCATTCAGATTCACCGTGACGTGCGAATACTAATTTTGCCATTAGATAAAGTCTCCTTTTAAATTTCTGGCTTATACTCTTTGAGCATTACACCAATATTTACTCTTTTTATTTTACAAAAAAATGTTAAAAAAAGCTAGTAAAATCACAGATTCCTTCAAATTTTAGATTTTTAAGGTTCGCATAGCGTTGAGGACAGCTAAGACAGTTACTCCTACGTCAGCAAAGATAGCCAGCCACATATTAGCTAACCCGAAACTGGCCAAAACTAATACTAAAACTTTTACTGCGATAGAAAAAATAGCATTTTCACGAGCAATATGGAGTGTCTTCTTGGCAACGGTCATAGCTTGAGCAATTTTGGTCAGCTGATCATCCATTACAACCACATCTGCTGCTTCAATGGCAGCATCACTACCCAATCCACCCATGGCAATACCGACATCTGCACGTGCTAGCACTGGTGCATCATTGATACCGTCACCAACAAAACCTACAGTTCGTTTAGGTGATTTATGTCGCAAGTAATATTCAACCTCGCTGACCTTATCTGCTGGCAATAACTCTGCTTTATAGTCAGTCAAATCCAATTCGTCAGCCACAGTCTGGGCCACCTCAATGTGATCTCCCGTCAACATGACAAGATGTTTTACGCCCTGCTGACGCAGCTGAATTAGAGCTTCTTTTGTATCTTCTTTGATGCAGTCAGAGATGACAATATGCCCTGCGTAGATGCCATCAATAGCAACGTGCACGATGGTTCCTACTTGATGACAGGCTTTCCACCGAGCACCAAGCTGCTCCATAAACTGCCTATTCCCAACGGACACCGTTTTCCCATTGACTGTGGCGCTAATGCCCTGCCCCGCCTTTTCTACCACGTCACTGATCAAGCAATCATCTGCTTCCTTTTGATAAGCGGTGAGCAGCGATTGTGCAATAGGGTGACTTGAAAAACGCTCAACATGGCTGGCCAGGTGTAACAAACTCTCTTCGTCAATTTGACTTGTGTGTAGAGCAGTGACTTGAAAAATACCTTCAGTCAGGGTGCCTGTCTTGTCAAAAACAAGTGTTTCAAGATGGGCAAGGCTTTCCAAATAATTTGAACCCTTGACTAAGACGCCCATTTTGGAGCTGGCTCCCAACCCACCAAAGAAACTCATAGGAATAGAAATAACAAGCGCACAAGGGCAGGAGATAACCAAAAAGGTCAGAGCACGGCTGAACCAGTCTGGGAAAGTTTGAGCAAAGTTTCCTGATAATAAAGGGGGTAAAAAAGCTAAAAGCACGGCTAAAATAACAACTACTGGCGTATAAATAGCAGCGAACCGCGTGATAAAAGTCTCATTTTTAGATTTATTGGCCGCAGAATGCTCCATCAAATCTAGAATTTTCGTCAGAGTTGATTCGGACAAAGCACGCATAACTTTGACACGAATAAGACCCGTCATATTGACCGTTCCAGATAGGATGTTATCTCCAACCTCAACCTTGCGAGGCAAACTTTCACCTGTTAGCGCAGCTGTGTCAACCTGTGATTGTCCTTCAACGAGTATCCCATCAACTGCCACTTTTTCACCGGGTTTGATGACAATAATCTGCCCTTTTTGAAGATTTTGGGGATTAATATCTTCTAAACCTGATTCAGTTTCCAGATGAGCAATATCAGGTCGTAAATCTAGCAAGTCGGAGATGGACTTCTCACTACTGCCTTCTGCAATATGTTCAAAGAGTTCGCCGATTTGGTAGAAAATCATAACAAAGACAGCTTCCGCAAACTCTGCTTCACCAGTCATAAAACTCAGTGCAAAGGCTCCAAGGGTCGCGAGAGACATAAGAAAATGTTCGCTAAAAACCTTACCTTGACTAATTTTTAGTACAGCTTTTTTGAGAACATCATAGCCTGCTAAAAAATAGGGGACTAGGTAAATAAGAGCCTGCACTGGCAGAGACAGCTTGGCCAGTGACACCCAAAGGCTTACTAAAATCAAGAGCAAGCCTGATACGATGATGCGGATGAGACGTATTTTGTCTTTTTTTGACATAATCAATCCTCCTGATAATGTTCTACAATTGAAATCAGCGTCCGACTAATATGTTCATCAACCAGTGAGTAAATCTGATTTTTTCCTTCACGGCGCGATGAGACGATTTTTAAATGTTTTAACAAGGTTAACTGGTGTGATATGGCCGACGGTGTCATGTCCAATATCTCAGCAAGTTGACTGGAACGCAGCTCACCTTGACTCAGACACCAAAGAATTTGTGTGCGCGTATCATTACCAAGCGCCTTAAAAAAACTGGACACATCTTTAAGCAAGTCACCATCTAACAAACTTTTCTTTTCAAGAGACATTTTTATTATTCTTTCCGATTTTTGAAATTAGTTTTATAATTGAGCAAATGTTCAATTATTTATCTATTGATTAGTTTAACATTTAATTTTTCAAAAAGCAAGTAAAAAAATGTTTTACAATTATTGACTGTTCATTACTTTTATTAAAATATTGTTCGGATTTTACGTTTCAGCTTCTCGTTTTTCCTTGATTCTCGTCTTATATCATGTTAAAATGAAAAAAATTACCTTTGGAGGATCTTATGGCTTCAACACATACTAAAATTGGTGACTTTACTTTTGATAATTGCCTCATGAACGCAGCTGGTGTTTACTGCATGACGCGTGAAGAATTGGCTGAAGTCGACGCTTCAGCTGCTGGTTCATTTGTGACAAAAACAGGAACGCTGACCAAGCGAGCTGGTAACCCTGAACCACGCTATGCTGACACAACTTTGGGCTCTATTAACTCTATGGGTTTGCCAAATCTTGGTTATCAATATTATCTTGATTATGTGATTGAGTTGCAAAATCAACCCAATAGCAAAAATCATTTCTTGTCGCTGGTTGGTATGTCTCCAGAGGAAACACACACCATTTTAAAAGCTGTACAAGCCTCTGATTATCACGGCCTAGTTGAGCTCAATCTCTCTTGTCCAAATGTTCCTGGCAAGCCGCAAATTGCCTACGATTTTGAGACAACGGAAGCCATTTTAACCGAAGTCTTCACTTACTACACTAAACCATTCGGTGTTAAGCTTCCTCCTTACTTCGACATCGTTCATTTTGACCAAGCAGCTGCTGTTTTTAATAAATTTCCTCTGACTTTTGTTAACTGTATCAATTCCATTGGCAATGGTCTGGTCATTGACGACGAGACAGTTGTTATCAAACCTAAAAATGGCTTTGGCGGTATCGGTGGTGACTATGTTAAACCAACCGCCCTCGCCAACGTTCATGCCTTTTATCAACGTCTCAATCCGTCTATTCAGATTATAGGGACAGGCGGTGTTAAGACTGGTCGCGATGCCTTTGAACATATCCTTTGTGGTGCTAGCATGGTGCAACTTGGAACCATTCTTCATCAAGAAGGACCTGCTGTATTTGAACGCATCACCAACGAACTCAAGGCCATCATGGATGAGAAAGGCTATAAAAACATTGAAGATTTTCGCGGCAAATTACAATACATGAACTAATAAAAAAGCGGGATTGATTTTCAAATCAATCCCACTTTTTTATACTCACCAATCGTCATCATCCCAGAAATCATCTTTTTTCTTTTTTTCAGGCCTACTTTCTGCTGGCTTGATAAAATTCCCATTCTCATCAACTTTAGGTTTCATGATAAAACTATAGGCAACAATCATAATAACCTTAATAATTGAAAAAATACCTAAAAAGATAACAACCAGCAATAAACCTTTGTCCATATTTATCCAACTTTCATTGTGTCATAAAAATGATTTCTTATGCTAAAAAAGCCTCTCCTTTGGAAAGGCAGATGGCTTTTTTTAACTGTTTATAATATTATTTAACAGCGTCTTTAAGAGCTTTACCAGCTTTGAATGCTGGAACTTTTGAAGCTGCGATTTCGATTTCTTCACCAGTTTGCGGGTTGCGACCTTTACGAGCTGCACGTTCACGAACTTCAAAGTTACCGAATCCGATTAATTGAACTTTTTCACCTTCAGCGAGGAAACCTTCGATTGCTGCAAAAACTGCATCTACAGCTGCCGCTGAATCTTTTTTAGTCAATTCTGTAGCTTCTGCTACTTTTGCGATTAAATCTTGTTTGTTAGCCATTTAACAAATCCTCCAATTAATTTATAAGCAAATTGCTTTAACAGGTTATATCATATCTAAAAATAGCGATAAGGTCAAGTATTTAACGTTTTTTCTTAAAAATATCGAAGCTAATTTTGTCATTCACCAAGTCAATACTAGTAGCTTTTAAATACAAGCCCTCACTATTATCTAATTTTTGCAAATTAATGTTAATGACAGATTTCTTTGGGACAATTTGTACAAAGGAAGGGAGCTTATAACTGGACTTGATATACTGGAGCACTTCTGCTTCTGGCAAAGAAAGAGTACCAACTGAGAAAGAAGTTATCTGAAGCTGCACAGCTCCATTTGCCAAACGATAAGGTTTAAAATAAATATAAAGGGGCACTTCATAGCCCAACAATTCATAAGAACCTTCAAAAAGAATCTCCGATGAGGCAACGTAAATTTTGTAAGACATTTTTTTACTCTGATAGTCTGTCAAGTAGGTTGCAATTGTATCGTTGAGCTGTTCCTTGTTGGTAGAAAAGGTACCGATTTTAACACCCTTAACTTTGTTGGCTGTCACTTTTTCAGCATCAGGCTCCCTGACCTGAATAAGACGACTGGCCGCCACACCAATAAAGGCCAAGTTAAAGGCTAAAATAAAGAGAAAGCCCCACTTCCACCAATTGAATTTATTTCCATTGTTTTTTTGTTTCACTGATTTTCTCCATCACGGCATCAGACATGATTTGATAGCCGGTATTGTTGGGGTGAAAATGATCCCCTGTAAACAGAGCATCGTTAACCACCGTAGTCTGATCTCCAGACGTCTGGACGATTCCTTCCTGTCCGTCAATTCCCCTATAAAGCAAGTCATTGATAGGAACGAAATAGACCCGCTTATATTCTTTTGTCACAGTCTGCGTTGCATCATTCCAATTATTGATAATGTCCTGCATTTCAGTCATATCAGGGAAGTTAAGATAGAACGGGTTGTAAATACCCAAAATGTAAATCGGTAGGTCAGGTTGATCCCTACGAGCAAGGTCAATAATCTGTCTTAATTTTTTCTGGTAAGTAGACTCGGGCTTCTTGAAAGATGAGACAGTCAAATTGGTGAGTTTCTTACGAATAACAGCCATAACGTCATTACCACCAACTGTCAGAGTCATGACATCGGCCTTGGACAGATTTTGCTGGATAGTCTTCTGCTTCTTTATACGGGTCAGAATTTGCTGGCTGGTATTGCCCGCAATGCCATAGTTTTTGTAGCTGACCTTGTAGTCATAAGACTGAGTCAAACTTTGGCTGAGTAGGGGTACAAAACCACCTTGGTTGGTACTATCGCCAATACCTTCTGTCAGAGAATCTCCGATAGCCACATAGTTTAGCTGTTTGGTCTTCTTAGCCAGAAAATCCTTCTTAGTCAATTTTGAATTTGACTTGGGAATGAGAGCATTAAGTAAAAAAATTGAAAGAAGAAGACTTGCTACAAAAAAAGCAAGTCCTTTAATAAATTGACCTTTATTCATAACGCACCATGACTGCAAAAGCATTCTCACCAGTATGGGTTTGGATAATAGATCCTGTTTCCAACACCGCAATTGGTGCACCCAGAACTTCTAGTTTTTCCTTGAAACCATTAGCCATCTCGACGGTTCCGCAATAAGAAATACCAATTTCAGCAACAGCCCTTTCTTTGGCATGTTCAATGAAGTTGTCCAGCCACTTATTAAAGGTTTTGACACCGCGTCCCTTAACGACTGGCACCAAAACATGATCTTTCATTTCCATGACAACGCGGATGTTGAGCAGCGAACTCAAAAGGCCTGTCACGCGTCCAATGCGTCCACCCTTAACAAGATTTTCCAACGTTGACACACCGATAAATAATTCTGATTTTTGACGAACCTCTTCAATCTTAGCCAGAACTTCATCCAAACTAGCACCTTCTTTAGCTAATTTTGCAGCCTGAACCACTTGGAATTTTTGACATTGGTCTGTGAAAGTAGAGTCGACAACTGTCACATCTGCGCCAGCCAGATTAGCTCCCTGACGTGCTGCATCAATGGTTCCAGACAAGGTATGGGTCAAGTGAATGGAAACAATGTGCTCAGCTCCATCCTTGGCCAAGTTCTCATAGACTTCCGCAAACAAGCCAACAGGCGGTTGGCTGGTCTTGGGTAAGTTCTTGCTGTGTCGCATCATGTTGAGGAACTTTCCTTCCTCCTTGAGGTCTGCGTCAGAATAAAGCACGCCATCAATCATAACTGATAGAGGCACAACTGTAATATCGAGTTCTTTGACTAATTCAGGCTCAATGGTAATTGACGAGTCGGTGACAATTTTAATTTTACCCATTTCCTATCCTATTCTAAGTTTTTATAATTTTTTATGTTATCATTGATATTATAACAGATTTTTAGCTATTGGGGGTAATTTTATGAATTCAAAAGCTTATCGCATTGTCAACGAGGTCTTCAACAGCGTCACCCACGGCATCGGTTTTGGTCTCGCTATCGCTGGCCTGGTGCTGCTCCTTGTCAAAGGTGCCCATAACGGCTCGGCCTTAGAGATTGTCTCCTACACTATCTATGGTAGTACCCTTATCTTGCTCTTTCTTTTTTCGACTTTGGCTCATAGCTTAGCTTTTACCAAAGCCTCTACAGTTTTTCAGGTTTTTGACCATTCTGCCATATACCTCCTCATCGCTGGCACCTATACTCCTTACTGCTTAGTCGCTTTACGTGGATGGTTGGGGTGGTTACTGTTTGCCATTGTTTGGATCTGTGCTATCATAGGCATTACTCTCAAAGCGATCTATCTCCCAAAGCAAAAGCAAGTTCCAAAAATCTCCACCTCACTCTACATCGTCATGGGCTGGTTGGTCATTTTTGCCGCTAAACCCATCTGGGAAGCTCTAGGTAGTCACGGCGCCCTTCTCTTGCTTGCGGGTGGTATTGCCTACTCTGTCGGCGCTATCATTTACAGCGTCAGATTCCCCTTCAACCATGTCGTCTGGCACCTCTTCATCATCGCAGCAGCCATCCTCATGTGGTTCTCCGTTTACCTTTATATTTAAATTTTTAATATATGAAAAGTCTCCTAAAATTCAGTTTATGAAACTTAGGAGACTTTTTTCTATTTTGAAGAAATAAAGGAAACTAATTCAATACTCAGTTACTGTTTTCTATACAACTGTTGACAGCCCGAAAACTCAATCGACAGCTTCTCTACAACTTATTAGCAAACCAGAATGTCAATCTCTATCTTCTCACAAATTGGGGACAGGCTAAAAATTCTATTGTCGACTTCTCGCAAATTCATGGCAAACTGAAAAGACAGGTTTCCCAGTTTGGAAACTTGAGGAGAGGCTGGGGACAACAGACACTTTTTAATCCTCAAAGAAAATCAAGATTAACAAGGCTTCACAGCCTATATTTAAGATACTTCAGTATTTGACCAAACCTTCCCTAATTATCCGATAGATGGCTGATTTTTCTGATCAAGTTAGCCTGCAGCTGTCAAAATTAGTTTCCGCTTCCAGCTAAATTTAAAAAGACAGTCTTTCAAACTGTTCAACAACTTCATTTCAAATGGAAATAAAGAGACTGAAAGCTTGAAAAACACGTCCTATCTTTTTATTTTTTCAAAAGTTCTCTGGCCTGCACGCGCGCTGCTTCGGTCACATCGCTGCCTGCAAGCATTTTAGCAATTTCCTCCACGCGCTCATCAAATGATAAGAGGCGCACGGTGGAGACAGTTGTTGCTTCATCGCTGCGTTTTTCAATGAAAAATTGATAATCTGCAATAGCAATAACTTGTGGCAGATGAGAAATGGCTAAAACTTGTCCATGACTGCCAATTTTGTAGATTTTTTGGGCAATGGCTTGCGCTACACGGCCAGACACACCTGTATCCACCTCGTCAAAGACAATGCTGGTTTTATCTTCCTTGCGTGAGAAAGCTGACTTGATGGCCAGCATGAGACGGGACAATTCGCCACCTGAAGCTACCTTGACTAGGGGCTTGAAACCTTCACCAGGATTAGTTGAAATGTAAAATTCAACCAGCTCATTACCATCGCGGTTGAACTTGCCCTTGTTGAATTGAACTTGAAAATTAGCCTTTTCCATGTAGAGGTCGGCCAACTCCTGCTTGATTTCTTTTTGCAGACCTTGAGCTAGCTCGTGGCGCTTTTGACTAAGCTCATTTGCTGCCTCAACTAGATCTCTTTCTAAACACTTGAGTTCCCGCTCCATACTGTCAGAAGACTCATTATTGCCCGTCAAAAGATTGTATTCCTTGGTGATATTGGCAAAATAATCCAAGACGTCATCTACACTGCCGCCATATTTACGGGTGATGCTATTAATAACATCCAAGCGTAATTCAATCTGCTGCAAACGTCCACCATCGAAATCCAAATCATCTATAACATCTGAAAGATGCTTGGTCACTTCTTCCATGACATAGTAAGCCTCAGCCAGACTGGACGACATCTCCTTGTACTCAGGGTCAAATTCTTCTAACGTCATAAGATCATTCATGGCAGAACGAACGTTGGACAGGCTAGAAAAATCTTCGTTGTCCAGCAGGATATAAGCATTGGTCAGGGTGTCCGCAATGTGCTTATGGTTGAGCAATTTATCTCTTTCTTGATTAAGCGCCACATCTTCGCCAGATTTGAGGGCAACAGCCTCAATCTCCGCTATCTGAAATTCCAGCATCTCAATGCGTGCCTTATGTTCCCGCTCATTTTTTTGTTTATCAAGAACACGCTTGCGCAGGTCGCGATAAGCATCAAAAAGCTGACGATAGTACTTCTTACTAGCCCAGAAATCCTCATCACCAAACTCATCCAGCATGGCAATGTGCATGTTGGGCTTCATAAGTTCTTCCTGGTCATGTTGACCATGAATATCCACCAAGTATTGACCAATGGCACGCAGAGTGGTCAAATTGACCATCTGACCGTTGATACGGCTGATGGAACGCCCATTTTGCAAAATTTCACGACGGATAATAAGCTCATCCGTACAGTCAATGCCATTTTCTTCCAACAACTGAGCCAGCGCAGCATTTTTCTCAATGGAAAAGAACCCTTCAATCTCCGCCTTGGCCGTGCCATGCCTAATGACTTCCGTGCTAGCACGCGCCCCCAGCATCATGTTCATAGCGTCAATGATGATGGACTTGCCAGCACCAGTCTCACCCGTCAGCACCGTCATGCCCTGATCAAAATTGAGGGAAATTTCCTCAATAATGGCAAAATTTTTAATGGAAATTTCTAAAAGCATGCTTCTTCCTCTTTACCAACCTTCTTAATCTTGCGGCGTCATCCATAGGATGATTTGCTGGCGAATAGCATCCGTATCGCTAGGTGTTTTAGCGATGAGCAGGAGACTGTCATCATCCGCAATCAAACTAAAAATCTGCTGGGCAAAATCATTCAGCAGCAGGCGTTTAATCAGGCGACTATTGCCTGGCACAACGTCCAAATGCAACATGTGTTCCAAACCAGGAAGCTTGTCAGATATAGCCAAAACCGTACTTTTAATAGGTGTTGGTCGCGCTGAAATACGTTTGCCATTTTCCTGAGACAGACCATAAACATAGCGGCCATTCTGTGACGGAATCTTGACAATACCAATCTCGTTCATGTCGCGAGAAATGGTGGCCTGAGTCAAATTCAAGCCCTGCTCCTGCAACAACTTCACCAAATCATGCTGTGTTTCAATCGTATTAGCCAGAACAATCCTTTTAATCAGTTCTAATCGTTCACTTTTCTTCATTACTTTTAAATTCCTTGTGTGCATTTTCGACGATTTGAGGAATTCTATCGCCAACCATATTTTGCGGCGCAGCTGATCTTTCCAAATGCGCCAAAAATTCAATATTACCGTGGCCACCCTGAATTGGCGAAAAATCAAGCCCCCTAACTGTAAAACCGTCATCTGTCGCAAAATTTATAACAGTTTCTAAAACCTTTTCATGGACAGACTTATCACGCACGATACCGTTTTTGCCAATCTGCTCGCGCCCCGCTTCGAACTGGGGTTTGATGAGAGCCACCACCTGTCCGCCGTCAGCCAGCACCGTCGCTAGCGCTGGCAGAATCAATCTTAGTGAGATAAAACTGACATCAATACTGGCAAATGCAGGACGGTCTTCGTTAAAATCAGCCAGCTCTGCGTAGCGGAAGTTATACTGTTCCATAGAACGAACGCGCTCATCCTGACGCAATTTCCAAACCAGTTGATTGGTACCGACATCAACTGCGTAGACTAGCTTAGCGCCATTTTGCAGCATGACATCGGTAAATCCGCCTGTTGAAGCCCCAATATCAATGGTTGTCAGGCCAGTCACCGAGATGTCAAAAACTTGCAGCGCCTTCTCTAATTTCAGTCCGCCGCGGCTGACGTATTTGAGTTTTTCACCCTTTAGCTTGAGCTCGGTATCGTCTGCAATCTTTTCGCCTGGCTTATCATAGCGCTCGCCGTTGATGACATTGACCACCAGACCTGCCATGACACCACGTTTAGCTTGTTCACGCGTCTCAAAAAGCCCTTGTTTATAAGCCAGCACGTCTACTCTTTCCTTAGCCATGCAGTCGCAACCTTTCTATCAATTTCTCAATCTTATCTGGGTTAAAGCCTTGATTAGCCTCTAGTTTTTGGAAAATAGCTAGCGCTTGGTTGAGCGAGTCGTCCAAAATCTGACGTGACTTGTCTAAGCCCAGCAGGCTTGGATAGGTTGATTTTTCCGCCGCCAAATCTTTTTGCGGTGTTTTGCCGATTTCCTCAAAAGTCGCGGTCACATCTAAGATGTCGTCACGCACTTGAAAAGCCAAACCAACCAGCTCACCTGCTGTCCGCAAATCAGCCAAGTCATCCGCTGCCAGCTCTGCTATGATCCCTGCCGCCACAAAAGGAAAAGCCAGCAGTTTACCTGTCTTGTTCGCATGAATGAGCTGAAGTTCAGACAGACTAAGCTGCTGCTTTTCGCCCTCCATATCCAACATCTGACCACCAACCATGCCGTAAGTTCCAGCCGCATAAGACAGCTCACGCAATAACCTAACCTTGATATCAGCTGGTAAATCCGACTCTGCCACCAGACCAAAAGGATCAAGGAAAAGCGAGTCACCAGCCAAAATAGCAGTTGCTTCGTTAAATTTTTTATGGTTGGTCAAGCGACCACGACGGTAATCATCATCGTCCATGGCTGGCAGGTCATCATGAATGAGACTGCCTGTGTGAATCATCTCGACTGCCGCTGCCACATCAAAGTGAGCTGCTGTCAAGGCCAGCCCAAAGCCTTCCAACAAGTCCAAAAGCACCAGCGGACGGATGCGT
Organism: Streptococcus caballi DSM 19004; assembly: GCF_000379985.1. Taxonomy (GTDB): domain Bacteria; phylum Bacillota; class Bacilli; order Lactobacillales; family Streptococcaceae; genus Streptococcus; species Streptococcus caballi. Next base: position 13,498 of record NZ_KB904118.1, on the reverse strand, counting down.
TTGCCACCAGCATCAACCGAGTAGAGAATGGCCTCAATCAAATCATCTGACACGGCCTTCTGCCCGTAATAACGGCGGATAGCACCGTCAATTCCTGCAACTTTATCCATTAATTAAGCATCCATTTCCTTTTCAGAGCCATCTGCCTGCATGACCTTGACGAGGGTTTCTTCCGCATTCTTCAAGGTGGCTTGCAAGTCTTTTGACAGCACCATGCCCTTTTGAAATTCAGCGATGGCATCTTCCAAGGCCACATCACCATTTTCCAATTTCGCCACAATAGCCTCTAATTCCTGTAAATTTTCTTCAAATGTTTTCTTGTTTGACATCTTTTACCTCAACTTCCAGACGACCGTCACGCATGAGCACACTAACCTTATCGCCCTTTTCTATATCCTTGGTGCTGGCCACCACTTTGTCATTTTTTTGAACCATGGCATAGCCCCGTGCCACGATACGGCTGGTATCCAGCGAGAGCAGCGCATCCTGTGCCTTTTCAAACCTAGCCAACTTGCTGTCGTATTGGCTGGTCATGTTACTCAGCAAAAGGCGTTTTTGTGTCGCCAAGCGCTCTACATAGCGGTCAACACGCCCTAGCAAATCTACCGCCAATAAGCGTTGACTGAGCAGACGCTGCTGCTGTAAACTGTCGGCGTACTGCTGGCGCATTGAATGCACAAGACTGGTCGTCAACTTATCCAGCTTTTGAACATAACCGTCATAGAGTCGCTCTGGCTGGCGGAAAATAACTGAGTTACTGAGCTTGTTTATCCGTTCTTCTTTTTGTTGGATATGTCGCAGGACAGCTTGGTAGGCTCGATTTTGCTGCTCTGCTATCCAGGCTACAATATCAGCCTTGGTGACAGGCGTTGCTAACTCTGCTGCCGCTGTCGGTGTGGCTGCTCTGCGATCGGCGACGTAGTCCGCCAAGGTCGTATCGGTTTCATGACCCACAGAAGAAATCACTGGCAACCGACTTTCAAAAATGGCCTGCACGACAATCTCCTCATTGAAAGCCCAGAGGTCCTCAATAGAGCCACCGCCCCGCCCGACGATAAGCAAGTCTAAATCATCACGCTGGTTGGCAGCCGCGATATTGGCCGCTACTTCCTGCGCTGCGCCCTCGCCTTGCACCTTGGTTGGAAAAAGCAAAATCTCAACGCCAGAGAATCGACGGCTAACGGTCGTGATAATGTCTCGAATAACCGCACCGCTAGGGCTAGTCACCACACCAATCTTCTTGACAAATTGAGGTAGGGGCTGCTTGTGGCGGTCATCAAAATAGCCCGCTTCAGCTAGCTTTTTCTTGAGCTGTTCAAACTGGATAGCCAGAGCACCGATGCCATCTGGCTCTGCCTTTTCAATGATGATGGAATAGGAACCGCTTGGCTCATAAAGCTGAACACGACCAATGACATTAATCTTCATGCCTTCTTCCAACTCAAAGCCAAGTTTTTTGTAAATACCAGACCACATAGTAGCCTGAATCACAGCCTTCTCATCCTTCAGTGAGAAATATTGGTGATTAGGACGCCGACGGAAATTCGAAACCTGCCCAGTCAGATAAACCCGCTCCAAATAAGGGTCACGGTCAAATTTTAATTTCAAATACTTGGTCAGAGAACTAACCGATAAATAATCGGACACGCAGACACCCTTCTTTCTGTACTCATTTGCATACTCATACAATTATACCAAAAAATAGTAAACTTAGTAGATATAAAATACGAAAAGCGCTACATTGCCACTCTAGTTAATATCAGTCATTCTCTCTAAAACCTAATTTTCTTTTATTCTCTAAATGAATACAAACATGTCCTATTCCGAGAATTGTAACAGCACAGGCAAGTAAGTGATTTTTTCCGTAAACAGCTAAAAGAAAGAATGCTAAAACAGGGAGGGTCGCACCTGCAACAGGGATTCCAAAAAAACTGCTGTAAAAGTCTTGCAGAGTTTTCTTGCTTCTAAAATACCTTAACCAGAACATCTCATAAAAGATCATGAGGACGAAAGCCAACACTAACCACCAAGACCATTTTGACCAAGGTGTTAAGTTAAAATCTAAAAAGATGAGTGAGAGACAGGATACTGAAACTTCCCCAATTCTCTCTAAGACTAAAAGCAATTTATTTTCGCTAACAACATATCTGTCATAATCTTTAGGTTTATTCTTTGTCCAAATTAGATTTGGTATGATCAGCATGATAAGAAACATTAGACCGACATAGGAAAATCCAAGATTCATAGTATCTCACCTTTACTCTATGACATTAATAATACATGGCTAATTCCATACTGCCGAGGTATTGTCCCAGAGAGCGATTAAAGTTTTGATAGTCAGCTTCTTTAAATTCTTCTGAGGCACAAGCCACCCAGACATTGACAACATCTGACTGGTTGAAAAATGTAATCATCAGCGGAACCCTGATAATTTTTGACATACCTCGGATGGTCATCGCTCCCCCCTCTTCAAGTTTTAGAAGGTCGTTTTTGGATGACAAATCAACCTTCACATTATCAATTAAAATTTCTAGATTATCATAATAATCATAGGCTGAATTTGCCGCCTTACAAATTCGCTGCCAGCCTACTGGATAGGTTAATTGCCACTTGGATGTGAGCCACCCCTTTTCTTCTTTTACACCAACGAGTAACATCAATTTCCTCCTTCGTTTATTTGCTTAGAGCCTGCATTATCACTTCTTCAAAGTGTACTAATATAATTCGCTCTCTTTTTGACTTTATTTCTTAAATATCTGTGTCACCAGTTGCTTGCGACCAAGGCGATGGGCTAAATGGTATAAAACAACTAGCCATGATAAGACTGTCCCTGCCAGCATCGCTTTTTCTAACAGCCCAGTCCTGTAGTAGATAAAGAGAGTATTTGTTTGATGGTTTTTTTGCTTAACAGATGGGGTTCCTATACTACTCAGATTCAGCTGCCTGTGTGCTATTTCTTTACCATTGAGAATGACTACCGTATCCTTATAGACTACCACAGGAACCTCCATCTCAGTGCTTGACGTTCCTTGCCACTCAACCTGCAGTCCCCCATGAGTAACTGTTTTTGTAAACTTCTTATTGGCTGCCACAATTTTCGACAGGTAGAGGTCGTAACGATTTTGCTTATCACCTGACCGCTTGGGGTAAATGGGCAAGTAATCAGGTGTTCCCTTGGCAACCAAGTCCAACGCTTTCTTCTTATCTCTATCGTAAAAAGACTGCTTAACGCTAGCAATATCACCGTTAAAGATCACCTTGTACTGTGAAGGCATGAAATTTGTCTCAGTATTCCAATGTGCTGTCGCACTAACCAAAAGAAACAGAGACTGCATAAGACTAATCACCAGGCCAATCGGGAGCAGGATTTTCAGATAAGGTTGTAGACCTTGAACCCGACTGCAAATCTTCAAAATCAGGTAAATGGCAATGACAGACACAGGGACAAAAAAACGAAAAGGAAATTGCACCAGTTCTGCCACCGAATTATTCTGCTTAATTAGCCAGTCCCAAGGAACAAGACTAGTCGACAATAGCAACATAAAGGTCATTACCCCAAGCCAAATTCTGTTACTAGCCGTCATTGACCACCATTTCCATACAAAAACAAGATAAATCACAACTAAAATGGGAGCAAGGATAGCAGGATTTAGGAGCCAATAAAAACTGTGCTGGTTGATGGTAGAATAACTCATCTCATGATTAATGAAAGGTCTAGCCATCTGATTGCGAGCAAAGACACTCACATAAGCTAGCCCGACATTTAAGGTCAAGCAAATAAAGATTACTATCTCCCTGACCAAATCTCTGATAAATTTACCCTTTTGGCGATTTTGGAAAAAGGCATAGCCAAAGAAAGGAATGTCAATCAACACCAAGATAAGCGAGGTCAACATATGAGTCTGAACCATCATAGCTGTGTAAATCCCCAATAGCCACTTGGGAACTTGCTTAGTCTCTGTCAGTTGAAAGAGAATGCTCAACGCTAGGGGTAACAAAGCCGCTCCCCAGCTGGTAAAGCCCTGCTTGATAATCCAATACTGGATAGAATAGGTGGACAGATAAACCAAACTTCCTATCAACGCATAAGGCTTTTTCAACTTTGTCTTTATCAAAAAGATATACATTGATAGACCAGCCAGGCAATACAAAATCCAGTTTGATAACAGTTGATAAGTGAACCAATTCCTGCTCACCAAGACCAGCACTCCCTGGCAATAAGAAAGTACTGGACCATATAAAGCATTGACAATCCGTCCCGACTGCTGAAAACCATACAAAGATATAAAATAATCAAAGTTCAAATGCCGCACTTGCTCCGCCGCATCATAAAATCGATTAAAATGAAAAATGACATCCGACCCCAGCACCATATTTCCAGATATGAGTTGTGGTAATATCAAGATAAAAGCGACGAAGGCTATCATCAGGCAGTAGGTCGAGTGCTTAGTCTTAAGATGTTTTATCATGATCGCTTGTCTTCAAAAAGTGTGAGTTTGAATTAAAAAAACCACTTCTCCTTCTTAAAATCACTTGATGCTACTATTGTTGCAAAAATAGGCGATTATTGCAATGATTTACCTTTTCTCTAGATGAACTCACCCACTCTTCTTATTTCAACAACTGGAAGAATGAAACTGAGAACCTGTATTCACAAAAAATGTCAAACTAAACATATGCCAAGACAAACGTATGAAACTGATTTAACTGATAAAGAATACCAAGCTTGAACCCTGTTTCTCAAAACACCGCACCTATAAATGATCTAAACGGGAGCTGGTTAATGCGACTTTGTACATGACCAAAACAGGCTGTCACTGGCGTATGCTCCAACATAACTTCCCTCCTAATCCAACTATATGGAGCTTCTTTCGTTGTGCTAAGGCAACTGGTCTGTGGGGTTCCGTTTTGACAGAACTTATTAAAAAAAGCGAGTGAAAGCTGGTAGGGTCGTCTCTCCAAACTACGCGATTATTGATTCTCAAAGTGTAAAAAATCAAAGGAAGTTGGTATATTGCTCGCAATAATAAAAAGAAACCCTCACAGAGCTTCTCCTTAATGATTGTCCAATCTTATTTGTGATGGGCATGTGTTGCCAATTTCTTAGCCAGTTTGCGACGAACATTTCGACGATGTATAAGGCTGATAAGATTATAGGCGTAAGCTGTAGCGACAAAGATCGTCACCGAAATAAAGCGATACTTATTGAGTAAAATAATGAGTGTCATCCCAAGTAAGCCAACCACAGCATAGAGAACATGATGGCCTTTGTGAAGGCGCAAGCTAGAATCATTGTAGATAGAGGTCACCATGAGACTGGTATAATACATCAGAAAACCAACAACAAAGAGAACCATGCCCCACTCACGATGGTGATTGTTTGCCCAGAGCTCCTCGGAAACGGTAAAAATATTAAGCCCCGTAATCAGGAAGATATGGGCAAAAATCAGAGCATTGGCTCGCGTCACCTGATGGTGATTGATATTGAGATAAGTCTGTGAAATATAGGAAATGAACATAAAGGACATGCCGACAAAAACCATAAAACCGATAAACGGTCGGCTTGTCACGGGATAAGACCGAATAATGGCTAAAACCGCCTCTCCAAAGGTAATGATGGTAATCAATTGGCAACGCTCAACCAGGTGGGGAAAATTAATCAGCCGATAATCAAAATACTTGGCTAAAATCCAAGGAATAAAAGGTGGGAAAATCCACAAGATGAAAAAATAAGGCGCCCCCTGAACGCTAGGAAAAGACAAGTAAACAGCAGTCAAAACTGCAAAACAAGCCGCGGACAAGGACAAACTTAAAATACCAGCCTTAATGTCCCGTGTCAGGCCAATCCTGCGACTCCGCAGATAATATTGCAGGATAATCAATACATAAGATGCGACCAGAAGACCATTGTATCGCAGCACATCCGCATTAGTGTATTGAACTTTACCGATTATCTGGGCAAAATTTCCCACAATAAACATAGCACCGATATTAATATAAATATCCAGACGGTCGCGCTCACCGTATTTATTCAGATAAAAAGTCTGCTGCATCCAAATACTGAGTGCCATAAGACTATTGACAATAAAAACAATAATCGAGCGAGGGTTGTCTGTGATATGGTGAAGTGTTGATGTCAGCTGTGAAATGGCTAAAACAAAAACCAAATCATAAAAGAGCTCGTAGTTAGACACGCGCTTTGCAATTACTTTTGCCATGATTCCTCCAAATCTATCATGCTAAAACAATACTGACCATATTATAAAAAAGAAGTCATCACTTGGCAACCAAAGGAGATTACAGAATGCTAAATCAACACTGATGACATGTCAAAGAGCCGTTTCTGATGCACCCTAGCGCCTTGTTGTCAAATTACTGTCCTCTTTTCCTTAATAACTAACTTTTCCGTAGCAGATCTTTGATGCCGTTTTTATTTTCCATAAAACAACTCTTGTAACACTGTTCTGACAGCTTGTAGCACCCTTTTACCACAAGGATTTCCCCCACCCATCCGTCCATTAAGGACTGTCTCTGAAAATAAAGGTCAAACGATTGATTGACGAGGCTCTCATTGCCAATAGCAAGGCTTCGATAAGTTGTACTCTAATTTAAAATTAAAGCTCAATTAATAGGTTGTGCTCTAAATTTAGAACTGAAGGTCAACTAATCGATAAGCTTGGCTTTCAAACGATAGAAAAGAGGGATTGCTACTTGAGCTAGGGAAAAATCAGCGGTTGAGGGGCTAAAAATCAAAGACCACACGGTGTTTACTTCATCTTAATGCTCTTTTCAAGACTAAAGTTATAGTGTGGTTTTATTTACAAGTTCGCTTTTATCCGGTCTCTTGTCCTTCAAAACTGTCACCTAAAAACCTACTGCATATCCAAACATTGGTAAAAAAATAAAAGCACCACAAAGCTGCTAATCTCTCCAATCTTGCCCCCACTGGCTCAGCTCTCTCAAAAGAGGCATCAGACTACTTCCCTTATCTGTCAGAAAATACTCCACATGAGGAGGATTTTCTTGAAAATCTTTTTTTGAGACAAGCCCATCTGCCATAAGTTTATCCAGCGTCCGCGTCAGCATAATCGTTGTAATTCCTTTAACATCTCGATTGAGCTGATTGAAACGAATTCCCTCATGCTTTTGAATTTGCCAAAGGACATTGATTGTCCATTTGACACCAATCATTTCAAGTACAGGTGCGATACTACAATCCCAAGAAATTTGTGCCATATTTCTTCCCACTAACAAAAATGTGCCTACTTTTCAGACCTTTTGCCTTGTATTATAATCAAATTATCTTATAGAAACAAGGAGAGATGTATGTTTATCATTAACTTAACTTATCTAAAACCTCTTGAAGAAGTGGAAAGATTTCTGCCTGAGCACGTTGAATACTTGGATCGCTATTATGAGAATGGTCACTTCATCGCTTCTGGCCGTCAAGTGCCTCGTGTTGGCGGTGTGATTTTAGCCAAGGCTGACAGTAAAGATGAGATTAAGGCCATCATCAGACATGATCCCTTTTATAGAGAACACATTGCTCGGTACGACATCACCGAATTTGTCCCAAGTAAATATGCCAAGTCCTTGAAAGTACTTGTCGAAGCTGAATAAGATGAACAAAATAAGAGATGCTGCTCGTTAAGCACCACAAAGCACGGCAAATTAAAACCTGCATAGTCATACTGAAAGCTCACACGCACAAAATCATCAAATATCTTTATATTAACAATAATCAGACCAGTGCTTTTCTTGAATTTGCTAAGGTGCTGGATAGCTACCGGTCCGTCTTTGGAGAATAGCGCAGCAAAGAAGGAGGACATAAATAATCGAATGTCTTTCAGGCGGCTCATGGACAAAATCTGCTCATCGCTCAGCCATTTGTCAAAAGCCATCAAGAGATGACAAATAGTATAGGGTAGAGAGTTTTAGATTAGTCTGCTAATTGATGTGATAATTTTATTACACCCAACCAAAGCAACAACACCATGGCAATAGGCGCCATGGTGTTGATCATTTGTGACAAGTTTATATTCCCGTATAAGTCTCTACTAATGCTTGAATATGCAACAATACTTCTTGTTTCTTCCGTTCACGTGCCCCTTGACGACGCGAAGTTGGTGGCAATAAGTCATTGAGTTCTGTCCCAGTATGGGAGACAAAACCTTTTTCAACTGCTCTTTCAATGAACGGACGATAATTTCCTTGTAATTGGTCTTTTTCGGCTAACGAGGTAATCGCATTAGATTTTCTGATTCGAGCATAACGATAAAAAGATTCTAAAATCGTATTATGATCTTTGAGTTCTTCTAAATCTGTCTCATTGATAAAATCAAGAACCAACTGTTCTTTCGCCCGCATATCAATACTTGAGCGGATAACACGGGAAATCTCAGTTTTCAAAGCATCTTTTGACTCGTCTTCTTTTAACTTTTCAGAAATCAAGGCAATAATATAATCCAAGCTAATTTCATCTGTCTTTAAGAGTTCAATTTCAAACTCAATATCCGATAAATCAATGCCCGTCTCCTCATTCTTACCCTGACGACCGCCTCCGTATGCTTCATCACGAATATCCACATAAACACTTCGGAAATCCTGCATCATCCCTTCTGAAATCAGACGTTCTTCTGACGTAAATTCATCAAAATTACGGAGGACATTTTCCAATTTCAACACTTGACCAAACAGTTCGACAAATGCTTTCTTTTCAGATTCCAAGACAATCTCTGTTGGATCAGAAAACCGCTCAAGAAGTTCTTGACAGACTTCTTTGTAACCTCTCACCGTAATCTGAGTTTCTTCATCAGTAAAGCCATCCATGTATTCGGAAAAACTCTTTTCCAACACCACCTGAATACTATTTTCTTGACCTAATAAAGTCAAGGCATCTTTAGTAGCCTGCTCTAAATCACGGAAACAAACGATATTGCCAAAAGGTTTCTCCTTCGTCAAAATACGGTTGGTTCGTGAATAAGCCTGAATCAAACCATGATAACGCAAATTTTTATCAACAAATAGAGTATTCATGGTCGGCGCATCAAAACCTGTCAAAAACATCCCTACTACAATCAGCAGATCAACTTCCTTTTCTTTAACACGCTTAGACAAATCCTTATAATAATTTTGAAATTCTTTGCCCTCTGTTGAAAAATTCGTTCGGAAAAGCTGATTATAATCTGAAATCGCCTTGCTTAAGAATTCTTTAGCTGAAGCATCCATTGCTGTTGGCTCAAATGTTTCATCTTCAATGGCACCATAAGCCTCTTGGGCTTCATTAGGAGCAAAACTAAAGATCGTTGCAATTCTCAGTCGTTTCTCTTCAGGCAAATGATCTTGCTGACGATTCAATTCCTCATAGTACATTTTTGCTGCCTGCACACTTTGAACTGCAAACATAGCATTAAAGCCTTTAAGACGCTTTTGCTTTCGCTGATAAATAGTATTTCGATGCGTTTTATCACCATAGACACTCAATAAATATTCAGAAATGGTTGCAATACGCTCTGGATGAAGCAATAATTTTTTCTCCAGCTTTTTAAGTTTTTTCTCATCTCGTTCGTGGCCTGCTTCCTGCTCGGCTGCCATAATTTCTTGATATTTTGTCGAAGGTGTAAAAGACTTAATATAGTTGTAGTCAACCTTAAATTTTAATACTTTTTCATCACGGATAGCATCTGTAATGATATAAGCATGAAGTTGTTTACCAAAGACATCACTGGTCTGTCTGCCTGTCAAACTATTCGCTTGAAAAATAGGTGTCCCTGTAAAACCAAATTGATAATTGGCCTTAAAACTCTCTCGGACTCTTCCTTGTGCCTCACCAAACTGCGACCGATGACATTCATCATAAATCATGACACATTGTTTTTCAAAAATAGGATGATTGGGATTCTTTTTCACGAATTCATTGAACTTCTGGATAGTTGTCACAACAATCTTACTATCGTTGGTCTCAATCGCACGCTTAAGTTCTTTCGTGTCCTTACTGCCATTGACAGAATCTTTTTGGAATTTTTGATATTCCTTCATGGTCTGATAATCCAAGTCCTTGCGGTCAACCACAAAGAAAACTTTATCAATATAATCTAACTCTGTTGCCAGTCTAGCAGCTTTAAAACTAGTCAGAGTTTTACCAGAACCTGTCGTATGCCAAATATAGCCTCCTGCTGCCACACTGCCATAAAGCTTATTTTCATGTGCAAGGTGAATTTGTCTCAAAATAGCTTCCGTTGCTGCAATCTGATAAGGACGCATAATCAAAAGTGTATCATTCGTATCAAAGACACAGTACTTGGTCAAAACAGATAAAAGAACGTGTTTATTCAAGAAAGTCTGTGCAAAATCTTCTAAATCATGGATAACCTTATTCTTACGGTCTGCCCACTCACAGGTAAATTCAAAACTATTTTTATTCTGAGCTGTCGTATTGGCAAAATAGCGCGTACGTGTCCCATTTGACACGACAAAAATTTGAATATACTGAAACAGCGAATGCTGCTGATTGAAAGACTCTTTGCTGTAGCGATGAACTTGGTTAAAAGCCTCCGTCATAGGAATACCACGNTTTTTAAGTTCAATTTGCACCAAGGGAAGCCCATTCACCAAAATAGTCACATCATAACGATTGGTATGACTGCCTTTTTGTGTGATTTGATTGGCTACTTGAAGCTTATTGTGATGGATATTCTTTTTGTCAATCAGCATGATATTCTTGATACGACCATCATCAAAGATAAAATCATAAATATGATTTTCTTGAATTTTTCTAGTCTTTTCAATCATGCCATCATTTGCTTTATCAAGATACTCATCCAAAAAGCGCTGCCATTCTACAGGAGAAAAGCTGACGCTATTTAACTGCTCAATCTGTTGCTTAAGATTGGCTAGTAAGTCTTCTGCGGTTTTGCCAGAAAAACGCTCGTACTGCTGCCCTTGCAACAAATCCTCAATCAACTGCTTTTCAAGTTCAGCCTCTGTCTGATAAGCATCACGATTATAACGATTAGTTTTGACAAATTCCTCTAAGATAATCCCGTTGGTTAGCTCTGCAACAGGGAGTACTACTTTTGAATAATCTACTGGTTTCATGTCTTACATTCCTAACATCTGTGCATGGCTGCCTGTGTCAATCAGCAAAAACACAAGCTCATCCTTTTCAATCTAATAAGCCAAAAGCCAATCTGATTCGATATGAAGTTCTCGAATACCTCGCCACTTGCCCTTTAGCTCATGGTCTTTCAAAGACGCTGGCAATTGGATTGTTTGCATAAGAGTTCCACAATCGCAAACAGCTTCTCAATGTCTTTTCCTTGCTTTACCATACGTTTAAAAGACTTTTTAAATTGCTTGGTTTGCTTAATCTTTAGCATAGGCACTCATCTCTGATTTCCAATCATCAAGACTATCAAACCTTTCAACATCATCAATTTTAGCCTGCTCTAAAGCAATGTCTAAAGTATTTTTCACCCTTGGCGTAAATGGCAGAGCTTGGTCATCAATGACACGTTTAATAAACATATTGACAGCAGCACTTGTTGTTAGACCCATGTGGGCAAAAATAGCATCTGCTGCCGCCTTGTCTTCTAAATTAATTTTAATATTAATATTTGCCTTATTTTTGACTACCATATCATTAGCTCCTTTTGAATTCATTATATCAAAAAAGCAAGAGAAAATAATAATTTTTCTTGCTTCAAACAACTATCAACAGAGAGATGGGGTGATGACAATATTGTAATTGATTTTCATATCTGAAAATTGTGTATAACTGATAAATTCTTCCCGTTGTAATCTTCCCACTACAATACTAGGATGGATACCTATTTCTTCAGCAAAATGTCTAATAGACGCTCTGTCAAACTGCTTTTCTGATATAAACCTATCATAATCCCTTGAAGGGATCAGTAAATCTTGAGCAAACTGGTCTGCCGTTGCTTCTTTTTGCTGGTAGACTTCATCATCTGAATAGTCCGAATAAAAATCATTATTCAAAATGTGTCCCAACTCATGAAACAGGGAAAACCAGAAAATATCAGAACTTTTATTCTTATCAGTCATCATGAGAAGCACACTGCCATTTTTAAAACGTTTAGTTGCACCATTCAAACTGGCATTTCTCAATTTAGGAAGTCCGATTAGAACAACCCCACAAGCTAATAATTTTTCTTTTAAGACAGGATAAAAAGTCTCTACGTCTTGAAGCGTCATAGCTCTTAACTCTGAGAGCAATCGTTCTAATTTTCTTCTGTCCAATTTATTATCCGTAGCGTCTTTAGCCATTCCAGTTGCAAGTTCAAGCATGATATTGGAGTTGACAATTGATTTTTCAGCGAATCCTTTGGTATTTCGATAGCTAACATTTGTGTTGAATTGAGTTAAATAAGAAAGACTAGAAACTTGTAACAGCTTTCTAAGTGCTGCTAACTTTTCAGGCATATTGTATTTTTTTGTTTCAACAAAATGATGTTCTTTAAAATAAGTGAAATCAATCATCTGACAAATGCGTCGTTCATCTTCATTTTTCTGATTTTCAATTTCTATCAGCTTCATATCATAAGTGTTTTGCAGATTTAGCCAAGTTGTGATAGAAATACCTGTCAATTTTGAGAGTTTATTAGCGGTATCCTTACTGATGGACTCCTCCCCATTAACAATCTTGCTGACTGTCTTAGGAGAGACTCCCAGCCTTTCAGCAAATTCTTTTTGTGACATATTCATATCATCAATGATATCTTCAACATAAGAGCCTGGATGAAAGGCGATTAAATCTTCATAGATTTGTTCATTATGACTCATAGTGATTGCTAACCTCCTCAATTTGGATAATTTCTATTGAAGCCGCATCCGAAAAGATTGTTTTTGGATCATAATCATGAAAACAAACAATCAGTCTATAGGAACTGCGACGGCCATCAATATCCAGAGCATACTGCCCTTTTCGCTTACCCTTCAAAGCATGAAAATGATAAGTCGGAAAGGCTGCTACTGAAGCTAGATTGTCAGCACTTTCTATAAAATTGACCAATTTAAGCAACTTTTTGGCAATCTTATCGGAGAAATCTTTCTTAGCCTGTTTCAAACTTGTACACTGTTTTTCAACAGTCTTATTGGTATATTGAACCTGCATTCATTCTCCTTTACAATCTCCCAAAAGATAAATAAATTACCTTTTTGGTAATTTTATTATACAAACTTTGACGCATTTTTTCAAGTAAGACCCTTTCAAAATCATGACCACCCGTCTAACGGGTGGTTTGAACAGGGGCTATAAGCCCACATCACCAGCCAGCGCCTAAAGACGCTGGCTTTCACTTTGTTCAAGCCTCACTGCTTTTGACTCGTCACTTGCCTCTTAAAGAGGCGTTGGTATTACTTGCCATCATCCCTAAAGGGATCTTCGTATTCTTTTACGCTCAATTTATCTAGGGCGAGGTCATGTTTTTCTTGTTCTTGGATATATTTTTTGATAGTGGCTTCGTTCAGTCCAACT
>NZ_KB904117.1 GCF_000379985.1 Streptococcus caballi DSM 19004 | reverse complement strand
CTGAATCTCGTTGTGTCAGGCATGTCCGCATACTATAGCCTCAAAACAGAGCGTGAAAAGCATGGTCTGACGAGCAACGAAGAGTTCTTTCTTGACAGTACACAGGCAACAGTGGTTGCGACTGGTTTGGTCAAGGCAGCTGAGACGGTCAAAGATGAGGTTGAGGCTGCTAAGAAGCGTGCGGTTGAGGAAGCAGAAGAGCTTTATCAATCCACGAAAACAGCCCCTTTTGGGATAACAGAATTAAGTGCAGCCGAGATTCAGGCAGCCTATGCAGAGGCTGGGGTGACCTACGATAGCATCGTTGGGAAGACAGAGCGCCATTTTGACAAGAAAGTCAGTAAGGCCAAAAAGCTTGTCACCGCTTATACCGATTTACAGGGCAAAATTCAAGCTGGTGTTAATGATGCCTTTGCCAAAGATGCCAGCTTAGCAGGGAAGTTTCACAAATGGTCAGTGAATTAAGTAGAAAAGTTGATCAACTGGATGCGGAGATTAAAAAGCATAACAGCAATCTAGATCGTTTGGAAGATGATTATCATTTTCAACGCCGCCAGTTTGAGGAGGAATACTTTCGTTTAGAAGATACTAACCGAGACCTTAATCGTTATTACGAAGAAAAGTATGAGGAAGTCTTGGCTTATCTCAGGCAGGTAGAGGGTGACACATCAGATGAACTGATGGCCCTCAATTGGCTTATAGAAGATTATAGAGATGCGACAGAGATCAGTTATCGTAAGGAGCGCCAGCATTTGGACGATAAGGAAGACCGCCTCAGGCAGGATTACCAGAGAAAACGTGATGCCGTGGAGCAGGAGATAGCTAGCTGTATGGCACAGAAAAGGCAAATTTTAGAATAGGAGGATATATGGCAAGTATCTTGGAGACTGTTGGTAGCGTGATGATGGGAGAGGCCGATCTCAAGGAGCTAAAAAAGAAAGTAGAAAAGGCTCTTATCAAATCCGTCTACGCACCTCTAACCAAAAGTAGTCGCAGTGGGATTGAGTCTAAGTATGATGCGCAAATCACAAAGGCGGCCAGCGAAGGGAAGACAACGACTGCCACTATTGTTGGGCAGTTGGACACAGCCATCAAGGGTAAAGGCCGTAAGGCGGTTGAGTCGGCTGTTAGGAAACATAAGAATGATTATGATGCTTTGAAAAGGCAACAGTTTTCTGTACAAAATTTATAAAGTGTTTTTATTAAGTAATGACTCGCCTAGTCATTGGTGTTTGGTAATTGAGACTGCC
>NZ_KB904116.1 GCF_000379985.1 Streptococcus caballi DSM 19004 | reverse complement strand
TTTGATGAAGCGGGTAATATCCGCATTCAGGATTACACAACAGCAACCGGAGGTTTGTCTGTTAGCCGTCAGGCCTTGCTAGAGGCCTTATCTAAATATGGTGGAACCGTTGTAGGAAAAGGTAAAGGTGCCTTTACTGGTGGTACCGAAATCAAGCCTGGAACACAGATTGATGTGGTGTCACAGAAGACGAATGACATTGTTATTGATAAACATGGAAACTCGTTTAAGGTCATCACCCTAAAAAATGGGGAGAACGCTTATCTGTCCAAATCAACAGACTTTAACGGCAACCCCGTTCCTGTTAGGTCGCTGGACTATTTGAAAGCAGACGGAACCATTAATTGGCCACCTGAGGATGGATTTGTACTTAAAGCTGATGGCAGCGCTGATAAGACAGAAGTCGTTTTAAGGGCGGGTGAGGTAATTGACCGTTTTGGTAGTCCACATGGAGCCTTTACAAGCCCAGTAGTTGATGGAGTTATTCTTGATTATGACACCCGAGGATTGCCTTATCCCGAAAGTTATCAGGCATATCATCAATACGAAATTACAACAGATATTACAATGGAAAATATACAGAAAGCGTATGATAATTTACCTGATTCTAGTAAAATAGAACTTGATGTTCAGCTTGCTAAGAGAAGAAAGAATTTATCCGATCTTGCGAGTAACTATATCGGGACTATTGATACAGTATTCGGAGCAGGTGGAGGAACCCAGATTCAATTTGGGGGTTCATTGCAATTTTACATCGATTTAGGTTTTGTGAGGGAGATATTGCCATGATAGATAAATTTTCAAAAGAAAAAGCTGAAATAGAAAAAATTATTGAAGAAAGAGGCTGGGAAACGATTCGTGTGGTCCTCTTTGATACAACTAATCGTGTTCCGTTTGCGATACACTTATTTGAAAAGGATGGGAAGTATTTAATTCAAACTAGTGGGGAAAGAGGTAGTCTTGACGGTAATCCTGGGATATTTGATAATTTTGAGTCAGCTAAGGCTGAATTTATTAAACAGATGGAGTTAGAAATTCGAGCTTCAATATACGATGTGGAAAAATGGGGATATTCAGACTATCCATCTCCTCTTTGGGATAAGTACGCTATCCAATTGGTTACCGATACGATCGATGCAATAGGAGTTGTCGATGGAGCTTTAGAATTGCTTCTTGCGGATCCCAATCATTGGTTTGTTAAAGATGAACAAGACCACCTTTTCAAACTTCAAGAAAAAATCAATAACTACATTCACTTTATCGAAACCAAGCAGTATGTGGAAAAGTATGGAGATAACTTTGATAAGAAGGTTATCAATATCACTTTCCAATATGCTCCGTCAGACAATGGCTTGGCATTTCTAGCGCAAGTCCAGAAGGTTTTACAATCAACTGATATGAGCTTGAAAGTTGTTTTGCCAGAATAGATTTTTCGCTTACTCAGCCCCGTATGGCTGGGTAATTTTGGTATAATGTGAGAGAAAGAGTACTATTCTTCATTTACCGATGAATAGCTAGGCTAGACTTGGTCTAAAGTGGAACTAGAGTTTAAAAATCATTTCCCTTATTTTACAGAATGGCTCTAGGAATGTGTGTGGAGG
>NZ_KB904115.1 GCF_000379985.1 Streptococcus caballi DSM 19004 | reverse complement strand
TTATTAACTTAACCTTATTTTGGTCTTACGACCTTAAACTCATTAAATCACAGCGTTTTCGGTTTATTTTCTTGTTACTATTTCATATATTTCTATATGGAATTTGATATAGATATTCAATTTTCAATGGACAATCTTAACATCTTATGATGTTAATGGAGCCTAGCGGGATCGAACCGCTGACCTCCTGCGTGCAAAGCAGGCGCTCTCCCAGCTGAGCTAAGGCCCCACAAGACCTCTCAAAACTAAACAAAACTTCCCAAACGTGCTTCCGTTATGTCCTTATGGACTTCCTTAGAAAGGAGGTGATCCAGCCGCACCTTCCGATACGGCTACCTTGTTACGACTTCACCCCAATCATCTATCCCACCTTAGGCGGCTGGCTCCTAAAAGGTTACCTCACCGACTTCGGGTGTTACAAACTCTCGTGGTGTGACGGGCGGTGTGTACAAGGCCCGGGAACGTATTCACCGCGGCGTGCTGATCCGCGATTACTAGCGATTCCGACTTCATGTAGGCGAGTTGCAGCCTACAATCCGAACTGAGACTGGCTTTAAGAGATTAGCTTGCCGTCACCGGCTTGCGACTCGTTGTACCAGCCATTGTAGCACGTGTGTAGCCCAGGTCATAAGGGGCATGATGATTTGACGTCATCCCCACCTTCCTCCGGTTTATTACCGGCAGTCTCGCTAGAGTGCCCAACTCAATGATGGCAACTAACAATAGGGGTTGCGCTCGTTGCGGGACTTAACCCAACATCTCACGACACGAGCTGACGACAACCATGCACCACCTGTCACCGATGTACAAAAGTAAAACTCTATCTCTAGAGCGGGCATCGGGATGTCAAGACCTGGTAAGGTTCTTCGCGTTGCTTCGAATTAAACCACATGCTCCACCGCTTGTGCGGGCCCCCGTCAATTCCTTTGAGTTTCAACCTTGCGGTCGTACTCCCCAGGCGGAGTGCTTAATGCGTTAGCTGCGGCACTAAGCCCCGGAAAGGGCCTAACACCTAGCACTCATCGTTTACGGCGTGGACTACCAGGGTATCTAATCCTGTTTGCTCCCCACGCTTTCGAGCCTCAGCGTCAGTTACAGACCAGAGAGCCGCTTTCGCCACCGGTGTTCCTCCATATATCTACGCATTTCACCGCTACACATGGAATTCCACTCTCCCCTTCTGCACTCAAGTCTCGCAGTTTCCAAAGCGAACAATGGTTGAGCCACTGCCTTTAACTTCAGACTTACGAAACCGCCTGCGCTCGCTTTACGCCCAATAAATCCGGACAACGCTCGGGACCTACGTATTACCGCGGCTGCTGGCACGTAGTTAGCCGTCCCTTTCTGGTAAGATACCGTCACTTGATGAATTTTCCACTCTCATCAACGTTCTTCTCTTACAACAGAGCTTTACGATCCGAAAACCTTCTTCACTCACGCGGCGTTGCTCGGTCAGGGTTGCCCCCATTGCCGAAGATTCCCTACTGCTGCCTCCCGTAGGAGTTTGGGCCGTGTCTCAGTCCCAATGTGGCCGATCACCCTCTCAGGTCGGCTATGTATCGTGGCCTTGGTGAGCCTTTACCTCACCAACTAGCTAATACAACGCAGGTCCATCTCGTAGTGATGCTGTTGCATCTTTCAAGCTAATAACATGAGTTATCAACTGTTATGCGGTATTAGCTATCGTTTCCAATAGTTAT
>NZ_KB904114.1 GCF_000379985.1 Streptococcus caballi DSM 19004 | reverse complement strand
TTTGATGAAGCGGGTAATATCCGCATTCAGGATTACACAACAGCAACCGGAGGTTTGTCTGTTAGCCGTCAGGCCTTGCTAGAGGCCTTATCTAAGTATGGTGGAACCGTTGTAGGAAAAGGTAAAGGTGCCTTTACTGGTGGTACCGAAATCAAGCCTGGAACACAGATTGATGTGGTGTCGCAGAAGACTGATAATTTGACAATTGGCTATGATCCTATTTCAAACTTTAGAAGTGAAATGGAGAAACTACCACATATTGATTTATCTCAAAATGTTGTTGATGGTTTGATAAGTACTCCTAACGGTAAGCGACCATCGGTGGAGAGAGTTTATTCACAAGAAGAGATTGCGACTCATTTAGCTATGTTTGAAAATGGTATTGTTAAAGTTCAGAGTTATGAAGGTTACCAAATGTCTGCTAAAATGTATGGCGGAACTGTTGGTGCTGAACAAGGTCATTATGTTATGCCTAAGTGGGTTTATAAAAAAGCTGTTCAAGCTTCAAATGGTAATCCACGAATTTTAGAAGAATTACTAGGCTTGGATGAGGGTTATCTAGGAAATAATCCAGTAGTTATTGATATTAATCATTATGAAGGATTAAGAATGCCATCTGGTAATGAGCCAGGAGCATTTCAAGGTTTGTGGGAACCTGGTGGGTATACCAAAGGTGGAATTCCAGAAGCAGTAATTGATCAACTAGGTCCCAACGATTACGAGGTAAGTAAGATTTTTAGTAGAGAAGGAGTTTAACATGATAAAGTTTCATGATTACGGCTTGTATTCAATTTTTGAAGATGATGGTAAGTTTGATATATCTTGGATACGAGGTAAAGAGCACTTATCTTTTCCTATAACTGAAAACTTGTTAAAAAAGGCACAATTATCGGATACTGATGCGCTTGAAGTAATGTTTTACCTAGAAAAAGGGCATTGGCCTAAAAATGATGAGATGAAGCATTATAATGAAACAGATATCATTACCCATAAAGGAAATGGTTTCATTATTTATGAAGAAAATGGTACTTATGAAATGCGTTGGCAATCAGGTGATTTGACGAACCGTGAAGTATCTTATCCAGTTACTAAGGAATTAATGGAGAAAGCTCTAAAGTCAGATAAAGATGCTGAAGAGGTAATGCGTTACCTTACAACGGGTTTATGGATAACGCCACAGCAGTCTAAGTCAGACAGAGATTTTCTTAGAAAATATCCTGAACTGATTTTAAAAAATTTGAGCGAGAATAGTAAATTATTTTCAAAAGAGGAGTTTTCACAACTAGTAGAAAAAGCCATAGAAAATGAATTACGAACTCAAAATATTGATTCTATTGGAATAATTGCTAATCACTTAGAGTTATTACTAGTTGACCCGATCCGTTGGCAAACGGAAACAGAAGATCTTCACCTTCTCAAACTTCAAGAAAAAATCAATAACTACATTCACTTTATTGAAACCAAACAATACGTTAAAAAATATGGGGATAACTTTGATAAGAAGGTTATCAATATCACCTTCCAGTATGCTCCGTCAGACAACGGCTTGGCATTTCTAGCGCAAGTTCAAAAGGTTTTACAATCAACGGATATGAGCTTGAAAGTTGTTTTGCCAGAATAGATTTTTCGCTTACCCAGCCCATATGGCTGGGTAATTTTGGTATAATGTGAGAGAAAGAGTACTATTCCTCATTTACCAATGAATAGCTAGGCTAGACTTGGTCTAAAGTGGAACTAGAGTTTAAAAATCATTTCCCTTATTTTACAGAATGGCTCTAGGAATGTGTGTGGAGG
>NZ_KB904113.1 GCF_000379985.1 Streptococcus caballi DSM 19004 | reverse complement strand
GACATGTTCATCTGCTTTCTATACTGAGTTGGGGAATTCTAGTATATCAGACAAACATGTCTTTTTTGTTGCACTTCATTTTACAACGCGGGAAACTTTTCCGATAACTAACATCTGCCGAAAAGACCTTGATTGTTGGGAATTGATCCTTCGCCTGACGTGTCACTAAAATCCCTGATTTCGTGTCGTGAAGATTAGCTGCATGAACCACAACATCAATAAGATTGCACATCGTATCACCGAGGGTTAGAACAGATGTCTCTCTTTGTTAATGATGGATTTATTGGCCTGCAAGGAGGTTAATTCCAAAAAGTAATCAACCCAATCTGGCGCACAGACTAAGCGTGCTGGGAGTTTATAGGACTTCAAAAGCTGTTATTAAGCTGAAAACTTAGAGGCTGCTTATCAATCACTGGACGTCTTCAAGGAGCATTAGTGAGCGTGGTTTCTTCAATAGAAGATAAGGTTGGGAGTTTGTTTTCCTTTATGAACTTTTCTCAGATCATAGCAGAGGCTTCTACACCACCAGTGCTACTCTTACTCATTAAAACTGAAGAAGAAATCCTTTTTCTAAAACGAAGCCACTCTTGACGTTTTCTCATCACTTAGTTTGAGCAGTCCAACACTTCAGCACGCGAGCGACGAACAACATGGTTTAGTCACTGTCAGGATATGCTTGAGAGCTTGTTTGATTAAACTCTCTACTACTAGCAGGTTACATAAAATATTTGATAGAATCCAATTTTCTAACTTTAAGAAACAATTTTCTTAATCTTGAACGTCAAAAACATTGAAAAGACAACACTTTTCTGTACAAAATTTACAGAGGGTTTTTATTAAACAATTGCTCTTTTAGTCATTGGCGTTTGATAACTAAGACTACCATGAATGCGACGGTGATTCCACCAGTGGACATAGTCTTTGGTTTTAAGGGTCAGTTCTTCTAGCGAATGGGAGGTTTCTTGGTTGATAAACTCAAGTTCAAAGGCTTTGTAGATACTCTCAGCTATGGCATTATCATGAGGACAACCTGCTTGACTTAGAGACCGAGTGATGCCAAACGCCTCCAACATCTCGTCAAACAGAGCATTATCAAACTCCTTACCACAGTCAGAATGGAACAGCTTAACTTTGATTAGAGCGTAAGGAATGCTTTGAATGGCTTCTTTGACGAGTTTGGCAGTCTTGTGCCAACCAGCAGATAGGCCGATGATGATTTCACGGTTGAAGAGGTCAATGATCAAGCAAACATAAGCCCAACGATTAGCAACACGGACGTAAGTCAAGTCAGTTACAATCACTTCAAGTGGCTTTTCCTGAGTTGGAGAACCTCTTGGCAACGCAAACTGGAGAACAATACTGGAACTTAGTCACTGCTTTTCCCTGCAAGGGCTTTGTGCTAGATTTGAACCACATTGAACTATCAGCTATCATTCGTCAATCCACCTCAAAACGCATCTCTGACAAGCATGTGGCTTACTTAGCAGAGGAACTGACTGCACTAGCTAATCAGTCTTATTGTGCCGTCAAGAAAACCTCTCCAATGATGGAAGAGGTCAAATACTATTCAGGGGGCTACTTAGACTTTCTGAACGCAGACATTCTGTTCTAGCTGTGACGGTGCCACTGGCTCAGCCATTGCCAGAATAGGAGATTCTCCTTTCTATTCCTGGTATTGCGGAAACAACAGCAACCAGCATTACTGGCGAACTTGGAGATATTCGCCCTTTTCAGTCTTCCAATCAAATCAACGCCTTTATTGGGATTAAGCTCAGACACTATGAATCTGGGAACTTTCTATCCAAGCAACACATCACCAAACGTAGTAATCCCTATGCCAGAAAGATTCTTTTTAAGTGTATTCACAATATTGCTTCAGCTAGCCACACCAAGCCGTGCCATTCGCAGACTTTTATGAAAAACGAAAAAGGCAATCGCAAACGACTTCAACCAAGCCACATACGATT
>NZ_KB904112.1 GCF_000379985.1 Streptococcus caballi DSM 19004 | reverse complement strand
TCAGAAGCTTGATAATCCAACTTTGCCCGTATCACGATGTGGGTTTGGTGCTGTAAGACAAATAAAATTTCGATATTTTTCTCTTTTAATCCGATTAAATCTGTGGTATTAAAAGATGTTCTATATGAGTCTTTCTAATGATGGTTTGGTCGCTTTCCATTATAAGTCATATGGGACTTTTTCAACACTCAAAAAAGCTCCATAATCTCCTTAGCGGAGTTACCCATTACAGATATTATAGAGCCTACATAAGGGAGTCATCTTATTTTCCACTAAAGATTAGCGGAAAAAGTGCATGCAAAACCAACACCTTAATTTATGATTTTTGATAAGGTGTTACAATAATAGTGCATAACCCCTTTATTGATTTTTGGTTGAAGTATAATCGTAAAGTTTGTTATGCGTTATGAGGTAATACATTGTCCGAATGAGATGATGTATGGAGGCAATCGTGTGTGGCTTGGTTGAAGTCGTTTGCGATTGTCTTTTTCGTTTCTCATAAAAGTCTGCGATATGGTACGGCTTGGTGTGACTAGCTGAAGCAATATTATGAATGCATTTGAAAAGAATCTTCCTGGCATAAGGGTTGCCGCGTTTGGTGATGTGTTCCTGTGCCAAAAAGTTTCCAGATTCATAGTGCCTAAGATCAATGCCGATAAAGGCGTTAATTTGATTGGCAGAATGAAACCGCCGAATGTCACCGAGTTCGCCAATAATGCTTGTTGCAGTAGTCTCTGCGATACCAGGAATAGAGAGAAGGATCTCATATTCTGGTAAGGGCTTAACTAGAGTAACCATTTGATCTAAGACAGCTTTCCTGCGTGTTCAGAAAGTCTGATTAATTCTTGTGCATAGTATTTGACCTCTTCCATCATTGGAGAGGTTTTCTTGGCGGCGCAATAAGATCGATTAGCTGGTGCAGTTAGTTTCTCTGCTAAGTAAGCCACACGCTTGTCAGAGATGCGTTTTGAGATGGATTGACGAATGATAGCTGATAGGTTCAGTATGGTTCAAATCTAGCACAAAGCCCTTGCAGGGAAAAGCAGTGGCTAAGTTCCAGTATTGTTCTCCAGTTTGCGTTGCCAAGAGGTTCTCCAAATCAGGGAAAGTGACTTGCAAGACCTTGTGTAACCTGTTTTTAGTACGGACAATATCATCAGTCAAATTCTGATAGAAACGGCTGGGGTCACGCAAGTTTCTTGAACATAGGTCGATTTTCATTGAGTATTATTTCGTTTTCTGAGTTCCATTAGCTCACGCTGCTTATCTGTCAAATTATCAACAGACTTGAAGGAAGCAGTTGTTCTTGCCTGTCTGATCCACTTGTCAAAGGTTGAGGGAGTTAAATTATATTCTTTGATCAGTTCACTGCGTTTTCTTCCTGCATGTGAAGGTCAACAAGAGTTGTTTGAACTCGTCAGTGAAGTGACGGCGAATTTTTCTAGACATATTTTTCTCCTACTTCTTTAGTGTAGAACACTTTATTTTTCTGTTTAGTTTAGTATAACCTATTCAGTCTGATGTGAAGGGGGTAGAGATTTACTATATCCCTATTCTTCTCATGAAAGAGAAACAAATGAGGCCCTCAACGGTCTTCTGATAGAGTTTCTTTTTTTAACCCATTAACGACAGAAGAACTTAATCACTACGTCTCTGCTATCAATGACAGACCTAGACGACTTCACAAGTATAAAATCGCGTATTTTCTGCTTGCGCTAGCCCAAACAGCCTAAAAAAGTATTCTAGCTCAGTATGAATGCTGTTGCAACTTGACTTGACAATTGAGAAAATGAAAGTTCTAAATGAAGTTAACCACTTAGGGTATGAAAAAACATCTCAGAGAGATATAATGTAATCACTACAATAATTAGAAGAAGTCTGAGATGCAAGACTATTATACACTAAAAGGAAAACAGCTAACACTAGCAGATCGTAGAAATATTGAACATTGGATCAACAACTATCCCAAAAAGTGCTTGATTATAAATCTCCCAGAGAGTTTGTACAAAGTGGCTAACTTCAACTTAAAATTTGGCGACAATTGAGGAAAATAAAAAAATCCCCACTTGTCAAGTCAAGTGCAACAAGTTCATTGATAATTAGAGCTCCAGAGGTTAAGCTGTTTGGGCTAGCCCAAACAAAATATTTGCGGT
>NZ_KB904111.1 GCF_000379985.1 Streptococcus caballi DSM 19004 | reverse complement strand
GCCCTAAATACAAAAACTATTCCCGTCTTGTCGTCAACTGCTCAGACGGGAATAGTTTCTTCAATTGCTTAGTTGCTTAACTTAATGACATTGGGGTTTGCACCTGCCTTTTTGATATGAAAAAAGCAGCTTAGCCAGCTACTTGAAAGATTATAAATAAAAGTCATTATGGTAATCTTTGCTGTGCAATTTAAAGATTGATTTTGCAAAACTCAATGGAAGGCTATTAATCAGACTATTATAATCTTTGACAGCCTGATTATAGTCAAGCTTTTCTTGTAACAATCTATCTTCATAACGATGAATTTGACTTAAGAGATTGTCTCGGTTTTGCACATCTCCTTTGAGGTCGCGATTTAGTTTTCTCAGATGGTCAGAGGTGACAGTCAAATTATTGAAAAGGGCATCGATTTTTTCGCTCAAGCTTGAGGCAGTATTGACCTGTTTAAAAAGCAGAGCGATGGCTGGCGTTATTAAAGCAAGACCTGCAAGGACGCTTGACAAGAAATAGTTTAAGTCCTCCTCGTCGGTCATAATGGAATAGACGATGTAGTAGAGAAGCCAAAATCCAAAAAATTGACCAATAAATTTACCGATGCTCAGGCTGGGTAGCCGCCCTTCTCTGTTTTTTTTTGTCATATCATTCTCCTTTAAGCTGATAAATCTAGTATAACATAAAAGAGAAGTTTTTCCTTGCAATAACAAGCATAATGCTGTATAATGTTTGATTGTGAGCATGCCTCACTTACTCGTGGCGAGGGTCACGGGTCATTAGACCAAAAGGAGGAAATATCAATGGCTAAATACGAAATTCTTTATATTATTCGTCCAAACATTGAAGAAGAAGCTAAAAACGCTTTGGTAGCACGCTTTGACTCTATCTTGACAGATAACGGTGCAACTGTTGTTGAATCAAAAGATTGGGAGAAACGTCGTCTTGCATACGAAATCCAAGATTTCCGCGAAGGACTTTACCACGTTGTTAACGTTGAAGCGACTGACGCTGTGGCTCTTAACGAGTTTGATCGTCTTTCAAAAATCAACGGTGACATTCTTCGTCATATGATCGTAAAACTTGACGCTTAAGAAGGTAGTTTATGATTAATAATGTAGTACTTGTGGGTCGCATGACTCGAGATGCAGAACTTCGTTACACACCTAGTAATCAAGCCGTCGCGACATTTACACTTGCTGTCAATCGTAATTTCAAAAATCAAGCTGGTGAACGCGAAGCAGATTTCATTAACTGTGTTATCTGGCGCCAACAGGCTGAAAATTTGGCTAACTGGGCTAAAAAAGGCACACTTGTGGGTATCACAGGGCGTATTCAAACGCGTAACTATGAAAATCAACAAGGGCAACGTGTTTATGTGACAGAAGTTATTGCAGATAATTTCCAAATTTTGGAAAGTCGTGCTACACGTGAAGGCCAATCTGGTGGTTCTTATAATACTGGTGGATTTAACAATAATTCATTTGGTGGCTCATCAAATGGTGGTTATCAATCACAGCCTTCACAACAACAAACACCAAACTTTAGCAGAGATGAAAGTCCATTTGGCAATTCAAACCCAATGGACATCTCAGATGATGATCTTCCATTCTAATGGAAACGAATTAAATTTATAAAGGAGAGAACACATGGCTCAACAACGTCGTGGCGGATTCAAACGCCGTAAAAAAGTTGATTATATCGCAGCTAACAAAATTGAATATGTTGATTATAAAGATACTGAACTTCTTAGCCGTTTTGTATCAGAACGTGGGAAAATTCTTCCACGTCGAGTTACAGGCACTTCAGCTAAGAACCAACGTAAAGTAACAACAGCAATTAAACGTGCTCGCGTTATGGCTCTTATGCCTTTTGTAAACGAAGATTAATAAGGAAGCAACTCTCGTTTGGGTTGCTTTTTGTCTGTCCATAATGACCTGGGACTGGGAGGATTATGAGATAAGAATGAACTAATCACAAAAATAAAAGAAAAACCACTTTTTAGCCCAATGTCATTAAGTTAACTAACCTATCACGTTTTGTGGTAGGTTAGTTTTTTATGTTACACTAAAAATAAAAGGGGAAAAGTCATGTTAGATCATATTAAAGCTCATTTACTTGATAGTATTAACGACATCGTTTCCACCGCAAACCAGTTTGTGCTTCATCCTGAAAAAGATTTTAGTCGGAAAAGTCA
>NZ_KB904110.1 GCF_000379985.1 Streptococcus caballi DSM 19004 | reverse complement strand
GGCGCACGGTGGATGCCTTGGCACTAGAAGCCGAAGAAGGACGTGACTAACGACGAAATGCTTTGGGGAGCTGTAAGTAAGCAATGATCCAGAGATATCCGAATGGGGGAACCCACTAGTTAATGGCTAGTATCCATAACTGTTAAGGTTATGAGAAGGAAGACGCAGTGAACTGAAACATCTAAGTAGCTGCAGGAAGAGAAAGCAAACGCGATTGCCTGAGTAGCGGCGAGCGAAAAGGCAGAAGGGCAAACCGAAGAGTTTACTCTTCGGGGTTGTAGGACTGCGCTGTGGGATGACAAGATTATAGAAGAAGACTTTGGGAAGAGTCGCCAAAGAGAGTAATAGCCTCGTATTCGAAATAGTCTTTAACCCTAGCAGTATCCTGAGTACGGCGAGACACGAGAAATCTCGTCGGAATCTGGGAGGACCATCTCCTAACCCTAAATACTCTCTAGTGACCGATAGTGGACCAGTACCGTGAGGGAAAGGTGAAAAGCACCCCGGGAGGGGAGTGAAATAGAACCTGAAACCGTGTGCCTACAACAAGTTCGAGCCCGTTAATGGGTGAGAGCGTGCCTTTTGTAGAATGAACCGGCGAGTTACGATATGATGCGAGGTTAAGTTGAAGAGACGGAGCCGTAGGGAAACCGAGTCTTAATAGGGCGCGTTAGTATGATGTCGTAGACCCGAAACCATGTGACCTACCCATGAGCAGGGTGAAGGTGAGGTAAAACTCACTGGAGGCCCGAACCAGGGCACGTTGAAAAGTGCTTGGATGACTTGTGGGTAGCGGAGAAATTCCAAACGAACTTGGAGATAGCTGGTTCTCTCCGAAATAGCTTTAGGGCTAGCGTCGACATTAAGAATCATGGAGGTAGAGCACTGTTTGGGTGAGGGGTCCATCCCGGATTACCAATCTCAGATAAACTCCGAATGCCATTGATTTATGGTCGGCAGTCAGACTGCGAGTGCTAAGATCCGTAGTCGAAAGGGAAACAGCCCAGACCACCAGCTAAGGTCCCCAAATATATGTTAAGTGGAAAAGGATGTGGGGTTGCACAGACAACTAGGATGTTAGCTTAGAAGCAGCTATTCATTCAAAGAGTGCGTAATAGCTCACTAGTCGAGTGACCCTGCGCCGAAAATGTACCGGGGCTAAAACATATTACCGAAGCTGTGGATACCTTTATAGGTATGGTAGGAGAGCGTTCTATGAGTGAAGAAGGTGTACCGTGAGGAGCGCTGGAACGCATAGAAGTGAGAATGCCGGTATGAGTAGCGAAAGATGGGTGAGAATCCCATCCACCGTAAGACTAAGGTTTCCAGGGGAAGGCTCGTCCGCCCTGGGTTAGTCGGGACCTAAGGAGAGACCGAAAGGTGTATCCGATGGCCAACAGGTTGATATTCCTGTACTAGAGTATATAGTGAAGGAGGGACGCAGTAGGCTAACTAAAGCGTGCGATTGGAAGTGCACGTCTAAGCAGTGAGGTGTGATATGAGTCAAATGCTTGTATCTGTAACATTGAGCTGTGATGGGGAGCGAAGTTTAGTAGCGAAGTTAGTGATGTCACACTGCCAAGAAAAGCTTCTAGCGTTAATTATACTCTACCCGTACCGCAAACCGACACAGGTAGTCGAGGCGAGTAGCCTCAGGTGAGCGAGAGAACTCTCGTTAAGGAACTCGGCAAAATGGCCCCGTAACTTCGGGAGAAGGGGCGCTGGCTTTAAGTCAGCCGCAGTGAATAGGCCCAAGCAACTGTTTATCAAAAACACAGCTCTCTGCTAAATCGTAAGATGATGTATAGGGGGTGACGCCTGCCCGGTGCTGGAAGGTTAAGAGGAGGGTTTAGCGTTAGCGAAGATCTGAATTGAAGCCCCAGTAAACGGCGGCCGTAACTATAACGGTCCTAAGGTAGCGAAATTCCTTGTCGGGTAAGTTCCGACCCGCACGAAAGGCGTAATGATTTGGGCACTGTCTCAACGAGAGACTCGGTGAAATTTTAGTACCTGTGAAGATGCAGGTTACCCGCGACAGGACGGAAAGACCCCATGGAGCTTTACTGCAGTTTGATATTGAGTATCTGTACCACATGTACAGGATAGGTAGGAGCCTATGAAGTCGGGACGCCAGTTTCGACTGAGGCGTTGTTGGGATACTACCCTTGTGTTATGGCTACTCTAACCTAGATAGGTTATCCCTATCGGAGACAGTGTCTGACGGGCAGTTTGACTGGGGCGGTCGCCTCCTAAAAGGTAACGGAGGCGCCCAAAGGTTCCCTCAGATTGGTTGGAAATCAATCGCAGAGTGTAAAGGTATAAGGGAGCTTGACTGCGAGAGCTACAACTCGAGCAGGGACGAAAGTCGGGCTTAGTGATCCGGTGGTTCCGCATGGAAGGGCCATCGCTCAACGGATAAAAGCTACCCTGGGGATAACAGGCTTATCTCCCCCAAGAGTTCACATCGACGGGGAGGTTTGGCACCTCGATGTCGGCTCGTCGCATCCTGGGGCTGTAGTCGGTCCCAAGGGTTGGGCTGTTCGCCCATTAAAGCGGCACGCGAGCTGGGTTCAGAACGTCGTGAGACAGTTCGGTCCCTATCCGTCGCGGGCGTAGGAAATTTGAGAGGATCTGCTCCTAGTACGAGAGGACCAGAGTGGACTTACCGCTGGTGTACCAGTTGTCTTGCCAAAGGCATTGCTGGGTAGCTATGTAGGGAAGGGATAAGCGCTGAAAGCATCTAAGTGCGAAGCCCACCTCAAGATGAGATTTCCCATGATTTTATATCAGTAAGAGCCCTGAAAGATGATCAGGTTGATAGGTTAGAAGTGGAAGCGTGGTGACACGTGTAGCGGACTAATACTAATAGCTCGAGGACTTATCCGAAGTCAATATTGACAGCGTAAGGTTAACTTGATACAATATAGATATTCAATTTTGAATGGATAATCATTCAAGAGTTAAGTGACGATAGCCTAGGAGATACACCTGTTCCCATGCCGAACACAGCAGTTAAGCCCTAGTACGCCTGAAGTAGTTGGGGGTTGCCCCCTGTTAGATATGGTAGTCGCTTAGC
>NZ_KB904109.1 GCF_000379985.1 Streptococcus caballi DSM 19004 | reverse complement strand
GCCCTAAATACAAAAACTATTCCCGTCTTGTCGTCAACTGCTCAGACGGGAATAGTTTCTTCAATTGGTTAAAGACTTAACTTAATGACATTGAGAAAATCCGAACTCTTCTTAAGACTAAATAATATTATTCAACACTCATTAAGTATGGATAGACTGGTTGATCGCCTTGGTGAATTTCAACTTCAACGTCTTCATACTTATCTTCAAGGTAGTTTGAAATTTCCTCAGCTAAATCTTCTCGCCCATCTTCACCGACATAGATAGTCACAATTTCACTATCTTCATCAATCATCTTGGCAAAAGTTTCTTTTAAAGTGGTTGTCATGTCAGGATTTGACACCACAATTTTACCATCAACCATTCCAAGATTATCATTTTCATGAATTTCTAAGCCGTCAATACTTGTATCGCGAACTGCCAAAGTTACACTCCCACTGACAACATCCGAAAGGCTTGCCGTCATGGATTGAACATTTTCATCCAAAGATTTACTTGGATCAAAGGCAAGCAAACTTGTGAAGCCTTGTGGAACAGTGCGTGTCTCAACAACTGCCGCTGACACTTCTGAAACTTCAGCAGCAGACTGGGCAGCCATAAAGATATTTTTGTTATTTGGTAAAATGATAACATTTTTTGCATTAACCGCTTCAATAGCCCTAACAATATCTTCTGTTGATGGGTTCATGGTTTGACCACCAGAAATGATATAGTCAACACCTTGGGATTTAAAGATTTCTGCCAACCCTTCACCAGCTACAACAGCGATGAGAGCAAAATCTTTTTCCTCTTGAGGTTGAGCCTGCGCAGCTGATTTTTCAAGAACGGCATCATGCTGATTACGCATGTTATCCACTTTCACTTTGACAAGAGAGCCATATTTAAGCCCCTCTTGCATAACAAGACCTGGATCTTCTGTGTGGACATGAACTTTGACAATTTCATCATCATTGACAACCAAAAGTGAATCACCAAGGCCACTCAAGTAACCTTGAAATTCCTCATAGTTAAATTCTTTAACATAAGTTGGGCCTTGTTTAAGAGCTACCATAATTTCGGTACAGTAACCAAACTTAATATCTTCTGTTGCAACATGCCCAGCAACTGACTTATGATGCTCTGCATTAATCATCTCAGTCATCGTAGCAGGAGTCGCTTGAAATTCTTCCGAAGCGATATATTCACCCGTCAAAGCCGATAAGAAACCTTCATAGATAAAGACCAACCCTTGTCCGCCAGAATCGACAACACCGACTTCTTTCAAGACAGGAAGCATATCTGGTGTTTTGGCAAGAGCACGTTTTGCGCCCTCCAAAGCCGCTTTCATAACTTCAACAGCATCGTTGCTTTCTTCAGCTTTTTTTAATGCAGCTGAGGCTGCCCCACGTGAAACTGTCAAGATTGTTCCTTCAACAGGCTTCATGACAGCCTTATAAGCTACTTCAACACCAGATTGGAAAGCT
The DNA here is from genome assembly GCF_000379985.1 of Streptococcus caballi DSM 19004. Classification (GTDB taxonomy): domain Bacteria; phylum Bacillota; class Bacilli; order Lactobacillales; family Streptococcaceae; genus Streptococcus; species Streptococcus caballi. The sequence goes on along the minus strand of NZ_KB904109.1, from coordinate 1,725 downwards.
TGAGCCAGATCTTGACCTGTCAATTCTTTTTTATCTTTGATAGATTGACCAAAACCGCGGAATAACTGCGAGGTGATAACACCAGAGTTCCCACGTGCTCCCATCAAAAGACCTTTTGATAAAATTTGACCAACTTCGCCAACCGAACTTGCTGGTTTATCAGCAACCTCTTTGGCACCATTTTCCATAGTCATCCCCATATTTGTTCCTGTATCTCCATCTGGAACTGGGAACACATTTAGTGAATTGACATATTCCGCTTGTTTTCCAAGACGCGTACTAGCCGCCTGAACCATCTCTTGGAATAAACTTGTTGTAATATTTGACACTAATCTTCTCCTACAACCTTAATATTTTGCACGTAAACATTGACCATATCAGCTGACAAGCCTAGTTGATTTTCAAGGTTAAACTTAACGCGCTCTTGAATATTTTTAGATACTTCACTAATTTTAACACCATAACTCATTACAGTATAAACATCAACTGAAATACCCGCATCTGTTGATTTGACAACGACACCTTTTGCATAATTTTCCTTGCGTAAGAGAGCTTGAAAATTATCTTTAATAGCACTTTTGCTGGCCATTCCGACAACACCGAAAATTTCTGTTGCTGAACCACCGACAACAGTTGCAATAACGTCATCAGACAGTTCAATTTGACCATCTTTTGTATTGATTTTTACAGTCATATTGACTACCTCTCAAGTTTTTATCAACCTATTTTATCATATATTGCACAGCTTGTAAAAAAATATAGTAGAAAATTCCTTGAAAATACAAGCTTTTTCCTATTTGGTCAACAAAAAAAGCCCTAAGGCTTTCATTTTTATACGCGTTCAACTTTACCAGATTTAAGCGCACGAGCCGAAACCCAAACTTTTTTTGGTTTACCGTCGATAAGAACAGTAACTTTTTGAAGGTTTGGTTTAACAGTACGTTTTGTTTGGTTCATCGCATGTGAACGGTTGTTACCTGAAACAGTTTTACGTCCTGTAAAATAACATACTTTAGCCATGGTTTATATTTCCTCCTATATTAATCATGATTTACGGATGTGCTAGCACCACATACTAAAACAGTTTATCATATTCAATAAACAATAGCAAGTTTTTTTAGAAAATTTCTCCGTCTATTATCAAAGCTTCTAATTGTGAAAGTTCTAAAATGAAGGTAGCCACTTAGGGTATCAAAAAACACCTCAGAGAGATATAATTGTAATCACTACAACAATTAGAAGAACTCTGAGATGCAAGACTATACCAAAAGGCAAGCAGTTAACACTAACAGATCGCAGAAATATTGAACGTTGGCTTAAAGAAGGACCTCCCAATCATGAAATAGCTAAAGCTCCTCAAACCACTTTTATTCTATATGATAGTCAGTGGTTCATTGATATCTTTAGATTTTTGCTCAACGGCGATTCCTAGACGCTTCTTAGTTTGATGGATGGGTCTTATGCTTCTTACAGATACGAGCAAATCTAGACAGATCAATTAGCTTGATAGTTAATAAACCTTGATAAATGTAGTTGTAAAGTGTCTTAGCACTTGGCTCTCTTCACTTCTGTAATGTGTAATAGCTGTTAGAAGGGCTTCTGATACCTTCTCAAGTTTCAGGTAATAAACTGAATAGGTTACACTAAACTAGACAGAATTTATAAAGTGTTCTACACTAAAGAAAAGAGGAGAACAGATATGTCTAGAAAAATTCGCCGTTACTT
>NZ_KB904108.1 GCF_000379985.1 Streptococcus caballi DSM 19004 | reverse complement strand
CTTTGGACTTCTTTTGGACATAGTAAAACTCCCGTTATAGTTTCTAGTGAAAATTTTTGTTTTTTCACTGTCCACTATAAGGGGAGTATATCAGAATGGTCAAGAATTTTTGTCTATTCTAAACCTTTTTGTGTTTTTTCGGTTAAGGTATTTTTTTCAAAGGTCAGGGAAATTTGAGCATCTTCGGCATTGGTCTTGAGTCCGCTGATCCAAATAGCCTGCAAGCTTTCCTTGTCTGAAGAAGATGTCTCAGAGATCATGTCTGGTTCACCCAAGAATTCTACAGCTTGCGCATAAGTTACCCCAGATGCTAGTTTGTCATAAGCTACCTTGGTGATTGTCGCCTTGCGGTCAAACTTAAAATTGGAGATGGATCTCGCAATGGTACTATCTTGAAATAGCTGAGCAGAAACCTCAACTGAGTCAAAACGCCAAGTGTAAGAATCCAGCATCACATCACCTGCTGGAACCTGTTCTTGCTTGACCGGTTCCCCAAAGAGAGCCTTCAACTGCTCCAAACTTGTCCCGCCTTTAAATTGATCTGCTGCCTTTGCTGTTTTAATCTGATTAAATTTTAATCTAACATCCTGATGATCATTTTTCTTAATAACAGTATTGGTCTGCAAGGGTTCATCAGATGTTTTCTTTGACTGTTTAGACGAGCAAGCTGCCAGATTAACAGTCAAAGCTGCTAAGAGAATAACAAGTCCAGTTTTTTTCATTTTCATCATAAAAACCTAATAAAATCCTTTTCGTTTTCTCTTATTATAGCATATCTCATTCAGAAGGAAAAATCACTTGAGAATAAGCTGCGCAATCAACGGACTAACAAAAACATAAGTAACACCCGTAATTCCAATAGCAAGCCCCGCCATTGCCCCTTCAACATGACCATACTTAAGGGCTGTCCCTGTACCGATGGCGTGCCCAGTTCCACCCAAGGACAAGCCGATAGCGACGGGGTCATCAATATGGAGAAGTTTCAAAAAGACAGGTCCCAAAACGCTGGTCAAAATTCCCGTGATAACTACAACTACCAAAGTTATGGTCATCATCCCATGCATCTTATCTGTAATCCCAATAGCCATAGCCGTTGTCACCGATTTTGGAAATAGGGAGATAGCCAGAAAATACTTCATTCCAAACAGTTTGGCAATGATAGCAGTGAAACTCGTATTAACAAAACAGGCAGCAATAATACCAATTAAGATGCTCCTAATATGGTGCTTCATCAGATGGAAAGACCGATAGAGGGGAATACCCAAAGCAACAGTTGAAGGGACAATGAGCATGTTGAGATAGCTGCCACCCACATAATAATCCTTGTAAGAGATGCTAGTCAGCTTCAAAAAGATAATAATAAAAGCCGTCGCAAGTAAGAGCGGTGTTGTAACTGGATGCGGGAAACGACGAAAAATCAACATCCCCAAAAGATAAGCCATTATGGACAGCATAATGCCAAAAATCGGATTAGATACTAACTCATTCATGACGCACCTCCTTGTCCACATAATCACCTTCAAAATGTTTCTTAATGAATTGCACGACAAAGCCAATCACCGCAATATTAAGAAAAATAGCTACTACAATAATGATTGAAATCGGTAGTAAATAATCCTTGATATCCTTAAAACGGTCCATAATCCCCACTGCTGCTGGCAAAAAAAGAATGGTCATATTAGCTAAAAGAAAATTACCGACCACATCAATGTGTCTCAAACGGATCTGTTTAGTTTCCAAAGCTAAAAACAAAAGAACCAGCCCAATAATGCTACCAGGAACCGGCAGCTTAAAGAGAGTAGAGATGGCCTCTCCGATAAAAGAAAAGGCCAGAATAATCATAAACTGAACATATAATTTCATAAAAAACTCCTTTGTCTATTAGTCTACTACTATGAGCACATTTTTCAAGACCATGAAACGTTTTCAGAAAAAATATTAAAAAACTCCTCCATTCAACTTCCTATTAGGAGAAAATCTTCCTAAACTATTAAAACATTTGCCTCATCCACTTTTCAGGTCAAAAATAAAAAACCTTTGGATAAAAGGTTTTAAGAAGTTTCGATAAACTTTAGGAACAGTAATGGAGCCGGTGGGAGTTGAACCCACGTCCAAACACCTGCCAATATATTTGTCTACAACCATAGGTTATGTCTTGATTTAACTTAGGCTCGACACATAACTCAAGTCCAGACTAAGCGAGTCTACCCATCTCTTTTTGACTAGTTAGACAATAGCCAAACGTAGCTTGCTAATAATAAGACCTTCGCCGAAACACAAGCAATCTCGTGAAAGTCACGCAGGCTGGTTTTTAGGCAGCTAATGCATAAGAGTTTGTATTTTTTGCAGTTATATTTAACTGGCATTTTTACATCTGCCGATGAGTCGCAAAATATATCTCATAGTGCCTGTCGAATCCGTAACGACCCCAAAATAAGATATGGAAACCCACTAAGACAGTATAACAAATTAGGACTGAAATAGCAAAAAAATCTTTTGTTTTTTTCTACCATTGTCAAGTCTATCAAGTTTTTAGGATAAAAAATCATGAAGATAGTAGTCACATAAGGCTATTGAATAAGTTACACTAAACTAGACAGAATAATAAAGTGTTTTACACTAAAGCAAATAGGAGAAAAGTATGTCTAGAAAAATTCGCCATCACTTTACTGACGAGTTCAAACAAGTCTTGTTGACCTTCACAATGCAGGAAGAAAACGAAGCAAGCTTATCAAAGAATATGATTTAACGCCTTCAACCTTTGACAAGTGAGTCAGACAGGCAAGAACAACTGGTTCCTTCAAGTCTGTTGACAATCTGACAGACGAGCAGCATGAACTGATAGAATTCAGAAAACGCAATAAAGAGCTGGAAATGCAACTAGACATCCTAAAGCAAGCAGCGGTGATTATGGCACAAAAAGAGAAATAATCACTGCTAATACGGACAAATACAGCATTTCAGCCATGTGTCGTTGGTTGAAGATTCCTCGCTCTAGCTATTACTACAAAGCTGTAGAGCCAGTAACGGATTTTGATTGCTTTAAACATCAAAAAAAGAGAAGACATGTTGGTCCTCTCCAGAACATAGCTTTCATCACCTATTACAGTTGACAAAGAGCCAGAAAAACTGGCTCGAAGCCAAGTCAAAACCACCCGTGTAAACGGGTGGCTTGTACACCGGCTATAAGCCGTTAAACTCCAGCGGCGTCTAAAGACGCTCGCTGAACATACGTT
>NZ_KB904107.1 GCF_000379985.1 Streptococcus caballi DSM 19004 | reverse complement strand
TGATTTCCCTTCTTCCGAGTGAAGTAGAACAAGTTCTAGTTTTTCAGAGACAGACTTTGGACTTCTTTTGGACATAGTAAAACTCCCGTTATAGTTTCTAGTGAAAATTTTTGTTTTTTCACTGTCCACTATAAGGGGAGTATATCAGATAGATGTCATTTTTTGTGTTTATTTTGCTTCTGTATCTAGAAGATATTTAGCGACAAGCGCTGCTAGAATAGCGCCCAGAAGTGGAGCCAAGATGAAAATCCAAACTTGACTGAGTGCTGACCCCCCAGCAAACAAAGCTGGAGCTAAACTACGTGCTGGATTAGCCGACATCCCTGTAACAGGAATACCAACAAAATGAATCAAAGTTAGAGTTAAACCTATCACTAGCCCAGCTAGGCTGGCATTTCCTTTCTTAGCTGATGTCACTGTCATAATAACCAAAATAAAGATAAAGGTTAAAACAGTTTCAACAAGGAAACCTGTAAAAAGTGAATAGCCATCAGAAACCACATTTTGACCAAGAGAAGAGCTGTCACCAGTAATTGACAAGAGACAAAGCGTTGCTAAAATGGCACCGACTACTTGGCCACAAATGTAAGTCACTAATTCCTTAGCATCCATACGTTTATTGATATACATAGCAACGGAAACTGCTGGATTAAGATGTGCGCCAGATACAGAGCCAATGCTGTAAGCGGCAGCGACAATTGTCAAACCAAAAGCAAGGCCGATAGAGGCGTAGCCAATAACATTACTAGCACCGCCACCTAACACAGCAGCTCCTGTCCCTACAAAGACAAGAATAAATGTACCAATAAGTTCAGCAAAAAATTTTTTCATGATAAAAACTTCCTTTCCAATAATATTCTAGCCTTATTAAATGACAAATGCAAGGATCTTGAACTATTATTTAATAAAAAGTAATCATGCTCAAGAGGCACTACAACCCAAAAATGGGACAGAAGAAAAGCACCTTTATGCAACCAGTTTTCTGTAAGCTACAGGAGACTGGTCACTGTGTAAGATGACTCCTTGAATCAATTCCAGTTGGTTGAGAGGATCAAGCACAAAGTCAGTATCTTGACAAGCTTCTCTAATGATTGTTCCGATTGAAAATCACGGTCTAGCTTGTTCCCCGTCACATCATATGGATTGCCTAGATGTGGCATCCTCTTAGGACGAGTGCGATAGAGCCAACCACTATCCTTCATGATATGATAAACTTTCTTACGGTTGACGATGGGCTATGAGTTTTCTTGAGCAATCGTGTGATGGTACGATAGCCATAGATAACCTGATTGTCCATACAAAGTTGCTTAATTTTATCGACAATTCCATCTCGTTTTCCAGACTTTCCGTCCCCGGCTTTCCAACGGTAGAAAGTGGAGCGTTTAACATCAAAGCAGTCCAGAATGATGGACACTGGATAGACTTTCTTATATTCTTCCACCAGCTTGATAAGACTTACTTTGTCGATGGCCTTATCAAGCTCCGATACTTTTTAGTAATGCCACCTGCAGGCGTAACTGTTCCACTTCGGATAGCTGTCCTATCCCTTTACCGTAGTTACCCAAGCGTTGATGGAAACGATGCTGCTCTTCCTTCTCATACCATCTCATCCAAGTATAAACTTGACTATCATTCTTGATTTTCAAAGTCTCCACGATGACCTTATTGGACTTACCTGCCTTCTTCATCTTGATACAGACTAACTTAATTTCTACCGAATAGGCTTTTTTGATCATAACAAAACACTCCTGTTTCTATTAAACCAGAAACAGGAGTGTTTTTCTTCTATCTCATTTTAGGGGCCAGTCTCTTTTTTATTAAATAGCTTTTTCATCTTGTCCAAGCGCTCGTTGCACAGCTTTGACCACTTCAACAAGAACAAGCATTAACAGACTTCCAATAATAACTGCTCCCCATTGTGTCACTGACAAATGCGAAACATGGAACAGAGTGTTAAAACCTGGAACCACGATTGTCAACATCAAAAGAATGAAAGCAACAGGAATTGACCAATTAAAGGTTTTATTCTTAAAAGCACCAACTGTAAAGATAGATTGGTAAACAGATTTCACATTGAAAGCATGAATCAATTGAATAAGACCTAGTGTGGCAAAAGCCATTGTCAACGCATCTTCATGCATCATGTGGGTTTCTGCGTGTTCTGGATAAAGGAGCGCCCATCCATAAACACCAAGAACCAAAAGCGTTTGGAAAATTCCTTGATAAATAATAGCTCCCATAACACCACCATCAAAGAAACTTGACTTACGTCCACGAGGCTTGTGGGTCATAACACCTGGCTCAGCTGGTTCAACACCAAGAGCAATTGCAGGAAGGGTGTCAGTTACCAAGTTAATCCACAAGAGATGAACTGGCTCAAGTACATCCCAACCAAAGAGAGTGGCAAAGAAGATGGTAAAGACTTCAGCCATATTAGCAGATAGTAAGTACTGAATTGATTTTTGAATATTAGAGAAGACTTTACGTCCTTCTTCAACAGCAACAATGATTGTCGCAAAGTTATCATCTGCCAAGACCATATCTGAAGCACCCTTAGACACTTCTGTACCAGTAATTCCCATACCGATGCCGATATCAGCAGTCTTAAGCGATGGTGCATCATTAACACCATCACCTGTCATGGCAACAACCTTACCTTCTTTTTGCCAAGCTTTAACAATACGAACCTTATGCTCTGGAGACACGCGCGCATAGACAGAGTATTGTTTAAAGACTTTTTGGAATTCTTCGTCGGACAATTCATTGAGCTCTGCACCCGTAAAGACATGATCCTCACCATCGTCTTCAATGATGCCAAGACGTTTAGCAATAGCTTCTGCGGTATCCTGATGGTCACCAGTAATCATGATTGGACGGATACCCGCTTCTTTGGCTACTTTAACAGCATCTGCTGCCTCGGGACGCTCAGGGTCAATCATGCCAACCAAACCTGAGAAAATTAGGTCAGCTTCGACAATTTCTGTGTCAAGTGTAGGAACTTCTGACACATATTTATAAGCCATCATTAGGACACGTAGGGCTTGTTTGGCCAGGTCTTTATTGATTGCAAGAATCGTTTGTTTATCAGTCTCCGTAATAGAGCGAACATTACCATTCTCTTCAATCTTTGTCACCCGTTTGAGCAACTGATCTGGAGCACCCTTAACGGCAACAAAGTAGCGACCATCAGCCTGTTTATGGATTGTTGACATGAGTTTACGGTCCGAGTCAAATGGCAATTCAGCCACACGAGGTTCCATTTGCAAAGCATCACGGACATCAAAACTATGATCAAAACCAAATTGAACCAAAGCAGTTTCAGTTGGATCACCTATAAGTTTGCCATTTGGGTCAACTTTCGTATCATTGGCAAAGTTCATGATGCGTAAAGTATTGTTATCAGCAGCAATATCGCTAGCAGAACTTTGCAATTGACCATTCGTGTAAACCTTTTCGACAGTCATTTGATTCATGGTCAAGGTACCAGTTTTATCTGAAGCAATGATTTCTGTCGAACCAAGTGTTTCAACTGCTGGCAATTTTCGTACAATCGAATTACGTTTAGCAAGAGTGGTTGTTCCCATTGAAAGAACGATAGTAACAATGGCTGGAAGACCTTCAGGAATAGCAGCAACAGCAAGCGCAACGGCAACCATTAATCCTTTCAAAGGCTCTTCGCCTCGAACAAAAACACCTACAATAAAAGTCACAAGAGCAATGGCAACAACCAAATACGTTAACACTTTAGACAACTGGTTGAGGTTTTGTTTTAATGGTGTGTCAGTATCATCTGCATTTGCCAACATATTGGCAATCTTACCAACTTCCGTGTACATTCCTGTGTTGGTAATCACACCTGAGCCACGTCCGTAGGTAACATTTGAATTTTGGTAGGCCATATTGACACGGTCACCGATACCAGCATCAGCTGCTACAGACCCTGATAATGTTTTTTCAACAGGGACAGATTCACCTGTTAAGGCAGCTTCTTCAATTTTGAGAGAAGCTGCTTCCAAAAGACGCATATCAGCAGGGACAACATCACCAGCTTCTAGCATGACAATATCCCCTGGAACTAATTCTTTGGAATCAACTTCGATAACGTGTCCGTCACGACGTACACGGGCAATCGGGCTAGACATCTTTTTAAGAGCTGCAATTGCTGCTTCTGCTTGACCTTCCTGGTACACACCAAAGGCGGCATTAAGCACCACAACAGCTAAAATGATAAGAGCATCAGTCAGACCTTCGGTTCCCTCAGTGATGACGGATAGGGCTGCCGCAACTAGTAAGATGATAATCATCAAGTCTTTAAATTGGTCAAGGAATTTAGCCAAAAGACTGCGTTTTTCACCCTCATCCAATTCATTACGTCCATAGTCAGCCAAACGTTTTTGTGCCTCTGCTGTGGACAAGCCCTCTTTAGATGATTCTAAATGTTCCAAGACATCTTCTTTGTCTTGTGTGTAAAACAATTCTCTACTTTGTTCTTTAGACAAAATACGTTCTCCTTCTCTTAAAATCCAATACTCCTTTTGAGAGTATAAAGGGAATAATCCCTTTACCGCCTAGTCTCTTTTCATAAAAGAATGTAAAAAGAGACCTGTTTAAAAAAACAAGTCTCGCTGTTTAAGACAAGGCCGGAAACCAACGATTTCGTAATGACGACCTTGCCACGGATAAATCCGTCTGCTACTCCCTTGATATGTCTACAATTATACCAAAATGTCAGCCTAAAAAGCAAGCTATTTGCGTTTACAATCTTCCTTATAGGTAGTTTATAGAGATTTATATATAAAGAGAAAATGATTTTATTTCTTGCCTTGTACAGTGGTAAAAAACACCTGTTTCTAAACTTGAAAAGGTAATCAACAGTTGATAAAATAAGTATAAGTCAATGTCTAATTGATTGCTTAACATATTTAAATATTTTATCCAAAAATTTTTAATTGTTTGCATGTCCATAATTGGAGTAAAAAACCTATTTTTATTTACCTAATAAGCAGAAAATGAAACAGATTATGTAAACGCTTACCTTGAGGCGGGAGAGTTTTGTGAATGTTAAGACCTTCTAAATATCATATTATAAAAAAATGACTGAGTAAGTTTTAACAAATGGATCAGTTAAAAAAGAAGGTGACGTAGATAATCTTCTTGATTTGATAGTTGATTCTTTACTGAATAAATTTAGTTAGATGGGAGCTATTTATGTTGAAATATTTATGGAAGTTTAGGACAGAAAATTTGCTACTGTTTGTTATTATTATTTTCTGGGTAGTTGCTAATGTTATGAGTTCACTCTCTTTAACATGGATGCTGGACTCACTAATTAATAGTGAGTGGGATAGGTTTGTTTTTTGGGGTATCATAGATATTTCGTGTTGGGCAGGCTATAGTATTTTTCAAGTTTGGAAAGACACGTTAAAGGAAAAGCTATCTCAAAAAGAAGTTAACCTTATTCGTAATGATTTGTTAGATTCTTTAATTGCAAATTCTTATGTAGGTAATAATTATAGTAAAGCAGAATATAATTCATGGTTAATCAATGATATGACCTTGCTTAAGGATAATGGTTTCACGCAACTATATGATGCAATTGAAAGTGTTATGACAGTAGTATTTAATGCTTTTGCTATCATATATTTTCATTGGTTATTACTTACCGTTAGTATTTTGATGACAATTTTTGTCTACTTTGTCCCTAAAATTTTTGAAGGAAATATTGCTAATAAAACTGAAAAAGTTTCAGACGCATCTAGTATTGCTTTAAATCGTACAAGTGACTATTTAAATGGTTATGAAATTTTTTATCATAATAACCAAACAGATTATTTTAAAAACCGCATTTTAACCGATTTTACACAAATGATTAAGTCCAAAGTTAGCTTAACTAAAAGTTCTAGTACAGCTAATTCTCTCTCTTTAATGTCGAGTATCATTGCACAAGTAATCATTTTTATTGTAACTGGTTATTTAGTCATGAGAGGAAGTATTACAACGGGTGTCATATTCTCAATTGCAAATCTAACAAGTTCTTTATTCAACTATACTAGAGGTGCTGCTTATAATATTGTTACATTTAAAGCAACTTTTAAATTGTTAGATAAATACCCTAAGAAAGTTGAACAAGAACCGTTGGATGTTATTGAAAGCTTTAATCATACACTAAGGCTTCAAAATCTTCATGTCATTTTTGATAACAATAACACTATTGTATATCCTGATATTACTATTAAAAAAGGACAAAAAGTAGTTGTTGTGGGTGGGTCTGGTTCTGGAAAAACAACATTAATTCGAGTATTGACTGGAGAATTAACACATTACGAAGGTGATATTTTTATTGACAACCATAACTATAAAGAACTCTCACTGAGAGGTTTGCAAGATATTTTTGCATTGATTCCGCAAAAAGCATATCTTTTTAAAGATACGTTACTTGATAATATGACCTTAGGGCGTTCTATAGATAAAGACAATTTTGATGAGATTTTACATCTTTCACGCATTGATCGTTTTATTAAAGGACGTTTAAATCAGGAATATAAAGATGACTTATCTGGTGGACAGCAGGCAAGGATTTCTATTGCTAGAGAGCTACTTGGAGATAAACCAATTATCATTATGGATGAAGCTGTTGCCAATTTGGATAAAAAGACAGCAGTAGATATCGAAAGAGAACTTCTCCAAATAGAAAACTTGACAATTATCATGATTACTCATCATTTATATGATGAAAACAAAGAATTATTTGATCAAATTATTAGTATTGGAGATAAACATGGTTCGTGATTCATTTGATACAGCTTACTTTGATAAAAAAGTTATTGCTTTTTGAAAGTGAAAGATTAGAGTACTGCTATTTGGTTTATTAATTGAACAACAAAGCGACTTAGCCTATACGTCGTTTTGCTATTATTTAGGTGATTTTTCACGGGCAATTTCATCACTACTTTCTGATCTATTTTAGAACAAGCAAAAAGCCCTGAACAAAGGGCTTTTTCTTATGACGTTTAGTTCTCCCTATAGAGGTCCGTTTCAATGTAGATATAAATCTTATAAACAGGAATCTTTTCGCGAATATCTGCCTCAATTTGGTTGATGAGTTGAACGGAATATTTGATACAAAGTGTGTCCACCTCAATTTTAGCCGTAACTAAAATATCTATCGCACTCAAGTGAAGTATTTTGATATCAATCAATTTCTTCACCTCTTGACGGTCAAAGACTGAGCTGATAATGGGTAAATCTTTCTTGGTGATATTTTCCCAACCAAGAGACTGTAAAATTCACGGACTAATAAAAGAGCTGCTAGACAAAGCATGAATCCCAGCAGTAGCCCCGACAAGGCATCATAGAAGTCATTGTCTGTCAACGGTGTCAAAATAGTACCAATCAAGGTCAGAAACTGCCCAACCACCACGCAAGAAGATTACAAGGGCAACTCATCCGTATTCAACTCTTTGATTTCTTTGAAAGCCACACGCAGACTTAAAGATTCTAGCAACATACCAAAAATCAGAATACCAATGACAATTCCTGTTTTGTTAATGCCATGTTCTGGCGATGAAAGTTTTCGATGGCTTCCATGATACCTGGAAGCGCCACCTAAAAAGAAGTGAATCGTGGCAACAACAGTCGAATAAAAGTATTTAGCACGCACCTCTCTAAAAGAGTGACGTTGACTGGCTTGATTTTGGAATGCTTATCTCCAACCGGAAGAAGAAGCTGATTACCACCGTCAAACAAACTATAGATAGACTCATTCATCATGGCTGTAGATCCTGCCAAGGCAAAGCCTGCAAATTTCGAATAGCTACGAGAACATTGCTAAAAGTGGCATCAAGACACTGGCTATGCCACTTTTGTCTGTTCTTTCCATTATTGCCAACTAATTTCCATTTGATATTCTGCAAAAACGGACTCTGTTTCAGGCTGCTTTAGCTCGTAATTCATTTTAATCAGCTGATGATCAAAGTCAGCGTGATAAGTGCTAGTCTCGGTCAGTAGATGTTGATAGCCTAGGGGAGTCGGAATAGATACCATAACAGGATTATCCCGATGAAACCGCAAGACAGACTTGGGAGTTGAAAAGCGGGTCATGGTTAGCTCTTCTGAATTAGACTTAATCATAACTTTTTCGTTTTCGTCATTAGTAAAGACAAAATAATAATGACCATTTTTTTCTGTTACTTCAACAGGAAAGCGTTGATCAATCACTTCCATTTGACCGCCAAGGTCAATTTCGTTCCTCAGATGAATCTGCATAATCTCTCCTTAATGTGATAGTTTATTTTACCATTTTTTATACTAAGTTAAAATCAAAATAGGCATTTTTGATGTTTTCTCAAGTAGTGCGGAGGCCATCAGTTATTTCATTGCTAAGTTCGCTGTATTGAAATAGAAATTGTGATTATAGTAATAGATGTGACTTATTTTAACTTTCATTCTAGACTAACATTAGCCAATATGGTTAATCAAAAAGAGTGGGATTTACTCCACTCCTTAGCTTTAAAGCTCTGCTATCTTTTCAAAATAGAGGAGCGTAAAAGGGTTCCGCCCGTGTAGAGGGCAATGAAAATGACTAGAATTTTCAGGTTATTGATATCCAGGTTGCTGAGGAAAACAGCAGCCGTCAGAACACCCAGGACACCACCAATGATGATGCCCAGAACACCTGGCCAATTCACACGGTCAGATTTAATAAATTCATTAGAACCCGCAACCAGAATCATTGAAGCATCCAACATCATGACAGGAAGAGCTACTGAAGGATTGATGCCCATTAGGGAAAAGAAAATCAACTCAGGAGCATAATTGCCCAGTCCCATAGTCATCAACAAGCCAACCACAAAGTCGAAAACCATCCCTACCAAAAGCCAGATACCTGTCAAACCGCGCACATCATCCGAAATGCCTGCGCCAGGATTGGTCACCATGCGGTAAACCATGACAAAGGCTGCTAAAATCAGGAGAATTCCCAGCACGCGCTGTACTTTGCGCGTGTTCCAATTTTTAGTAATACGAGCACCGACAAAAGCTCCTGTAAAAGAAGACAAAGCCATACAAACCAAGGTAGTTATATCCACCTTAACGATGGTAATAAAACAAAGAGCTTCTACCATAACAGGAATAACATGGGCAGTGGTCAAAGTAGCTGGAATCTTGCGGTCATCATCCACCAACTTAGTCATCTTAAAAAGAGTCGTAGTCGTCGCAAAGGTTCCAATACCCAGAGTATCCAAAAGGTCTGTCACGTAGCCAATCCAAAGCCCTGTAAAAAATTTTTCTTTCAAATTTATCTGCTTAAGCCTAGCATGACGAAGGATGGTCACAAAAATCCCAATAATCAAAGCCAGCAAAAGCAACTGAATAGCATGTAAAATAAGATTATTTGTCATTCATTTATTGTAAGAGAAAATTAGGAATTTGTAAAGGTAAGGAAACTGTTAAGAAAATTAAATTTTCTTAGCGAAAATCGCATTATGCTAGTGACATGGCTTAATTAGTCATTCAAAATAGTACTATACACTTCTACTTTTTAGAGTAAATTCAAAATCTCGTTAAACAGGTCATTCTGTACTGGAGTGAGGCTAAGACCACGATAACCCACTCTCTTCTCTTTGACTAATCAAAAATCATCTGCGACAAGCTCCATTTTACTATATGTTTTCTAATGAAATGCTATCAAGTAACTTTCGAAAAAAACTATAAAAGTAATGTTTCCTTTAAAGAAAATAAGTGGAGTATTTACTACTATCCTAGCAAAAAAGAACTGTTCATCTAGATCAGTCCTTAATTTTGCTATTTCACTTTTGATGACTTGCGCATCTCGTCTTTCACTGGGCAAGAACAATCACAATCTCCGCAAGAACCTTTGCCCTTGATAAAGCTGCGCATTCCCCAAAAGACAGCCAGAGCAATCAGCCCTGTGATAATAATAGTTGCTAACATAAGTGACTCCTATTCTTGTGTTGTGGCAAGATTATCCAAGCTGATAACCCTCTCTTTGACTTGACGTGGTTTTCTAGCGATAAAGTAGACGGTGGTCAAGAGCAGAGCAACTGCCACTATTGTCCAAAAATTGATGGTTTTACCGTAAAAGAGAATCAAGCCGAACTGATAGATCATAAGACTGACCACGTAAGCCAGACCTGTCTGAAAACCAATAGCACCTAGTGTCCACTTAACATTGTTCATCTCACGCTTGATAGCCCCCATAGCTGCAAAACACGGCGCACAGAGTAGATTAAAGGTCAAGAAAGAATAAGCAGACAGCGCTGAGTAGTCAGCTTGAAGGCTGTGCCAGAGACTAGCTGTCGTATTGTCATTGTAGAGAATACCAAAGGTTGCTACCACAGTTTCCTTGGCCGCAAGACCTGTCCCTGCTGCCACTGCTGCCCTCCAGTTTCCAAAACCAAGCGGACTGAAAATCCAAGCTACCGACTTACCAAGACTAGCGAGGATACTGTATTCCGTTTCCACTGATTGAAATCTAAAGTTATAAGATGACATAAACCAAATCAAAACAGTCAGACTAAAGATGATAGTTCCCGCACGTTTGACAAAGCTCATAGCTTTACCAATGGCATAACGGAGAACCTTCATGACCTTAGGTAGATGATAGGCTGGCAATTCCATGATAAAGGGACTGGTGTAACCACCCAAAAATGACGTTTTCTTGAGGGCAATTCCTGATAAGATGATGGCAACCAAACCAACAAAATAGGTAGATGGTGCAATGAAAGGATTATGTGGAAAGAAAGCTCCCGCAATCAGAGCGATGATTTCCAGCTTAGCCGAACATGGCATGAAGGTAGCTGTCATAATGGTAATCTTTCGGTCGCGTTCATTTTCAATAGTACGGCTTGCCATAATCGCTGGAACCCCGCAACCTGTCGCAATCAACATAGGAATGAAGGATTTTCCAGACAAGCCAAAACGACGGAAAATACGATCCATGACAAAAGCGATACGACTCATATAACCAATGTCCTCCAGAATGCCCAGGCAGACAAAAAGAACAAAAATCTGTGGCAAAAAACCGAGTACCGTACCGACCCCAGCTATGATACCATCAATGATAAGTGATTCCAACCAGCCTGCAACATGCAAGTAATCAAGGACAGCCCTCACCCAATTTGGAACATATTCTCCAAAAAGCACATCATTAACCCAATCTGTCCACATGGTTCCAAACGTCTGTATAGACAGGTAGTAAACTAAGAACATAATGACTGTGAAAATTGGCAAAGCTAACACACGATTGGTCACAACCTTGTCAATCTTATCTGAGACGGTCATTTTGAAGTCACTATCTTGACTCTGTGCCATTTTTGCAACACGCTCAATAAAAGCATAGCGTTGATTGATGACGATAGACTCCGAATCTTCAGTGAAAATTTCCTCGGTAATCTTGATAATGTCGTTGATTTCACCTTTTTGAAATTCTGACAAATCCAAATCTGCCTCAACCAAGCTATCGCGTTCAAATAATTTGATGGCATAAAAACGTTCTGAACGTTCAGGCACCGTATTACCTAGAATCTCAACGATTTGGGCAATCGCTGCCTCAAATTTGTCATCATAGAGTGGATATTGGATAGTCTCAACGCTGGTTTTGGTAGTCTGATTGGCTGTTTTGATAGCCTTTTCAACGCCTGTATTTTTGACTGCACTGGTTGCCACGACAGGCAGGCCTAGTTGGTAGGACATCTTGTCCACATTGATAGATTTCCCTTGACTTTTAAGCACATCGCTCATATTAAGAGCAATAGTTACAGGAATACCTGTTTCAATCAGCTGAGTTGTCAGGTAGAGATTGCGCTCCAAATTAGTCGCATCCACCACATTAAGGATACTGTCAGCATGATTGCTGAGCAGATAGTCACGCGCCACCTTTTCCTCAGGACTGTAAGGGGACATTGAATAAATCCCGGGCAAATCCTGAACTTCTATAGACTTATCTTTCTTGGCTACACCACTCTTGCGTTCAACTGTTACCCCAGGCCAGTTACCAACTCGCTGATTGGTTCCTGTCACTAAATTAAAAAGACTGGTTTTCCCACTGTTAGGATTCCCAATTAAAGCTATTACTGTCATGACATCTCCTTGCTTGCTCTCACTACGCTAACCATCTGTGCTTCCGACTTACGCAGGGTTAATTCATAACCGCGCAGGCTAATTTCAATAGGGTCTCCCAGCGGAGCCACCTTGCGTAAATAAAGCTTGGTATGTCGTGTCAGCCCCATATCCATAAGACGTCGTTTAACCTCATTTAGGGCAAAAATATTGTCAACATAGGCGAATTCACCAACTTTGAGTTTGGACAAGGGGATGGTTTCCACATTCTCCTGGGCTTCACTAACATCAATTTTACTTAAGATGGACTGATCAAAGGCCAAGCGACTAGATTTAAGCATGATAATGGCACTGTTCTTGGTCTTGGAAACCATCTTAACAACCGTTCCAACATTGATACCAAGATTAGACAGATGACGTTGACTCTCTTCTGGTAAATCAATACTGACAATCGTGTAAGGTACATCTACCTTGGCATCTAATAAAATCAAATTTCTTGACCTCCTGTGAATCATTTGTTGCGGATACTTTTTATTGGTCAATTATAGCATAAAAAGAAGATAAATAGTGTATAAAATTGAATAAAATCATATTTTTATACACTATTTATAATGATTATAAATAAAACACGCTATAAATTAGAATAATTATAAAAATGGAACTCCTAGTGTAAAAAGAAAAGAGTTGAAACACGCTCAACTCCCCTTTCTATTAATAAATGCTACAGGACCTTACTCAAGAAATCCTTTGTTCGTTCCTCCCTGGTATGTTCAAAAACTTGTTCTGGTGTGCCTTCTTCGACGATGACTCCACCATCCATAAAGATGACACGGTCTGCTACTTCACGTGCAAAGCCCATTTCATGAGTCACGATAGCCATTGTCATCCCTGATTTTGCCAAATCTTGCATAACGCTGAGCACTTCACCAACCATCTCTGGGTCAAGTGCCGAGGTTGGTTCATCAAAAAGCAAAACATCTGGATCCATTGCTAGACCACGCGCGATGGCAATACGCTGTTGCTGTCCACCAGAGAGACTTGGTGGATACGCATCCGCTTTATCTTTCAGGCCCACTTTTTCAAGTAAGTCATAGGCCTTACTTTCTGCTTCTACTTTTGGTAGCCCCTTGGTTTTAATCGGTGACAAGGTAATATTGTCCAGAACCGTCATATTTGGAAAAAGATTGAATTGTTGGAAAACCATCCCCATTTTTTCACGCATTTTGAAAATATCATTTTTCTTATCAGTAATATCAACACCTTCAAAGCTGATAGTTCCCTTAGTCGGCACTTCAAGCAAATTCATAGTACGAAGAAAAGTTGACTTACCAGAACCTGAAGGGCCAATGATAACAACTACTTCTCCAGCTTGAATATCTAAGTCAATGCCTTTCAGGACTTCATTCTTACCAAAATACTTATGAAGACCGTTAATTGAAATAATTGGTTGAGTCATTAGTTCTTATCCCCCTGTCCCATACGTTTTTCAAATTGTTTAAGCACTGCTGACAAAATCGTTGTCACCATGAGATAGTAGAAGGCCGCAAACAGTAGCGGAGTAACTGGCAAGTAAGTTGCTGTTACGACTGACTGGGCACCGTTCCACAACTCCATCACACCGATAGTTTGCAAGAGTGAGCTGTCCTTGATAATGGTGATGAATTCATTGCCCAACGCAGGTAAGATATTTTTAAAGGCCTGTGGCAAGATGACATAACGCATAGCGTTGACAGGACGAATACCAAGTGAGTAAGCAGCTTCAAGCTGACCTTTTGGCACAGCCTCAATCCCAGCTCTAACGATTTCAGAAATATAAGCTCCGCTATTGAGCGAAATAATAATGATACCGGGAAGTAGGCGTGAAAAATCAAGGTCAAGCACACCAAAACCAATAATGGGTGCCTTGCTAAAATGCATCCAAGCAAAAGCAATCATGATTTGCACAACCATAGGCGTCCCCCGGAAGACCCATACATAAAAACTCACTAACCAGTCCAAAATTTTAATGTTGGATCGCTTGATGAGGGCAACCAGCACCCCAATGATGGTACCGAAGATGACAACACAGGCCGAAATCATGATGGTGACCAGCACCCCATAATTGAAATAGGACCAGTACTTTGGTAAAAATGAAAAATCCATAAATGAGAACCTAAGAAGAGTGTATATCAAGGCTATAGCTCCTCTTAGTAAACCCCTTTCTTTCTACTTAAATATAATAATTTTAACTATTTTAACATAATCTGAATAAAAATACAAACAACCAACAAGATATACATGAAAAAAGAAGCATACTCCCTGAAAACAATCGTTCACAGAAGAAACTGCTTCTTTTCTAGTTTAGTAAGTCTTAGTAGAGTAAGTCGTAAATTTCCATAGCGATGAGGTCGATGCTATCAAATGAGTATGACTCACGTGCTTCAACGTCACGCAAAGTGAATACTGGACCATTTTCAGGGTCATTACTAAATGAAACTTCAGCAACAACAACTCCATCACGTTCAAAATTACGTTTCAGATTACTACTATCAGTCGTCATCAATTCCAGACGATTAATAATTCTCACCAAATGTGATTCCATAACGATTCTCCTATTCGTTTTTTGTCCTTTTCATTTTAACACAAATAGGAGCATTCGTCACTAGTTTAAAGATTTTTTAGCGAATTGTACATGATAGCCTTGATGGAGTGCATACGATTTTCAGCTTCTTGGAAAATAGCAGAGCTGTATTTTTGGAAGACTTCATCTGTGATTTCAAGTTCTGCAAGACCGTATTTATTATAGATATCCTGAGCAATCTCCGTATTGAGATCATGAAAGGCTGGCAGACAGTGCATCACAATAACATTAGGATTTTCAGTCTTGTCCACCAGATCAGCATTGATTTGGTAAGGCAGAAGCAGGTCGATACGTTCTTTAAAATCTACTTCCTCTCCCATGGATACCCAGACATCAGTGTAGAGCATATCAACCCCCTTTACAGCTGCCAAATCATCCGTAATAGTCAGTTCAGCGCCATTGTTGTGCTGCTCTGCTATGGTCACGATTTCAGGATCAGGTTGCAGGGAAGCTGGCGCAATAATCTTGACATTGATCCCCAAAATAGCTGAAGTCACCAAAAGGGAATTTGCTATGTTGTTGCGACCATCACCCACATAAGCAATAGTCAGTCCTTCTAAGTGGCCAAAATATTCTTTTAAAGTCATGAAATCCGCAATCATCTGAGTTGGATGCCATGTGTCAGTCAGGCCATTCCAGACAGCTACACCAGAATGTTCAGCCAGAGCTTCCACATCTTCTTGTTTGAAGCCTCGATACTCAATACCGTCAAACATAGAACCTAAAACCCTAGCAGTATCAACAACTGACTCCTTCTTGCCTAGCTGAATATCACCAGCACCAAGATAGGTCACGTTCATTCCCAAATCCTGCCCTGCAACAGTAAAGGCTGAACGTGTTCTGGTTGATGTTTTTTCAAAAATCAAGGCGATATTAAGTCCATCTAAATATTTATGAGGAATTCTCTTTCTCTTCAAGTCTTTGAATTTCAGAGATAAATCTATTAAATCCATTAATTCTGCTTGAGTAAAATCTATTTCTTTTAAAAAGGATAAGGCTTTTGTCATATGTTTCTCCTTGTATTTTTATACATTTTATTCTACATTATTATTCATAATTTAGCAAGCTTTTTTTGAAAAAACAACATTAGCACTCTCCGATCTCAAATGCTAATATTATAATCTTTTTACTTGCTTTCTTATCTCATGGTGCTATAATAAGATTATAAAGTTTGACCAATATTGACTATTGTCAAACGAAGTAGTCCAGAAAGAAAGGGGTACACTTATGCTTTGTCAAAATTGTAACCTAAATGAATCAACCATTCATCTATATACTAATGTCAATGGGCAGCAAAAACAAATTGACCTTTGCCAAAATTGCTACCAAATTATGAAGACGGACCCAAATAACGCTCTCTTGAAAGGCCTGTCTAACCAGCAGCCTAAGGGGGAAACTAGTTCTATCAACCCATTCTTTGATGATTTCTTTGGTGACCTTAATAATTTCCGTGCCTTCAATGGTGGTGATTTGCCAAATACGCCACCAACACTGGCTGGTGGTAACGGCGGTAACAATGGCAACAACCGTCGTCCAAATGGTCCCCGTCCGCAACAAGCTGCTCAGCAACCACAAGGACTTCTTGAAGAATTTGGTATCAATGTGACTGATATTGCTCGACGTGGTGACATTGACCCAGTCATCGGTCGTGATGCCGAAATTATCCGCGTAATTGAAATCCTTAATCGCCGTACCAAAAACAACCCTGTCCTTATCGGGGAGCCTGGTGTTGGTAAAACAGCCGTTGTCGAAGGCTTGGCACAAAAAATTGTTGACGGAAATGTTCCTCAAAAACTGCAAGGCAAGCAAGTTATACGCCTAGATGTCGTTAGCCTTGTTCAGGGAACTGGCATCCGCGGTCAATTTGAAGAACGCATGCAAAAACTCATGGAAGAAATCCGCAATCGTAAGGATGTCATCCTTTTCATTGATGAAATTCATGAAATTGTCGGTGCTGGCTCCGCTGGCGATGGCAACATGGATGCTGGAAATATCCTCAAACCTGCCCTTGCTCGTGGGGAATTGCAACTGGTCGGTGCGACAACTCTCAACGAATACCGTATCATTGAAAAAGATGCTGCGCTAGAACGTCGTATGCAACCTGTCAAAGTTGATGAACCATCTGTTGAAGAGACCATCACTATTCTCAAAGGCATCCAAAAGAAATACGAAGACTACCATCATGTTAAATATTCTGATGATGCCATTGAATCTGCGGCTGTTCTTTCAAATCGATACATCCAAGACCGTTTCTTGCCTGACAAGGCTATTGACCTTCTTGACGAAGCTGGTTCTAAGATGAACCTGACCCTCAATTTTGTTGATCCAAAAGAAATCGACCAACGTCTGATTGATGCGGAAAATTTCAAAGCGCAAGCCACTCGTGAAGAAGACTACGAACGCGCAGCTTATTTCCGCGACCAAATCGCAAAACTCAAGGAAATGCAAAATCAAAAGGTCGATGAACAAGACACACCGATCATTACTGAAAAAACAATTGAGCACATCATTGAAGAAAAAACTAACATCCCTGTTGGCGACCTCAAAGCCAAAGAACAATCGCAATTGATTCATTTGGCAGATGATCTCAAGGCTCATGTCATTGGCCAAGATGAAGCCGTTGACAAGATTGCCAAAGCTATCCGCCGCAACCGTGTCGGACTAGGTACGCCGAATCGTCCAATCGGTAGCTTCCTCTTCGTCGGTCCTACCGGTGTCGGTAAGACTGAACTATCTAAGCAACTGGCTATTGAACTCTTCGGATCTGCCGATAGTATGATTCGTTTCGACATGTCCGAGTATATGGAGAAACACAGCGTGGCTAAATTGGTTGGAGCACCTCCAGGGTATGTTGGCTATGAAGAAGCTGGTCAATTGACTGAAAAAGTTCGTCGCAATCCTTATTCACTGATTCTTCTCGATGAAGTTGAAAAGGCTCACCCAGACGTTATGCATATGTTCTTACAGGTCTTGGATGATGGTCGTTTAACTGATGGTCAAGGGCGCACGGTCAGCTTCAAGGATACGATCATTATCATGACATCAAATGCTGGTACAGGTAAGGTTGAAGCTTCTGTCGGTTTCGGTGCCGCTCGAGAAGGCCGTACAAATTCTGTTCTCGGTCAACTCGGTGACTTCTTCAGCCCAGAATTTATAAACCGCTTTGACGGTATCATCGAATTCAAATCACTTGATAAGGATAATCTCCTCCATATTGTTGACCTTATGCTAAATGACGTTAATGATCGCTTAGCTAACAACGGTATTCATCTAGAAGTGACTGACAAGGTTAAGGAAAAATTAGTTGATCTTGGCTATGATCCTAAGATGGGGGCTCGTCCACTTCGCCGCACAATTCAAGATAACATTGAGGATGCCATCACAGACTTCTACCTTGAAAATCCAAGCGAAAAAGACCTTAAGGCTGTCATGACAAGTAATGGCAAAATCATTATTAAATCTGCAAAGAAAACTGAAAAAGCTGAAGAAAGCGTTGCTGCAGACTAAAACTTATCAAACAAAATGAGGACTGGAAATCCAGTCCTCATTTTTTATAGTCAACTGAAACAATAGCAGGAAAAACATGATATAGCACTCGATTCTTGAGTGTGAAAGAGTATGAAGCCCCTTAGGGATAGTGGCAAGTCATACACCTGCTTTTTTAAGAGACAGGTGATGAGTTAAGAGCAGTGCGACTTGAACAAAGTGAAAGCCAGCATCTTTAGACGCTGGCTGGTGTTTTAGGCTTACAGTCCCTGTTTACTCCCCGTTTGACGGATTATTTCATTGTTCTAGTCTTTCAATGCCTTCTCCATCATTTTTGAAAATGGTGTATGGTAATAAATAAAATAAGCTACCACTGCTCCTAAGATAACAGCAAAACCGTCAAAAGGCAATTTTAAAATAGCATAGGCTGGTGTCGCGTAGACAAAAGAACGTCCAAGAAAGTAACCCAGCAAATCAATGATCCCTCCTAAAATAAAAGCCGCTATGACTTTCGTTTTTAGAAAAGGAGCTCTGCTATTTTTCAAAATCAAGGCAATGACAAGAACCTGCAGGCTATGAGTCACTAGGGTGACGAACATGGGCGCTGGGTAAAAGAAGAAATCTCCCAAAAAAGAGCCGAGTCCTGCTATGATAACTACTTCCATAGGCTGGAAATAAAGCGTCACTAGAAAAATAAGGATGGTATTGAAATAAAAATGTCCGCCAGGAACAGGAATACTAAAGACACTTGAGCTTAAAATAATCATCAAGGCCATAAAAAAGGCGGCAAGAGTTAAACGTTTGGTTGACATGCTATCACTCCTTCAACTTAAATTAAGAATATTCTAACAGTTTTACCAAAAAAAGCAAGTCTCATTTTTCACATTTACTAAGAATAAGACTATAACTTATGAAAATCAATAGGAAATTTTCCATTTTTTTAGTATAATACTCTAAAGGAGAAATCTAATGAAGCATCCAACATTCGGTCAAAAAATTGAAAATGTCGATTACAAAGCACGCTATGGCGTTTATGCTGTCATTCCTAACTCAGAAAAGGAGAAAATCATCCTCGTTCAGGCACCTAATGGTGCTTGGTTTTTACCAGGAGGTGAGATTGAAACTGGCGAAGACCGTATGAAGGCTTTAGATCGTGAATTAATCGAAGAGCTTGGTTTTATCGCTGAAATAGGAGAATATTATGGTCAAGCTGATGAATACTTTTATTCTAGCCACCGCGATACTTATTTTTACAACCCAGCTTACATCTACGAAGTCGTCAATTTCCAAGAAGCTGGAGCTCCGCTTGAGGATTTCAACCATTTAGCTTGGTTTCCTGTCGAAGAAGCCAAGGACAAGCTAAAACGCGGCAGTCATAAATGGGGGGTTGAAGCTTGGCAAAAAAATCATCAATAAGTCAAGATTTTCAACTTTCAGCTTAAATTAGTGATATAATAGTAACAGAAACACACTAGGAGGAATTTTATGAGGCTCATCAATACAACAAGTAGTCATCCGGAACTCGTCAGAAATCAGTTAAGAAATACAGATGCCACCTTGGTTGAAGTCTACTCTGCCGGTAATACAGATGTCGTTTTCACCCAAGCCCCTAAGCATTATGAACTGCTTATTACCAACAAATATCGCGCTGTTAAAGACAATGAGCTCGAAGCCATCCGTGAGTTCTTCCTTAAACGCAAAATTGATAAGTCAATCGTTCTCATGGATAAATTAAAAACTGTGCATACAGCGAAACTAATTGAAATTTCATTTCCAACAACCGTCTAAAGTAGGCTAATTAGCTTACTTTTTATTATTGCTAAAATTTTAATATCCAACCTTCTGCTGATAATGAGTCATCTCATGTAGGTAGCTAAACTACCTCCAAAAATACCTTAGTCAAATCCATTCAAACTTATCCTAGTTTAGAAAACGGTTTCGCTCATCAGCTCACATAAAAGCTCACCTGACTGATTGTCAGGTGAGCTTTCGTATTCTTTAGTTAATAAGCAAGATTGCTTATTTGTCTTTAACTTCAAAACCTTGAGCAACGGCATCAGTAAAGTTAGCTTCAACGATTTGAGCACAGTGGTCACAAATACTTACGCCGTATGGACGTTCTTTTACACTTTCATCAATGCGGCGGCAGCGATCACAAACTTCACCATGAGCGTGTTCAACTGTGAAAGCCACATGTTCAAATGTCACTGCATCTTTTGGAGCTTCTTCTTTAGAAATTGTCAACTCTGAAACAATCAATAATTGTGCCAGATCGCTATCTAAAGCTGCCAACTCTGTACGGACTGCTTCATCAGCATAGATGGTCAAGTGAGCCTCCAGCGATTTACCGATAACTTTAGCATTTCGAGCTTCCTCAAGGGCCTTTTGAGCTTGGGTACGAAGCGTCATGAAGGCTGACCATTCTTCTAAGATAGTATCTTGGTTTGCGAAAGTTTCAACTTCTGGTAATTCAGCCAATTGAACAAAATCTTCCGCCTCAAACTCAAGGTAAGACCAAATTTCTTCCGCTGTGTGAGGAAGGATTGGTGTTAAGAGTTTGGTGATTTTCACCAAAATATCATAGAAGACGGTTTGCATTTGACGGCGAGCTACACTGTCTGCTGCTTCGATGTAAACCACATCTTTGGCAAAATCAAGGTAAAAGGCTGATAAATCAACGGTGATAAAATTCACAACTGCCTTATAAATGCTGAGGAAGTCATACTTTTCATAGGCATCACGGATGGTTTTAATAAGACTGTTGAACTTGATGGTCATATACTTGTCAACTGGACGAAGGCTCTCAAAAGCAATGGCATCTGTATTAGGATTAAAATCAGATGTATTGGCAATTAGGAAACGCAAGGTGTTACGAATTTTCCGATAAGTTTCAGACGTTTGTTTCAAGATATCCATAGAAATCCGAACATCGTTACTTGAATCCACACTTGTCACCCAGAGGCGCAAGATTTCTGCACCAAATTGTTTTTCAACATCACTTGGTAAAATAGTATTTCCCAATGATTTAGACATTTTTTCGCCCTTTCCATCCAAGGTAAAACCTTGTGAAAGAACTGCTTTATATGGTGCGTGTCCATTAACCGCCACCGAAGTAATTAAGGATGAGTTGAACCAACCGCGATATTGGTCAGAACCTTCAAGATAAAGGTCTGCTGGGTATTCCAAACCTTCACGAGTATTCATAACACCGTTCCAAGATGAACCTGAGTCGAACCACACATCCATGATGTCTGTTTCTTTTTCAAAAATACCGTTTGGTGAGCCTGGGTGAGTGAAACCTTCTGGAAGCAAGTCTTTAGCATCACGTTCCCACCAGATAATTGAGCCTTCTTTTTCAAAAAGATCTGCAACATGATCAGTCACTTCTTTTGTCATGATAGCTGTACCATCTTCAGCATAGAAGATTGGAAGTGGCACTCCCCATGCACGTTGACGAGAAATGACCCAATCACCACGGTCACGAATCATATTATAGAGGCGGGTATGTCCCCAAGATGGATAAAATGTTGTCTTATCAATTTCATTAAGAATATCTTGGCGGAATTTAGATACAGAAGCAAACCATTGTGGTACAGCACGCCATATGATAGGCTTCTTCGTACGCCAGTCAAATGGGTATGAGTGAGTAATGACTTCTTTAGCCAAAAGCAAGTCACCTAATTTTTCGATAACAGTTGGCACAACCTTGTCGTAGAACTGACCTTGAAAATCAGCGCCAGCATTTTCCATCATAATACCACGCTCATCAACTGTAACGACAACATCAACGCCGTATTTAACACCAACATTGTAGTCGTCTTCACCGAAGCCCGGAGCCGTATGGACAATACCAGTACCTGAATCAAGGGTGACGTGATCACCAAGAATTACTAGTTCTTCAATTTCAGGATCCCAAGGGTGTTCAGTGGTAACCATTTCAAGTTCAGCACCTTTGTGACGAGCCACAATTTCAAATGATTCCCAGCCAAATTTCTCAGCCAAGCTATCAAGAAGTCCTTCTGCAACCAGATACTTACGGTCAGAACCTTCTGGTACAACAACAACATAGTCAAAATCAGCTCCCATTGTCAAAGCGCGTGATGCTGTGATGGTAAATGGCGTTGTTGTCCAAACAACAATATAAGTGCCATCATCAAGGATACCTTTACCATCTTTAACTTTATTTGCATAGTAGAGAGATGTAGAGTCAATATCGTGATATTCGATTTCAGCTTCAGCAAGAGCAGATTCTGATGACCATGACCAGTAAACCGGCTTGGCACCTCGGTAGATATAGCCTTTATCAGCCATAGCTCCGAAGACTCGGATTTGCGCCGCTTCATAAGCAGGCGTCAAAGTCACATAAGGATTTTCCCAATCTGCAGAAACACCCAAACGTTTGAAATCATTACGTTGCTTGTCAACTTGAGAGAGTGCATAATCACGGCACATTTTTAAGTATTCTGCACGATCAAGCTCTTTACGTTTCACACCTTGCTTAGCCAAAACTTGCTCAATTGGCAGACCATGCGTGTCCCAACCAGGAACATAAGGAGCCCGGAAGCCCGACATAGACTTAGAACGCACAATAATATCTTTTGAAATTTTATTAAGTGCATGTCCAACGTGGATATTACCATTGGCATAAGGAGGACCGTCATGCAACTGGAAAGATGGCTTGTCAGCATTTAGTTGTTGACGCTTATCATAAATATTAGCCTGTTCCCATTCTTTTTGCCATTGAGGTTCCTTGTTGGGAAGGCCAGCACGCATTGGGAAAGCTGTTTTCCCCAAATTTAGGGTTTCTTTTAATTTCATCATAACTCCTCAAAATTTTTATAAATAATATAAAAAGCCTCCATCATAAAGGACGAAAGCTCGTGGTACCACCTTAATTTAGAAAGTCTTCAAAATAATAAAATTACTGTAAGACTTTCCCTCTTGAGCTTGTAAGGTAAGCTCCGTCCCTTCTTTCTTACTAGATTCGGAAAGAATCAATAGAAAATGATCATCTTAATCCAAGTGATTACAGATCTCGCACCCTCATCTGTTCGCTGAAAATATTGAACTAAAATCCTGTTTTTCTTAATCTTCGATATTTAATTTAAAGGTTTGTGTTTCCCCTAGATTAATCGCCTCCGCTTCTGAAGAAGTATCAAACAAGTCTGGTTGTTCTTCTTCCAGCTGTTTGTTGCTTTCTTCAACGCGACGTTGCAACTCTTCCATTTCTTCTGGAGTAAACTGACGTGTTGCATCAAATGAGGCTTCATCTGTCACTTCAGGAACATGTTCGTCTAAAACTTTTTCTACAACTTCACGGAAAGCAGCATCTGAATTTTGAAGGTAAACAGCAGTCGGTTGCAACAAACTTTCCCATTCAGGTGACTTAACCAAACCAAGTTGCCCTTCAATAGCAGCGACTAAGCGTTGGTGGAAAACACGCGTTTGACGTTTTAAATCTTCTGTTTCCACTGCCACACGTTTGGCTTCATCCGTTGCATCACGTAAAATTTGATTAGCTTTTGTTTTAGCTTCGTTAATCAAATGATCAGCATCATAGTTAGCCTTGCTGACAAGATTAGTTGCTTCGTTTGACGCTGAACTTTTAACTTTTTCAGCTGTTTCTTGCGCTAAAATAACAGATTGACTCAATGATTCTTTCATTTCATCAAAATAAGCTAATTTTTCTTCTAAAATTTTAATTTGATTTTGCTGTTCATGATTTTGACGAACCAATTCTTCATAATCTTCTACAACAATATCAAGAAATTCATTAACTTCTTCTTCGCTATAACCGCGGAACTTGTTGCTAAATGTCTTATCTTTAATTTCAAGTGCTGTAAGTGCCATGACTTCTCCTTATTTATGTAACGTTTTTTCTACTGTTAATTTATATTTACCACTCTTAGAAAGTCCATTCTCTGACAGAATAGACACTCGCCCAAAACCTCTGATACTCAGTAAATCTCCGATTTGAACTAGTTCTGACGGACTATTAACCAATCCATAATTAAGTTTGACTTTCTCTGCCTCAATCAGTTTAATTGCCTGACTTCTTGACAACTTCAGGGCGCTGGAGATAATCTTATCCAATCGCATACTAGAAACTAGGATAGCCGATTCTATTTTCTGTGAACTAGTTTCAATAAGTTTGCTCAGCGGAACTTCTTTGATTATTATAGAAGCTCGGCCTATTTTAGAAATGTTATCAGTCACATAGGTAGCCATGCCCTTGTCAATCAAGACTTGAGCACAGCCATTGCCCAAAATAATATCACCCAAAACTGAGCGCCTAATTCCTAGCTGATTGAGCAGCGTTCCCATTATCTGACTGTGCGTCAAATTATTGAATTTACTATTATAGTCAATCTCAAGCAAGCTTATCTCGAAATCAACCTGGTCAAGGCTATAATAATCAGGCGCGATAATTACCTTAGCATACTCTGTCGGGTAATAATCACTGGATATGAAATAAGTTAATCCGCGTTGACTAAGAATATTTTTGACCAACAAAACTTGCCTAGGATTGAGAAACTCTGTCGTTAGACTCAGATAAGTCTCCTCAACTCGGTTGGCATAATCATCAATCTTATCAAGAAAAGTATGCTCATCAGGTCGAAAATGCTGGTAACTCCCCTTTTTAACCATCAGCTGAAGAGATTAATCAGAAGACTGCTCAAAAGATTAAGAGCAAGCATTACTGCAAGAACAGTAAAGTCCAAACCTGCGAACTGTAAATTCAATCGTCTAAAAGGTCTAATAACAGGTTCGACAAGTTGTGTAATCAATCTTCCTAAGCCTGTCTCATAAGCTCCTGGAAACCAAGAAAGCAAAGCATAAATCAAAAGCAAGTAGGAATAAACCCGGATTGTTTTTAATAATATAATTAAAATAAAAGCTAACATCATCAACGTCTCTTCATATCAAAATCATAGCCAAAGTCTTGACCACTATTTGGCGTCAGGATTTCCTCAATATCTACCACAACATTAACTGGAGTTAAGAGATACATTGAACTTCCCACTTTTTGTAATGAACCCGACAATACTTTGCTTGCACCATCAATGAAATCAAGACAACGTCTAGCCTGAGCATCCAACATATATTGGAAATCAATCAGAACACACTCGTTTTTAATCAATAAATCAACAATTTCCTGTGCATCTTCATACTTACGAGGATACTTGAGAGCTATCGTTGTCGTTAACTCTTGTCTTTGAGGGGTCGACTGGGCAGACAAAGGGCGAACATTCTGTCTATCAGAATGTTGTCTTGTCGCTTGAGATGACACTGGAGCTTTCTGATTAGCTGTTGCCTGTGTACGAACTTGTGATCGGTTAGCATCCCTCTGTTCAGCTGCTGTTTTGAATTGAGCAGATTGAGCCTGAGGACGTTGTGGCGTTTGCGAAACTTGGTTATCAACGGTCTCTTCCACATCACTCACTTCATCTGTATCAAAATATGAAATAAATTTTTCAAATCTATCTTTAAATGCCATAGTTTTCTCCTACTATTTAAAGAACGAAGTGCCTATTCTAACAAAGGTTGAGCCATTTTTGATAGCGATCTGATAATCGCCACTCATTCCCATACTTAATTCCGTCAGAGGCATATTCTTTATTTTTCTATCTTGCAATTGACGTCTCAGTTGATTAGTCCTTGCAAAAATAGTGTCAATTTCATCCTGGCTAGCATCAATTGGAGCCATTGTCATCAGTCCAACAACAATGACTTTATCAAAGTTAGCTATTTCTGCGATGGCTTCTTCAACTTCAGTTACTTTGAAACCATGTTTGCTTTCTTCTTCGGAAATATTAACCTGTAAAAAACATTTTACTGGTTTTTCAGCCCTCTTCTGAATTTCAGCAGCTAGTTTCACTGAGTCTAAGGCGTGAAAATAATCAACAAAATTAATTACTGATTTAACTTTTCGACGTTGCAAACTACCAATTAGATGCCAAGTTAGCTGTTGATCCTTCAAAGCCTCGTACTTATCCAGAAACTTATCCACACGATTTTCACCAATGTGCTCAATTCCTGTGTCAACCAACTTCTTAGCTGTTTCGCTGTCAACATACTTTGTGACAGCAATCACATTAACACTGTTTTTAGACCGATTAGCAGCCTCGGCCGCCAAAGCAACCTGTTCAAAAATTAAATTTTTGTTTTCTTGTAAATTCATTTTTAACGGTTTTTAAAGAATGGTGGTGTTTCTAACTCGTCATCATCAGTTTCATCACCTGAGAAAGCAGACATTGTTAACTTGCTGTCCAATTCACCTTCTGTAGGTCGTGAAATATTATCACGACGCAGATCCCAGTTGCCAAAAGCAGAACCTTGTTGTTGATTTGGCTGAGCTGTTTGAGCTTGACTTGCTGGCATTTCATGACTTTCGTTCATGTCATAATTAACAGGGCGCTCAAATGCTGACGATTGAGGTGCTGTTTGTGTTTGACCAGTAGCAAATTGAGCGTACTGAGCGCCTGCTGCTTGTTGAGCATTAGCTTGTGTGAAAGTACGAGTTTGATTAAAACCTGCTGCTTTATCAGCACGATCTTGACGAACGCCTGTTGCTACGACAGTCACACGAATTTCATCCTTCATATCCATGTCAATTGAAGTACCAAGCCAAATATTGACACCCTTACCAGCCGCTTGGCTAACGATTTCTGAAGCTTCCTCTGCTTCAGTCAAAGTCATGTCCATACCACCAGTTACGTTAACAATAACATCTTCTGCACCGTCAATCGTTGTTTCAAGAAGTGGTGAGTAGATCGCTTTACGAGCAGCCTCAGTGATACGTTCTTCACCTGAACCAACTCCGATACCCATGAGGGCGTTTCCTTTGTTAGCCATAACAGTTTTAACGTCTGCAAAGTCAAGATTGATGAGGCCTGGATTGGTAATCAAGTCTGTAATTCCTTGAACACCTTGACGCAGAACGTTATCAGCTTCGCTCAAAGCTTCAAGAAGTGGTGTCTTCTTATCTACAATTTCAAGTAAGTTGTTATTTGAAATAATCAGCAAAGTATCAACTTGTTCACGTAGCTCTTGAATACCTTCTGCAGCAAAGTTACCACGTTTATTCCCTTCAAAACCGAAAGGACGTGTTACAACAGCAACTGTAAGAGCACCCAAACTTTTAGCGATACGGGCAATAACTGGAGCAGCACCTGTACCAGATCCACCACCCATACCTGCTGTGATAAACACCATGTCAGCACCAGTAAGAGCTTCCGTTAATGCTTCTTCGCTTTCTTCAGCAGCCTTGCGACCAATTTCAGGTTGTCCTCCAGCACCAAGTCCACGAGTCAATTTAGGACCTAACTGAATAACAGTTTCAGCTTTTGAAGAGCTCAATGCTTGGATATCAGTGTTTGCTGCAATAAATTCAACCCCAGCAACACCTTCATCAATCATACGATTGATGGCATTACCTCCGCCACCACCGACTCCGATTACTTTAATTACCGCACCTTGAACGGATGCTGAATCAAATGAAAATACCATTTTTATTCCTCACTTAATTTGTTTAATCAAACATGCTACCAAAAATGCCACGTACACGTTCACTGAGTTTTGGTTTAGCCTCAGCTGGATCTTGTACTGGTGGTAGCGTCTCAATATTAGGAACCACATCTCTTTGTGGCACAGGGTGATCATTGAACACAGGAACCTTCTGTTCTTGTGGACTGAAATCAATTGGTTTACGTCTCAGCAGTTCTTCGCCAAACACTGCCTTTTGAGCAATAACATCAACATCTGACATAGTTCCAACAAATTCAACTAAGCCGATAACACCTGCAAACATCGGATTGCGAATCCCTACTTGGTTTGGCACATGCAGTTTCACATTGACACCCAAAATTTCTTGAGCTAATTCAACAACTCCTGGCATAATAGCTCCGCCACCAACCAAGATGACACCACCTGGTAAATCTAGCAAGCGAGCACGTTCCAAATCTTGTTTAACACGTTCCAAAATATGGCGAACACGAGCTGAGATGATTTCAGAAAGATATCTTTCCGTCACATCAACAGGCAACTCACTGCCAACCACATCTACTTTCACTGTTTCCGTCACGCTAGTTTCTGAAATATTAGCACTACCAAAGTTAAATTTCAGTGCCTCTGCAATCTGCATAGATGTTTTAAGCACTTTTGAAATATCTTTAGTAACATATTCGCCACCTTCTGCATATGTATTCGTGAATTGCAGTTCTTGAGCACGCATAGAAGCAACTGTCGTTTGACCGCTGCCCATATCAATTACCGTAGCACCAAATTCACGTTCTCCTTCGTTGAGGACTGATTTGGCTAAGGCCAATGGTGAAATGATAATATTTTCTACCGTGATACCTGCACGTTCCACCGTTTTACGAAGATTATGCAAAATAGTGCTTGGTCCCGTGTAAATTAGACCTCGCATTTCCAAACGAATGCCCATCATACCACGTGGATCGCGGATGCCTTGGAAACCATCTACAATAAACTCTTCTGGAATAACTGAAATAACTTCGCGTTCTGGATTAATACTCTTCGTCAACGCTGATTTCACAACGCTGTCAACATCCTCATCCTTGATTTCCTTTGATTCACTTGGCACAGGAATCATACCTTGTGTTGGTTCAATCTGAAGAAGATTGGCTGGCAGGCCTACGTTAATTTTGTCGATCGTAATACCCGCTTTTTCTTCTGCCTGTTCAACAGCTTTTTTTATTGCTTCTGCTGCCGCTTCAATATCAATTATAATTCCATCTTTAACGCCAGTGCTTGGCACATTACCAACACCGATAACGTTCATTTCACCAGAAATAAACTCTGCGACTAGAATTTTAATCGAGCTTGTCCCTATATCCAAACCTGTAAAAAAGCCATTTCTAGCCATTCACTCGACCTCACTATCTTTCCTAACTTTTACTATTCTAAAATCTGCCAAATAGCAGAATTATTCAGAGAATATTATATCATAAAAAAACGTAAAATGTTATTATTTTACGTTTTTTGTTATATAAACTTAATTTTGTTCTGGTACCGTTTCATCGCTTGTTTCTGTTGATGTAGCAGAACCCGTGCTGGACTCTGTTGACTCTGCAGCAGAAGCTGATTCACCATTAGATTGTTCTGTTGAAACCGTTGTTTCAGAACTCTCTGATGTTTCTGGTGCAGGCTGCGCTTCAATATCAGCCGTAGTTGTATAAATACCAACTTCCATATCAACAATAGTAGCATCTTGAAGTGTCTTTTTGATTTTGTCATAATAAGGCAACTTTGTTTCAATTTCTGACAAAGGAACACGCACCATATGTCCATCATGCATCTCAAGCGATAGTAAATCAGTTGTTGATTTAGAATCAGCCGAATTGATTGTCTTGATTTCCTTGACCAAGTTCTTATCAAGTTTTGACAGACTGACGTTAAGTTTTTGAATAGCAGCCTCATCCGATAGATTGATAACGAGGTATTTCTCTGGCAATTCCGACGCATTAATCGCTTCGACTCGAGCTCCTGTTTCAAGAATAGGTTGATAGCCAGAATCCGTCTGAGTATAGGCTAAAACATCGTATTCTTTGATCCTTAGTTCAAAACGGTTGGGAAATTGATAAGTAAGCCTAGCACTTTTCACCCAAGGACTAGACGCCTTAATCTTAGCTTCATAACTTGCATGATTAATGTATAGACTGGAAATATAATCTGTCTTTTTTATGCCTGAACTCTGCAGTAACTCTTCAGTCAACACATGAG
Organism: Streptococcus caballi DSM 19004; assembly: GCF_000379985.1. Classification (GTDB taxonomy): domain Bacteria; phylum Bacillota; class Bacilli; order Lactobacillales; family Streptococcaceae; genus Streptococcus; species Streptococcus caballi. The sequence goes on along the minus strand of NZ_KB904107.1, from coordinate 63,379 downwards.
AATTTCCAGTAACCGTTACACCTCCTTGCTTGCTAAAGGGCGAAATCAAAAAGAGCGAAACCAGCATCACTAAGCTAGCCACAATTAAAACAGGGGAGGACTTCTTTAAAGCCTTAATTTTTTTACTTGGACGCTTTTTTTTCTTGGGCTTTTTAGGAGATTTTTCTTCCTCAGGAGCAGTCTTTGGAGACTTGCCCCTTCCCTCTTCTTTTTCTTCTAAATTAGCTCTATGAAATCTTTCCTTTCGCTCTCGAAGTTTTTCTTCTGCTTCCTCCTTCTGAGCTTTCTTTCGCTTTAAAAATTCAATATTACGCTTCTGCCATTCTGTCAGCACAACCTCTTCTTTTTCCTGCTTGTCATCTTTTTTCTTTTTGGTCATCTATTTTCCTTTAACTTGGGCAATATCAGTCGTCAACAGATCATAAAAAGCCTCCTGTGACTTGATCTCACTTGAATTTGCCATCGTATTTTCATATTTTTCCTTTTGAGATAATAGCTGAGCGACTTCTTTCTTTAAGTTTTCAAAAGTCAGTTCTGGCTCTTGCAGTTGACGGGCGTAGCCTCTCTTTTCAAAATAAGCCGCATTCTCCAGCTGGTCACCGCGAGAAGCTTCTTTCCCAAGTGGAACAATGAGGTGCAACTTACGCATGGCAACCAACTCAAAAATCGTATTAGAACCGCCTCGGGTCACCACCACATCTGCCAAATCCATAAGAGGTTGATACAAATCTGTCACATAATCCACACGATAAAGATGTTTGGTCAATGTATTTAGTGACTTGTCACCCGAGATATTAATCACATTGAAGAGTTCAGTTAATTCTGGTGTTTGGCTGATAAATTCATTAAAAACACGTGCCCCAGCGGAGCCTCCGATAAAAAGCAAGGTTTTTAAACTGGGGTTAAAGTTTTTCTTGATTTGGTCAAGCTCAGCCGAATCAGTCTGGCTAAGGACAGCCTTTTTAACACCAACTTTAGTGATGGCTCCAACGTGTTTAGCTTTTGTCAAACCTTGAGCTTGTTCAAATGTTGTGTACATGGTTGTCGCAAACTTATAGGCGATTTTGTTTGCAAGCCCCATAGACAAATCAGACTCATGGACAAAGACAGGAACACCCAAAGTTTTGGCTGCGATTACTGGTGGAACGGATACGAAACCACCTTTTGAAAAAAGAGCTTGCGGACGAATTCTTGCAATAATAGCCAGAGACTGAAGAACACCCCAACCAACTTTAAAAATGTCCAACAGATTTTGCCATGAGAAATAACGACGGAGTTTCCCTGTCGCAATAGAATGAAAGGTCACGTCAAGCCCAGATTTTTCAATCTGCTCATGCTCAATACCATGCTTGTCACCAATATAGTGAACCTCCCAACCATCCTTTAGGAACTTAGGAATCAAAATCAAATTAAGAGTAACATGACCAACAGTCCCGCCGCCCGTAAAAACAATTTTCTTGACCATGATTATTCTCCCTTGATAGCTTCAAAGGCAGCAATGAATTCGTCACCGCGGACTTCAAAGTTCTTATACATATCCCAGCTAGCATTGGCCGGGCTGAGGAGAACGACATCGCCCGCGCTAGCATTTTCAAAGGCAATATGAGCCGCGTCCGAAACATTTTTAGCGTCAACATAAGCTACTCCAGCCTTATCCGCTGCACGTTTAACGCGCGGAGCAGATTCTCCAAGAATAACCATGAGTTTAAGACCAGTAATGTCAGGCACCAACTCATCAAATTCATTGCCACGGTCAAGACCGCCAGCGATGAGAATGACTTTGCTATTGTCAAAGCCAGAAAGCGCTTTTTGAGTTGCCAAAATATTGGTTGACTTGGAATCATTGTAGAATGTAACACCGGTAATTTCACCAAGAGCCTGAAGACGGTGTTTAACACCACCAAAATGAGCCAAAGTTTCCTTGATAGCATCAGTAGCAATGCCTGATAATTTAGCAACAGCGATAGTGGCAAGAGCATTTTCCACATTATGACTTCCTGGCACACCAACTTCGTTTGCCTGCATGATAGCCTCGCCTTTAAAGTAAAGGGTGCCATTTTCTAGATAAGCTCCGTCAACCTTTTCAGTTGTTGAGAAGGGAACGACGGTCGCTTGTGTCTTTTGTGCCAATTCTTTTGCCAAATCTTGGTTAAAATTAAGAACTAAAAAATCTTGAGTAGCCATATTTTTTTGAATATTCCACTTGGCTGCAACATAGTCGTCAAAAGAACCATGATAATCAATATGAGTCGGCATCAGGTTAGTAATAACTGCAATATGTGGGTGAAAAGCTTCAATTCCCATCAATTGGAAAGAAGACAGCTCCATAACTAGCACATCCTGGTCGGTAGCGGTTTGTGCAACCTCTGAAGCAGGAAAACCAATGTTGCCAGACAAAAGACCAGATTGACCACCATTATTCAAGGTTTCTGCAATCATGGTAGTCGTTGTTGTTTTACCGTTTGAACCTGTAATACCAATAATTGGCGCATCCGAAATCAAATAAGCCAATTCAACCTCGGTAATAACAGGAATCTTCTTTTCACGTGCACGTGCTACCATTGGATTATCATAGCGAATACCTGGATTTTTAACCATAAGTTCAAAATTTTCATCCAAGAGTTCCAAAGGATGACTACCACATATGACCTTAATACCTTCTTCAAGAAGAGCCTGTGCTGATGGGTTTTCATCAAAAGGTTTGCCATCGTTAACCGTAACAATGGCACCAAGTTTAGCCAAAAGACGGGCGGCAGCTTCTCCTGATTTGGCTAAACCAAGCACCAGAACCTTTTTATTTGCAAATGTTTTAATTGATTTCATAACAAGTCCATTCTATCATTTAATCTCGCCTACTATTCTACCTTTATTTGCAGGCTTTTTCAAGAACAAGAGTCATCCGAAACAGCTCTGCTATTTTCCCACATAAAAAGAGGTGGAAAATTCCAACCTCTTCAACTTTACTTGTTTTTTTTAGGCTTTTTTGCTGGGAGCTTAATCACATCTCTAAAAGCCAGATAACCTAAATAAATCATAGCGATGCTAACAAAAAATTCCGGTGGTGTTTGCATAATTTTAACAAAACCAGCAGCAGCTAAAACACAAAGGACGGCGACTAGACCGACTAAGCCAATCATTCCCAAAGTATTCTTTACCGACTGAGGAGCCATGAAAAAATAATATGAAATCAATAAAACAGCAACGATTAGATAGAACATTCTCACGCTCCTTTCTAATTCTGTCCAAATTTAATAAAGTCTTCGAATCATTATTCTTCAGCTGATTTTTTCTTTTTAGCAGCTTTAGCACGCAAGTTCTTATCAAGAATTTGTTTGCGTAATCGAATGGATTCTGGTGTAACTTCCATGTATTCATCGTCGTTGAGGAATTCAAGAGATTCTTCGAGTGTCAAAATACGTGGTGTTTTGATAACAGCTGTTTGGTCCTTAGTTGCTGAACGGACGTTGGTCATTTGTTTAGCCTTAGTGATATTAACAGTCAAATCATTATCACGTGAATTTTCACCAATAATCATTCCTTCGTAGACTTCAGTACCTGGATTAACAAAGATTGTACCACGTTCTTCAATTGACATGATAGAGTAAGTAGTTGCTTTACCTGTATCAATAGAAACAAGGGCACCACGGTGACGTCCGCCAATTTCAGCATTAATATAAGGCATGTATTGGTCGAAAGTATGGTTCATGATACCATAACCACGTGTCATTGACAGAAATTCTGTTGGATAACCAATCAAACCACGTGCTGGCGCCAAGAAAATCAGACGTGTTTGTCCATTACCAGTTGATTGCATGTCAAGCATCTCACCTTTACGCTCAGAAAGAGATTGAATGACTGCACCTTGATATTCTTCTGGTGTATCAATCTGAACGCGTTCAAATGGCTCACATTTCACTCCATCAATTTCTTTGATGATAACTTCTGGACGTGACACTTGAAGTTCATAACCTTCACGACGCATAGTTTCAATTAGAATTGACAAATGCAATTCACCACGACCTGATACCGTCCATTTATCTGGTGAATCAGTTGCTTCAACACGAAGTGATACGTCAGTTTGCAATTCAGCAAGCAAGCGTTCTTCAACCTTACGAGATGTAACGAATTTACCTTCACGTCCTGCAAATGGTGAGTTATTTGCCAAGAAAGTCATTTGAAGAGTTGGCTCGTCAATATGGAGAATTGGCAATGGTTCAACGCAGTCTGTCGGTGTGATGGTTTCTCCGACGAAGATATCTTCCATACCTGAAACAGCAATTAAATCACCGGCTTTAGCTTCTTGGATTTCACGACGCTCAAGACCAAAGAAACCAAAAAGTTTAGTGACACGGAAGTTTTTAGTTGTGCCATCAAGTTTTGAAAGAGTAACTTGATCTCCAACTTTAACTTTACCACGGAAGACACGGCCGATACCGATACGTCCAACGAAATCATTGTAATCAAGAAGAGACACCTGGAATTGAAGTGGTTCATCGGAGTTATCAACTGGTGCTGGAATATGTTCAATGATGGTATCAAAGATTGGAGCCATTGTGTGCTCTTGATCAGCGGGATCATCTGACAAAGAAGACGTTCCGTTGATAGCTGAAGCGTAAACTACTGGGAATTCCAATTGATCATCGTCTGCACCAAGTTCGATGAAGAGTTCAAGAACCTCGTCAACCACTTCTTCTGGACGTGCAGAGGGTTTATCAATCTTATTAACAACAACGATTGGTACTAGATCTTGTTCCAAGGCTTTTTTCAACACAAAACGTGTTTGTGGCATTGTTCCTTCGTAGGCATCAACAACAAGAACAACCCCATCAACCATTTTCATGATACGTTCAACTTCTCCACCGAAGTCCGCGTGTCCTGGTGTGTCCATGATGTTGATACGTGTACCGTTGTAAGCTACGGCAGTATTTTTAGCAAGGATAGTGATACCACGTTCCTTTTCAAGATCGTTTGAGTCCATGGCACGCTCTTGTAGTTCTTTACGCTCATCAAGAGTATGTGATTGTTTCAACAATTCATCAACAAGGGTTGTTTTCCCGTGGTCAACGTGGGCAATAATAGCAACGTTGCGGATATCGTCTCTTAATTTAGTCATTTTTTCCTCTATCGTTTATAATTTATTCTAACTTTTGAATTATACCACAAATGACATGAAAAAACAGAGATAAAGTTAGTGTAAATGTTTTCACCAAGCTAAATCTGACTGTTATTAAAGTGGCTAGCCAGATTAGTAAACTGCTATAGCGGCTTTTTGCTCCACCGGCTTTTGTCGCATCACAATGTTATTATCCCTGACTGGTCAAAATGGCCTTCGTAATACTACAAAAAGGACTTTAACAGTTAAAATAGCTTTCGTACCACTGCAAGAGGGAAAATGAGCGGTCGGGAAGAGTTTCGTGGTGGTTCAAAATAGATATAAAATACTTTTAAATAGCTTTTGCCATGACAGTATCTAATTCAAAAGCAAGAACAGACTAGAGAATTTTTCGAGAGCATCCATTGACAGGTCTGAGAAAACTCTGAAGGAGCAACTGGGAGGTAAAAATGTTATCAGAAGTCACAAAAACGACCTCATTACAGAAGTCGTTTGCTTTCTTATTTTACTTTACCCGTCCAATAGTCAAAGTCGTCCTTGAGGACATAAACATCTTTGTAGCCAGCCTTTTTCAGCAGGATAACAATACGTGGAATAGCTGTGCCTCGACTGCTATCATAGAGCAAAACTGGCTTGTCTTTGCGAATAGCCGACATCGATTGCTCAAACTGGGCAGCTGGAAAATTACGGGCTCCCAAGATATGTTTTTCATGGAAAGAACTTGCATCACGGACATCAAAGAGTTGACCAGTATGAAGCAGCGCTTCAAATTCCGCATTAGGAATATATTTAGCCGCTTTACGTGCGCGATAATAGTTCCAAACCAGCCAGCAAAGCAAAGCTAGCGCTGCAATCAACAAAATAATGGTAAAAACAGACATTTCTTCTCCTTATTTGATAAATTGACTGGCTAGACTAGCGGCTCCGATGATCCCAGCATCATTTCCCAGCTCCGCTATTTTTACTTTTGTAGAACGACGAACTTGTGGGAAAGCATATTTTGTAAAGTAGTTTTCGACACGGCTACGTAGGAATTCTCCCGCAGCTGAAACGCCTCCTCCGATGACTACTGAATCTGGATTAAGGATATTTGAAATGTTTGCTGTCGCCAATCCTAAGTAATAAGAAACCTTTTCGACAACTGAATCAGCAAATTTATCACCTTGAGCAGCTGCTTGGAAGATATCTTTACTACTTACCGCTTCACCATTATCAATCGCAGCCTTAATGAGAGAATCTCCCTCGTACTCCTCAGCCAAATGGCGCGCTACACGAACAACCCCTGTTGCTGAAGCAACTGTTTCTAGGCAGCCTTTATTGCCACAGGTACATTCAAAACCATCCTCTGGCTCTACAATGATGTGCCCGATTTCGCCACCAGCACCTGCAACCCCGTGAATGAGGTTTCCATCCGCAATAACACCACCACCAACACCTGTTCCTAGAGTTACGAAAACAACATCAGGGTTATTGGCTCCTGCACCTACCCAACGTTCACCTAAAGCGGCCACATTAGCATCGTTATCAATAGCAAATGGAATGCCAACCTCCCTTTCGATAACTGAACCGACCTCTTGCGTGTCTGCCCAATTCAAATTGAAGGCTCCTGTAACTGTTTTTTTCTCACGGTCAACAGCACCTGGGGAACCCATACCAATTCCAACAAAATCATCTTTGGTTAAACCATACAAAGCCAAACGGTGTTTTAGAGAGGCCACAATGTCAGGTACAATATGCTTTCCACCTTCCAAAATATTGGTTTCGATAGCCCATTTTTCCTGTACTTGTCCATCAAGTGTCAAAATACCAAATTTAATGGTTGTTCCGCCAAGGTCAATACCTAAAAGTTTCTTAGTCATGTTTATCTTCCTTTTCAAGTTCTAGTCTGTGCTCGCGTCGTAAAATTAATTCAGCTTGCAGATAGTCTTCTTTTTCAATTAAGCCATTATCGTAGAGCCGTTCAAGCTCAATTTTCATGACTTCAATATCATAAAGCCTTTTGCCAATGTAAACATAAATGCCAAACCGTTTTAAGAGTTGTTGCACATCAAATAATGTTTTCATATATGAATTTTAACAAAAATTGAAAGCTTTTTCAAGAGGAATTACGCAACCGTTTGCTTAAATTATAAAAAATAACAGAGCTATATAATGCCCTGCTATTTAAACTTATTTACGGATGCCTGGAGCTTGTCCCAATTCAGCTTGCAACATCCAGATTGTTTTCTCGGCGTCAGCTTGTGCAGCTGTAAAAAGATCATTGCTTGGTGCATCGCCTTCTTCATCTGTTACATCAAGTCCAACTTGGTAAAGATTTGACAAATAAGTGTAAACTTCTACCAAGCGATTCAAATGATCGGACATTGACTTATCCCAAGTTCCTACTGATTCTTCCAACTTAGAGTTATCATCAAATTCTTTCAGAGTCGAAAATGGATTGCCTCCAATAGTAATCAAACGTTCACTCATTTCATCAAGATGAGCATTTAAGCCATCCATGAGCTCATCCATCTTTGGATGAAGGTAGAAAAATCCTGAACCACGCATGTACCAATGAACTTGATGGACAATGGAAGCTGCTTTAGAAAGATCTGCCACTGCTTGATTGAGAACAGCTTTTGTTTTAACATTTTTATCAGCCGATTTAGCTGAAATATTGTGGGTAACTGAAGCGTAAATGCTTTCAACGATTGTTTGAGTCATAATACTTCTCCTTTTCTATGTCGGACTGACGTTAAATCAGTTAGTGAAACTTATTTAGAATGATTCCTATCATCCTTACACTTTTATTTTAGAACTATTCTAAATATATAGCAAATAATCTGTTTATAAATTATTTTTCGAATAAATAAGTATGATGATAATGACAAACTTAACTTTTCTCTTTTCCTCATCGCAACTGGCTTGGGCACAAGTTTACATGCTGCTACTCAGTCTTATCCTTACTCTCTATGACTGCAAATATCAGGCCTACCCTCTCCTTATCTGGCTTCTAGGAAGCTTACCTCTAACCTTTTTCTTTCCCTTACAATTGTCGACCATTCTTCTTTTACTTTTAGGAATCCTGGCAGAGCTGATTGAGTTAAAAATAGGCAGCGGTGATTTTTTCTATCTGGCCAGCCTGAGTTTAGTTTTAAATTGGCAGAAGCTTCTTTGGCTCATTCAGTTAGGCAGCTGGTTGGGAATTATCTATATCATTTTATTTAGGAAATGCAAAAAAACGATACCTTTTGTACCGTTTTTGTCCCTAGCCTATGTTCTAATCTTATTGATTTCACTTTTTTAAGTAGTTGCTTCATTTTTAGCAATGGATTCATGATTAATCTAAGTCTTTTGGAAAATGATAAAGCTGTGGGTAGTGATCGCATTCAGGATTTTTAGGATGACAAATGGCACGACCAAAACGAATCATGGCGTGGTGCGCAGCATACCATTCCTCTGGCGGTAAAACTTCCATGACCCGCTTTTCAATTTCTAATGGTGTGGCATCTTGTTTGCAAATCTGATGGTGTTTACAAATGCGACTCACATGAGTGTCAACCGCGAAGGCTGGAATTCCAAAACCAACACTCAAAACAACATTGGCAGTCTTTCGACCAACACCAGATAAACTTTCTAGCTGACTACGAGTATGGGGAACTTGTCCATTAAAATCACGAAGCAATTGTTGACTACATTGATGTAAAAAACGTGCCTTGTTGCGATAGAGCCCTAGCTTGGAAATGTAGGGCTCTATTTCTTTTGGTGTTGCTTGAGCAAAAGCTTGCGGATTGGGAAATCTTTTGAATAAAGCTGGCGTGACCTTGTTTACTGCAGCGTCTGTCGTCTGAGCAGACAACATAACGGCGACTAACAATTCAAAGTTATTGCTAAAGTCCAAGGTTGGTTTAGCATCTGGAAAGAGTTTGATAATTTCCCTAAGAACATAACGTGCTTTAGCTTTAGATAACATATAACCTGCCTTTTCTTTGTTTTTTTTTTAATAATGATAACATTATTAGCAACTTAAATCTTGTTGAACATTTACCAAAATCGGTTCTAGCTTTCTGCAATCATTACCAACGATTTGATAGCTTGACGCTTGTCCATAGCTTCATACGCTGCTTGAATATTCTCCAGGTTAAAAGATTGTGTGAAGATTTTGCCTGGATTGATTTCTCCCTTGAGAACAGCATTTAAAAGGACCGTTTTGTCATGAGTTGTGACCGAAGCAATGCCCCCGCGTAAGCCGATATTTTTCCAGAACAGTTGATTGGTGTTCAATTCTGCTTTTTGTGGCACACCTACGCGACCAATCACAGCACCTGGGCGGGCAACTTTGATTGCAGTATCTATAGATTGTTCTGTTCCAACACATTCTAAAATAGCATCTACACCACAGCCATCTGTTAAAGCCATAACTCTTTCTACCGCTTCATCGCCACGTTCTGCAACAATGTCTGTTGCACCAAACTCCAAAGCTAATTGTTGACGATCTTCGTGACGGCTCATAGCGATAATACGCTTTGCGCCCAGCATTTTAGCAGCAATGATACCGCATAAGCCAACTGCGCCATCTCCCATGACAACCACTGTATCATTCTCTTTGACTTCTGCGGTGAAGGCAGCATGATAACCCGTTGCCATCACATCAGATAAGGCCAGAAGAGAGTTTAAGGTTTCTTCAGAATAATCACTAGGCTGTCCAGGAACCTTTACCAAGCCCCAATCAGCATTGTAATAGCGGACATACTCAGCTTGATAGCCAATATTGTGTGCACCAGGATTATTTTGACAATTGCCATCAAAACCAGTTTGACAGGCAACACATCGGCCACAACCGTGGGAGAATGGAACAATGACAAAGTCTCCTTTTTTAACCTGACTGGCTCCTGTTCCAACCTCTTCAACGATACCAATCGCTTCGTGCCCTGCTAAAGTATCTTTGTCACGTTTAGCAATACCGCGATACCACCATAAGTCCGAGCCACAAACACAAGCACGTAAAACACGAATAATAGCATCCGTTTCTGTTTCTAATTCTGGTCTTGCAACCTCTTCTACTTGCATTTTCCCAGGTTCTTTAAAAATTGTTGCTTTCATGATAAGCCTCCTTTTTATATAAGGATTATTCTACGTTATTTTTGAGAAATAGACAATTAATGGATACTTTGCCTATTTTTATAGACGAAAAAATTGGTATTATCATGCGCTTATTCGACAATTTTTGAATCCTGACCCAACAGTTTCTATTTTTTAAAATGACTCCCTTGTGAAACAAAATCTGCAATATCATCAGTCTTACCTTCATGTAGACCTGCAACGATTTTAGAACCGACAATAACCCCATCTGAAGCCTTATTAAAGCGTGCGATATCTGCAGCTGTCGATACACCAAAGCCTGTTAATACTGGAATATCTGCCAACTCTGTCAGATGTGCCAAATGTTGATCAAGGTCATCACGGTAATTACCTGTTTTCCCTGTAACACCGTTGATAGCAACCGCATAGATGAAACCTTGAGCATCCTTAATCAAGGTTTTTTGCCGTTCAATCCCTGTTGTCAAACTTACCAAGGGAACCAAGGCAATATCACTTTCTTCCAAATAAGGCTTAATCATGTCTTCATGCTCATGTGGCAGATCAGGAATAATCAAGCCTTTGACAGAAGTCCCAGCCAAGTCGTCAATAAAATGCTCAATACCATATTGATAAACAGGGTTGATATAGGTCATGATAACCAGAGGCACATCAGTCCTTTGCTCCTGCAATTTCTTCACAATGGCCGTCAGATTGACACCTTTTGCCAAGCTGCGCTGACCGGCCAGTTCAATGACTGGACCATCGGCAACTGGATCGGACCATGGAATACCGACTTCAATAGCTGAAGCTCCGCTATTTTCCAAAAAAGTAATGGTTTCAAAGAGTCCGTCCAACCCCTTGTCATGGTCACCAGCCATAATATAGGGAACAAAAATTCCTCTTTTACTGTCTTTAATCGCTTGAAGATGCTGCGTTAATGTTTTTGTCATGTCTTACTCCCCTTTATTTTCTGCTTCAAAACGTTCTTTGACCTGCATAACATCCTTGTCACCACGGCCTGACAAGCAGATGATCAGCGACTGGTCCGGTCTCATATTTTTTGCAACCTTCTGTGCCAGAGCAATAGCGTGGCTAGATTCTAAGGCTGGAATAATGCCTTCTAATCGAGACAAGAGCTTGAAGCCTTCCAAGGCTTCTTCATCAGTGATGGAATCATAGGTCGCACGACCAATTTCGTTGAAATAAGAATGTTCTGGCCCAACGCCTGGATAGTCAAGGCCTGCCGAAATAGAGAAGGCTTCCATGATCTGACCGTGTTCATCTTGTAAAACATCCATAAGAGCACCGTGCAAAATTCCCGGACGTCCTTTAGCAAAGGTCGCTGCATGCTTGTCTGTATCCAAGCCTAGGCCTGAAGCCTCTGCACCGTACATAGCTACTGATTCATCATTGACAAATGGGTAGAACATACCGATAGCATTTGACCCGCCGCCAATACAAGCCATGACCGCATCAGGCAACTTGCCACCTGTTATTTCAGCAAACTGACGTTTGCTTTCTTTTCCGATAACTGATTGGAAATCACGGACAATTTCTGGAAACGGAGCTGGGCCAAGAGCTGATCCCATGATGTAGTGAGTATCATCAATGCCTGCCACCCAAGCACGCAAGGCCGCATTGACTGCATCTTTGAGCACGCGCGAACCATCCGTTACACTATGGACCTTAGCTCCTAAGAGCTCCATACGAAAAACATTGAGCGCCTGACGTTTAACATCTTCTTCACCCATGTAAATAGTGCATTCCATGTCAAACAGTGCTGCTGCGGTCGCCGTTGCGACACCGTGCTGACCTGCCCCTGTCTCAGCAATGATTTTTTTCTTACCCATGCGACGCGCTAGGAGGACTTGTCCGAGAGCATTGTTGATTTTGTGCGCCCCTGTATGATTGAGATCCTCACGTTTAAGATAAATCTGAGCTCCCCCGATATAGTCTGTCAGACGCTTAGCGTGATAAAGCGGAGTTTCACGACCAACATAATTTTTTAGGAGGTCATCTAGTTCAGCTTGAAAGGCGGGATCTGCCTTTGCTTCACGATAAGCCTTATCAAGTTCAATAACTGCTGTCATCAGCGTTTCTGGGACAAATTGCCCACCAAAATTACCATAAAATCCTTTAGCATCGGGTTGTTGATATGTCATGCTTTCACTCTTTCTATAAATTGTCTAATCTTATCTAAGTCCTTATGCCCGTCAGTTTCTACGCCAGATGACACATCCACTGCATAGGGCTGAAAAAGGGCTTGCGCTTCTCTCACATTTTCTGCTGTCAGACCGCCTGCGATAAAGCAAGGCTTCTTAATATCCTTCTTCGCTAGTAACTGCCAATCAAAGGGCTGACCACTGCCAGCCACAGGAGCGTCAAAGAGCAAAAAATCTGCTGTACTGTCAATTTGGGCTCGGTCATCTCTGATTTGGATGGCACGAATGACAGGCACTGAAATCTCTGCTATCATCTCCGCAGCGAAGTCTCCGTGAATCTGGACCAGATCAAGCTGCACCGCAGCGATAGCTTCCTCCAATTCCTGCAAGGAAGGACTGACAAAAACACCGACTTTTTGGGTGCTTGCCGGAATACCCCTTGCCAGTTCACTTGCCTGCTCTAAAGTCACCTGACGCTTACTTTTGGCAAAGACAAAGCCGATATAATCAGCACCGCTTTTAACCGCTGCCTCTACTGCCTCAAACGTTGACAGTCCACAAATCTTAACCTTTGTCAATCTGTAACTCCTTTATTTTATCTGCTACGTTATTAGCCGTCATGAGGGCTGTTCCCACCAAGATAGCATTGAAATAAGGTGCAACAGTCTGCGCATCCTCTGCTGTAAAGATTGCCGACTCTGAAACGTAAACAGGATTCTCTTTGAAGTGCGTTGACAGCTCCAAGCTGGTATTGATGTCAGTCTTAAAAGTGACCAGGTTGCGATTATTGACACCGATAATCTCAGCACCAATGCGGTGAGCAACCTCCAGTTCTGGCAGGTTGTGAGTTTCGACCAAAACCTCTAAACCAAGTCCTGTCGCAAAGTCATAGAGTTCTTTGAGGCGATCTTCTGTCAGAGCGGCTACAATCAGTAAAACCACCGTTGCCCCAGCATTGCGGCTGCGAACAATCTGTTTTTCATCAATGATAAAATCCTTAGCCAAGGTCGGAATGGCAACTGCACTTGAAATCTGACGCAGGTAATCAATGTCACCTTTGAAGAACACTCGGTCTGTCAAGACCGAAATCATGGCAGCCCCACATTCTTCATAAGTTTTTGCCTGCGCCACAATATCCACATCAAGGTTAATGTCACCCAGACTAGGACTAGCTTTCTTAACTTCAGAAATAACCTGAAGTTTATCCTCGTGGGATTTGAGGAAGTCATAGAGGCGATAAGTCTGGCGCAGTGGCTGCAGGTCTTCCATGAAAAGCTCTGCTACTTCTTTTTTCTTTTGTTCTAAAATGGTTGGTAAAAATTCTTTGCTCATACTTGTACCTCTTGCAGCTGTCTGAGTTTGGCAAGAGCTGAACCGTCTGCAAGTAACTGACGAGCTAGAGCCACACCATCCTTTATACTGTCAGCTTTGCCATTAGCATAAAAGCCAAGACCTGCATTGAGGACAGTCGTCTCAAGATAAGGGCTGGCTTCATTTTGGAGAACGTTGAGTAAAATCTTGGCATTTTCCTTTGCATCGCCGCCAACGATGTCTGCCAGTTCAACCTTTGGCATATCCAAGTCTTCATAGGTAAAGCTATGCTGGCTAATCTTGCCTTCTTCCAAGAGAGTATAGGTGTTAGTGCCATAGAGCGCAGCCTCATCCATGTTATCTGGCCCTGTGATAACAAGAGCACGTTTTCGGCCAAGTTTCTGCATGGCTTGAGCAGCGATTTCCTGCAATTCTACACGATAGAGTCCCATGAGCTGAGTGTCCAAATCAATGGGATTGGCTAGGGGACCCACCAAATTCATGATTGTTGGGATGCCCAAGGCCTGACGTGCCGGGCCGATGAAACGCATGGCTGGGTGCATGGTTTGGGCAAAAATAAAGGCCAAACCGACTTCCTTCAAGGCTTTTGACAGGGTTTCAGGGGTCGCTGCAATATTGATTCCCAAGGCTTCTAAAACATCAGCAGAGCCTGATTTTGAGGATACCGAGCGATTACCAGCCTTGGCCATTCGTACGCCTCCAGCAGCTAGAACAAAGCAGGCAGTCGTAGAAATGTTAAAACTATAAGATTGGTCACCGCCTGTACCGCAGTTACACATGGCATCATCAAAGGGCTGAGGCAACTCCGTCGCATGCTTTTTAAGGGCACGGACAATTCCCGTAATTTCAGCAGCTGTCTCTCCCTTGGTTTTTAATCCCATGAGAAAGGCAGCAATCTGACTTTCCGAGACTTCGTTTTGTAAGATTTTATCAAACAGGTCTTCAACCTGCTCTTCAGACAAATCCTTGCGGTTGGCAATTTGTGTCAAAATTTCTTTCATCATTTTCCCTCTTTCTTGATTCTTTCCAGCCTGATAGCAAGATAAATTCCCAGTTTTTTGACTCCTGCAAGCTTGCGACAAGATCTCTCCTAATCTTTTTAGATCTGTCCTTGCTGGACTAAACTATTGAGTGACTAGCCCAACAAAATTTTCAATCATCTTTAAACCATCTGGTGAACCGATACTTTCAGGGTGATATTGTAACCCATAGATGGGCAGGCTCTTGTGTTGAATCGCCATGATTTCCTGATCATCTGTCGTAATAGCTGTCACTTCAAAGTCTGCTGGCATCTCCTCAACGACGATGGAGTGGTAACGCATGATGGGGACCTCTCTGGCAATTCCCTTAAAAATAGGCGACTCAGCTTGTAGGATAATTTGGCTTTGCTTGCCATGCATGACTTGCCTGGCTAGCCCCAGTTTACCACCGAAGCTTTCAGCAATAGCTTGATGTCCCAGACAAATACCCAGAATTGGTTTTTTGCCTGCAAAATCTTGAATGAGGGCTTCCATTTTACCCGCGTCAGCTGGCCAACCTGGTCCTGGTGAAAAGACTAGGGCATCTGCTTGATGGGCTTTCTCGTGAAGTGCGTCAGCATCATTACGAAGCACTTCAACCTCCGTAAAAGTCCCCAAGTACTGGGCTAGGTTGTAGGTGAAGGAATCATAATTATCAATCAATAAAATCATCTGGCATCTCCTATTCTCGTCATGGCCTTGGCCTTGTTAATGGTTTCGTAAAATTCATTTTCAGGAAGGCTGTCATAGACAATCCCTGCTCCTGCCTGCACATAAGCCTTATTATTTTTGAGAATCATGGTACGAATGGCAATGGCAAAGTCCATATCACCACTAGCTGACAGGTAACCGATAGCTCCCGCATAGATACCACGTTTTTCTTTTTCCAGCTCATAAATGCGTTTCATAGCCCGAATTTTAGGGGCTCCTGATACTGTTCCAGCTGGTAAGGTTGACTTAAGGGCATCCATAGCGCTAAGCTCATCTAGCAGCTCAGCTTTCACTACGCTAGTCAAGTGCATGACATAGCGGAAGAATTCCACTTCCATGTATTTTGTCAGGCGAACACTACCATTTTTAGCAATCTTGCCAATATCATTGCGGCCCAAATCAACCAGCATGCGATGCTCAGCGGTTTCCTTGACATCTTGAAGCAAGTCATCAGCTAACTTGGAATCCTCTTCATCACTCTTACCTCGCGGGCGCGTCCCTGCAATAGGATTAGTAGTCACGATACTATCTTTAACAGAAACCAGACTCTCTGGACTAGCACCGATGATTTGATAGTCTTCAAAATCATAAAAATAGAGGTAATTAGAGGGATTAGTCACACGTAGATTGCGATAATAGTCTAGCGGATCACCTGAAAAATCACTTGAAAATCGTTGACTAAGGACACACTGGAACATGTCTCCCTGACGAATGAGTTCCTTAGCCTTGGTGACCATCTCTTCAAACTCAGCCTGCTCTAGATGATTTTTAAAGGTAAGACTTTCCAAATCCTGAGGGCTAAATTCATTGACCGCCTGTCTTTGCAAATCGCTAATAACCTTTGCCAAAGACTGTCTGACAGCATCATTGCTGCGCTTACTGTAGATACTGTCTTCAACAACGAAAATCTTTTCTTTTTTATGATCAAAAATCAGATAAGACTCATAAATAAAGAAATGCAAATCAGGTGTGCCAATCGTATCTTCTGGAATCTGACCGATATCCTCATAAAGACCAACCATATCATAGCCAACAAAGCCAATAGCGCCACCAGCAAAGGGCAAATCCGAGGAATGCTGTTTGACCGTCAGCTGACTCATGTAGTCCAGTGGATCAGCCTCAATAGCTCTGCCATTTTCATAAAGAGTGCCATTCTGATACTTAACCTCAAAGACGGGGTTATAAGCAATGATAGAGAAGCGGGCATTCTCACGATCACGGGGAATGGACTCCAAGATAACCTTGTGATTGCCCCGCACACGCATGTAAGCCGAAATCGGTGTCAAGGTATCTGCATTTAAAATCTTTTGCATAAAAGCCTCTTTCTATTTACTAATCATTACCATTATTTGCTCTTCTTTCCAAAGTAATGAAGGCATCAATCATAGCTCGCCAGATTGCCTCTGCAACGTCGGGTGATAAACCCACATCAACAGCTTGTTGACGGCATCTCTCAAGAATTTGAGCTACTCGGTCAGATGCTTGGATCGCCTGTTCATCATTTTTAGGTTTTAGCCATCCAGCTTCTTCAACCAAAGTTTGTCTTTTCGCTAGAAGGCGAATAAGCTGACTATCGCAGTCATCAATATCTCTTCTAACTTGAGTTAAATTTCTCATGGGCTTCTCTCCTACTTCCTTTCCAGAAAACAAAACCCTCGCACAGCAAAAACACTGTGCGAGGGCGTTAGTCAATCTAGCGCGGTGCCACCTCAATTCACGGATTTGTATAGTCTACTTCCGCAATCTCTATCTCCTCTAACAAGAAGTTGCACGATAAGGAGTGCCGTCCAGAATTCCTATGATTTAGAATTCTCATTAGTCATAAAAACAAAAAACCTCACACAGAAAAATCTGTGTGAGGACGTTAGTCAAATCTAGCGCGGTGCCACCTCAATTTACGGATTGTATAATCTACTCCCGTAATCTCTATCTCCTCTAACAAGGAGTTGCACGATAAGGGGTGCGCACCTGAAGACTATGTTTTATCTTCGTTTTATCTCATCAGCCCAATTTTCACAACTACCTGCTACTTGTTCACAGTAACCACAAGCTCTCTGAAAACAAATCCTTGCTACTTTCTGATATCTACATTCTACTACAAGAATGATAAATGTCAAGCCCTTATACCAATTTTTTCTTATTATTTCCGAATATTTTTACCTTTCAGACAGAAATAATAAGGAAATCTAGTCTTCCAATTGTAAATAAACGACTCGTTTTTCTGGAGTAATCAGAGCTTCCAAACGATTGAGGAGTAAAACTAGCCAAGTAAAAGCAAGGAGAAAGGCTGACATTTCAAAAGCTGTCAGTGACAAGTAGTGAATGACCTGAAAGGCGATTTCCAAAAGAACCAAGGCACCACCAATGACATAAGAGGTAATCATAAAGTCCTTGGTGATATTGGGGAGTAGCCATCTAACCCCGACAATCAAGGCAATGATAATATAGACTAAGTAACCCGCCATATCAGTATGAATGGCATGCGAGCTAGCATCATTGGGAAAATAACCCACCGCGCCTAAATCGAGTCCCAATAGAGTCAACAATACCCGTAGAACAATTAGCCGCCATGATTTGCCATAACGTTGACTGAGTGCCACAAAGAGGTAGTCCACCAAGGCTATCAAAATAAGAGCTGACAACATTAGTGTAATATTGAACTGCCAACTATCACGCGCCCGCTGGGTCCCTAAAAAGCT
The DNA here is from genome assembly GCF_000379985.1 of Streptococcus caballi DSM 19004. Lineage (GTDB taxonomy): Bacteria > Bacillota > Bacilli > Lactobacillales > Streptococcaceae > Streptococcus > Streptococcus caballi. The sequence continues at coordinate 45,282 of NZ_KB904107.1, read as the reverse complement.
GAGGTTAACCTGCCACCAGCGCCTGCTGCTATTAGTCGCCATGGCAATCAAGACGCCGCTCATCATTATTACAGTGAAGAGGCTGGTCAACCAACTGGATTTAATAGACTTGGCCAATTGACTAAAAACCACGATGACCGCATAGGTCATAACCGCAAATAAAACGGTCGAGGTGAATTGGTCAAAGGAAGCTCCCGCAAATAATTGTCCCAAAAGCCAGGCAAAACCCAAGAGCCCCAAAACAATGATAACCGCAAACGAAGCCACAACGACTGGCAATATCCGCCAAAAAACACGGCCTTTTAAATCTCCCAGAAAATTTGCCCGATTTAAAATAAAGTGAATCGTGAAAAAAAGCAAGCCAACACCTGCACCCAACGTCAAGAGAAAGGCTGTAATCGAATAATCCCCAGTTAAGGGCACCTGCTTTATTTTCTGGGCACTAACAATAATAAAAAAGATCAGCGCAGATAGGGCTGTTGCCAAAAACATAATCCAACTGGGAAGATCTCTTATCGAGCGCTCCGCCTGCTTTTGAATAACCAAATGGTTGCTATCTAAAATTGCCTGAATAGGCTGGCCTGATACTAATTCTAACTGCTCTACCACATCATCAGGCAGGTAAAGCTGATTTCTTTTTTCCTTCAAAAAAACCTCACTTTCTACTTGTTTATTATAATATGACAGCCTGAGTTTGTAAAATACTGCTCTTTTAAAATCAAAACGACAGAGGTTGGTTTCAACTTGTTCAGGCTAGTATTCTTTTAGGAACAAGATAGGTTAGACAGATTTTAGTCACTTATCGCTTAGGCTAGCTGAACTCAAGATAAATCCCCTATAAATCGCACAATACCATTGCTAACTGGAAACAAGGCTATACAAACCGCATCAACCTATCACCACATAAAAATCATGACACAAGATGTCAAACTAAAAAGTCCTAGAGTCAAAGAAATAGCAAAATTTCCAGTAGCTATAGGACTATTATATTCATTCTGTAAATTTTTATGCTGCATCACAGCCACTCTCGTTCTTGAGCAATTTTAATGGCTTCGACACGATTGCTAGCACCTAGTTTGTTAAAGATAGAGGTCATGTAATTACGGACAGTGCCATTGGAAAGGAAAAGTTTACTCGCAATTTCCTTACTGGACTTACCGAGGGCAACCAAGTGCAAAATCTTCATCTCCTGCGAACTCAGAGGATTATCATGATTCATGATAGTCTCCATAAGCTCTGGCGAATATTCTTTCTTGCCAGCTAAAACATTGTGGATGGTTGACATAAGCTCTGAAATAGAGCGGTCTTTGAGGACATAAGCATCAACACCAGCTTTGACAGCACGCTCAAAATAACCCACGCGCTTAAACGTAGTGACCATGACAACTTTGACATTGCTGTTTTTCTTAGCCCATTCTAGAACATCAAGTCCTGTTTTCTTTGGCATTTCAATATCTAAGATAGCTACATCAATCACTTCTTTTTGTAAAATGCTAATAGCTTCTGATCCATCCTTGGCTTGTAAGACCTTGTCCACATCATCTTCCATGAGTAAAAGCTGGCAGAGGGCATCGCGCAGCATGGACTGATCTTCAGCAACTAGTAATTTCATTGTCGGCCTCCTTCTTCTAAAGTCACACGTATAAGGGTTGGATCTTGACTAGATAAAATCATGACATCTCCCGTGACCAGTTGTAAACGTTCCCTTATCGAATGCAGCTCCTCACCAGTCAACTGGCCAAACCCACAGCCATCATCGCTAACATCAACAATCAACTTGTCACCCCTGTAGAGTTTGATATGGCACTGATTGGCTCTAGCATGCTTGATGATATTGGTGGCTAATTCGCGCAAAATCATGGTCATGCTAGACTGGATAACTGGCGATAGCGCAGCTAAGTCCAGCCGATTATCTATCATCAGGTCAATCTCTGACATAGCAAACATCTCTGCGATATTGTCCAACTCTTCAGCTACCGTGCGGTATTTGAGATTGTTAATCAGCTCACGGACATTTTTCATGGACTCTTTACTAATCTGGTTGAGATCTAGCAATTCCTGACGGACAGCATCCAACTTCTCCTTGTCCAATTGCCGCAGCGCCAGCTCCGTCTTCAAGGTCATCATAGCAAAGGTATGCCCTAACGTATCGTGCAAATCACGGCCAATCCGATTGCGCTCATTTTCGGCGGCTAAGAGATTGATTGTCTCATTTTTCTGATATAGTTCATCCTGCATCTCACCTTCTACTCGCAGATTATACTGAGAGTAAGTCATAAAGAGAATGAAGATGGGAACAATGGTCACCATAACGTGTTCAATAAAGCTAGTAGCTCGTATCTCCCCGCCAATAACCGTTATCAATAGAGCTAGAAAATAGCTGAGTGCTCGATAGGATCTAACCTTATCTCGAAAACGCCAAACCAAAAGATTGCTGTGAAAAAAGAAGAACCAGGCGAATCCACCATCATAAACACACGACATGTAGACCGTGTAAGCTAGAGAATAAAGCCAAAGAACCGCAATTATCTTGTGGTAAGTCTTTGAAATTCTCACGAGAACGACATAGGAAAAAGCAAAGAGAGCTGTTGGCACTAAAGTCCATAGAGGATAACCCAGAAAAAGAGCTCCAGCAATGGGATAGGCCATAAAAATCAAAGCCAAATAATAAAGCAAGTTATAATTCTTAAAAAGGCGAAACATCATTTTACCTCAAGTTTTTTTCCGACTGCCAAAGCAATTGTTAAAACTATGATAGCATATCCTACGAGAATGAACAGGGAGCGAACAGAAAAATTATCTTTGAAGTAAGAAATAAAGAGATTGTTGAGATGGTAGGTCGGTGTAAACTTAGCAATTTTTTGCATAAAGTCAGGGAAGGTTTGTACTGGCATCCAAAGTCCACCTAAGACTGCCATGCCCATGTAGAAGATATTGGCAACTAAAGATAAGGTCTGTGAGGATTTGATGTGGGCAAAAAGGGCACCAAAAGGCATAAAACAGACTGCTCCTACAAATAAAAGCCCTGCACTCATCAGCCAATCCCCAGCAGACATATTGACACCCTTAACGAAGTGGCCGATAGCAAAAACCGCTATGATAGATAAAGCAAAATAAACCAAAATGCTCAGAATTTTGCTGACATAATATTGCCAAAGAGGAACCGGACTATGGACGATTGTTTTAAAACGATTTCCTTTACGATCTTCTTGAAAAGCATAAGGCAGGGTAAAGAAAGCAAAACTGAGACTGGAAAAGGCTGTCATTTGTATCATATATTGGCGAACCCAAAAGACTTGCTGCTCCTTAGGCATATTATCTGCCCAAATACTGGTGAAAAGCAGGAAGAAACCAATAGGCATCCCAATAGCTAAAATCAAGTCTGAAAGCGAGCGCTTATTGATAAGGTACTCCTTATATAAAATGGCTTTAAATGTTTTCATGGTCTCTCTCCTTTGCCATATCAAAAATCGTATTTAAAAGCGTACGATTGGTCATTTCAATATCCTCAATCGGGCATTTGGCTTTTGCCAGCAAGTCCCAGATGAGCTGCGGCTGTTTGGTGGTGAAGGAAATGGTATCTGTCTTAACGTTTAGGTCACTAATAGCCTGTCCTTTAATAACTGATAGGTAGTCAACAGGCAAAGTGAAGACTTTTTCCTTATCCTCAGCTCTCAAGAGATAAGGCGTTGTATCGCGCAGCAATTTTCCCTCGTGCAAGACCAAAATCCTGTCTGCCGTATGTTCCACTTCTTCAATGTAATGGCTGGAATAAATAATGGTCTTACCAGCCCTCTTTAGCTCAGCAACAATCTCCCAAAAACGCTTGCGGGTACTGGTATCCATGCCAGCTGTTGGTTCGTCTAAAATGAGAATATCAGGCTGACCCACTAACACTTGAACAAAAGTCAAGAGACGTCTCTGACCGCCAGAGAGCTTTTCAGCAAACTGATTTTTCTGCTGCGCTGTAAATTGCAGCAAATCATCAATTTCCTGATTGGATAAGGGATTAGAATAAATCGTTTTTTGAAAGTCTAAAAGCTCTGAAACTTTGAGCTTCTGCTCAGTCTGATTTTCTTGGAAAAGAATGCCAACTTTAGATTTCAGTTGCAAAGCTTGCGCTGACTGACCAAGGACCGTCACTTTTCCTCCTGTTGGCACATAATCTCCCAGCAGGCAGTTAAAGAGGGTTGTTTTTCCCGAACCGTTGGGACCAATCAAAGCCAGACAGTCACCTTCTCTGACCTCAAAAGAAATGTCCTGCAAAACTTTTTTCGTTTTAAACTGCTTGGATAAGTTTGAAACGCTCATAACAGTGTTCGTCATATTATTTTCCTCCATTTCATGTTTTTCGATCTAATAGATGACTGGACAATCACCATAAGTATCGGTAAAGATGCTCACTCCTGCAAAAAACAACTGCAACGATGCCATAAATGATGACAGAGGTTATATTTTTCATGAGATATAGCTCCCTTTCTTTATGCCTTTATTCTACTGGAAAATAGCTGCGCTTTTTAGCCTATAATGTCATGACAAGACGTGACAAAAGTCATATTGCCTAGCATGAAAAAGAGACAAGAAGACCTCCATAAACAGAATAAATACTCTCCTGTTAATATTCAACTCGCTTTCCACCCTGTGGTTTGATTCTTGAAAATACAGCATTTCCTTGAGAAAATCTGATAGTAGGAGATCAAATCGGGTAAGCCTATCAACCAATTATGAGAAGTCTAAATATACAAAAAAACCTTTAAAGAAGCAGATTCTTCCTTAAAGGTTTTACTTAGTATGAAACGCTTTTCACTCAAAATATTGTCACTTCCCCATCATGCCAGCTTGAAGCTGGTACATCTTGTGATAGGTCCCTTGCTTGGCGAGAAGTTCCTCGTGGCTGCCAGACTCAATAATCTTGCCCTTGTCCAGCACGTAAATGCAGTTGGCATCTTGGATGGTAGATAAGCGGTGGGCAATGGCAATGGTTGTGCGTCCTTGACGCATTTTGGCAAGAGAGTTTTGCACGATTTGCTCGGTTTCAGAGTCAATATTAGCTGTCGCCTCGTCCAAAATCAGGATTTTAGGCTGACTGGCCACTGTTCTGGCAAAGGCCAAGAGCTGACGCTGACCAGTTGAGAAACTTGACCCGCGTTCGGCCACTGGCGTGTCATACTTGTCAGGTAATTTCTGAATAAATTGGTCCGCATCAACAAACTCTGCCGCTTCTTGAACAGCCTCATCAGAAATATCCTGATACATTTTAATATTGGACTTAACAGTACCGTGATAGAGGAAAGGTTCTTGCAGCACCAGACCAATATTCTTGCGTAACTCTTCTTGGCTGTACTGACGAATATCCACACCGTCCAAGAGGACTTGCCCATCCTGAAATTCATAAAAACGCATAAAGACATTGATGATGGACGATTTCCCAGAACCCGTTGAACCAACAAAGGCAATGGTTTCACCCTTTTTCACTTCAAAGGAAATATCGTCCAAAATTTGATGCTTGCCATCGTAAGAAAAACTAACGTTCTTGAAGGTGATATTTCCCTCTTGAACCTTAGCTCTGCTATTTTCCTGAGAAGGCTCATAGCCAGTCTCATCGATGAGGTCGAAGACGCGCCCCGCAGAGACCATAGAGGTCTGGAGGGTAGAGAAATTCTGCGTCACTTCAATGAGTGGGTCAAAGAGACGGTTGACGTACTGGATAAAGGCGTACATGAGCCCCGCAGAAATACCAAGCTCCATGCCACGGAAACCAAAGTAGGCCATGAGGATGGCATAAGCTAGCAATTTCAAGAGGGACATGGCAGGACGAAGGAAAAGACTATCCAGCGCCATAGATTTATTAGCGTACTGGTAGTGCTCCTCGTTGATAGCTTCAAATTCATCCTTGAGACGGTCTTCTTGGCTAAAGGCCTGCACAATGCGGATTCCCTCAATGCTCTCTGCCAGCTTGGAATTAATATCAGACAAGAGCGATCTGGTCTTGGCAATGACTTGCACAGACTTTTTGCGGTAGAGATTAACCAAGATAAAGATGAAAGGCAGGAAAAGCGCTACCCAGCCTGTCAGCACCGCGTTCAGACGCAACATGGTCAGTAACGTCACTGTGAAAATGAAAATAGCTGAAATGAAGCTGGACAAAATTCCTGAGAACATATCGCTGATGGCCTCGGTGTCATTGGTGATGCGCGACACAATCGATCCTGCTGGCGTCTTGTCAAAATAAGACATACCCAATCGCTCCATATTGGCAAAGGCATCACGACGAATGTCACGAACAATACTATAAGACACACGCGCAAAGAAGAGATTACCAAAATACTGAATGAGGGTCTGCAAGACATACATGAGATAGTAGCCCAGCAAAATTAGCATAGCCGTCTGATTGATATTCTTCAAGAAATGGTCAATAAAGTAGGAAGCAATCAGCGGAATCAGACTCTTAACGACTGTCGTCAAAAGTAAGAGCCCCAAAGCTAGCGCTGTCAGCCATTTGTATGACTTAAGATAGGACATGAGACGCTTAAACACGCGCCATTGATTGGCATTATTTTTCATCGCTGTCCTCCATTTCTAATTGTTGGGCTTCATAGGTATCTGCGTACCAGCCACCCTGAGCCAAAAGCTCTTCATGCTTGCCTCGCTCAATGATATGACCATCCTGCATGACCAAGATGAGATCAGCGTGTACCACCGCTGACAAACGGTGAGCCGTAATAATAGTTGTCTTATCTTGACGTGTTTCTTTGAGATTTTCGATAATAGCATGCTCAGTCTTAGCATCTACCGCTGACAAACTATCATCCAAAATCAAAATCTCTGGATCCAAAATCATGGCACGACTCATGGCAATCCGCTGCTTCTGACCACCAGATAGACTGACACCTTTTTCACCGATAAGGGTATCAAATCCCTCAGGCATAGCCATAATGTCATCATAGACTTGTGACAATTTGGTGGCTTCTTCTACTTTGGACAATGGCAGAGCAGGATCTCCAAAGCGAACATTCTCTAGGATAGTTGTCGCAAAAAGAAACTGATCCTGAGGCACGTAGCCAATCAAGTGCCTTAAGTCAGCCAATTTGTAGTCACAAATATCATGACCGTTAAGTTTAATCATACCGCAGTTTACATTATACTCACGCAGGAGCAACTTAATCAAGCTAGTCTTACCAGAACCAGTCTGACCAACCAAACCAAGGGTCTGTCCCTTTTCAAGTACAAAGTGGATATCAGCTAGCGTTTCTTCATCCTCATAACGGAAGTCATTGATGTCGTATTCCAGACGGCCATTAAGCGCAGGCGTCACAGGATGTTCAGGATCTTGAATATCGGACTCCTGTTCAAGCAAGTCATTGATTCGCTCATAAGAAACCGTTCCACGCTGCACCATGTTAAAAAGAAAACCAATAGCCATCAGCGGCCAGACCAACATATCCAGATAAGTGATAAAGGTCACCAGACTACCGACAGTCACCTGACCGGCAGAAATCATGAAGGCACCCACCAACAAGGTTAAAACATAAGATGCCCCGATAAACAAAAGCACCAAAGGATCAAACATGACATCGTACTTCATGGTAGTCATGTTCTTCTCAAAAGTCATCTCATTAGTTTCTTGGAAAGAGCGGAGCTCATCAGCTTGGTAGCCAAAAGACTTGGTAACTTTAATCCCAGACACCGATTCCTGAACCTTATTATTAAGCTCTGAAAAGGCAGCCTGCGATTCACCAAAAGCTTTATGCGTTTTTCGTCCCAAGCGACTGGTAGCAAAAGCCATAAAAGGCAGAGGAATAACCGCAACCAAGGTCATCTGCCAAGAAATAGTGAAAAACATAGTCGCCAGAGTAACCAAGGCCGTAATAGAAGCATCAACAGCCGACATGACACCACCACCAGCCAGACGGGTAAGCGCATTGATATCATTGGTAGCGTGAGCCATCAAATCACCTGTACGGTAATTTTGATAGAAAGAAGGAGACATTTTGGTGAACTGCTCAAACAGCCTGCGACGCATCAACTGCCCCAGACGGTAAGACGTTCCAAAAATATACATGCGCCAGATGTAGCGCAAAAGATACATAGCAAGAGCCGCTAAGACCAGCCAAAGCAGACTCCATAGCAATTGGGAATGCGTCAGGTGACCATCTGTGATACCATCAATAACACTCCCCATGATTTTAGGAGGAATCAGATTTAGCACTGCAACTAGACTCAAGGCTAAGATTCCTACAAGATAGCGACGCTTCTCCAAACGGAAAAACCACCACAATTTCTTAATGATAGACATAAAATCCTTTCTTTAACTAAGATACAAGGCCGTTAAACGTTTCTATGAAGTGAAGAGATTTGACGTAGAGCCATGACCTTGAAAAAGTCAAAGAGACCTTTCCTATTTTTCACAGAAACATAGATATGCTCAATTACTAGGATACAATGGGCGCTAAGCAAACCGTATAAAAGTAGTAACAAATACGATTATTATACACCCTTACGCGGGCTCCAAGTCAAGCTTTTTGATTTCAAAAGAAATAAGACGGCTTTTGGTCGTCTTACTTCACTTTATTTTTCAGTTTTCCCACTAAGTACCGGTAGCAAACGAGCGCCAAAGCACCGCCCAAACTATTGGTCCAGAGGTCATCAATTTCAAAGACGCGGTTAGCATCAAACAGCAAATCAATGACAACCTGAGTGCATTCAATAAAGAGACTCATACAAAAAGCAGTTAACAAAATCCTCTTCCAAGAGCGCAGCTTAGGAAAGAGTGCCAGCATTCCCAAAAGCAGCGGGAAGAGCAGCAAAACATTAACTAAATTTTGACCAATGACCCAGAAAAGTTCTCGCGGAGTGTTTAGCTGACCCAAGTTGACAAAGGAATTAAAGGGTATTAATAGAACAACCACCCTACCAAAATGCTGAATACCTGGAGTCTCTACTCCGCTAATTTGATGCTGTGGTCCAAAACACATATAAGCAATAGCCAGAACATAGAGACTAAGCAAAATCCAGGTAGTCTTGCGTCCCCAGGTTGTCAGCTCTGCTTTTTCATCAAAAAAACATCTCATTATTTAGCGGTCTCAGCCATTGCTTTTTGGCGGTCACGTTTCATGGTATTTGAACGCAACTGACCACAAGCCGCATCAATATCGGTACCATGTTCTTGACGGACCACGCAATTGACGCCGTTTTTCTTAAGAACATCGTAGAAAGCTGCAACGCGTTCTTTAGTTGAACGACTGTATTGATCATGTTCGGTAACTGGGTTATAAGGAATGAGGTTGATGTAAGATAGTTTGCGAATTTTCTTGGTCAAATCTGCCAATTCCTGAGCATTTTCAGGATTATCATTAACACCGTTTAACATGATATATTCAAAGGTCACACGACGGTTAGTCGTTTCAATATAGTATTCAATAGCCGCAAAAAGTTTTTCCAATGGAAATGAGCGATTGATTTTCATGATGCTTGAGCGCAGCTCGTTGTTTGGCGCGTGAAGAGAAACCGCCAGGTTAACTTGCACACCTTCGTTGGCAAAGTCACGGATTTTATGAGCTAAACCTGATGTTGACACAGTGATGTGGCGGGCACCGATGGCAAGACCGTTATCGTCATTGATGGTACGCAAGAACTTCAGCACATTGTCATAATTGTCAAACGGTTCACCGATTCCCATGACCACAACATGACTGACGCGTTCGCCTTCGCCACGGTCATCAAAATATTTTTGTACCAACATGATTTGGGCGGTGATTTCGCCATTATTGAGGTCACGTTGCTTTTTGATCAAGCCGCTGGCGCAGAAAGTACAGCCAATGTTACAGCCAACCTGAGTCGTCACACAAACTGACAAGCCATAATGCTGACGCATGAGAACAGTCTCAATCAGCATACCATCTGGCAACTCAAATAAATACTTAACTGTTCCATCTGCTGATTCTTGAACGATCCGTTGTTTCAATGGATTGACGCAGAAGTTTTCATTTAAAACTGCGATAAAATCTTTAGAAATATTGGTCATCTCTTCAAAAGATTGGACACGTTTGCGGTAGAGCCAGTCCCAAATTTGAGTGGCACGGAATTTCTTCTCACCATGGGCGATTGCCCAGTCGATCAATTCATCACGCGTTAGACTATAAATGGATGGCTTATAACCTGGTGTATCTTCCACACGCTTGCGACGGTCTGGGCGCTTTTTTTGAACTTCAATTGTTTCTGACATTTACTTCTCCTTTTTTCTGATGACAAAATGTTGCTTGGCAGAGTTGATTTCACGTTCCTGCTTCTGCTTCATCAAACGCTCTTGGCGGCGTTTATTTTCTTTCTTTTTTTGGCTGGTAAAAAATTTATTATCTACTGTTTTTTGGTTTCCTGAGCGTTTGGAACGATTTTTACGACGTCGCGCTGGGCGTTCCTCTTCAAATTTTACCTCATGAGGTTGAGGATTTTCTAAGATAAAATAAGCACAACCAAAATTGCAATATTCCTTGATATAATCTTCCAAGCGAGAGATACGATTGGACTTCTTGACATCCTTGTCATCCTTGTAAAATCCTTTGAGACGCAATTGATCGTTGCCCCAATCTCCAACGATATAGTCGTATTTGAGAAGAATTTCTGAGAAACGTTGGCTAAAGACAGTAGCATCAAAAGCATTCTTCTCATTTTCCAAAATAAGAAACTCAATGTCATCACTCTTGACATGATTATCAAAAGAAATAAATTGCGGTCCAGGAAATTTATTATAATTATAGAGTTCAGGAGAAATTTCCTTTCTCATAAGTCTCCTTTCATAGATTTTTTTCGTAAATAGTCTTCCAAAACTTCCCTCAATAAGTGTGGAAAAAGTAATTCTGCTTTCTTTGAATGAATCGTTTCAAAGTAGGAAGCAAAGCAATATTGGTCAACAACTACCAGCTGAAGACGGTCTTTTTTGTTTATAACCTGTTTATTATACACTATTTTTCCATTTTTGTAAGCAAAGCCACTGCACAAAACTTGACCAAACTCTTTACCGCGAAATCCCATACCACGAATTTCTTGCCGCGCTAGCAATTTTCCTTGTGAATAAACATCACGGCAAATGGCTTCTAATTCTTCCAAGGTCACATCAATCTTGGCTAGCCGCATCTGATGAGGAAGCGCATGGTGCAAAGTGTCACGGGTAATTCTGGCAGGGAAGGGATTAACAACCAGCCCAGAATTCGTAAGAACCACGTCTGCTTTAGCATAATCCAACATGGCATCCATCAGTAGCTGGCAAGATTCTTGTAAATCCAAGGCTTGAGGCAAGTCTGTTAAAAGAAACTGGTCTAAAAGCTGACGCCCCTTAGTAGTAAAATCTTGGATCCAAATCTTGTCCAGAGGCTCAGAAGGCAAATAACTAGTCTCATGGGCTACGATGTCAATAGCATCTAAACGATGCTGATCAAAAGTCAGATTAATCTCACCTACAAATTGACCGTACTTGCCAGCAGCTGCCAGATAAGTCCCATTTAATTCACCCCCCTCTTCAAAAACGTGGTGGGTATGAGCCCCAATGATTAAATCAATTTGAGGATAAACTTGCGTAATCTTTTCATCTACTTTGATACCTAGATGACTCATTAAAATGCGAAAATCAGCTGTCTTCACTTCTGGAACAGCTAAATCTCTCTCTAAACAAGACAAAGGATCCTCAACAGCCCAACCATTTGGCTGATAAGTTAAATAGTAAGGAAATGTATAAGCTAAGAAAGCAATCTTAGTTCCCAAACGTGTCTCGTAAATGTAGTAAGGCTTAGCCCAAGAGGGGCGTTCCTCCCTGTCGGTTAGATTATTAAGAATGACATGAAACTGAGCCTGATCATAAACCTGATTAAGCTCTGTTTTTGATAGACCTATCCCTTCATTATTACCAATCGTTGCTAAATCAATTCCTAGTTCATTCATCAATTCAATATTAGCACGCCCAGCCGTAACAGCTGTCATGGGATGACTTTTGTCAATATTATCGCCCAAATCAAGCCTAATAACTTCAGCATCACAAACTGAATGCTCAGCAAAAAAACGTTTGATTTTAGGATAGGCTTCAAAGTGAGAATGTAAGTCATTAATATGGAGAATACGCAGATTTTCTTTCATAGGCCTATTATAACACGATAAATAAATTGTTGTGTCTATCAAGTCGTCCTTAAATGAAGTTGAGATGGTGCAAATGTATTCACGTCTGTGTCAAATGAAGTTGGGGCCGTGCAACTTGTGTTTGCCTCTTTGCAAAGAGGATCACAAAACACTTTATGGCTATATCTAAAATAAAGCAGAATATGATGCTTAGTTCCAGAAAATCTAGCCTTGCAGCTATTCAATGGCATCCGTATCGGCTAGGTCAAAAATATTAATCGTTGTAAAAAGAAAGACACTAGCTATCCATCGGAAGAGATAGAATCTGTCACCTTTGAAAAAAACAAAGAAAAACTATAATCAGAAAAATAAAAAACACAAGTTCCTTTTGGAAACATTTCCAGATAGGAGCATGTGTTTATTTGGTTAATCATTTTATTGAGAAAACTTGTAAGATTAGAATATTATTTTGTTTTTTTCAAATAGTCAATGGCATCCTGAACTGTCTTAACAGGGACAATTTTCATCTTGCTGCCCAATTTCTTAGCTACTGCTTTGGCCTCTTGATAGTTGGATTGAGCATTGGGATTTGCTTTCTTCATAGCTTTGGTAACAGGGTTATTCGGTACAAAAAAGATCTCCGCACCCGCTTGATCAGCTGCAACGACCTTAAGACCAGCTCCGCCGATGTCGCCAACCTTACCATCTTGCTCAATCGTTCCAGTACCTGCAATGACACGCCCCTTACGTAGGTCTTCATGATTGACTTGATCATAAATATCTAACGTGAACATCAGTCCCGCACTTGGTCCACCGACATTAGCCGTATTAAAATCAACAGCGGTGTCTGATGCCACTTCTGTATGGTCAACTAGCCCAATACCAATACCGTTTTTGCCATTTGATAGTTTGATAATCTTACCGTCAGCTGACTTTTTCTTACCATTTGTAGTGTATTGGACACTGACCTTGTCACCAATAGCCATCCCGCCCACATATTTAATCAGCTCTGCTGAACTTTTAAAGGTTTTATGATTAACACCCGTAACCGTGTCGGCCAAGTTTAAAACGCCCTTGAAAGTGGAATTTTTGCTGACATTAAGAACATAAACGCCCTGATAATCTAAAGATACCTTTTTGCCAGCTAAGGTCATAGCTTGATAGGTGGCCTCATTCTGCGACGTTTCCATGTAAAATTGGTTAATCCGCATGTAGTCTGCGTCACTATAACCTCCTGTCGTATCTTCCACACTTGTCAATTCTGTAAAAGGCGTCAGCCAAGCATAAATCACTTGCGCAAGGGTAGCACGGCTGACAGTCACGGCAACAAAATTATAAGAGCCTTTGGCGTCATCCTCTTTCTTGTCAACTGTCAGCACACTACGAATGTCATAGGCTCCGCCAGGCATTTCCAAATAATAGGGGAGGGGATAAAAGAGGCAAAAGAGGCCAAAGATAAGAGCTGCTAGTCCGACAAGCCACCATTTAAATCGTCTGATAAAGCCTACTTTTTTCTTAGGTTCACTGATTGCTTGGTTTTCCAAATTTTTTCTCCACTTTTCTAACAACACTTGCAGGCACGTATTTACCAAGGAGGTCAGACTTGAAATGAATCAATTCACGTACATGTGTTGAGCTAATGTATTTCATCTCCAAGCGCGTGAGGAGATAAATCGTTTCAAGTTCTGGGGCTAATTCATGATTGAAGAAATTCAGACGCGCTTCATGCTCCAAATCTTCTGAGCCGCGCAAGCCCCTCACCAAATGAGTTGCCTTCAACTGCCTAGCCACATCAACAGCCAAGCTATTTGCGGCGGTCACTATTGTGACATTGTCAAGATCAGTCAGGGATTCCTCCAACATGGACTGACGCTCCTCAATACTAAAGAGCCCTTGCTTATCCTTATTGTAAAGGATACCGACATAAAGTTTATCAAAAAGGGCACTAGCACGCTTGATAATGTCCACATGACCCTTGGTCACTGGGTCAAAGGACCCTGCAAAAAATCCAATTTTATCTGACATATACCGTCACCTTACTAATGCCATAAACTTTTTGTTTCCAAATGCCAACTGAGGCTATCTCTTCAGGAAGATCAACCGCCTTGTCCGTTTCACAAACAATCATGACATTTTCCGCCAAAAGATTGCGTTCATCCAAGCTTTCAATCGTCTTGACAATTTCCTCCCTGGCATAGGGCGGGTCTAGCAACACCAGATTAAATGCTCCTGTCACCGTCTTCAAGGCGTGCTTAGCATCCATCTTTAAAAGCTGAAATTGCTGGACACTCTTAGTCATCTTGATATTTTCTTGGATAATGGCTTGCGCTCTACGGTCTTTTTCCACCAGCACAGCAGTGTCCATTCCACGTGAGATAGCCTCGATAGCTAGGCTGCCGCTACCAGAATACAAATCAAGCACACGCCCACCATCAAAGAAAGGTCCAATCATATTATAAATAGCACCCTTTACCTTGTCTGTCGTTGGACGCGTCGTTTTACCATCTAGTGTTCTTAGCGGACGTCCGCCAAATTTTCCTGCTACAACTCTCATAAGAAATATTATAACAGAAAAATAAAAGATTTGGCTAAAATCCCTATACAACGATTTTTACGAAAGGGTTTACAAAATTATAAAGAAGTTGCATAATATATTTGATAAAACAAATTAGTTTAGGAGATTTTTTATGAAAAAGAAATGGATAACTCTCATTGGAACTGGGCTTACCATCGCTAGCCTATCTTTTGCTAGTCCTAGTCAAACCACATCTAATCCACCAACACCGACTCCCGTTCTAGCAGCGCAAAAAACAGATACGGCTCTCAGCAAAGCTAAAAAAGCAGTTCGTACTCTTGAAAATGAGCAGACCCATGAAGCTTTAGGGGTTGCCAAAGATCGTCTAAAAGATGTCAAAAGTAGTAAGGAAAGGAAAAAACTTAAAAAGCGGATCGACAAAGTTCATGAACTCATTGAACAAAAAGATTTAGCCACTCAACTCATTAAGAATCTTGAAGATGCTGTCCAAACCTTAAAGGGTGATGAAACTCGAAGCAACCTTGATGCCGCAAATGCAAAATTAAAAATTGCAACAGACAGAATAGCCGAGCTTCAAAAAGAAATCGATAGTTCTAAAACAAACATTGAGAAGAAAGAACAGGCTCAAAAAGCTATTCAAGAGGCTGAAGCGGCTGTCAAAGCACTAGAAGCTGATCATAGCTCCGCTAAACTTGATGATGCCAACAAAAAAGTTTCTGCAATCACTGATACCAGTAAAAAAGCTGAACTCCAAAAGCGTGTTGACGCTGTCAAAGCAGATGTCGAAAAGAAAAAAACTGAGGAAGCCACTGCTGCTGTCGCTAATCTGGAAGCCAATCAATCTCGCGACAATATCTCAGATGCTCAAAACAAGGTAAATGCCCTCACAGATGAAAGTCAAAAAGCCGCTTTAAGCACCCGTATCACTGCTGTTTCCAATGCCATCAGCGCCCACGAAGCACAAGAAGCTGCTGCACAGGCTGCAGCGCAAGCAGCGGCTACCGCTCAACAAGATCAGGACACTACCACCGTTTACATTACAGCGACCGGTTCACGTTATCATTTTGATCCTCACTGTCGTGGTCTAAATCGCTCAAATAGCACGACACCTACCACTTTATCAGATGCTATTGCTAAAGGATTTACACGTTGTAAATTTGAATAGATACAAGAAGGTCACGCTAGGTGGCCTTTTCATATAGCATGAACACGTTAGTTTTAAACTAAAAAAAACGAGGCCTAACCTCGTTTGAAGTTGTAGACAAACTATGGTTTAGTGATAAATCAGCTAAGAAGCTCTGCTAGAAAAAGGAAAAATTAGTTTTCTTTGCGAATGAAGTGAGCACTAAACCAAGACTTTCCGCTGTGATAAAAATGCCTGAAACTACGCTGTTTCAGGCATTCGGAAGATTTGAGACCTAAGGCTCAAATCTTAGGTATGGAATTCCGAAGGAAGTCGCTACCGTCCATATCACCTAAGGAAAGTCCAAAAAAAGACTTTTTTTTCAATCTGAAACGAGGCCTAACCTCGTTTTCATTTTACAAAATATTATCAAATGTATCACGAACTTCTTTTGGCCAAACGCTAGATTGCACTTCACCAATGTGTTTTTTACGTAGTAAGAACATTGCCATACGAGATTGACCGATACCACCACCGATGGTCAGTGGGAATAGACCATTAAGAAGAGCCTTATGCCATTCTAATTGTAAACGATCTTCATCTCCTGTAATCTTGACTTGGCGTTTAAGCGCCTCTTCGTCAACACGAATCCCCATAGATGATAATTCAAACGCTGAACCAAGCGCTTCGTTCCAAACGATAATATCACCATTTAAACCATGATAACCATTTTCAGATTCAGAAGTCCAGTCATCATAGTCAGGTGCACGACCGTCATGGCGTTCACCATCTGGTAAAATGCCACCAATACCGATAAGGAAAATTGCTCCAAATTCTTTAGCAGCAGCATTTTCACGTTCTTTTGGTGTCAAATCTGGATATTTTTCAACCAATTCTTCAGTGTGAATAAATGTAATCTTTTTAGGCAAAACAGCTTCAATATCAAAGCGTGCTTCAACAGCTAATTCTGTCAATCGAATAGCTTTATAAACTTGTTCAACTGTTTCTTTCAAATAAGTAATATCACGACGACCATTAGGAATTACTTTCTCCCAATCCCATTGATCCACATAAATAGAGTGGATGGGATCCAAATCCTCTTCGTCTGGTCGGAGAGCTTTCATGTGTACGAAAAGCCCTTCTCCTTCATTGAAGCCAAAACGTGCCAAAGTGTGACGTTTCCACTTAGCAAGTGAATGAACAACTTCAAATTCAGCATCTGGAATGCGTTTAACGTGCACTGAAACAGGATTTTCGATACCATTCAAATTATCTTGCATACCATCCCCGACCTGGCTAAGAATAGGTCCTTGCACTTCAACGATGTCAAGTTTATCAATCAAATATTGGGTGAAAGTATTCTTGACAAAAGAAATCTCCTGTTGCTGATGAATAAAGCTTTTCTTCATGTTTGCTCCTCCTTTTAATAAGATAGGGCTATTATATACCTTTCAAAAGCAAAAGAAAACCCCTTTTTGCAAATTTTCGCCATTTTTCCGCCAATTTCGAACCTTATATGTTATATAACCTAACATTTGTCCCAGCTTTTTATAAATCTCTTTTGTTCTGGTCTTTCCACATAACCCATTTTTTTATAAAATGCATGAGCGCCCCTTCTAGATATACCTGAATTAACACGGATACCTGAGATATTGGATCGCTGGGCCAACTTTTCTAATTTCGACAAAAGAGCTGCTCCAAAACCTTTCCCTTGATAATCTTGAGATACAGCTAGCGCCATTAGATTCCATAAAGGCTTAAAATACAGTGTTTCATAGAGCTGGGCATGCACATAACCAATCACTCGACCGTTTTCTTCAGCTACCAAAATGGTGTGATTAGAGTCCTGTAAAAGTTTCTCAAGCTGAGCCTTGGTTGCTGACATATCACTGTCATAGCCCAAACTATCACGGTTAATGACATAGAGAGCTTGGGTATCTGATAAACGAGCCGATCTAATCATTTAGGGTTTCCTCAACTTTCTCAATGAGTTCTTTGGTCATGCGACGCGGTCCACGAATATTACTGACACCCAGTTCTTTGAGAACGGATGCCGGAAATTTGCCATCATCAAACTGTCGAATAAGCTCAATGCGCATGAGTCTCTTGATGTCTGGATGGTTGCGGTAGCCGTTACTGTCCATGTCGGCTTCTACGACTCGGCAGAGATAGCGGAGCATCCGACTAGGTGCAGTGATGTAAATGCCCACATAGTCTCCCTTCTTGATGGAGGCTTTTTGAGTCCAGTCAATAATTTTATTTTCCGCAAACTCTGCATCAATATCATAATACTTAGGATTAGCAGGAATCAGCCAGAAATTTGGCCCCTGGCTGCGACCTAGTAGATTAGGAGCAGCTAGGCTACGACTTTGGGTAACTAATTCCCAAAGTTCTTCATCTGATAAACTATCGTCAAGCACTACCGAAACCCAGCTCTTCTTGGACATGTGGTAACTGGGAAAAATACCGTCTTTACTGAGTAAATTTGCTATTTCAGTTGGCTCAACCTTGAGATTAACCACTTCAACTTCCTGCTCTGCTATTGCCCCCGAAAATCCTAACTTTTCCAACTTAAGTGGAAAAATCAAGGCATACCACTTACCACCAACACGATAGGAAGCATACTGAGGATATTTCTCAAAAGGGTAATCGACGGGGTCACCCCACTCACTCGCAATCCAGTCAGCTAGGCGGTTGGCCTGGTCGTTGGAAAATGGCAGAGCTTGACAACAATTGCTAGCTATGCGCTCCAAAACATCCAGATAGGCCTCACGTACTTGTCCAACAAAGATACCACTAGCATGTTCAACATAAAGAGCCAGATACTCTTCATTTAATTCCGAATCCATGACCTTACTAGCTATTTTCCCGTCAAATGTGACCTGTATCCGCACTTCAAAATCACCATTTAAAATACTTTCGCGGAACTCATAACCATTTGTCGATTTGACAAAACCAAAAGGTAATAGTTTTTCAAAACAAATACGTTTTTTTGCAAATATAGAAGAACTCAAGTCACCCCCTCCTTTCTCTTATAGCCATTATAACAAAAAAGGAAGCCAGAATAGACTTCTTAACTTCCTTTTCTTTTTAAACGACATGGTAACGTTTCAGGAGTTTCTCAATATCTGTCCCTTCTGTCTTACGAAGAGCTTGTTTCAGGATAAATTTTTCCACGAAATTTAAATCCATATCAGTGATAGCTTTGCCATCGCGAAGTGCAACTGTCGCATGAAGCAAGTCACGCACATCATAGGTGCTGCCCCAAACTTCTGGCACACCACGGTCAATGTCTAATAAGGTGTAAACAGCTTCCATCCCCGTACGAATAGAGTATTCTGTAGTAAAAATGGTATCACGCTGTGTTTCAGCAAATTGTCCTAAAAAGGCAAAGTTAACAGCTCCATCAGGTACAACATTTGGACGATCTCCCTTTTCACGCGGCATAAAGAAAGCTGTTATGTAAGGCATCATACAAGGAACAGTTTTGGCACTGTGACGCGACAAATTATCAATGTCTGATACGGGCACTCCCATATGATAAAGCCATTCGGCACAAATTTCCTGACCAGTGCAATCGCGCATTGGTTTTTTGATATAGTCGCCTTCCTTGTCGGAAAAGAGACCATAAACCCAA
This sequence comes from Streptococcus caballi DSM 19004, assembly GCF_000379985.1. Classification (GTDB taxonomy): domain Bacteria; phylum Bacillota; class Bacilli; order Lactobacillales; family Streptococcaceae; genus Streptococcus; species Streptococcus caballi. The sequence continues at coordinate 25,881 of NZ_KB904107.1, read as the reverse complement.
ACCACTAATTCATTTTTAGCTTGATTTCTGAACTGTGGTTGGCGGTTAACCGTCCAGCTCATCAGCCAACTTGAATCCTTAACAGTGACAATTCCACCTGTAACAACCTTACCTGAAAATGGATCACGCTTACAAATTTTTTGAATATAGGCTGGAATCTTATCATCAATCGTCGTTACTGTGGCACTCATCCAGTTAGATTGTTCAGGGTCATAGCAGAATTTATCTGGATGACCAAAGCTAGCATCTTGTGCCGCAATCTTACGCCACATATCCCAGCCGCCGCCTGAACGAATCTCCTTATTAAAGCTGGCCGGCTTATCTTGGCTGCCGTAACTTGAATTTTCAACGCAGCCGCCATTGGTGATGAAAACCAAATCATTTTCAGTCAGGTCAATGCTATCTTCTTCCCCCTCACGAATAACTTCAATCTTTTTAGCGACTTTCTTATCTTTTTGACAGTCAAAGAGGACATTAACCACCTTGGTATTGTAATGGAAAACAACGCCAAAAGATTCCAGATACTTAACCATCGGCAAAATCATAGATTCGTATTGGTTGTAGCGGGTAAAGCGCAGAGCAGTAAAGTCAGGCAAACCACTGATATGATGGATAAAGCGTTTGATATAAAGCTTCATTTCCAAAGCAGAATGCCAATTTTCAAAAGCAAACATGGTTCGCCAATAAAGCCAGAAATTGGAATCAAAAACTTCATCATCAAAGACTTCATTGATTCGTTTGTTATAAAGATCTTCATCAGGTGTGAAGAAGAGTTTCATAATTTCCATAGTCGCCTTGTCAGACAAGCCAAACTTCTTATCTGTATGTGCATCTTGACCTTGTTTTTCAGTCGCACGGCAGAGCGAATAGTTAGGGTCTGCTTTATTGAGCCAATAATATTCGTCCAAGACACTAACGCCATCCGTTTCAATGGATGGAATGGAGCGGAAAAGATCCCACATGCATTCAAAATGATTGTCCATCTCACGGCCGCCCCGCATGACATAACCGATATCACTGTATTGATAACCATCACAGGCCCCGCCAGGAATCGGATCCTTTTCTAAGATATGGACTTGCTTACCAGGCATTTGCCCATCACGAACAAGAAAGCATGCTGCTGAAAGAGCAGCTAAGCCAGAACCTATGATATAGGCTGATTTGTGATCAACACCAGCTGGTTTTTTAGGATAAGCAAAAGCTTCATAATTACCACTAGAATAATACATCTTGATACCTCTCATCTTTTTTACTTATCTCTATTGTAAAAGCCTCCCTGCCTAAGAACAATAAACAAAAAAGCTTAAATGATAATTTTTTTATCATTTAAGCATATTTGATAAAAAGCAGAGCTATCTCCCTTTAGTATCATAATGTTGCAGAGCAGCCACAATATTACCATGCACTAAGATGGCCAGACGATTGACCAAGTCTTGAGGGTCTTCTCTCATGTCCTTTTTAATCCAATCCAACATGAGCCCGACTAGGGCATACTTGTAAAAGTCTGCTATAAAGTCCTTATCTTCAGTGCTGACGCGTAAACCAACTGCCTTTTCCTCAACCACATCAATCATGAGCTGATAGGTCAACTGATAGAGATAGGTTTCAATCTGCTCCCGACTCACCGAGTGATAAACATTGAGGATAAAAGGCTTATTTTCCCTGACTGCTTTAAAAATATCCAGCAGCCCTTCCTCCCAGCTATCATAATGCCTATTTTCACCAAGAGCCTTTTGCGCATCTTCCTCACAAGACCACTCCACCAAATCATAAATATCCTTGAAGTGATAATAAAAAGTCATCCGACTAATCCCACAGTCATCCGTAATATCCTGAATAGTGATCTTAGGTAAAGGCTTTTGCAGCAACAGGTGCTTCAAAGACGCTTCCAAAGCTTTTTTCGTTATTTGTGCCATAGTTTCCTCATTTCAATGCTTTTATTATACCAAAAAGCAAAGCAAACCACCCGATTAAATAGCAGAGCTGTAACGTTTGAGTAGGGAAACCTTCATTTTGACTGATAGGTTCCCCTACTCACCAAAGCATTAATACAGGCAAGTACTACCGCATAAATTCAATGATGACCTTTACCACGATGACAGTAGCTAAAACCATGACTTGAAGCCATAACAAAATGAACTAACTGGCAATTGTCAGCGCTCATATCAAACAAGGTCATCTTTATAGCGACTCTGCACCTAATAACTTAAAAATACCTTTTCTAAGATCAGCTAGCTGCTCATTGGTTTGCGGAATAAAACGGGTGCTGTCATCCAGCTCAAAGTACATGTTTTCCTTTACATTCAGTTCCTTATTAGTATCGTCATAAAGAAATGCTATTCGAGGTAAGAGATGGCTGCCATCGTGGTGATCATAGTCAAAGACTGCCTCTCCCCAGTCAACAGTCAAATTTTTCATCTCGCTAGGCGAGTAATGTTTAATTGACTGCGTCAGTAGATCAGCTTTGTCAATTCCATCTGGTGTGATGATAGCATAAACCTCTGAGCGAACACTTTCCCCTTGGTGAAACAACTTGGGTATCGAATCTACCAGTTGACAGCCTAGGGACTCCTTACTAATTTTCATCGTTAACTGACTGACCTGGTTCCAGTCAATCGTCGGATAATCAAAGGTCATTTCCATTTTGTCATGAACAAAATCAAGAATAGTCTTGACCATAGTATATTCCTCAATCTTTTTGTCATATTCTTCTAGCCAGTATGACAGAGCAAGGAAAAGAGGAAAAAATAGAAAAAAGTAAGGCGCTAAAATTGCTTTCCATCGCTCCCTATCTTAAATAGAGCGATAACGGTGTTTAAAACCAGCAAAACGAATAACCGACATCACCCACTTTCTGTCCGTTCCATGCCAATAGACTTTCATAAAAACATCTCCTTCGTGCTTTATCGCTATTTATTGTATTCCAAAATACAAAGAAAGACAACTAGAGATCTAAAAAGGCTCTGAGTGTGACTGGCTACTGTTGTTAAGGCAAAAAACCAAGCCCAGTCGTGTGAATGGGCTTGAGGGATTTAATTTTAGGATATTAAAGTAGACTGACATTTTATATATTATTTCATATACCGTACCATCCAATAAAATTGTAAATACTAACTATTTCTTATAGAATGTGTAGATACTCATCAATTTTTGTAGAAGATATTTTACTACTCAAGAAAATGTATTCTATTCCCTTTTTTGAACTTCCCGCACTATAGTTTAACTGATAAGGGAAATGTTCAAAATTTGAATACATATTCTGGATTTCTTCGTGAAAATCATAAGTAAGAATCCATTTGTGTTTACTCATGTACTTATCAATTGTATCTCGTAATTCTAAGTGATCTATGTATTCATAAAAATTTGTATACAATTGCTTTCCTTTAACAAAATATGGAGGATCAAAAAAAGTTAGGGAACGCTTTGTACGTCTAATATTATTTTTGATAAACTCGATGGCATCTAAATTATACAAGCCAATTCTATTTTTATTTTTAGCAATTAATTCAATTTTATTTACTAATACTTCCGTATTATATCGACAATTCATTTTATAATTGCCTGTCTGATTTTTACCCCCTATAGGCCCTGCCTGAATTATTCCTGAACGATTTGTCCTATTTAAATAAAATGTAGAAAAACCTAGTGAAAGTAGATCTGCGCTTTCTTTCTTTTTTTGAATGTCCTGCTGTTTGTCCCATTCTTCAATTGTAAATTCTGCTTCTTTTACTTTTTTGATAAAAGCTTCAGTATTATGTAAAATGGAGTACCACATTGCATAGATGGATCTATCAAAATCATTCAACATTACTTTTTTTACATCATTATTAAATAATAACTTTAGCGCTACTGCAGCACCTCCACAAAACGGTTCTATATAGGTATCAATATTATTATTTTCAACCAGAAATTTAACATATTGATAAGTTTTATTTTTCCCTCCAGGATAGCGTAACGGGCTGAAGTTATCCATTATTTACTCCTTCCGATAATCTATCAAAAGCAACAGAAAAGTACTTTTGATACTTATTACAGGTTGTTTTAACATCAATAGAACTTATAGTAGTTCCGTAATCATGAATTAAACCATTTAATGTCTCTATATCATTGGTGTTTTTTAATGCCTTTACTTCCTCTCTATTTAATAATCCTTTATCAGATAAATGTCCCTTAACTGTAGTGATTAAGGAAGATAAATTATCATTAGACTTTTTGAGCGGGAATAAATCTATGTAAGCCTTAGCAGTATATTCCAGTAATGCACGAAGTAAAAATGCAAGTATGATGTACTCGTCGTTATTGTGTGATAAAGAGTTATATTTCTGTATATTTCTTATCACCCCACAAATCTTAGAATACTTAGGATTTGCCGATAATTTTGATAGAGACTCGTTATACCATTGTTGGTTAAATAAAACTTCATATTCCTGTTGCTGACCGTTAATTTCTATATTTAAAAAAATTTGAAAATGTTTAGTCTCTCCGGCATACTCAACATCAATAGTATAATGTCCATTTTCAGAAATATCATTTATAACATTATTTTTAATCACAATATTTCGGTGTGTACAACTAATCGAAATTTTAAAGTATTCTGAACTTTGCCTTGAAACTTTATTTCCTACACTATCCACTAAATCGATATCATTAGTCAAATCATAATTTTGCTGTTTTATAATAACTGATTGTTTGGGAACAAAAAATTTATATTTTGTTTCTTGACTTTGCATGTCATTATTATTTGTGGTATTCTCACGCGTATCATTTGCTGGTAAGTTAGGAGTCTCTTTATTATCTCCCACACTATCTTCAGTAGTTTTTGTATCATTACTTATAGGATTATTTTTTGATGACTCTTCATTATGACCTTTGTTTTTTTCAAATTCTTTATATTCCTTAATTTCGTCAGCTAAACCTGGTATTACTTTGTCACTTTTGACAATTTCATTCCATTGCTTTTGAACACTAAAAACACGAGTATTTAGATTTTCATCAACCCAAACTGATTTCCCTAATAAAGCTAAAATTTTATTATAAATTGTGCCATTTCTCACAATAACTTGAAAATCTTCGTCAAATTTAAGATTTAATTCTTTAATTAGTGGTCTGAAAACCCTTGAAACAAGAACATCTGTATCTAAATGTGTTAATTGCTTTAAATCAGATTTATAGGATTTCGTTGCATTATAAACAGAGGTTAGGTAATTCAACTCCTTTATTGCATTTTTAATAGCAACCTTTCCTTCTGGAGTAATACCTTTAATTTTATCTAAAGCCTCATTACTTGATAACCCTTTACTTCTATATTGGCTATAAAGATTGTGATAAAACACTCTTTTATCTATAGAGCTCCACGTTTTAATCCCATCAACATGTTTTGCACTAATTTTAAAAAGCGCTTCGTCTCTAGTATCTTCTTTTACTACATCACAACTAACTTCAAAATCTCTTGGATTCAGATTTAATTGTTTAAGTTTATTTCTTTCTGAACTTGTTAATAGAGAGGAATACTGAAACAAAAGTTTCAGCGAAGCAATTCTTCGATTACCTTCTAATACAGTATAATTAATCTTTCCAGCATTTTTGCTTTTTAAAACGATAATACGTTCACCTATTGTATTATACCCGTTTTCTCCAATTTGAAATGCAAGTTCTTTAATCTGTTCAAAATCAATCAGATATTTGACTATTTCCTCCTCAGTATTAAAATCAAACATCGAAAATCTAGGATTATTAAAATCTAAATTAATTTCTAAAGGATTTAAAACAATAGTATCAAACATACGCATTCCTCTCATAACTTTTGTAACTATATTTGGCATTATACCACAAAAAACATAGCCTTTCGACTGTGTTTTCTGATACCTAGTATGGCTGATTTCTCCATCTCACTTAAGATTGTATGTAATTATTCCACCAACTTCTCCATCTCTTCAATGCGCGCCACCGTCGCGTCGTACTTGGCTTGGTAGTCGGTTTGTTTGTCGCGTTCTTTTTGGACGATTTCTGGTTTGGCGTTGGCGACGAATTTTTCGTTGCTGAGCTTCTTGGCAACCATATCCAGTTCTTTCTGCCATTTGGCCAGTTCTTTGTTGAGGCGGGCTAATTCTTCTTCAACGTTGAGCAGGTTGGCCAGCGGCAGGAAGATTTCAGCGCCTGTGATGACGCTTGACATAGCCAGTTCTGGGGCAGCAATAGCTGAGCTGATTTCCAAATGTTCTGGATTAGTGAAGCGTTTGATGTAGTTGACGTTGCTATTGAAGAAAGCTTCTAAGTTGCTGTCGCTTGTTTTGACAAGGATAGTGATTGGTTTGCTTGGTGCTACGTTGACTTCGCTACGTGCGTTACGAACAGCGCGGATCAGGTCTTTAAGACTTTCCACGCCAGAATGCGCAGCTTCATTTTCAAATGCTGGGTTAATAGTTGGGTAGGCGGCAGTCACGATAGAGCCTTCTGAGATTTGACCGAAGATTTCTTCCGTCACGAAAGGCATGATTGGGTGGAGAAGACGCAGAATTTTGTCCAAAGTGTAGAGGAGGACAGAGCGGGTGATGACTTTTTCGTCTTCGTTGTCGCTGTAGAGGACTTCCTTAGTCAATTCCACATACCAGTCGGCAAATTCATCCCAGATGAAGTTGTACAGGATATGACCAGCCACACCAAATTCAAATTTATCAAAGTTTTCAGTGACTTTGGCAATGGTTTCGTTGAGGTTGTGAAGAATCCAGCGGTCAGTCACGTTACCAGCCGTACCAGCAACAACTTTGTCAACATTTGCGCTAGCTTGGTCAAGCGTCAAACCTTCATTATTCATCAAAATGTAACGAGAAATGTTCCAAATCTTGTTGATGAAGTTCCAAGCAGCGTCCATCTTTTCATAGCTGAAACGCACATCTTGACCTGGTGCAGAACCGTTTGAAAGGAACCAGCGCAGGGCGTCAGCACCGTATTTATCAACAACATCCATGGGGTCAATACCGTTACCAAGTGATTTAGACATTTTACGTCCTTGTTCGTCACGGATAAGACCATGGATAAGCACGTTTTCAAATGGACGGCGTCCTGTGAATTCCAATGATTGGAAAATCATGCGGGATACCCAGAAGAAGATGATATCGTAACCTGTCACAAGGGTTGAAGTCGGGAAGTAACGTTTGAAGTCTTCACTTTCAGTATCAGGCCAACCCATGGTTGAGAATGACCATAGTGCTGAACTGAACCAAGTGTCAAGCACATCTTCGTCTTGAGTCCAGCCATCACCTTCAGGGGCTTCTTCACCGACATATATGTCACCGTCGGCATTGTACCAAGCAGGGATTTGATGACCCCACCAGAGCTGACGAGAGATAACCCAGTCGTGAACATTTTCCATCCATTGGAGGAAAGTATCGTTGAAACGTGGTGGGTAGAATTTCACTTCGTCATCAGTGTCTTGGTTAGCAATGGCATTTTTAGCCAATTGGTCCATTTTAACGAACCATTGTGTTGACAAACGTGGCTCAACTGGCACACCCGTACGTTCTGAATGACCAACGCTGTGAACCATTTTTTCGATTTCAACAAGCGCACCGATTTCTTCCAATTTTTTAACAACAGCTTTGCGAGCTTCAAAGCGGTCCATACCAGCAAATTCACCAGCAAGTTCGTTCATTGTACCGTCATCATTCATGACGTTGATTTGTGGCAAGTTATGACGCTGACCAACTAAGAAGTCATTAGGGTCGTGTGCTGGAGTGATTTTAACTACACCAGTACCAAATTCTGGGTCAGCGTGTTCATCACCAACGATTGGAATAGCTTTGTTAACGATTGGTAGGATAACATTTTTGCCAATCAGGTCTTTGTAGCGGTCATCATTTGGATTGACAGCGACAGCCGTATCCCCAAACATGGTCTCGGGACGCGTGGTGGCAACTTCCAAAGCGCGCGAGCCATCTTCCAGCATATAGTTCATGTGGTAGAAAGCACCTTCGACATCTTTGTGGATAACTTCGATATCAGAAAGGGCTGTACGAGCTTTTGGATCCCAGTTGATGATAAATTCACCACGATAAATCCAACCTTTTTTATAAAGTTCAACAAAGACTTTACGAACCGCTTTTGACAATCCTTCATCAAGGGTGAAACGTTCACGTGAGTAGTCAACAGAGATACCCATTTTACCCCATTGTTGTTTGATTGTTGATGCGTATTCATCTTTCCATTCCCAGACTTTATCAAGGAATTTTTCACGACCAAGGTCGTAACGTGAGATACCATCTTCAGCAAGACGCGCCTCAACTTTTGCTTGTGTCGCAATCCCCGCATGGTCCATACCAGGAAGCCATAAAGTATCAAAACCTTGCATACGTTTTTGACGGATAATAATATCTTGCAAAGTAGTATCCCAAGCGTGACCAAGGTGAAGTTTACCAGTTACGTTTGGTGGTGGAATAACGATAGAATAAGGGTGTGCCTTCTTGTCGCCTGACGGCTTGAAAACATCCTCATCAAGCCATTTCTGATAACGCCCAGCTTCTACTTCTGCTGGATTGTATTTTGGTGATAATTGTTTTGACATTAGTTTTTCTCCTTTGTTTATTCGACAGTATATAATTCTTCATAGGAAACACAATCATTACTTGGTGCTGTTGATAGAACTAGTTCTTCTGTTTTTCCAAATTTTAAATAGGCAAAATCGTTACTGCACCATTCTACGTCCCATTTTACAATCAAATCATCTTCAATTGGAATCATTCTTATTTTTAGCTTATTCATTCTGCTTTCTAGCTCAGCTCCTTCAACACAAGTAGACAACGGGCTATCTGGTTCAGAAAATAAAAACCAATTTCCTTGTAAAACGTTACAGTGCTGACAATAGTTAGCAAAAGTGCGTTCCCCAAGTGTTTTAGAATACATCATTTTGACAAAATAATGTTCTTTTAAATAATTCAATAATTTAGGAGGTATATCAGATTCTTTCTCAGTCCAAGCCAAGTGCACTTCTTCTCCTACACCCACAGAATCTTCAACAATTTCAATTTCTGCATTATAGAAATCCCCAAAAATATGAATATATTCACCTATTCCTAGTCCTACGACTAAAGTAGATTGCTTACATTTCCAGCATTCTTGATGTCCCTCAATAATATATAGATAATCTGTTGCAATAATAACATCATCGCTTCTTTTCAATAGCCATTTTGAAAATCTAACATATTCTTCTCTTTCACACTGAGTGTACCATTTTTTCATTTGTGGATGCCATTTAGCACCTAGCTGTTTTGCCTCATCTTTTTCAGAATAAGGAACATCTAGAAATAGCCTTATTGATAAATCATCTTTATCATATCTGAGTTGATTGACTGGTTTAATTTTTTTCCGAAAGAACTTACTCAAAAAACTCATCTCCCCTCCTTTCTACTGCATCGTTTTTACTGCTATTATCTCTTAGATGAACAGTTTCTGTGATTTTCTACCCCAACTGTTCGATTTTTCCGAACAGTTCACTTTGTGAAAATTCTACACGAGCTCCTAGCTCTTCTTAAACCTCACGCCGTTTTCTTTGAGCTTTTTGACTGTTGCTGGGCCGACTCCTGAAATGGCTAAGATTTCTTTTTCAGTGTGTGTTTCTAAGTCCTCTTGACTCATAATGCCGGCATCGCATAGATATCGCCCTTTATCTATCTGAATTCCTTTCATGCAGGGGGAATTAAAAAATTCCAATCGTTTGCGCGGAGAATCAGGCAGACTGTCTTGGTATTCTTCTGCTATGGCAAGCATTTGATGGATAACAAAGGGCTTGGTTAGCAAAAAGGCTTGTAAAGGATGCAAGGCAATCTGGAGGGATAAAGCTGAATTAGGGCGATAAGCTGAAGCTTCATTAGCCATATCAAGCAGGTGAACCCAATATGAGCTATCAAAAACATGCAGAACTTCACCATTGATTGCAGCTAAGTCAGCAAACAAGGCTCTAGCCGCCTCAATGTCCCCGTTTAGCAACTTAGCAATAATCAGGTGCACAAGCACACCATCATCCTGCCAATCTTGGGCTAGCTGCTCTTCATAAAAGTCTTCAATGTCCTCTTCTTGATAAAGGGCATTGTAAACACTCATCATAAGATGGATAAATCCAGGTGGAAAAGCCTCATCAATCTTGGAGCGTACAAAATCTACCACCTGCCCAGCCAGACCAACCAGCCCTTCCTGCAGGTAAATCTCTGTCACAAAAGTGATAACGGTCAAAGGACTGCGCGCTTCCAAACTATACCAAGATTCATAATCAGCTTTCTTCCACTTTGCTAAAGCCACTTGATAAAAATCCTGCAGCTCTTTGAAATAGTCAGCTGAAAATTCTGTACTTCTCAAGATCAAAGATTGAAATCTTGCTTCAAAGTGGTCTGGATATTCTGCCAGTAGATTGGTAAGTAAACGGAGCTGTATTTCTTCGTCTACCTCTTCCATAGCTTGGTAAAAGAGCTCATCTGCTTCGTCCATTTCAATATCTCCAAACTCTAAAATAGAAGCTAATTGTTCTAAAATTTCAGAATTCCCAGTTTGTTCAAATTCTTTAAAAAGTCTATTAACTGATTCTTCATCTAATTCAGGTTCAGACAAAGCTAGTGGATAATCAGCCTTTTCTGCAAAAGAAGCAAAATCAATAATTTTGTTATCTTCTCGTCTTTGCTTCCGCTTTAATTCTTTTTCCCGATTTTTCTTCTTAGCCATGATTTTTCCTTTTTGTTCTGAAGTATCAAATTAAGCACACAGCTTCCCCATAGTGTACCTCGTAGGGTTGTTGTTCATTTGGGACATTTTTTAGCCTATATTAGCTTGTCTTCTCACTCACTTTTCAGCAATCCATCAATCGAATTTGTGCAACGTTTTTCTTGATCGTTTTGATACCTATGAGTATAGGCATTTAGGTAAAACAGATAAAGATAGAACTTTGCTATTTCTAGTTTTCAGATATAGTCTTTTAGTTTGCTTTTAGTACAAGGCAACGAGCTGCAGGCAGTACTGGAGTACGGCAAGGCGAGTTAACGAAGTAATAAAAGATAAACTAATTGACTATATCAAACTACGACGTTTCAATGGAACTTTACACGTCGTCAAGTCAAGCTAATAGGGCCTAAATTGATTTTCGAAGAATATTAAGTTTCATTTAAGCATTAATCGATATACTATAACCAATCCTAAAACTTTTCTTTTTCATAAATCTCCTAGGAAGTAGTCAGCTTATATTAACTGGCTACTTCCTTTATTTTTTCCAAAATCAGCTGAGCTGTTTCTTGCGCAGAAAGGTTGGTGTTGTTAATTTTGCAATAATGCTGTAGATTTTCTGGAGCTTGCTTGGGATTAAAATTCGCAAAACTAGCAGTATCAAGAATATCCTTCTCAGACCATTCTAAATTTCGCTTCAAAGGCTTGTGCTGCAAACGATTTTCAGTGCCATTGCGACGCAAACGCTCCTGCAAATCTGTCTCAAGTTCGACAAATAAAACCTTTCTCTCGAATGTGTGAAAAACATCTTGAATTTGTCTTAAAAAATCAACATCATTTGAGTCATCAAAGTCAATCACAACTGTAAAAATTAAAGGTTTATTACTTTGAGCAAATGCTTCAAAAAAATTCATTCTAATTTTTCGAATAAGCTCGGTTGAGATTGGTCCATATTCCATAAAACGCCGGACAAAATCAATGCTATCGTGATTATGAAACAAAGTCATATCAGTCATCTTTTCAACTTCTTGACCAATTGTCATCTTGCCAGATGCCTGTGCACCAATAATAACAAGATTCATCATCTCTCCTCCCACTCACTCTTCAACAGCCCATAAGCCAAATCATCACAGCGATTGCCTTGGGTATCTTTGCGGTCACGGATACGAGCTTCCAAAGTAAAACCTAGTTTTTCGGCCACGCGCTGGCTTTGTTTGTTTGAGCCATAGCAACGAATTTCAACTTTGTGAAGGTTGAGAAGGGTAAAACCAATTTCAATCAAAGCACTGACAGCCTCTGTCATGTATCCTCTACCCCAAAAATCTGGGTGGAGCATGTAGCCAATCTCAAAGACATCATCTTCGTGACGGTGGTTGAAATCGCAAGAGCCGATAACGCGGTCACTCCCCTTGACTGTAATACCATAGCCTGATGGCAGATTTGCTTTTTCAAGATTTTGGTAGTAACGATTTTCAAAATAATCATACTCGTCTTCCAGAGTTGCAATGGGTGGCAGACCAGCTGGATAAGCCACATTTTCTAAGCTGACGTAGTCAAACATGTCTGGTACATCATCTATCGTCCGTTGCCGTAAAACAAGACGATCAGTCTCAACTTTTGGCAGCTCTTTACCATTATAGGTTTCCAGTATGTTCATCCCCCCACTCCTTTCTCAACAATCCAAAAATCAATTTGTCATAATAGACATCACCCACCTTTTGGCGCTCACGAAGTCTAGCTTCCATTTGAAAGCCTAGCTTCTCCGCCACGCGTCGGCTCTGATGGTTGTAATCAAAGACCGCAATTTCAATCTTGCACAAATCCAATTCTTGAAAGCCGAAGGCAACTAAGGCTGCTACCGCTTCTGGCATAAATCCTTGTCCCCACAAGTCTGGATGAAGAACATAGCCAATTTCCAAGATATCAGGTGCAATTTTCTTGAAAATTTACCGTCCCCATCAAGCAGTCTTGTCCTTTTAGGCAAATAGCATAGATCCGCTGCCTGGTCTCATCACCTGCTTTCTCCAAATCCATCTGGATAAAACTCCGACATTCCTCAACCGACTGATTGACTGGAAAACCAGCCAATTGCGCTACTTCTGGTCGGTGGCCATAATCATACATGGCTTCCGCATCCGATAGACGAACTGGTCTTAAAACTAAGCGCTCAGTTTCTAAGCTCACAAATTCATTCATAAATTTCTCCAATACCCTATGCAATCAAAATTAGCTATCAGCTTACGTCGCTAGTAGTTATTAAAAAATCCCTGTCTAGCTCACACTAGACAGGGACGAATGGATTATCCGCGGTACCACCACTGTTTCAGACGTCAGGCGTCTGCTACTCATTTCTTTGATTGTGACATCAGCAACTAGCTTTGACATTTGTGCGGATTTCTCAGTAACGCCGCTTCCTGTGACAAATGGGACTCAAAACACCTCTGAATGACCTTATTTTAACAAAAATCAAGTCAGAAAGCAAACCAACTTCATTACTTTAGGCTAATCATCATCCATAAAACAGTCCATAAAAGTTGAAGGAGGCTAGCAAATGTTTTTGAAAAGTACTAAAAAATGGCAACGAGTCATTAAAAGTTTTGACGGGCATTAAACAAACTGTGACAGGCTATCAAAATGATGGACACCCACCGGAGAGTAAGCTAGTCAATGAAAACTACAGAGATGCGCTAGCCTAAGACAACCACCCCACTAAATGACCAAATGAGGTGGTGTCGTGACAGGGCGCGCTTAGCTCACTTTCAAGCTGACGCCATTTTCTTTAAGTTTCTTGACAGTAGCTGGGCCAATGCCTTTGAGAGCAAGAAGGTCGTCTTCGGTTTGCTGCTTAAAATCAGCCATAGATCGAATACCGGCTTGGTAAAGTGTTGCAACTAGGTTGGCTCTAATGCCTTCTACAGCTCCAAGAGCTGAAAATTCCTCCAAACTCAATACAGCTACACTCTGCACAGGTGATTTTACTGGACTAGTCTCCTTGGTTGGCAAGGTCGTCTTGATTAGACCTTGACGTTTAAGAGCACGTTTATATTCTTTCTTGCGATTTTTAACTTTAGCCACGAAAAAACTCCTCTTTCTTAATATTTTCTCTCACCAAATAGACCGGCTGGTAAGTCATGGAATCCCTTGCCATCATGATAATTGGCAAATTTTCCTTGTAAGAAACGATAAGCATCCAACTTGCTTTCATAGCGGATGTAAGCATCTGCTGCGCGCTCATCTTTATCCTCTTCGATAATCTTTTGCGCCTCTTTTAAGGCCACTTCATTGACCATAATCTGCGTTTCTACCCAAGCTTCAAAGTCCTTTAAAAATTCCTGTTCGTAAGACATGGTATCCTCTTCTCTTTTTTATTTCCTCAACATTATAGCATACTTCAAAGGCTTTTGAAAAATAGCAGAGCCTTTTAGGAAGCACAAAAGCTGATGGTTGATGGATTGGCCATGTCAATGATGCCGATTTTCTCTAGGTTGTCTTCATAAAGCGCCTTGATATTTTCATTGTACCGGGTGACATAGCGAGCTAACTCTTCAGCCGACATATTGGCCATCTGTGCATAATTTCATTATTTTATGAGTTGCTGCGAAACCATGCCATGCGACACGATATTTAAATGCTTCTGCTCGTCCTGCGTACCAGACCAATAAAGCTTGCCATAAAACCGATAAGCATTCCGTTTTAACCATAATTCGCTAACTGTCATCTGTATTTCCTCATTCGTTTTTTTGTCTATTATACCTTTTTCAATAATATTTAACTCAATTTTACCATAGCCTCAATCGCCTGCAGCTCTCCCCCTTTTTTAAGTTAAAATAAAAACACGATATTTCTCTTGCCACATTGTCACTTTCATGGTAATATAGATAAGTAATCGCCGCTATAGTTAAATGGTATAATAGAGCAATGGTAATGCTCCGTTCCGAGTTCGATTCTCGGTGGTGGCAAAATCGAGAGGATGGAAATTCCAACCTCTTTTTTTGTTGTCTTATTGGACTTATCAAATTAAAATATAGAAATAAACAACAAAACGAAGCCAGCCAAGAAGTGTATCTTTCCCGAATAATGCTATTTGGTTTTACTTCTGCAAAAAAGTATCCCAATGCAAAACAGGCAAGCCTAGTTGCGCCTTCAATTGACGCGAAAAAGTCGGCTTGCCAGCTCCAGAACTACCAACCAATAAGATTTTCATGTCTATAAAACCTTTCTTATATTGCCAACCATAACTTGTATCCCTTCTTCACTGGGTCTAACCTCGTCAGCATACCTTTCTTCAAAGGGCAAGCACCAAACTGGTCCATGCCCATTATGCCCATAACTCCCCAAGTCTCCGGCGCAACTAGGAAAGCCATGAAAAAGCAGGTGAGCATCGCCATTCCCCAAGGATTCCACATTCATTTTCTCTGCATCAAAAGCCTCGGCTGCCGCTTCTAAAACATCAGCCATTCGCTCAAATATTTACCGCGCAGCTTCTTTTTCCAAAAATGCAAATCAGTCACATGATGCTTACACAAAAAGAGCGTGTAACCTGAGAAACGCTGCTGATCACCAAGCACAACATAGCCTGTTTCAAGTTCCGACACAGCGTAGTGATTTTCTCCCACCTTAATCATATCAATCCGTTTACAAATCAGACACATAATATCTCCCTCTTTATTCTTTTCCATCTTATCAAAATCCAGCAAAAAAAGTCCACTTGCTTCAGACTGAAAATAAACTATATTTTGTATGAATAAACCTCAAACCTGATGAAAAATTTGCAATATTAGGTAAGCGTAGCGAACTCTGAACAAAGAAGTTTCCGCTGTGATAAAACCACCTGAAACTGAGCAGCTTCAGGTGTGCGGAAGATTTTAAATTTTGCAGGATGTCGCTACCATCCGCTATCACTTAAGGAAAGTCTAAAAAGGAATTTTATCTATATTAAAAGCAAGGTCTCCCTTGCTTTCAATATTTAACAATATTCGTCAACTGCAGTTTGTCCTGCGATGCGACCAAAGGTGAAGATGTCAGTCAGTGAGTTACCACCTAGGCGGTTACCCGCATGAAGACCACCTGCCACTTCACCTGCTGCATAGAGACCTGAAATGCGTTGACCAGCTTCATTGATAACATGGGTAGTCGTGTCAATCTTAAGACCGCCCATAGTATGGTGAACCGCTGGTTTACGAGGGGTCGCGTAGAATGGGGCTTTCTCACATTTAAGGTCAAAGCCACCCTTGTCAAATTCAGGATCGTAGCCCGCATCAACGTAAGAATTATAATTCTTAATAGTGGTCACAAAGATTTCTGGATCCACGCCTATTTGTTTGGCTAAGCCTTCTAGAGTATCATCTCGGTAAAGGGTTCCAGCAGCTACTTGCGCATCAATTTTTTCTTGGCTGGTATTGTAAGCTGTCGCCTTGATATTGTCATCAGCGATAAGGTAGAAAAGACCACCATTGTCAATGGCTGCTTGTGACAATTTATCACGGCTTCCGTATTCGTCAACGAAACGTTTCCCTTCTTTATTAACCATGATGAAGTTAGCTGGTGGTACTTGCAGACCTGAGAAGAGAGCTCCCGTGTTAGGGTCAGACACCGGCATCATTTGGCTGAAGCCCATACCGACAAGGTCAGCACCGACGGATTGACCAAGTATAATACCGTCACCAGTGATGGCTGGTGAATTAGAGGTCTTAATGTCATCATCAATTTTAGTCCAATAAGTGTTGTATTTTTGCAACATTTTGGTATTGGCACCAAAACCACCTGACGCTAGAACAACAGCCTTTGCTTTGACTGTGATGGTTTGACCATTACGACCAGTTCCTCGAACACCACGAACGACACCATTTTCAACAATAAGTTCCTTAACAGGTGTGTCGGTTAAGATTGTTCCACCATTCTCACGAACGTATTTATCTAAGACAGAGATAAAGGCGTAGCCCATCGGTATTTTTGGTTTATGACCACGGCGCCAGAGGGCACCAACTGGCATGGTCACTTCCTTGCGATCAAATTCAACACCAACAGACTCCAGCCATTTGACCGACTCTAAGGCTCGCTCAGTCAGGATTTTAACCAAGTCATAATTACCATGAATTTCATTGCCTTGCAAGTCTTTGCGTTTACCACCAATGTAGGTTTGAATGCGGTAGAGGAGTTTAGAGTCAAAGAGGAAGTTTGGATTTGTGAGATATTCTTCCAGTTCCAACTTCAAGGCACGAAAGTCTTCCAAGTATTCTGGATCAATGCTGGCCTCATCTGTGTCATGCAATTCTTGTAAGTTATGAGCTTCACCAGGATTAGCAGCAAAGGTATTTTGCCATTCTGGCCAAGGTGCGTTGATAGGTCCACCAGCGCGGACCGTATTTCCGCCCAAAGCTGGGAATTTTTCAACAACAATGACTTTCTTACCAGCCTGGAGAACAGTTGCAGCTGCTGCCAGACCAGCACCTCCACCACCAACAACAACGACATCCGTTTCATATGTCTTGTCCTCCTTATCCAATGCAGATGGTGCCTTTGGACGCTTACGAAGGGCATCTGGATTGGCACCAGCCAATTTAACCGCACGCGCCACACCATCCAAGACACCATTGGAAGTTACTGAAGCACCTGATACAGCATCCACATTGAGGGTTTGCCCTTCAATAATTTCATTTGGCACACGAGTGAAGACGATATCTGAGATACCTGAGGTTTCACCAGAGGAATCAATATCAATTTTTTCAATGCGTTCTTCAGACAAGGTGACAGACATTGGCAATTTGCCGTTGTGACCCTGAGTTGTTACTTGGTAGGTACCTGGTTCAAAATGAACTTCTTCTGGTTCATTGAGTTTATTGGCAATTTCTGCAAAGCGCAAAAAGCGGAAGAAACAAGAGTCTAAGAAATCAACCGTTCCTTCGTTTTTGATATCACCATTTTCATCAAAGGCTTGATGAGCACGGCCTAATAGGAATTCGCTGCCTGGCATAACCGTCGCATTAACACCTGGAGCATCAAGAATCTGGCGCAAGTGGAGTTGAGCACGCGATGATCCTTGCACATCATAGGAAGCTCCGACAATCATGGTTGGCTTGCCAGCCAGTGGGTGCACGTTGAAAGATAGCCATTCTAAGAGACTATTGAGACTTGATGGGATGGTATGGTTGTGCTCAGGCGTCGCAATGATAACCCCATCAGCTTCAGTAATCTTATTATTAAAGTTTTGAATAACCGCTGAATCTGTCTGGTCATCTGTTTCATTGAACATTGGCACATCTTTAATTTCCAGAATCTCAATGTCAGCCTTCTTGGCAAAGTGATCCTTCATGAATTCAAGCAACATACGGTTATAAGATTTTTTAGCATTGGTTCCGACAATAGCAACTAGTTTCATAATGACTCCCTCCATTATTCGGCATCCCAAGCAAATTTAAGCTTGCGGTCGGTGTCTGCTTGTTTGACGATTTTATTAGTAATGGTAACAAATTCTTGAAATTCAGCAAAGTGCTCTTCCAACTCTGCTACTTTTTCCCCATTATTAAGATTGAAATCATCATCCAGTACTTGTTCAGAATGCCCTAGGAAGAACTCGCTTCCAGGCATGACACGTGCTTTCAGCTCTGGAGCATCCAAGATTTGACGCAAGTGTGCTTGGGCACGTGACGTTCCCAGAGCACCTAGAGAGCATCCCACAATCATGGTTGGCTTATTAATCAAAACGCGGCTGGTGTAGGCAATCCATTCCAAGGCGCTAGCCAAAGGAGCTGGAATTGTATGATCATACTCAGGTGTCGAAATGATAACACCGTCAGCGCCAGCAATTTTTTCAGAAAAAGCGGCCACCACAGCAGGGGCTTTCTTGTCCTCAGGCTCATTGAAGGCTGGCAAATCCTTGATTTCCAAGATTTCAATGTCAGCCTTGTCCGCAAAATGCTTAGCCATGAACTTGAGCAACTTACGATTGGTTGAACGGTCAGAATTGGTTCCAACAATAGCAACTAATTTCATTATGTTACCTCTTTCACATTGTTTTTTTAGTATGATTATACTACTTTACCTGTTTTTGTAAACGCTATCTCTCAGATATCAGGACAATTATATCATTTTTTCGAACAATTGTATCATTTTCAACAAAAATTCATGGTTTTATTCACTTTTATTTTTGAAAGCGTTGACAAGGGGATTTTATTCTGTTATTATGCATGTGAATTAGCAAACAAACTCTCACAAGAAAGGAGCTTTCCTAATGAAAAATAAACTCAATCGTTGGCAAGTCATTGCCGCCTCAACTGCCATCCTACTCTGTACAGGAGCAGTCTATGCCTTCAGCGTTTTTGCTGGCCCGCTTAGTGGTCAGACTGGCTGGAGCATGTCAGACATCATGATGGCCTTCACCATTAACTCAGCCATTGGTCCAATTCCTATGATACTTGGCGGTTACCTAGTTGATAAAGGTTACGTCAAATGGACCATTGCCATCGGTGCTCTGTTATTTGCTACAGGTTTCTTCCTAACTGGTTTTGTGACTAGTCCCGCTATGCTTTACCTCACTTACGGTCTCATGGCTGGGCTTGGACAAGGATTTGCTTATTCTGGTGCATTAAGTAACACCCTTCGGCTCTTCCCAGACAAGCGTGGTCTGGCTTCTGGTATTTTGACTGGAGGAATGGGCTTCGCTGCTGTTATTGCTTCCCCTATTGCTAGCAGCCTCATTCAATCACACGATGCTAAATTTGCCTTTCGTGTCATTGGCTTAGTCTACATTGTCATTGCTCTTGTGGCAAGCTACTTCATTAAACCTGCTCCTGCTGGCTTTAAACCAGAAGGTTGGAATCCACCAGCTCAGACTATTAAAGGTGCTGTTAATAAAACTTGGACAGACATGCTCAAAACACCAACTTTCTATGTTATCATTTCCATGTTTTTCATTGGTGCTTTCTCTGGACTTATGATTGCTTCTCAAGCCTCTCCAATTGGCCAATCCATGTTCGGATTGTCTGCTGGAACGGCTGCCCTATACGTCAGCCTTTACTCCATCGCTAATTCTAGCGGTCGTTTTATCTGGGGAACAGTATCTGATAAAATCGGTCGTAGCAAGACAGTCATGGTCATCTACGCTGTTGTTGCTGCTGCTCTACTTGTTTTGACCCTTGTTCCAGGACAATTCGGCTTTGCAGCGGGTATTATTGGACTGGGAATCTGCTTTGGTGGTGTTATGGGCGTCTTCCCTTCCATCGTTATGGAAAATTATGGTTCTACTAATCAAGGTGTCAACTATGGTATCGTCTTTACTGGCTATTCATTGGCTGCCTTCTTTGCACCAAAAGTGGCTGTGCAAATGGCTGCCACTAACAAGGGCAACTACTCTAACGCTTTCTATGTAGCCATCGTCTTGGCTCTTGTTGGACTAGCACTAAACGCTCTC
This sequence comes from Streptococcus caballi DSM 19004, assembly GCF_000379985.1. Lineage (GTDB taxonomy): Bacteria > Bacillota > Bacilli > Lactobacillales > Streptococcaceae > Streptococcus > Streptococcus caballi. The sequence goes on along the minus strand of NZ_KB904107.1, from coordinate 5,771 downwards.
TACATGAAAATAACCAAGAAAAAATCTGCCTAAAGGGATTTATCTGTAAGCTAAAAAAGTTTGAAAATAACTTCAAACTTTTTTTGGATCCATTTCAAAATTCGCTGTGCTATAATGGAAGAACGAGAAAAATGAAAAAATAAAGGGAACAAGTGACCTTCAGACTAGTTCAGCTTGTTTTCACAAAATCTGGCAGAAATAAAATGACAAATAAAATACCTCAACCCATACGCAAGGATCCCTCTGGTTTTCCCTACGACTTTTATCATATTCGAATTGAGCACGGCTACCCCGATATCATGTACCACTGGCACCCTGAATTTGAAATCATCTATGTCCATCAGGGAACGGCCCGCTATCATATCAATTACGATTATTTTAATAGCCAAGCTGGAGACATTATTTTGGTTCAGCCGTCAAATATGCACTCCATCCACCCTATCGCAGACAAGGAGCAGGTGACCGATACCTTCAGCATTCATCTGGACAATCTGGGGCGTTCGACTATTGATAGTTATAGTCAGCGCTACCTCCAACCGATTCACAATGGGCATTTTCAGCTGACAAATCGCATTCAAGTAGATATGCCAGGTTATGACAAAATCAAGACCTGCCTCTTTGAGATTTTTGATCTCGTTAAGGAGGAGAAACTCTATTATGACATGATGCTCAAATCAAAATTACATGAATTTCTCTACCTACTCTTCAAGTTTCGCTATGTCAATCGGCACTATACTGACGATACCTATCAAAAATATCAGAAACTCAAGAGACTCATCGATTATATCAACACACACTACGCTGAAAACCTGACCATCCCATTCTTAGCGGACTATTTTGGATACAGCCGAACCCATTTTATGACCATTTTTAAGCAACACACTGGCAGTAGCTGTCTAGAATTTTTACTACAGGTTCGGCTTAATAAGGCCTGTGAGCTACTAGTGCGGAGTCCCCTTCCTATCCAAACAATTGCCAGCCAAGTTGGCTTCTCTAACCTGTCAAATTTCAATCGCCAATTCAAGAAGAACTATCAACTAACCCCTAAACAGTATCGAAATCAGTTTAACAAGACTAATCATTCTTAAAAATAGCTGCCGCTGGCTAGTAGATTTGTAAAAATGATCATTTGGTCTACGCAAAACGTGCAACCCCTCAACAAAATCTCTAAGTAAAAGAAGACAAGAAAAAACAAGTCTCACTATGAAACTTGATTTTTTCTTATTTCCTCACTAATTTCACAACCGCCTCTGTCCTTGCTGTATGGGGAAACATGTCAACACTTTGGATATATTTGACATCATAGACTTTAACTAGTTTTACAAGATCACGAGCCAATGTGGAAACATTGCAGGAGACATAAACCATCTTCTCAGGCTGATATTTCAAAATAGTTGCTAGTAGTTTGTTATCTAAACCTGTTCGAGGCGGATCAACAATCAAAGCATTAGCACGGTAGCCTTCTCGGTACCATCTCGGAATAATATCCTCAGCTTTACCAGCTTCATAATACGTATTGTCAAAGCCGAGAGCCTTGGCATTTTTCTTAGCATCTGCAATGGCCTGAGGAATAATATCCATACCGCGCACGCTCTTGACCTTATCCGCAAAAGCAAAACCAATCGTTCCAACACCACAGTAGGCATCAATGAGATTATCGCTTTCATTGACATCCAAAGCCTGTACCGCCTGACTGTAAAGCTGTTGAGTCTGCTCAGGATTGAGCTGGTAAAAAGCCCGTGGTGACAAGGCAAAATGATAATCCAAGACCTCCTCGCTGATGCTTTCTTGACCCCAGACGATTCGAGTCTCCTCACCATAAATTTCACTGGACTTGCTCTTATTAAGATTAACAGCCACAGTCCTGATAGCAGGATATTTATCGGTCAGCTCCTCAATCAACCTTGAAAAATCCAAAGACTTGCTAGTGACCAGAATCAGCTGAACTTGACCGCTTGCCTGACCCCTACGAACCATAACTGTCCGCACACCAGCAATTTGACGCTCATTATAGATGGGTAGATTGTATTTTTGTAAAAGCTGTGCGACATCATTGACGATGGCCTGAGTCACTTGGTCTTGAACCAGACAATTATCCAATTGAACCAAGTGATGGGAGCCTTCTGCATAAAGTCCCGCCTTAACTTGATTCTTAAAAAGACGAGTTTGAAATTGCAGCTTGGCACGATAATGCTCAGGTTTTTCCATTCCGATCGTCGGACGAATATCATACTTTTCAAAGCCCTGCGGTTGGAATTTTTTTAAAGCTTGTTTAAGCAGATCCGCCTTGAACTCCAATTGCTTGTCATAGCGCAAATGCATGATTTGACAGCCACCACATTCTTCGTAGATGGGACACCTGGGATTCACTCGAAATTTAGATGCCTTATTGACCTTGAGTAGTCTTGCCTCAGCAAAATTTCGCTCAACCTTGGTTACTTGGCAAAAAACTTCCTCACCTTTGAGGGCACCAGGTACAAAGACCAGCTGCTTTTTGTAAAAGCCAATCCCCTCACCGTTGATTCCCATGCGCTTGATTTTCAGAGGAATTCTTTGTTTCACTACAATCGTCATTTTGAATGATTATCCTTTTCTTCATAATAGTGTTTGAGGTAGGAGTGAATATAAGCATGGGCACTAAAGACCAGAGGCATCATCTTACCGAAAGCAAGGTAAAGATCAGAGGGTTTAACCTCCCAGTCTTCTTCGTCAAACATGTCGTCCATATCACTGACCTTCATGACGTCTGCTAAAGGAAAGGCTTCATCTCTATAAAAATTAACCCAATCAGGGCAATTCTGATCAAGCTGCTCCAGATACTGATTGGCCTCATCCAAATTATCAGCCAACAAAGTTAGCATAAAAAGTGGCAGCAAAAAATAAATATCATCCGCATAGTCTGTCTTGGACAGGTAGAGATTTTTAGCCTCCTCATAACGATAACTCAAGGCATAGAGAGCCATCAACTCACGGCGACTAGCCAAATAATCAGACTTATCCATGCGATAAATTTCTAGAAACTGATCTATTGCGGGCCCATAGAGGCCATTCTTCTTGGCAACCTTAGCAATTGAGAATTTTCCATGCAAAAAGCTGCTATCACGTTCACGCAAAATTTCAACTTGGTAATCAACGACTACATCACCTTTAAATTTTTTCTCGTTATCAGCCAAACTGCGATACATAGCATAAGTTAGATCGGACGGACGATGCCATCCTTGAAACTTCTTAGCCAATATTTCCAATTGGCGTTCCAGATAGTCAGAAAAGTCCTCTTCATCATCGTCATCGTAATCTAGCCACTCATCGTTCAGCCTATTATCCTCACGATAACGATTAAAATCAACAATTTTATCTCTTTCATCTTTATCGAAATCTTTCATTTTACACCTCTTTTCTAAATATCTAAATAGGAAGTAATACCTCTATTCTACCATTTTTGATATAATAAAAACTATGAAAATCACTAAAATTGAAAAGAAAAAACGCCTTTACCTGCTTGAATTAGATGGAAATGAAAAACTTTACATTACTGAAGACACTATTGTTCATTTTATGTTAAGCAAGAACAAAGAAGTCAATCAGCAGGAGCTTGAAGAAATCAAGTCCTATGCTCAATTTTCCTATGGAAAAAACCTAGCGCTCCACTATCTTTCCTTTAAACAACGCAGCAAAAAAGAAGTCAGAGATTATCTTATCAAACACGAGATTGATAAGATTATCATTCCACAAATTTTGACCAGCCTAGAAAAAGAAAATTGGCTTAATGACCGCAAATACACTGAAACTCTCCTCCAACAAAACCTTGGAACAGGAGATAAGGGACCTTACGTTTTGCAACAAAAGCTCAAAGAAAAAGGAATTGACCCCCAAGTCATCTCTGAAGAGCTGGCAAAACTTGATTTTTCGGAACTCTTGGAAAAACTTAGCCAAAAACTATTACGCCAATATCAAACCAAACTCCCCCAGAAAGCTCTGCGTGATAAAATAATTCAACGATTAACCAATAAGGGATTCGATTATCAGACCGCAAAAGAGACTTACCAACAGTTAGATATCATAAGTGAAGAGGAAAATGAACAGGAACTTATTTACAAAGAGCTTGATAAACTTTATCCTAAATACAGCCGCAAATACCAAGATTATGAACTCAAACAACGATTGATACAAGCTCTGTCCCGAAAAGGGTTCGGATTTGATGATATTAAAAGCGCTTTAAGAGAATATTTATAAGATAATATTACTTTGGAAGTGATTTTTTCAGAAAATTATGCTAAACTATAACAGATAAGTTTAATTGTAGAAAGTTGGTAAGGCATGAAATTACCTAAAGAAGGCGACTTTATTACAATTCAAAGTTATAAGCATGATGGTAGTTTGCACCGTACTTGGCGCGACACTATGGTACTAAAAACAACTGAAAATGCTGTTATTGGCGTGAATGATCATACCCTCGTCACTGAGAGTGATGGGCGACGTTGGGTAACTCGTGAACCAGCTATTGTTTATTTCCATAAAAAATACTGGTTTAATATCATTGCAATGATTAGAGATAATGGCGTTTCTTATTACTGCAATCTTGCCAGCCCACAAATCATAGATGAAGAGGCTCTGAAGTATATCGACTATGACCTTGATGTCAAAGTGTTTGCTGATGGTGAAAAGAGACTCTTAGACGTGGACGAGTATGAGTTACATAAGCAAGAAATGGGTTATTCTCCAGACATTGATTTCATTTTAAAAGAAAATGTCAAGATCCTCGTTGATTGGATCAACAACAAAAAAGGACCATTTTCACAGGCCTACATAGACATTTGGTACAAACGTTATCTTGAACTGAAGAATCGTTAAAGTTGCAAGGAGCTGGGAGATGACCCTGACTCCTGTTTTTATTAGTCAAATAATCATAAGCTTCATCAAGAAAGGAGATACTATGGCATTTAAAAATACAAAAGAACGTTATGCTAGCTTCGGTATTGCAACAAGTCTTCCCCATGATATTATAGATACCTTCTGGGACCTTCTTGATAACTATCTCAAAGACGTTGTTCCACTAGACAACATCTTACTTTTTCGACTTACCCAAAAGAATAATAAACTTTCTTTTGAATATCATGATCACAAAAGAAATATTCTCATCGTCTTTGACTACAATGTTCCATTTGACCCATTTTTTCCAGAGATTATCAATATCGTTGACAATCACGGCATAGAGACAATTATGCTTCCCTATGAGTTTGACTAGCCCCATTTTCAATAAAGAAAGCGGCGTTTTATTTTTCATAAATTTTCAATTGTAAAGCTCTCGTATGCAACTAATTTTCATATTGTACACGATTTAAACACCAAAGTAACTCCTAGTAAAGACCTTTTTCGTTAAGAAGAACCGTCAATCACACAATTCGTAACCCCAAAATAGCTCATCAGCTGATAATCCCAGTTGCAATGTGAATCGGTTACACTAAACTAGACAGAATCTATAAAGTGTTCTACACTAAAGAAAAGAGGAGAACAGATATGTCTAGAAAAATTCGCCGTCATTTCACAGATGAGTTTAAACAACTCTTGTTGACCTACACAATACAGGTATGAAGCGAAGCGAGATTATCAAAGAGTATGACTTGACCCCGTCTAGCTTTGACAAGTGGGTTAAACAAGCAAGAACAACTGGTTCCTTTAAAACTGTTGTTCATCTGACCGATGAACAGCGTGAGTTGATAGAACTCAGAAAACGAAATAAAGAACTCGAAATGCAATTAGACATCCTAAAG
>NZ_KB904106.1 GCF_000379985.1 Streptococcus caballi DSM 19004 | reverse complement strand
CCCTTGTTTTCGTAGATTTAGGGTATTTAGGCATCTTGAAATGTCACGAAAATACCTTTATTCCTGCTAAACGTTCTAGAAATCCCCCCTTAACCCAAGAGGATAAAGAGTTGAATCGCGAGATAGCTAAAATGCGTATTGAAGTTGAGCACTTTAATGCCAAATTTAAAACTTTTCAAATCATGGCACAGCCCTATCGTAATCGTAGAAAACGGTTTGACTTAAGAGCTGAGTTGATTTGTGGCATCATCAACCATGAGATGATGTAGTTACCGAACAAGTCTTATATAGAAATAACCAAAAAAAAGCTTCCTAAATATACTAAGACCGAAATACTTTTTTTGACGGACTTAAAGCGTGTTTGGTATACCTATATGCAGATGTTATCTAATTATCACACAGTAAAATGGAACAGTAACCCTACCTATCATGATTTTCTAGACAGAGAAATGCGTAAATCGTTAGAGAAAGCGCGTATGAACTATATGAACTGTACGACGTATCAAGAACTGAACCAATTGGCTAAAAGTCTTGAAGTAATTGAAAAACACGGCGGACTAATGTGTGGTAGTCAGGTTTATCCGTCCATCGAAAAGCGAGCTGAACGGATAACAGATTGGACTTTTTCTAAGAAAATCCCAGAACAATTATTAAGCATCCCTAATACCACAGGAAACCCATTCAATAACTTTTCAGGAGCTAAAAAGGTTGTTGGGTTAACTAGTTGGGGCGGGAAAATCTATGAGCCCTGAGTTTTATTTAAAAAGAGATTCACAAAATGGTTATTGTTTGCCAAACACAACTCTTCCAAAGAGTATGAAAACTAATTAAAGGGAAGGTTATGACACAAGAAGAAATAGATCAATTGATTGAAGATTGGGTAGAAAACGGTTTTCCAACTGAATTAAAACGATTGCTACCTGATGAGGAGAAAAAGCATGGAAACAGGAATTTGTAGAAGGTGTGGTTGTAATTGGATAACACCTTGCATAGATGATGAGCACGGTGCCTGTTGGTGGATAGATAAAAATAGGACACTATGCAGCCATTGTTTTTATGGATTTAATAATGAACTATTCCAAATGAAAGTTTACTATCGACCAGGATATGACTGGTTAGAAAGGGATAGAGAATTTGCTGAGGAAACACTGAGGGATCCAAGACGTCATTGGGTCTATGATATGGAACATGATGTTTTGTGTGTTGTTGGCTTAGGAGATCATATTGGAGCTGTTCGTTTTATTGCAAAAAAATTTTACGGACTAGATCGTATCTATCGTGAAGAGATTCCTAAATGGCAAGAAATTATTGCTGAGAATATGATCTTTTATAATGCAATGGTTGATGATCCAGAACATTATGCTTGGCATCTGCCACGAAAGTATCGAACGGAGGATTGATATGGATAATAAGATTATATCTAAAGTTCAAAACCTGTTGGAATTAGCTTATGATGCTCCAGGTGATGAAGAAGGGCAAACAGCTTTTCTGATGGCTCAAAAACTCATGGTTAAGCATAATCTTTCTATTAGTGATATTAAGACCTATCAGAAGAACGATAACATTGGAGAAACGGTGGGGCATTGGGAATATTCAACGATAGTTAGTTTGGTCTTGAACACAACATACACTGTGTAGGAAGCGTCTTTAGAAGAATATTAAAGGAGTTAATTTATGATAGATAAACTAAAGGGGTTTAGTACGGTTACTAATTGGTATTATGGTATTATGTCGTTACTGTACTTAGTTGTTTCTATTAAGCCTATGTCTGTATTAGTCGATACGGTTTGGTTTCGTAAGATGGCTTATAAGTTTAGTTTCCCTTATATAAGTTTTGCATTATGGCGGTACGAAAATTGGTCTAGTAGGTTGCTTATAGAGTCAATAACAGCATTCTACGCTAGGTATACTACTTTATTTGTCATTACTGTATTTCTAGCGATATTCTTCTTATTTAAGGGGTTTTCGTTACTTTTAGATGCAGAGATGGATAAAGGTAATTTATCTGTAGTTGGTTTCTTTATTCCGTGGGTTTATTTACTTATTATGTACCCTACGGTTCTTACGGGGGCTGGGTATATGCCTACGACTACTAACTATGTTTTCCCTATCGTTATGTTTCTGTGGGGTATGTTGTTCCTTGGTCGTGGCAAGTATATTGCCTCTAGCTTGATGTTACTCTTTAGTGTTGAGAATGAGCAGTTAGCGGTATTTGGTTTTGTATTTGGTTTAGCTTTTGCTGTTTTTCAAGCTTTTAAATGTTCCAAGGTTAGTATTAAGTATATCCTTTTGTTGTTAGTTAGTTCAGTAGGTCTTCTTAATGCAGTTTTTTGCCCAGGTGCCAGGGCTAGGTTTTTGACTGAGGCTCATAACTGGTATAAAAGTTTCAATGATTTGAATTTTTTCGATAAGATTTATTCGGGTTTGGCGGAGACCATTTATCAGTTATTATACTTGGGTATTTTTAATTTACTGGCTTTTCTTATTGCTATTGGATTAGTAGTTGGTATTCTTAGAATGGCTAGAGGCGGTTCGTTCCTTACCTTTTTTGTTAGCATTGTACTAGGTTTAATTGTCGTTAACATTAAGGTATTGCCTGTCTTAGGTGCTTTGGGTGATATGATTACGCCCAAGGATAGGTTCGTTGGCTTGGTTACTGAGAGTGGCCGGGTAGGTATGTGGTCTAATTTTGGGTTACTTACGGTTATTTCGGTAGTTCTCGTTGCTTACGTCATGTTATTACTCCCGTCTCGTATGTGGGGTGTAGGTATGGCTATTATCTTATCGGGTGTAGCTAGTAGGTTAATGATGGGCTTTAGTCCTACGTTGTATGTTTCAGCTGAGAGGACGTTTATCGTTATGGTATTATCTTTTGCCTTATTAGGTTTATATGCTTTAGGGGCTGAGGCTAAGCGATTCGGTCTTGTGCAGGTCAAAAATTCCAACAAGTAATCAGCACAGCAAGCTAGTCATGTAAGTGACCAGTCGTTTTTTTCATCTCTTGTTACAGCAGGTGGGTTTTCTTTATTTCAGAGTGATATACTCCCCTTATAGTTTCTAGTGAAAAAACAAAAATTTTCACTAGAAACTATAACGGGAGTTTTATTATGTCCAAAAGAAGTCCAAAGTCTGTCTCTGAAAAACTAGAAATTGTTCTACTTCACTCGGAAGAAGGGAAATCACTTAGTTGGTTAGCTAGG
>NZ_KB904105.1 GCF_000379985.1 Streptococcus caballi DSM 19004 | reverse complement strand
AGTTGGACTGAACGAAGCCACTATCAAAAAATATATCCAAGAACAAGAAAAACATGACCTCGCCCTAGATAAATTGAGCGTAAAAGAATACGAAGATCCCTTTAGGGATGATGGCAAGTAATACCAACGCCTCTTTAAGAGGCAAGTGACGAGTCAAAAGCAGTGAGGCTTGAACAAAGTGAAAGCCAGCGTCTTTAGGCGCTGGCTGGTGATGTGGGCTTATAGCCCCTGTTCAAACCACCCGTTAGACGGGTGGTCATGATTTTTCTCTACGAGAAAAACTGGCTGGAAGCCATAATAAGACAAAAGGGATTTGTTCAATCCCTTTTGTTATAGTTTAAAACTATAACTAATTCATAAAAATAAATATTAGTCAGTTTTAAGAAAAAGGCGTAAAATAGAGGTAGATTATGAATATCACAAGGAGATTCTTATGACTCGCGATTTTTCTTTTGAAACCCTACAACTTCACGCTGGACAGAGTGTTGACCCAGCTACAAAATCACGCGCAGTACCTATTTATCAGACAACTTCTTACGTTTTTGATGATGCACAGGATGCAGAAGATTCATTTGCTCTTCGAAAAAATGGTAATATTTACACGCGTATCACTAATCCAACAACAGCTGTTTTTGAGGAAAGGATGGCTGCGCTGGAAGGCGGTGTCGGTGCTCTAGCAACGGCTTCGGGTATGGCAGCAGTGACATATACAGCGCTGGCCTTGGCTCACGCGGGTGACCATATTGTTTCTGCAACAACGGTTTATGGTGGCACTTTCAATCTTCTCAAAGAGACTCTTCCTCGTTATGGCATCACCACTAGTTTTGTTGATGTCGCTGATTTTGCTGCGCTTGAGGCTGCTATTAAGGACAATACTAAATTTATCATTGCAGAGACTTTAGGAAATCCCTTAGGCAACGTGGCTGACCTTGACAAATTGTCTGAAATAGCTCATCGCCACAATATTCCTCTGGTTGTCGACAACACCTTCGGTACACCATACTTGATTAGCGTCTTTTCACATGGCGTTGATATCGCTGTGCATTCAGCGACTAAGTTTATCGGTGGTCATGGCACGTCAATTGGTGGTGTTATTGTTGATTCGGGTAATTTTGACTGGGAAAAATCTGGCAAATTTCCGCAATTTGTTGAGGAAGATCCTTCGTATCACAATCTCAGCTATACACGAGATATTGGTGCAGCAGCGTTTATTACTGCGGTGCGCACGCAATTGCTCCGCGATACAGGTGCTTGCTTGTCGCCATTTAATGCTTTTCTTTTGACGCAAGGCCTTGAAACGCTCTCTTTGCGTGTAGAACGTCATGTTGAAAATGCTAAAAAGATTGCCGCCTATCTGGAAAGCCATCCTAAGGTAACCAAGGTTAACTATGCTAGCCTGCCTTCAAGTCCATATTATGAGTTGGCTCAGAAATACTTACCAAAAGGTGCTAGCTCAATCTTTACTTTTAATGTGTCAGGTGGAGCAGCAGCCGCACGTAAGGTTATTGATAGTCTAGAAATCTTCTCTGACTTAGCTAATGTAGCCGATGCTAAATCTCTAGTAGTTCACCCAGCGACTACAACCCACGGTCAAATGAATGAGGAAGATTTACGTGCCTGCGGTATTGAACCAGAACAAATCCGTGTTTCGATTGGCCTTGAAAATGTTGATGACTTGATTGAAGATTTGCGTTTGGCCTTGGAGAAAATTTAGTGAATAGAAGAGCTGAGCTCAACCTAGAGATAGGCTGGGCTTTTTGGTATAATGAAAACATAATTTTTGTATTTGCTTTAGATGGCACTATTTATTTTGATTGGATGACGATTGCAGCAGATATTAAGGATATTTTGGCCGGTACTCCGACTTTTGGTCACTCAGTAACTTTTGCTTCGGCGCGTTCTTATCGGGATTGCATTGATGTTTTGGAAAATCAGCTGGCGCAGAACTTGGTGATTGGGCTTAATGGTGGCCTTGCTTATGAAGCAGGAGACCTGATTTTTCATCGCTATTTGGAAAAGAGTGCTTATGCTTAGATACTTTCTTGGTGCTACAATCATCACTTACCCTATTTTGTTGACGACGATTTTAATTAGGTTAGTTTTTATGATCAGCAAATTCTCTTTATAAAGAGTGTTGATTCCTTGAACTTAGTGCAGAGATTATCTGTCAATGACTTGCATAATCCGATTAAGATGGTCATTTTTCTAAAAAAATCCAAGAAATTTTTGAGAGGTTTGCATGATTAGTTTTGAGACTTTAACCAATCGTTTTGAAGCCTTGGCAAATTCAGAGAAAGCTGTGCAGATGGCAGCCTACATGAAAAATCAGTTTGCTTATTTCGGTATTCAGACACCTGAGCGCAGGGCGAGTTATAAGGAATTGTTAGTTACTGAACGAAAGACTAAGATGATCGATTGGGATTTGCTGGATCAATGCTGGCAGGCTTCACAGCGTGAATATCAGTATTTTGTGGGTGACTACTTGCGCGCCATGAAGAAATATTTGGTGTTTGAGGACATAGCAAGGCTAGAAAAGTATGCCAGAAGCCAGCAATGGTGGGACACCATTGACTTTTTGAATCAGATTATTGGAAATATTGGTTTGGCAGATGACCGTGTGGATGATCTTATGCGATCATGGGCGCGAGATGAGGATTTTTGGATTAGGCGCTTGGCCGTAGAGTATCAGATAGGGCGTAAAAAACAGACCAAGCCAGAATTGCTGGAAGAGATTCTAGTAGCTAATTTTGGAAGTGATGAATTTTTCATTAACAAGGCTATTGGCTGGGCTCTTAGAGATTATTCCAAGACGAATCTTGATTGGGTGCGCGGCTTTATCCAGAGGTATGGATACCTGATGTCAGCACTGAGTGTTCGTGAAGGCAGCAAATATATTTAAATTTCAGACAAATTGTTAGAAAAATGTTGCAATTTTCCTTACAATAAAGTTATTTAGGAGGTAAACTATGGCTACATTTTTAGGAAATCCTGTTACGTTTGTGGGAAAGCAACTTCAGGTCGGAGACAAGGCGCGTGATTTTTCGCTGACAACAACGGATTTGACGAAGAAAACTCTATCAGATTTTGCGGGTAAGAAAAAGGTGCTGAGTATTGTGCCATCTATTGATACAGGCATTTGTTCAAGACAGACACGAACTTTTAACAAAGAGTTGTCTGAACTTGATGACATAGTTGTTATCACTATTTCTGTAGATCTTCCTTTTGCCCAAGCTCGTTGGTGCGGGGTAGAAGGTCTAGAAAATGCTGTTATGTTGTCAGATTATTTTGACAATTCTTTTGGTAAAGATTACGCTCTGTTGATGACTGAATGGCATCTTTTAGCACGAGCTGTTTATGTTCTTGATGAGAATGACATTGTCACTTATGTTGAATACCTTGACAACATTAATTCAGATCCTAATTATGAAGCAGCGATTACAGCAGCTAAGGCATTATAAATTTCAAGTCTCTACATAGTTTGTGGAGATTTTTCTTTAAAATAATAATGAATTGTGTTAGTATTTAAATACTAACATATAAAAGGAAGATTTATGACTGATATTTTAAATGAATATAAATTAAATCAAATAAAAAAAGTCAAGCTAGGCGACATTGCAGAAATTTTTAAGGGAAAAGCTCTTCCTGCTAAAACAAAGTCTGGGGAATTTGCTCTAATTAATTTGAGAGATATGACAGAAATAGGTGTTGACTATAGCCAACTTCAGACTTTTTCTGCGGATAGAAAAACTTTGTTACACTTTCTCTTGCAGGAGGGTGACGTCCTGATTGCCTCCAAGGGAACTGTCAAGAAGGTTGCTGTTTTTGAAAAACAGGATAGAGATGTAGTAGCGTCTTCTAATATTACTATTCTAAGACCAACTCAAAAAGTTTACGGACAGTATATTAAACTATTTCTTGACTCAGCTGTAGGGGAGGCTCTTTTAGAGAGTGTAAATAAGGGAAAATCAGTAATGAACTTAAGTACTCAAGGAATACTTGGAATAGAGATACCTGATATTCCGACTGTAAAGCAGGCCTATCTTATTAATCGTTATCAGCAAGGACTGAGTGACTACAAACGGAAGATAGCACGAGCGAAGCAGGAGTGGCAGAAGATTCAAGCGGATATCGAGAGAAATCTATTTTAAGGTGATCGCATGAGGTTGTTGGAAAGAACTATTAAAATTGTTTTGGCTGCCTACTTTGCTATCATTTTAGCACATTCTATCGGTTTGGCTTACTCTAGTTCTGCAGGAATCATTGCTATTTTGAGTATTTTAGATAGTCGAAAGACCACCTTTAAAGTTGCTTGGCAACGTCTTTTCTCGGTTTTATTAGCATTCATTATAGCGACTATTGCATTTTTAGTATTTGGATACTCATTCTTGAGTTTAGCTATTTTCCTCCTCGCTTATGTTCCGATTTCCTGAAAAGGCAACACTTTTCTGTACAAAATTTATAAAGTGTTTTTGTTAAACGATTGCTCTTTTAGTCATGGGTGTTTGGTAATTAAGAGTGCTGTGGATGCGATGGTGATTCCACCAGTGGACATCATCTTTAGTTTTAAGGGTTAATTCTTCCAGAGAGCGGAAGGTTTCTTGGTTGATAAACTCCAGTTTGAAGGAGCGATAGGTACTTTCAGCTACCGCATTGTCATAAGGACAACCCGCTTGACTCAGCGAACGTGTGATGCCAAAGGCTTC
>NZ_KB904104.1 GCF_000379985.1 Streptococcus caballi DSM 19004 | reverse complement strand
ACTGACTTTGGCGTGTTTAAATCTCAAAAAATTGGTAAAAATAAGGGCAGGCAAGCTTTTTTATTTTGGACAAATACCCTCTATTTTAGTAAACAGAGGCGATTTAAATTCTATAAACAGAAAAAGACAAACATCAATCGAGATGTTTGTCTTCATTCTGAAATGATTCCATAGGAATCATTTTTATTTTATGAAAATACTGGGGAAAAGATACAATAATTTGAAAACTGATTTTATGAAGTTCATTAACAGGCCTTATTATATAAACTGTCAAATTAAGGTTAAACTTTTCATAATTTAAATTTTTGATATACAAATTTTTGAAGATTATTACTAAACACGCATACACGTTGTTTTGAACGAGGAACCCCATAACTATTCAACTTTTCTTGAATTATTTTTCCATAGTTTTTAACCTCACATGAATCTAATTCAATTACTGATGCGACTACTTTTTTTAACTCTCTTAAATCTTTATCGTTAAAAGCCTCTAACTCCAAATAGGTACCAATCGGATCTGGAAATGTATCAAAACAAAAAGACTTTTCACCTTTTGTATAGATTGTTCTCTTTTTTTGTGAAAGCATTCTACATTTAGTAAAACCAATACTGTATAAATAATCAATGATTTCTACAATATTATCAATGATAGTATTTTTTAACAATACTAATTCCGATAATTGAATTGAAAATTCTGAATTAATTATCCTTTGAATTTCTTTAAAAGGCTTCTTATCTTTACTACAGCTTTCATACTCAATTTCTATGTTATCTTGTAAATCATGTCTCTTTCCCTTAAATTTTAAAGTTAATAAATATCTTCTAGGTTTAACTAGTCTATACCTCAAAACAATCCCCTTTGATTTGCATTCAAAATTTGCTAAATCTGGAACAAAATCAGTTTCAAGAAAGCTAGCCCGTATCTTAAATCCTGTTTTCTCAATGACTCTTTTATAATTCTCAAAAGTTTTTGAAACTAAGACCTCATATTTAACTCTAATTCATTTTTATATAAATTTTGTTGATCAATTGACATCAAATATCCCCTTCCAAAAGCCTAATCTTTTTCAATTTTTTAACAGCTTGTCTAAATCTTTTTGGCTTCCTTATACTCTACATCGTATTCATCTAGAAGAATATCCAATAATTCATTATACTTAATTCCAAATCCAATTTGTTCCCAAATAACCTCAGACGTTCCAAGGAAAATATGCCTTGTCGAATACTCAGAATAAGCTAAGAGATAGCGAAAAAAATGGTATCTGAATAAGCTCCCTTTATGATATTGAGACTACAATCTTGTTCCAAATAAGTTTGAATAAAAACTTTTATTTGATGGACTAAGGCTTGATCTACTCCGACCACGACATTCTTTATTATTGGCTTTATAGCGTTTAGAGTGTCACTCGTAGTATGCTTATATCATGACGAGATTATTGTTAGGTTATTTATGTTAATCTCCTTCAGATAACTATAGTCGTTTATTGAGACTAACATAGGTGGTTTTTCTATCTAGCTTAAATTGATAATCTGGCTCATTTAAAAATTTTTTCTTACCAGCTTTTATTTCTTGCTATCATCGTCCATAGAAAGCACGCTGAGGAAGGCTTCCTGTGGTACTTCTACTGAGCCGATTGCTTTCATACGCTTCTTACCAGCTTTTTGTTTTTCAAGCAGCTTGCGCTTACGAGACACATCACCACCATAACATTTAGCCAAAACGTTTTTGCGCAAGGCCTTGATGTCTGAGCGAGCTACAATTTTTTGACCAATAGCCGCTTGGATTGGCACTTCAAATTGCTGACGCGGAATAATTTTTTTGAGTTTCTCAACGATAAGTTTACCGCGTTCATAGGCAAATTCATTGTGGACAATAAAGCTGAGCGCATCTACCTTGTCGCCATTGAGGAGAATATCCATCTTGACCAGCTTAGACTTGCGGTACTCTGAAATTTCGTAATCAAAGCTAGCATAACCACGGGTTGATGATTTAAGTTTGTCAAAGAAATCAAAGACAATCTCAGCCAGCGGAATCTGATAGATAACATTGACGCGATTGTCATCAATATAATCCATGGTCACAAAGTCACCACGCTTACGCTGAGCTAGTTCCATCACAGCTCCGACAAACTCTTGCGGCACCATGATTTGGGCCTTGACGTAAGGCTCCTCAATGCTTTCAACCTTGGTTGGCTCTGGGAATTCGGACGGATTTGACACTTCCAGCATCTCACCATCTGTCGTATTGACATGGTAAACTACAGACGGCGCTGTCATGATGAGATCAATGTTAAATTCACGTTCCAAACGCTCTTGGATAACATCCATGTGAAGCAAGCCCAGGAAACCGCAGCGGAAACCAAAGCCTAGAGCCTGTGAGGTTTCTGGCTCAAATTGTAGACTGGCATCGTTAAGCTGTAATTTCTCTAAAGCTTCACGAAGATCATTGTACTTGTTAGACTCGATAGGATAAAGTCCTGCAAAGACCATTGGATTCATTTGCTTATAGCCATGCAGAGGCTCTGCTGCTGGATTGTCAGCCAAGGTTACTGTATCACCGACACGAGTATCAGCAACCGTCTTGATTGAAGCCGCAATATAACCAACATCACCCGTCGCAAGATAGTCACGACCAACAGCTTTAGGTGTGAAAATACCAACTTCTGTTACATCAAATGTTTTGCCATTCGACATCATTTGGATTTTGTCGCCAGGTTTAACCATACCATTGATGATACGCACCTGAAGAATGACACCACGATAGGCATCATAAACTGAGTCAAAAATCAAGGCTTGAAGCGGAGCTTCGACATCACCCGTCGGTGCAGGTACCTTATCAACGATTTGTTCAAGTATTTCCTCGATACCAATCCCAGCTTTGGCCGATGCCAAAACCGCTTCAGACGCATCTAAACCAATGACATCTTCAATTTCTTGACGGACTCGTTCAGGGTCTGCTGCTGGCAAATCAATCTTATTGATAACCGGTAAAATTTCAAGATCATTATCTAAAGCCAAATAAACATTGGCTAGAGTCTGTGCCTCAATCCCTTGGGCTGCATCGACAACCAAAACAGCACCTTCACAGGCTGCCAAAGAACGAGAAACTTCATAGGTAAAGTCAACGTGCCCTGGGGTGTCAATAAGATGGAAAATGTAGGTTTCACCGTCTTTAGCAGTATAATTGAGTTCAATAGCATTCAACTTGATGGTGATACCTCGCTCACGCTCCAAATCCATGCTATCAAGCAACTGCGCCTGCATTTCACGGCTTGACACTGTCTCTGTTTTTTCCAAAATACGGTCAGCCAAGGTTGATTTCCCGTGGTCAATATGCGCAATAATGGAGAAGTTTCGAATCTTCTCCTGACGTTTTTTTAATTCTTCACTATTCATTGATTTATCCTATACATTCAATTTTTCATTTCCCTTAATTATACCAAAAAAGACAAGTCTCTGCTTGCCTTTTCGACTATTTTAATTTTAAATTATACGTCAAACGTTTTGTAGTAATTATTAATTCCAGAAACGATGCCATCTGCCAATTTATCTCTGTAAGCAGTCGTATTGATTCTTTGGAACTCGGCTGCATTTGAAATGTAACCCAATTCTAATAGGACAGCTGGTGCAGTTGTTTCGCGTAATACAGCGAATGTATTCCGCTTAACACCATTGTTTCTAGCACCTGTTTGCGTAGTCGTTCCAGCTTGGATAGCTTCTGCTAAAATTCTACTCTTTGTCAAACGTTCACTATTATTGTGATAGGTCTGGTTTATACGAGATGGATATTCCGGATAATATTCATAATAGTAGGTCTCAATACCACTTGCAGATGATGCCCCAGCATTAAAGTGAATACTGATAAAAATATCTGATTCTGTACTATTCACCTTCTTAGAACGGTCCAACAAATCAACAAAAGTATCTGTATCACGACTTGTAATAACAGTATAACCAGCCGCTTCTAACTTAGCTTGGACACGTTTTTGAACATCAAGAGTTAAATTCTTCTCAGATTGACCAAAATAGCTCGCTCCTGGATCATATCCACCATGTCCAGCATCCAAATAAATAACTTTATTAAAGACATCATAATCACCCTTAGCAGCTGCGCCAACTTTTTCAGCTTGTAAGTCGTAAGTTCCTACAACGAAACCGTCCACCGACTTATCTAGGTAATCTACATAAGTATGAACTGTATAACTTCCTTTGATATATTTATGATTGCGTTCATTCACAGTGACAAGAGTACTACCGTTGGTTATAACATCGCTAGTATACCAGTAAATATTAGACTGATTAAGTTCTGACCAAGCTGCTACGCGGACTTGTTTAATTGGTTTGGAAGCTGCAGTATCCTTGACAACTACAGTCAGTGTCCCTTTATCCTTCTGATAATTAGTCACTTCAATGACAGGCTTACTATTATTAGCAACTGTATTTGCTGTCGAACTAGCTTGAACTTCATCCATTGAGCCCATGCCATACCAAGCAACATCTTCATAGCGCCAGCCAAGTTTGGTCAGAGAAACCACTTCACTCTTAGATGCTGTGTAGTGATGGCTACCTGATTTAGCATTAGGATTATAAAGGCGATACATAGCAATTGTTCCTGCCGAATACCAAGCAATACCTTCATAGCGCCAACCCAGATTTGACAAATTAGTCATCTCACCCTTGTTTANTGTATANTGGTGATCACCGGCATTAGGATTATAAAGACGATAAACTTCCTCTCCTTTGGTCGGTGCATACCAGGCTACATTTTCATCACGCCAGCCAAGCTTAACAAGACTTACTTTTTCGTAACCATTTGAGGTATAAAAATGCTCGCCTGAGTTGGGATTGTAGAGACGATACATGGCTAATGTGGT
>NZ_KB904103.1 GCF_000379985.1 Streptococcus caballi DSM 19004 | reverse complement strand
AAGCGTTCTCCCCATTTTTTAGGGTGATGACCTTAAACGAGTTTCCATGTTTATCAATAACAATGTCATTCGTCTTCTGTGACACCACATCAATCTGTGTTCCAGGCTTGATTTCGGTACCACCAGTAAAGGCACCTTTACCTTTTCCTACAACGGTTCCACCATATTTAGATAAGGCCTCTAGCAAGGCCTGACGGCTAACAGACAAACCTCCGGTTGCTGTTGTGTAATCCTGAATGCGGATATTACCCGCTTCATCAAAGCCTATCGCCTTTACTTGGACATGTTGGGTCTCTCCTGAAGCATTCTTGACTTCAATTGTGATGTTGGATTCAACATCTGTTGCTTGACTCTTAAAGACTTCTAACTGACTGGCCTTGAAATTTGAGTACGTGGAGGTATTACTTTCGATAGTGGCAACCTTTTGTGCCCAGTCTGGCTCAGAAAGATAGCTCTTACCTTCTAAAATCTTACGTTCGACATACTCTTGGTAGGCTGGATTGCCTCCACCTGAATCGCCATTACTCTTAGCGCGACTCTCTTCAATATGCTTGTTCACACCTGAGACAACCTTACCCCCGGCAAAGCTTACTAAAGCCAGAGTCGGATCCTCACCATGGATAATAGTATTATAACCTATATGAACCAGATTTGTCGCATCATCTACTGTATCTGCTGCTTTTGTTGCTACTTTTATAGTGTCATCAGCAGCACCAGCGGCCTTGAAGACTCTACCGACTCCCATGGTTCCAGCTGCAGTAATAGCTTCCGCTGCGGCCCACAAACGATCATCCGTATCTAATACAGTCCCTGATACCAAGGTGTTTCCCGTAATAGCAGAATAACCTCCATCTACAACGCTATAAACCGTTCCTGCTGTTGCTGTGGTCGTTGCTACTGCCGTTGCCGCTGCAACAACAGTTGGAGAGGCAGCCCCCCACGAAACAACTGACGCAACAATAGAAACTGCAAGAAGCCCTATCCCTAGCCACTGCTCAACTGGCTCTAGCCACTCTTTATTATCCTCCTGCCATTGGAAGTGCTTTAAACTCGAGTAATTGCCTATTTGACCTGAAATATAGAACTGACTCATCAGCTCCTCATCACTCATTCCTTTATATTTCTTGACTTCCTCTGCACTAAGTCCATTAGCTTCTGTTAGTTTATCCCTTAAATTTTCTAAACGATTCTGATAAATCTCTTGGGCTGCTTTAACAGGGCTTGCTTTATGATCTAAAATATCGGCTAGACTATAGTGCTCTGTCGTTTGGTAATCATATGCATTACCCATTTCGTCATACATGGTATTCGTTTTTTGGTAAGTGAGGTTTTTGGACTGGTAAGGTTTTTCACTCCCATTAACCTCATTTAAGGATTTTAGACTATTATCGACCCCTTTGGTAAATTTTCCATCAAGCCGCTCTAACACCTCACTATGAATGCGTTTTGCCGAAGTCAGCATGCTATCTGCTCTGTCATAAGCTGTACTGAAGGTAGAGCTTGGCATATCTTTCCCTAAGCTGGCATCCCCTGTTTGTACATACAAATGTGAGAGTCCTTCAGACTTAACGACCTGTGCAACCTCATCAATCGCCGTCAACAAATTTGTTAGCTGGGTTTCACCGTCAATACTATAGGAGGCTCCATAATAGTTACTTGTTGTACCTGTGCCTGAACCAGAGCTAAAATCTGACTTATTTGAATAATAATTTGTCATGCACCTCTCCTTACTTGTCCTTTAACGATTTAAAATAGTCAAAAGCCGACTGTTGGTTATTTCTGACAGTAGTTTGTGACTCCGATAACCTACTTTTCTCTTCTGCAGTTGCCGAAGAAGTCGCTGGAACTTGTGTATTTAACAGGAGATTTCCTATCTCAAGGGCTTGAATATTATCCACATTTACCATTGTTGAATAGGTATCTAGAGCAAATTGATGCATAACCTCCGCCAAGGTCTGCAATTCTTGAGCTTTGACAGAATAGAGGTTCAAATCTCCATCATTTCCAATGTAATTTTTAAAAATTCCTTGACTACTAACACCTGGTAGAGAGCTTACAACACTAGAAATATACTGTGTGAGATTAGTACAAGCAATGGTAATATTATAAGCTTTTAAAATCAATTCAGACTGTTCATTTAAGTCCAGCTTGATTGTCCCATTACTGCCATCCCCTGTTCTCATCTCTTCAAAAGAAACTTCAGCCATATTAGGCCCTCACTTTCATATTGCTAATCAAACTATGCTTCATCTCGCTAACTGAAACCGAGCGAATAGCCTGCTCCATCATATCGTATTCAAATAAACCACTTTTTGTATTGAAGAAAAGCCTATCTGAGTATATTTTCCCAAGTTGCTCTACCTTAAGGCGTATAGTCTTAGCATCCCCATAATAGGCCAATAAACGCATATAAGCATATGGTTCCCACTCAGACTTCAAATAATTTTTTTTCTTATCATCTAAATGATGTAGGACATCATGATTCTCAAGTAAAATGCTTAGTAAAGCAATGGTATTAAAATAATCAATAATGTAAGCATTATCTCCTACCCGCTTTATAATAACAGCCATTCGCTTGTCTTGGTCAACACCAGGAGCACAAAAATAATTACTGTCCACTTGAAAATGGTAATAGTTTTTGGCGTAAAGGCTAATGTAATAACCGTAACGGACAAATTCATCCGTTGGTTCATTCTCTTTGAGCAAGCCTATTTCTTCTAAGTCATGATAGCCTTTTTTAAGAATCTCCTTGAGCTGTTCTTTTCGAGTTTTTCCCTCCGACAAAAGAGGAGATGGTAGGAAAGACAACTCATCAGATTGATCATTCATCAGTTGTAAAGTATATAGAGCTTCTAAAGTCAATGTTTTCATGCGTTATCTATCTCCTTTATTACTGTAGCGGAAGGAATATCATTGATGAGGGTTTCCAAGCCTGATACAGCTGTCTGTAAATTGCTTACGCTCGTATGGTAATCATCATGATACTGGTTAAGGAAGTTCTTAAGATCTTCATAAGTATTCTTCGCTTTACCCTTCCACTGCTTATCATAAGCCTCTAAATTCCCAATTTGGGTCTTAACTTCATCAAGATAGGCAAGAGCCATCTCTAAATCACTCTTAATATTTTCGATATTACTGTTGTCATACTCAATCGTATCTGCGCTTCCCCACGCTCCACCACTATCATTAATAGAGGCATTGATAATATCAGACATCCGTTACTCCTTTCTAATAAATGCTAATCCCACCAATAATAGTATTCATCTACAAAAGGTGTGTGTCCCTCATTAAATTCAGCTTGATCGCTGTCAATTAAGACATCTAGTACCGAAATTTTTTCTTCTAGAGTATCATATAAATTTATGAAAGAAGTATTCGCATCTTTAACAAAATCACGATATTCAGTCAGAGTTTTCTTATCGTTTGTTAGCTTCGTTTGGAAATTGGATAGATATGACTGATAGCCCGCATTCCCATTTAATTTATCAAGAGCATCTTTACAAGTTTCAATTAAGCTATCTACACCAGACACGCTACGTTGGAAATTTAGGGAATGATTTGAGATAGAGTTTTTAACACGCTTATATTTATCTCTTTTAGCTTTATTCCTGGTAATTCTCGCCTTTAATTGAGCATCACGAGCTTTTGACTTTGTCATTCCTGTCCCCCTTCTGTCACTGAGCTACTATCAACTTCTACCTCAGTAGCGCTATCACTAATAGACTGCAAGCCTGAATCATAAGTACTATTATTCTGGTTCACGATGCTAGTTGATGTTGAGGTATCTGGAACATTTCTCTCTCTAACAACAGTAGGTTGGTAGAGTGTTATGAAACCAATTATAACACTTAAAAGAGCTCCTCCGATGACTATTGACCGTTTTACATGCCACTCTCTTGGAAGAGGAATTTTAGCGCTAAATCCTGAGTTTCTTATCCAGTCTGGATGTTCTCTCATCACCCTATTAGCATTAGCAATTGTGCGTAAATACCCCAATAAACCTATAATAATGATAAGTCCCAATGTTCTAAAACGGTAGATACTGGATTGAGAGGAGTGATTAGTAATCATGATAATCATACCAACTATGACAGAGATGACCACTAGCAAAATGCCTAAACTTCTCCAAAGTCCCTCGCGTCGATACAACTTGAGTTCATCAAAGCTCATTTCTTCAAAATTCTTCTTCATTAATATTTCTCCTTATTTCGTTATTTTCAAAAGTGTCTGTACGTCTTTATAATGGAGGTAAATTTGGTCCGTATTAAGTGGTCCTTCTATACCCGTTGAACTACGTTTAAAGAAGGTTTGGTCTACCATTTTCATACCAACAACAATACCAACAACTGGCTTCAATTCTAAATAACGTTGAATACTATTCTTATGCGTTAAATAAGCTTTGCTTGACACGAAAATAAAGTGTATCCCAACTTTTTGACCTTCTTCGTACATCAAGGCAAAATCATTATCTGTCAAACGAGTTACCTCTATAAAATGACCTAGATCTGATATGAAAATAAAACGATCCTGATAGTATTGTCGTTGACGTTCTTCAATAATCTGTTCCTTCAGCGCCTCAGCAATTAAGGAAACATCGGTCTCATTACTATCTAAATTGACAATATACCCAAATTTTTCACTATGTTCAAGCATCATATCATCACTATTATAAAGACTAATATTCTCTACACCAAGCACCAATGTTGCGACATCAAGCAAGTGTCTAAGTATATTCTGCCTTGCGGTAACTTTATCCCATTCCACCAATATATGACCCAACTGCTTAATGGCAATTGAAACACTAATAACATCATCATAGCTAATACCAAATGGAAATTCTTGATTTTGTATAGCTTGCTTGGTGCTAGGCATCGTTGAGAAGTTATTGAACGATAATAATTCAGGCACAATCGGAATGCGATGTGGGCGTTCGCCTTTCCAATGTTTGTCTATTTCAACGATTTCTGCTTTTAAGTTTTCTGTAATCTCAAAAGCGTCCACTCCTTTATTTGGTAATGCTACCTGAAAAATTTCAGGATTATCAACCTTAATTAAACCTCGTCCTGGTAAATCTTCGATAACTAATTGAGTTCTTCCAACAATTGTCTTAGACTCTGAATCATCTGTCAATTTCAATGATAACTTAGTTTTTATATTAGATTGAAGGCTTGCTCTTAATGCAGCTAATCGACCAGCTGTAAGTACCAAATAAAGTCCGAAACCTGCACCATCACGAGAAATAGTCGTAATAATTCCTTCCAAAGCTAACTCATTCGGTGTTCCTCGTAACCCCTCAAAGCTATCGATAAAAAGAACAATTTTCGGAAGAACTTCTCCACTAACTTGTTCATAAGCTTCTAAGGTAGCGACAGTGTGGGAAGCAAATAAAGATTTTCTTCGCCTCATCTCATCATTAAGGCGGACAACGAACTTAGGAATTTTTTCATTATCATCTGCGTAAATAATATCTGCAACATGAGGAAGATTAAGCAATGGTAGTAAACCGTTTGTCCCAAAATCCAACAGATAAATATTCAATTGCTCTGGGGTATTACGTCTTGCTAAATCAAGAGCTACTGTTAATAAGAAGTTGGTTTTCCCCATACCTGGACCTGAAAATAAGGCAATATTACCATCTTTTGAAAAAGAATGTGCTGCACAAATTTGAGTTTGCCGACTTGGAATATCAATTTTTCCAAACACAATCTCTAAATTAGATTTTCCACTTGTCCACTGAGGTTTTTCAAAGTATAGTTCATCCAAAGAAATCCGTTCTGCCAACGGTGGTAACCATGGGCGAGCGAGTGGTTTTAGGGCGAGAGTATGCGTTAGGTCACGAATGTTAGTGACAATGGCATCCAGCTCGCTTGGCACTTGGCGAATGTCATCCGCATCCTCTAGTCCTGACAGGTCTTCATTGAGGATATCGTATTGCCCCAAGGCGTTGATGGCATAGATGGTATGGTCTTCAATTCCTTGGTCTGCCTTATCAGGTTGGTACTCTGCCCCTGACCAAGCACTTTGGAAGAGTTCATAGACTTC
>NZ_KB904102.1 GCF_000379985.1 Streptococcus caballi DSM 19004 | reverse complement strand
AATCATCAACGTTTTCAAGAACGCAACAACGGCCTTGCCCCTCTTGAAATGAGGAACAAGGCCGTCGCCTAATCTTTTATTATTTCATTGTCCACTTGACAGGGAGCTGTTCAGTTTTTATCCTAGTTTTTTGATGCCTTTTCACAGAAATAAAAAAGAACTTGAATCATCAAGTTCTCTGTATTTCTAAAAATTAGAATTTTTTACGTTTGCGAGCTGCTTCTGATTTACGTTTACGTTTTACAGAAGGTTTTTCGTAGAATTCACGTTTACGTGATTCTTGAAGAGTACCAGCTTTAGTCACAGAACGTTTGAAACGACGAAGTGCATCATCAAGTGATTCATTCTTACGTACTACTGTTTTTGACATGTGTTTCACCTCCTCAAGATATTGTAACATTTATACGTTCCTTATCAGGATACCCTTTTTTTATTTCTCTGTCAAGTTATTTATAGCCAAGTTAATAAATAATCTTACAAAAATTTGCAATAGTATCTACAACTAACAGACCTAGCTAGATTCTTCTAAGATGCTAGCTACTTTTGTGTTAATCAAGTCAATAGCCACTACATTAGTCACACCTTCAGGAATGATAACATCAGCGTAGCGCTTTGTTGGCTCAATAAACTGATGATACATAGGTTTTACAACGCTGGTGTACTGCTCAATGATACTATCCAAGCTACGTCCACGCTCTTCCATATCGCGCTTGATACGACGAATAATACGAATGTCATCGTCCGTATCCACGAAAATTTTAATATCCATCAGATCGCGCAGACGTTTGTCCTCCAAGACCAAAATGCCTTCCACAATGAAAACATCCTGCGGTTCTTGACGGTAAGTCTTACTGCTACGGGTATGTTGAGTGTAATCATAGATAGGAATATCTGCAGGACGCCCTGCAATCAGCTCATTGATATGCTCAATCATCAAATCTGTATCAAAGGCTAGCGGATGGTCATAGTTGGTTGATACACGTTCTTCAAAAGTAAGATGGCTCTGATCCTTATAGTAAGAATCGTGTTCGATCATTGAGATATTTTCATCTGGAAAATTGGATAAAATAGCCCGTGAAACACTGGTTTTACCACCACCAGATCCACCAGTAACACCGATAATAATTGGTTTTTTGCGCATAATAAATTAGATAGAGTCTCTCAAAAGCAGCTCTGCTTCTATCAGTCAGACTTCTTTTATGCCTCCTATTTTTAATCTGTAAACTATCGTTCTATCTATTTTATCAAATTTCATGCTATAATAAAAGGACGATTACAATATAGCAAAGGAAAACTATGATTTCAACATTTCCAGAAGCTTGGCAAAAGAAAATGACCGAGCTTCACTTCACTCAACTGACAGATATCCAAGAAAAGGCTTTTAATCCGATTCAGCAAGGAGATAACCTACTGGGTATTAGTCCAACTGGCACTGGTAAGACTTTGGCTTATCTGCTACCTAGTCTGCTTAAGCTGACGCCTAAAAAAGCTCAGCAGCTGCTCATCTTATCACCCAATACCGAATTAGCCGGCCAAATTTTCGAAGTCACTAAAGAATGGGCTGAGCCAATCGGCTTGACCGCACAGCTCTTTTTATCAGGCTCCAGTCAAAAACGTCAAATCGAACGCTTGAAAAAAGGTCCTGAAATCCTTATCGGGACACCTGGTCGTATTTTTGAACTGATCAAACTTAAGAAAATAAAGATGATGAATGTCAATAGCATCATTTTAGACGAATTTGACGAGCTGCTGCGCGATTCTCAGTATCACTTTGTAGAAAACATCATCAACCGTGTTCCCCGTGACCATCAGATGATTTACATGAGTGCGACGGACAAAGTTGATGATAATCTTTTAGCTAAAAATACGCTGCGTATTGACCTATCTGACCAAAAATTAAATAGTATCAAGCACTATTACATCAGTGTAGACAAGCGTGATCGACTAGAACTGCTGCGCAAACTATCTAATATTCCCAATTTCCGTGGCTTAGTCTTTTTTAATAGTCTTTCTGACCTTGGAGCAAGCGAGGAACGTCTTCAATATAACAATGTCTCTGCTGTCTCCCTGGCTAGCGATGTCAATGTTAAATTTCGCAAGGTCATCTTGGAAAAGTTCAAAAATCATGAGGTCGCTCTGCTATTGGCCACCGACCTAGTGGCTCGCGGTATTGACATTGACAACCTAGAGTATGTCATCAACTTTGAAGTAACGCGGGACAAAGAAACTTATACCCACCGTTCTGGACGAACTGGGCGAATGGGCAAGACTGGCGCTGTTATCACCTTTGTCAGCCACAAAGAGGACTTGAAAAAACTGAAAAAATTCGCAGCCGTATCAGAACTCTACCTGCACAAACAAGCCCTGCATCAAAAATGAAACAACTTGCAACTTGTCAATAGACATATCACAAGTAAATAGCTTTAAAAAGTATCAAAGAGAGCTGTTCTGTGTTTGAACAGTTCTTTTTTTGGCAAAAATGCTTGTCTATACTAGCAACAATCAAACTTCTCTAGATCATCCTTCAAAAAAATAATCTATTGCCAATACCATTCAGACAATCAATAAGTAAGAAAAGTCATCCATTCTTGTCCCCAAACACCTTTTCGACCTACAATGAGCACTTCAGACCTTTATACTAGCCAATGCTAGGTGGAGAATTAGACACTTTTATGCTTCAATCTAACGGAATTGGACAGGATAAAACTTTTGAAACTCCGTTTTCGCAAGTATTGTATTTGTTTAAGGCTCTTGACACTCTGACGTTTCGGATAATAGAGAAGGCATATCACCTTTTAGTATAAAACTCATTTGTCTACATATTAAAAAAACTGGAGCTTTGTACTGATCCCAAAAGTTAGATTTTTTCTGTCTAACTTTTGGGATACAGTTCATTTCCAGTTCTTTTAATAGCCATAAAGTTCACTAACTGTAACAAATTGGTAGCCTTGACTAACTAAGTAGTCCATCACTGTTGGCAGAGCAGCCACCGTTGTTTGATGGATATCATGCATAAGAATGATAGCACCCGCTTGGGTTTGACTTTGCACATTGGCCAAGATAGCCTGAGTATCATGATTTTTCCAATCCAAGGTATCTACTGACCAGAGAACTTGAGGTACTCCGACTATGGATTTGACAGTCTCATTGGTAGCACCATACGGCGGACGAACTATCTTCGGATTGCTTCCTATTACATCGGAAACGGCTTGGTTGGTTGAGTCAATTTGCCATTTTATCTGGTCAGCCGATAAAGTTGATAAACTTGGATGGTCCCATGAATGGTTACCAATCTCGCAACCAGCCTCGGTCATACGTTTCAAGATAGCTTCGTTTCCTGCTACTTTCGACCCTAAGACAAAAAAAGTTGCCTTCGCCTTATATTTAGCTAGAATGTCCAAAACTTTTGGTGTAGTCGCTGAATTAGGTCCATCATCAAAGGTCAGAGCGACTACTTTCCCAGTCGCAGGATTCTTGGCTTCAGATTCTTTCTTAGCCTTATATCCCTTATAAGCCACCAAATCACTTTCTGTAAGATAATCAGAATTAACGATCTCAAAAAGATCCGAAATTGGAATCTCCACTTTTTCCTTATCAAGCAGTAGTTTACTTTGCTTGTAGGTAAAATCCTGTAAATCCGCGCTAATAGGGCCGATATTCTTGTCTGGAAACAACTTTTTAACTTGTTCATCTAAATAAGTCATTTGTTCATTTAGCAATTTCCCCAGACTAAAGCGATTCTTGTCTTTATCAAAATAAGCCTGACCAATAATCTTGTCTGACAACTTATCATAAGACAGCAGCTTTTTCCGATAAAGGACGCGATGGACCAAAAACTGCTGAACATCCTTCAAGTTGCCTCTTTTTGATTCCAAACGAACCAGTGCCACCTCACCTTTCCTCAAGGGTGCCTTGGCAACAGCTTCCTGATTAGACGAAGTCATAAACTGATAAAGCGGACTATCCTCACCAACTGGCAAAAGATAGCTCGTCTGGTCACCTTTATGATAATTAATGGTTTTAACAGGTATAGCTTGATTAGCTTTCTTTGTTTCTCTTTGCAAAATCTTTTGTTGACTCTGGATAAGTTGCCAATCCATCCACCTTAAGCCAGTATAGCCCAAAGCACAGCCTAGTATTGCTAATACTCCCAAAACACAAATGAATGATATTAATCTTTTCTGCACTGTTTCACATCCAGTATTTTATTTTCCATTATATCATAAAGAGAGCAATATGATGACCTTATTAAAATAGTTGAGTTGGGTACTTCAGGAAAGCTGCGCAATGACTTCTTCTAGGCGGGCAATAGCTTCCGCTGGTAATTTCGTTTTAGAATTTTTTTGATTAAAGCCCTTAAGATATTGGAGGCGAATCTTCATTCTTTGACGAATTATTTTAACATAAGCCTTATCAAATTCTGGTATTTTATAACCATCAACAGACAGATATTCGAATCCTTTAACAGGTCCGAACGACTGAAAATTAGCTCTTCCATCTACCAACTGCTCAATGACATCAAGAGAAACTTCCTTAGGAATTTCCTGTCCCAGATAAGAACCTGTGTTTATGATATAACACTCAACACCTGACTCAAACAAGTGCTGGAATTTAACAAAATCTTCAACTAGAGGATAAACCCTAAAAGGATTAGCATACGGCTCGATGATAAGGGTATTCAAACTGTCAGTGGTATTTTCTGCTGTCGAACGTGTGGTAATCAGGGTGCAACCCATGGTCGAAGCCATAATAGGGTCAGTAATATGGACAAGCGGTGGCAGAGAATCATCCTTCATAATCCAAAAGAGGGATTGAATAGGCGTATCAACACGATCTACTCGATTGGGTGTTGAAAAGCGCGACTTAACCGTTCGACCATTCCCGTTTCGAATGTCTTCAGTAACCAACCTCAGGTGCCCCTCCTCGTCCAGGGCAGCTCCGCAATTTTGCACCGTCACAAAATACTTTTGCTCCCTATGTCCAGCAGGGTAATCATTGGTTTTATCAAAGTAAGCTGGTTCCAAGGCAATAGTCGAGCCATCCTTTTCGGAAATAACGAAAGCATCGTCATGCAAAACATTGATTGGATACTTGCCATGATGTTTGGCGTGTGTCAAAGTTGACTTTCCAGAACCCGACAAGCCAAAGAAAGAAGCGACATAAGGGTCCTGATTCTTTCTCCCAAAAACTTTCAAACCTCCATGACAGGCAACAAAATGATTGCGATTGGCTGTTCCCCAAGCCAGAGTCAAGGTTGCCTTCTTCAGTTCGCCAAAATAATGCAGTCCCAAAATAGCAGCGCAGTTGTGATTGGTATCAAAATAAACCAAACCATCTGGATAGTCAGGATGAGACCAATCAGGATCAGAAAAAATATAAATATCCGTTTCTTCATAACACTTAGACTGTTTCAAACGCGCACGGTAGGTGTCATTTAGCATTTGGAAGTTGTTTAGCCAAGAATATAAATTGTTAATGTCGTCATGTGGTACCATCAGGTGAGCCCTCAGCATGAAACGCTCATCCAGCCCAACGATAGACTCAGCACAGTAAAAGAGGCGCTTTCTCGCTTGGAAAATAGCTTCGCGAACAATCTGAAGTAGCTTAGCATCTTCCAGACTATTACGCCCAAAGATGCGACGTGCCTTGGCAGTACGACCTACAACCCCACCTGAATTTTCCAATAGAATTTTAGCATCCCTAGGAAGTCCCAAATCTTCCGCATGGGCCACTGGCGTATCCAAGACAATTGTGTTTGGTGCCTGGGCAGCTAATTTGTAAGCTTCTGCCAGTCCCTTGATTGAAATCACATGATTTTCATAAAAAGCCGTTTCGATGGTTGTTTTCAATGCTGAGAAATAAGGACTATTCCTGCGCATAGAATCTTCTGAAAAATGACGACGAGTAACCATAAATTTACCTCCTGAATTATTCTTATACACTTTGGAAATCAAAACTAGGCATCACCGACTTCACATCACACTCTTAAGAAACACCATATTTTAAATAAGAAACTAACTGCAATCTTATTTACTTTAGTTAATATTATCAGCTTAAATGGACAGTCATCAATTGCTTGTTTGGTTTTCTTTATGTGTTGTGTATTATTATAGCATAAATATGCAAGCGCTGCCATTTTTAGACAAAAGAAAACCTGACACATGGCCCAATGTCATTAAGTTAGCTAACCTATCACGTTTTGTGGTAGGTTAGTTTTTTATGTTACACTAAAAATAAAAGGGGAAAAATCATGCTAGACCAGATTAAAGCTCATTTACTTGATAGTATTAACGACATCGTTTCCACCGCAAACCAGTTTGTGTTTTATCCTGAAAAAGATTTTAGTCGGAAAAGTCAGCTAACGATGGAAACCATGATTCAAGCTATACTGACCATGGGAGGTAATACCTTAGCCAAAGAGCTACTTGATTTAGATTTGCCTGTCAC
>NZ_KB904101.1 GCF_000379985.1 Streptococcus caballi DSM 19004 | reverse complement strand
TACTTCGATATTGATTATAGATTACTTTTCGTCTATACTTAGGGGTAAACACAATGTGGTATTTACACATCCACTTTGTGTGAGATAAACTATGTGCCTTTTGTGCCATATTT
This sequence comes from Streptococcus caballi DSM 19004, assembly GCF_000379985.1. Classification (GTDB taxonomy): domain Bacteria; phylum Bacillota; class Bacilli; order Lactobacillales; family Streptococcaceae; genus Streptococcus; species Streptococcus caballi. Next base: position 7,095 of record NZ_KB904101.1, on the reverse strand, counting down.
TGCTCCTTTCGCTTTACATTAGGCTTGAACACCTTTATTGTATCGCGTTTGGAGTTTTTTTGGTATAACCAGCGATGCGCACCCGCATAGCGGGTGGTTTATTTGTTTCGCACCTGCGGAGCGAAACGGACTGAAAGTCACATAATAAAACCAACATGACATTAATGTCATGTTGGCAAAAAATATGGAAAATGTGAGACACTTTTTAGGATAAGTGAAGAAAAGATTTTCCATTTAAGTACTTACTTCTTCATCAGATGTCCCCATTTATCAAGATCATCAATAAACGTCTTACTCTTCAGATGAATACCGACATAGTCACCATAGATCTCATCCAGAAACAGACGAATCTTACGCTTCATCTCTGGCTTAACTGAGATGCTCCGCAATTCTTCAAAGGAAACCGTCTGAAAACGATCCAAAAGATAAGGAACATTGGGATCTAAATGACTACGATGTTGATCTTTTTCATAATGTTGCGGGCAAAGCAAGCCCGAATACTTGTGAGAAAAGTCAAACGGTAGACCATCTCTGTGGCAAAAGGCACATTCATGAAAATTCAGACGAACTCCGAAGCGATCCAGAACCTGAACTTCAAAAATATTGGTCAGAATTTCATAATCCAAGCCTTCATCCATGAGTTCCAGCGTCTTCTTTAAAAAGACAAAGAGGTGGGGGTCAGCCACTCCGTCTGAAATAGCCGCATCTGCCAAGGCTACGACGTAGCTAGCATAGGACAATCTGAACAAGTCCTCATTGATATGCTTGTAAAGCTCTACTTCCTTGTAATCCTCAATGTAAGAAAGACCATTGTCATTTAATTTTACAATAAAGTTGGCAACCATTAAGGGCTGAATAACCGCATTTAATTTGGACTTACCAGCATGTTTCACGAAAAACATTCGCTTACCATCGGTCTCCGTGAAAATCTTGACTAGCTTATCATCCTCACGATAATTGCGATTATAAAGAATAAGACCCTGCGTTTCCCTAGTTTGCATGGTCTTCCATAAATTCCTTTAGGCGATCCATGGCTGTGCTGATGGTGTCCATGCTGGCTGCGTAAGACAGGCGCACGTAACCTTCACCATATTTACCAAAAGCTACGCCAGGAATGAAGGCCACAGCTTTTTCACGGGCAAAGTCCTGACAGAATTTGAAGGAATCTTGCTCATAGCCAGCAGGAATCTTAGCAAAGATGTAGAAAGCACCGTCTGGCTTGATAATCTTGAAACCAAGCGCTGTCATCTTGTCAATGATATAGTCACGACGCTTGAGATATTCCTTCTTCATTGGCAGCGCATCATCTTTTCCTACGGATAGGGCCTCAATGGCCGCAAATTGTGCCATAGTTGCGGCTGCTGTTACCAAGTACTGGTGACTCTTAATGAGCTGGGCTACTAGGACGGCTGGGGCAAAAATCAACCCAATACGCCAGCCCGTCATGGCATGCGATTTAGACAAACCATTAATCAGAATAGTCTGCTCAGGCAGATACTCTGCGATGGAGACATGCGTTTCTTCATTGTAAGTCAATTCAGAATAAACTTCATCAGACACCACAAATACTTCATATTTTTTAAGAACATCTGCAAAAGCCTTAATTTGTTCACGCGAGTAGGTGACACCAGTTGGATTAGTTGGGTAATTGAGCAAGACCGCCTTAAGCTTGTCTCCTTGTGATAAGATGGCTTCTTCCAGCATCTCAGGCGTCAAAACAAAATCATTAGCCGTTGTATCAATTTCAACGATCTCAGCTCCCACAAGATTAGCAATCGGTTCATAGCCAGGGTAAGCTGGTGCTGGTAACAGGACCACATCTCCAGGCTCCAAAATAGCTGTTAGCGTGGCAGACAGGGCTTCCGTTGCTCCGATAGTTACCAAGATTTCATTCTCTGGACTGTAGGACAGATTGTATTTAGTCTTGACAAAATCAGCTGCCGCTTGACGCAGACCTGGCAAACCAGGCATACCTGTATAGTGAGATTGATTGGCATCAATAGCTGCCTTTGCCGCTTCCTTCACGTGTTCAGGCGTTGTAAAATCAGGCTCACCCAGAGTTAATTTCATAATACCTGGGACATCAGAGATTGATTGATCAAACTGACGAATTAAGGACACCTCAATTTTACCCAAATTCTTATTAAAACGTTTTGTTAAATCCATATCCTTCACTCCTTAAAAATAAGTATCTCTATTATACATAAAATTCTGACAATTAGCATCTTTTTCTGGCTTATCCACAGCTGACTGTTCTATTTCCCTCAAGAAAACTTATCCACATGTGGATAAAAATAAAACCGCTGGATTACATCCAACGATTCTATATTATTTTGCATTTCCCATTTCAAAGAGAGGGGACAAAGGACGTTTCTCATGAATACGAATAATAGCCTCTGCAATCAAATCAGCAATTGAGATCTGCTCAATTTTATCAATCAAACGTTCTTCTGGAAGATAGATTGTATCCAAAACAATCAGTTTTTCAATAGCTGAATTTTGAATATTATCAAGTGCAGGTCCTGACAGAACTGGATGAGTACATGAAGCATAAACTGCTGTTGCACCGGCTTCAGCAAGAGCATCTGCAGCGTGACAAATAGTACCAGCTGTATCAATCATATCATCAATCAAGATACATTTTTTACCAGCAACATTACCGATTATGTTCATTACTTCAGATGTATTCATCTTAGTAACGCTACGACGTTTATCAATAATGGCAATCGGTGTTTGGAGGAATTGCGCCAATTTACGAGCACGCGTCACACCACCATGGTCGGGGCTGACGACAACAACATCATCACCAACTAAGCCAGCTCGATCAAAATAATCGGCAATCAGTGGTGCCCCCATTAAGTGGTCAACAGGAATGTCGAAGAAACCTTGAATTTGAGCAGCATGTAAGTCAACAGTCAAGAGACGATCAACACCAGCCACCTCAAGCATATTTGCCACTAACTTAGAAGTAATGGGCTCACGTGAACGCGCCTTACGGTCTTGACGAGCATAGCCATAATATGGCATCACAACGCTAATTGTTTCTGCACTAGCACGTTTAAGAGCATCAACCATGATTAAAATTTCCATCAAGTTATCATTAACTGGTGAGCTTGTTGACTGAAGAATAAAAACATGGCTGCCACGAATAGATTCTTCAATATTAACTTGAATTTCACCATCTGAAAATTGACGCACTGTCGATTTGCCGAGTTCGATTCCCATAGTAGAAGCGACTTTTTCAGCTAATTCCTTATTTGACGAGAGCGCAAATAACTTTAAGTTAGAATAAGACATTATTTCCTCCAAAGTTTTAATCCTATATCATTTTAACTTTTTTTAACTTATTTTTCAATGAAAATAAAATCATTTCAATAAAAAAGAGACAGGCAAACCCGTCCCTTAAATCTTTAATTTTGATAGATATATGAAACAGAACCTGGATTAAACCAACCACGGTAGTTACCGATTGATTGATTACCAGCATAGTTAGCTTCCATAACCTGAATTTGACTTCCTTGAACACCAGTTACATAAGCAACGTGACCGTATCCGCCATCATTCCAAACGACAACTGAACCAACTGCAGGTGTTGAACCAACACGGTAACCAGCTGCGGCTGCACTTGCTGCCCATTGGCCACCATTACCCCAGTAATCGCCAACCCAAGGTGCTAATGACTTAACACCCCAAGTACATTGACCAACTGGATAAGTATTAGCAGTACCATAAGTTTGTTTAGCTGTTGTTTGTGTAGTAGCAGTTTGCGTACTTGCAGAAGCTGCTTTAGCAGTTTGAGTCTGTGCAGCAGGAGCAGACTGAGTTGTTGTAGTTGCAGCTGTTTGATTAGTAGTCGTTGCCTCTTGTGCTGTCGTTTGCTGTGCTTCTTGTGTTGAAACTGCACTCGCTTGACTCTCAGTTGCAGCTGCTGATGTAGCACTAATTGATTCAGTAGCTTGACTTGCTGCTTGCTGTTGTTGTACTGCTGCTTGAGCTGCTGCAACAGATTCTGCTTGAGCTTGAGCTTCAGCTGCCGCTTTAGCCTCAGCCGCTGCTTGAGCTGCTGCCGCTTGACGTGCTGCTTCTTCAGCTGCTGCTTTTTGAGAAACTAAATTATCTTTTTCCTCTTGAGCAGATGTCAATTGAGCTGACAAGTTCAATTGAGCAACCTCCAATTCGGCCTGTTGTGTAGCTAAAGCATTTTTGTTCTCTTCGATTGTTGCCTGATTAGCAATAACGGTATTAATTGCTTCTTGATTTTCCTTTTGTTTTTCCTCAATTGCTGCCTTGTCAGCTTCTTGTTGAGCCAACATTTTTTCATTAGCAGAAACAACTTCACGAATCGCAACTACACGATTAATAGCATCAGAAACCGATTTTGAATTCAAAACAGTGTTAAGGTAACTTGTTGCATTTTTACCCTTTTGTGCACTACGCGCTTGTTTCTTTAATGATTCATTACGAGCAACAATTTTACTTGAAAGTACTTGAATTTCTTCACCCAATTTTTGTGATTCCGCTTCAAGCCTTGCGTTTTCCGCTTCCAATTCAGCTTGTTGATTTTGAAGCTCACTGACTTGACCTTGAATAGCAGAGACTTGGCTTTGCGCAGCTGCTTGTTCAGCATTTAAATTGTTAATAACCGCATCTTGCGCAGCAATTTTTGAGTCAAAATCATCAGCGTGCGCTGTTGCAGTTGCTGCTCCAAGTGTCACACCACTTACAAGAACAGCAGATAAAATTCTTTTTTTCATATAAATTAAACTACTCCTTTTCGATAAGACACCTAATATTCTATCAAAAATTCAGACTTTTTGTGTTACATAATTATTACATTTATGTTTATCAATATTAATTTGATTACTCTAAATGAACCTCCTAAGAAACTTATGACAGATTCCATAGACCAACAAATTAAAAATTAGAGTAGGACACAAACTGTAGGTAACAAACTGAGCGAGAGGAGTATTCCCCCATCCATAAGCTCTTGCTAATACGTAGGAAGTTATATTATAAGAAAATATAAGAACTACATAAACTAAAAAAGTTTGAAATGGACTATTTAGAAATTGCTTGTCCAATTTTAATACTAAATGCATCAGGACAGGTAAAATAACAGTAATTATGCCAATCTCGCCTAAATAGTAACTTTCGAAAATAAATCCAAACAGGCAAAAACTACAAAATGTAAAAATTTCACTCTGTTCTTTATACAAAAACATAGCAACTAACATTAATAGTTGACTAGAAATCATGAAATGATAATTAAAAAAAGAACTAAGCAAAAATGAAATCTGACCATCTAGTAAAAGAAGAAAAATAAAAAATAGGATTAGAAAAAATTTATTACCATAAAACTTCAATTTAGTCACCAATAATTGTTACATAGGAAATTTTTGCAAAATTCGCTATAGGTTTAATATATACTTTTCTCGCAAGGCTATCTTTAGAATCTGTTACTTTTACAACTTTTCCAACAGGAACATCTGAAACCGAGGAACCATCCAGACCACTAGTAACGACTAAATTTCCAACATCAACAGCATCTGAAGAATTCAATTCAGACACCACAAAAAGATTATCGCTTGATCGGTAAGATTTCAATACCCCATAAATTTCACCACTAGAAACCAATAACTTCACAGGAATACTCAAATTTGAACCTTTTGTCAAAAGATCAACATTAATAGAGTTACCATCAACACTTTTTACAGAACCAATCAATCCCCCATTAGAAGAAACTAGCATATTCTTTCCTAAAGAATCCGATTTACTAACTTCAACTCTCAAAGAATCATACCAAGAAGCTGAGCTTCTCACTATAACCTTACCAACAACTTTTTTCTTATCAGAATCGCCAACACCAATTTCATTTTTTAATGCTTCATTTTCTTCCTTCAAGATAACAAGCAGATTAGACTCACTGTTTGATTTACTTATCTCAGCCTTTAACCTCTTATTTTCAGAATAAGTATTCAATAAGTCAGTAACATTATCCTGAACACCACTAACAAAACGAAATGGAGCCGAAATAACATAATCCACCTTTGAAACAGCTAAACTAATAGGAGAGGTGAGATTAGAAGCTTTAGCTGAACCTTTAAAAAAGATAAAAAGAAAAACAATGACAACTAGCAAACTCAGCATTATAAAAAAAATAAAACGAGATATTCTGAATCTTTTCATCCCTGTCCCCACGTGACCATTAAAATAAAATAAAACGAGATATCAAAAGATAATCTCGTTTAAGATAGTACGGAGAATAAGGGATTCGAACCCTTGCGCCAGTTACCCGACCTAACGATTTAGCAAACCGTCCTCTTCAGCCTCTTGAGTAATTCTCCAGTCTATATATGGGCACAAGTGGACTCGAACCACCGACCTCACGCTTATCAGGCGTGCGCTCTAACCAGCTGAGCTATGCGCCCAAGAAAAACTTGGTAATGTGTACTAATAAAAAGTACAAAGCGGGTGACGAGAATCGAACTCGCGACAACAGCTTGGAAGGCTGTAGTTTTACCACTAAACTACACCCGCTTGATAAATAATGGCGCGAGACGGAATCGAACCGCCGACACATGGAGCTTCAATCCATTGCTCTACCAACTGAGCTACCGAGCCAAACTAATATACATTATTGCGGGAGCAGGATTTGAACCTACGACCTTCGGGTTATGAGCCCGACGAGCTACCTAGCTGCTCCATCCCGCGATTTTACTATAAGGAGGATGTGGGATTCGAACCCACGCACGCTTTTACACGCCTGACGGTTTTCAAGACCGTTCCCTTCAGCCAGACTTGGGTAATCCTCCAAAATATATGGACCTTGTAGGACTCGAACCTACGACCGCTCGGTTATGAGCCGAGTGCTCTAACCAATTGAGCTAAAGGTCCAAAGTCAATCCCAAAATAAAAACAAGTATAGCGGCGAAGGGGATCGAACCCCCGACCTCCCGGGTATGAACCGGACGCTCTAGCCAGCTGAGCTACACCGCCAACATTTGAGAAAACTCTCAATCGGGAAGACAGGATTCGAACCTGCGACCCCTTGGTCCCAAACCAAGTACTCTACCAAGCTGAGCTACTTCCCGAATA
>NZ_KB904100.1 GCF_000379985.1 Streptococcus caballi DSM 19004 | reverse complement strand
GTTGTTTAAACTCATCTGTGAAATGACGGCGAATTTTTCTAGACATATCTGTTCTCCTCTTTTCTTTAGTGTAGAACACTTTATAAATTCTGTCTAGTTTAGTGTAACCTATTCACACTTTATTCTTCTGTCTAGTTTAGTGCAACCGATTCACTTTGACCTCTTGATGAAATATCTTTTAAATGGTTTGTATGCTTACTTGACTTTTCCCTTAGAGATTTGGTTATTACTTTCTCGCCATTCTCTTAATGCTTCTTGTATTCTTGGCTCTTCTTCACTTACATAGCCTTCAAAAATAACTTGACTAATGTTTTCTTTATTGAAATAAACGACTTTGTCTGTTTCTAATCCTAAAATTTGACTAACTCCTGCATAATCAAAGTAGACTCGTTCATTACCTAAATCAACAACAGGTTGTCTGCTAACTATCATTAAAGCAATCTTTCCCCTTTTTAAATAGACTATGCTACCTAAAGAAAGTAACTTATCATCATTCATCTTTTTCCTCCTCAAGAATCTCAAAACGATTGGCTGACTCCGTGGGCCTAACATGTAGCCCCATGAAAACAAACCACCAGAATAGACAAGCGGATAGAGCAAATAATCTTAATTCTACGAAGATAGAAAGAATCAAAATAGGACTTAACAATAAAAAAAGCATAACATAGTAATGAATTGTTTTCATCTTACCAGTACTCCCTTCCGTTTGGCATCTGTCTATAAGGTGATAAAGGTTTTATTTTTCCAACATAATTTAAGACATGCCCTTTTTGTGATAAAAACCATTTTAATCGGAGAAATCTTAAGAAGGCGGTCATTGACAAAAATAAAGCAATGACTAGCACAACCACACTAAGATTACGAATAGCAATGAAAAAATCTACAGGAATATTACTTGCTCCAAAAATATAGGATTCCAAGCCCATACTTCTAATCACTGATCCACTCAAGACTGCTGCAAAGATTCCCAAGAAACTAGCTCTTGCTCCTTTATCTTTAGGGAGTTCTTTAGTAACACGATAATCTATCATTGGCAAATCAGTCTGGTAAATTCTCCTATGGAGTTTTGATGAAAGTGACAGATTCCTAAACATCAAGTATTCTTCTCCATCATCACTAACAATCAAATTCCACCCTCTAATAATAGATTGTTGGTTCAAAGTTAAGTTATAAATATCACCCTTGATTTCTTTTCTATTTACCATGAAAAAGTATCCTTAATCAATAACAGGCTGTCTACTAACTATCATTAAAGTAATCTTTCTCCTTTTTAAATAGACTATGCTACCTAAAGGTATTAACTTATCATTACTCATTTCCATCCTCCTCAATTACTTCAAATTTAATTTCTCTGTCCAAATCTTCTGTTGAGAGCCCTAAAAAAAATAACTAAAGTGACTGGAAAAAGGAGCAATGATAATCCCCTTAATTGTATAAAGATAGAAACAATAAATATTGGAGCTATCAGCGTTACGAGTGAGGCATAATATTTCATATTTTTTAACATTTACCAATACTCCTTTCCACTGGGTGTCCGTCTTAGAGGTTCTGCCGAGCGTATCTTTCCAACTTTCCTTAACTCCACATTCCTCCTTTTTAAAAATAATCTCAAGCGAAAATCTCTAGTAAAGGTTAGAGCTACAATAGATAAAATAGTTACAAGAGAAACAATGACTATATTTATTAGAGCTTGGCTTAGTGAAAAGGGAGAATTAATCGCACCAATCAACCATTCCTTAGGAATAAAATTACGAACAAAGGCTGCAAATACTATCCCTAAAAAAGTAGCTGTAGCAACTGTCCCTGATTTGTTTTCTTTTTGATAAATATATTCCTCTAAAGGAATTGTCGTCTGATATAGAGGTAAAAACCTACGAAACGATAAAGCAAAGTGCCTACGCATTAGCCACTCTTCACCATCTTTATTCCTAATAAGATACCAACCTCTAAGTAAATATTTACCTTGCAACGAGATTGGATATAATCTCGCTAAATAATATTTAGAATATTCCACTAAATTCGTCCTCCTACTGTCTTTGTCGTAGATATAAAAATCGAAATTAGCTCTTTCAGCTATCTTCAACCTTTGAAGCGACTTTTATTCTGCATCAACTCACCAATTCAAAAGTTTTAGAACTATCATTAGGATTGATAGTGAGTCCCGAAAAGAATATCTCCCAAAAAGCTAAAGCTACAAGTATAGCCATCAATCTGTATTCTACAAAAATCACTGGTAACGTAATCAGACTTAGAAGAAAAATACTACTCACATAATAGGGCAAAATTCCCAAAGAGGGCAGCTTTCTTCCTTGAGGCGTATAAGCTAGATGCCCAGTCATTCTAGCGGTACCAACCTGTGTAATCTCTGCTTCCTGCTCCTGTAATAATCTCAAAAACACTCTACTCCTATAAAAAGCAATGGCTATCAAAAATAGAGCAAGTACCACAAGGGGGACTAAGATGTTCCTTAAAGCAAGCAAGATATCCACAGGAATGTTGCTTACTCCTAAAAACCATGACACGGGAAAAATATGACGAAAAGCACTTCCGGAAATGATAGCGACAGCAATACCAACACTGGTTTTTCCAGCCTTACTCTTAGCTTCATCGTACATATCTCTTGTATAAACGAAAGACGATAAATCACGATTGACTTTATAACATTGACAGGTCTTTTTAGGGAAAAGTGTCCAATTATTCTTCACAACATATTCTCGACCATCCGCAGCTACCAACAAGTACCATCCTCTCAACAAATGTTTTCCATCCTTTGTTAGGTTAAAGAAATTTCCTTTTACTGCTTGTGTTTCTACCATGAAAAAATATCCTTTATTCCCGTCGTCAAACCATTCGAATTAATATCTAACTATTGATAATTTTTAATCGCAAACCTAGGATATTCAATTTTTGATACTAAATCGTCATAATTCTCAATCAACTGCTGAAAATAGATATCTACATATCCCATAAAAATAATCTCTTCAATGTCTTCCTTATTAAAAAAAGCTTGTTCCTGACTTACCGCTCCTAATGGTAACAAAGTTGCTCCAAAATCAAAGTATCCTTTTTCACCATTCCTCTCAATAATAGGAAATAACGATGTAATCATTAGATTTTGATTACCATCCTTAACTTTTACAACTGTTCCAATTGGTAAATGATTTCTTTCTGCCATATTAACTCTCCTCCAAATACTTTCTAGCCTTCTGTACAACAAATAATGCTTGATTTTCACTCGCAATTGCTGAAAAAAATTCTAAAGCTTTCTTATACATCCCTTGATTATATCTGTTTAGCCCTGCATAGTACATTTCTAACACCTTATCTATCTTACTGCCTGCATAGCTAGTTTCAAAATAATCACACGGTTCATGGTGTGTTATGATTTTATCTAAAGCCCTAGCCGTATTAAGTTGGTGCTGAACAATAATCTTTTGCTTTTCAACCTTAAAGATCTGTGAAGACATCTTATCGAGATAAAATTGTAAATCATAAGGTTCTCCTAATAAAATCTTGTTTAATAACTCTAAATAATAGTAAAATACAATATTCTGTTGTTTGTAACTTTTAAAATCTGTAACATTAAACTGAGATAATGCTTCTAATGACTGGGAAAAATTACCTCTTAAAAATTGAAGATAAGCAATATTAATATAATAAAATGATTTTTCACCTTTATTCTTTGATCCTATTCGACCTGATTGATAAAAAGAATTTTTCTCAATGATCTCTTGATATCTATCTAAATCAAGATGATCACTTAATATCTTTTTATAGCCTCTATCAATACAAGACAAGATGGGTAAAAAGAATACAAAGGAAATTGGGATTACTAAAAGCGCTAGCCAATACAGAAATGGTATCTCCAATGTAGCAAAATACACATAGAGTCCCAACATCACAAAAACAAACATAAAATAGTATAATCCAATTTTATTTTTAAACCGAATAATTTCAGATCCGGTCATTTGCGAGATCATTTCTTCAATATGTTGATACATATTAATCTTCCTCCTTATGCAAAAGCGTTTGTGACAATATTCCAGAGACCCGCTAAGGCTCCACCAACAGCTCCACCAAGCTCTACTATTCCAGTATAGGCAGCACTACCCGCAAAAACAGGCCAAGCAAAATAAGCAAGTGCTGCTCCTCCTGTGATGCCACCAATTACAGTAACTGTTTTTGTAACATTTGGGTGTTCTCCCATCCAGTCTCCTATTTCATCAACAAGATTATCTACAGGGGCTTTGTGAGGCTCATTGTTCTTATTTCTTAAATACTTACCTTCTTCATACTCAACAATCACCTTGCCTGTCATATCAAGGGGAGTAATTTTAGATTTTACCTCTGATTTACTTTTACTGTACATTGCTAAAGTATTATTGATGTACTTCATTCCAAATTGTATAGAAATACCACTATTGCTTGTTAAAAAGGTAGTTGAAATATCGGATATTCCATCCTTGTACATATCATAGTTATAAATACTATCTAAAGCAGAAGTTCCAATTGGATTAATACTGTTTGAAAACTTTCCATCTCTAGAAAGGCTTGCATCTCCAACTTATAAGCCTTCTAAACCTGATGAATTAAATTTCAGCGACATATCACCTTCTCCGATTGCACTCATACTAATGACATATTTTGCATAACCATAATAATTATCATAAATCAGGATAGTTTCCTCACCTTCAAAACTTCCTCCAGTAATGTAAGCCTGTACAGCTTCAACATCTTGCTTAGTCAAGTTACCTGAGTGTTGTAACGCTTGTATAACCTTTTCTCTTTTCTTCCAAGAGCTCGTTATTGTAGTCGCCCAACTCATATCAGATTTCGCGGGAACCTTAAATGTACCATCAAAGCTACTAAAACCAGCCTTAACCTGTGACATGCCTTGTGATACCGCTTGAAACAAGCCATCTACTTCTGAAAATAAACTCGCAGAAGTATTATTAAAAGCCAGCAGTTTCCTTAGCTTTTCTTCTAGTTCATGCTTCTTAGCCAAATGTCGTGCCATCGCCTTCTGAGCCTGAAGAACATTTCGGTCATCTACAACATCACGTTTCATCTCCTGTGTCAACCACTCGTTAGCTCGGTTGTAGGCGGCTGTATAGGTCGCTATTTGTCGCTCCAAATCAGCTGAATCAAGCGATTCTGGTGCAACTTGGTTGCTGTACTCGCTTGGTAGCTTGGCTGTTGAGCTTGCAATCTTCTCTGATAACAGGATAGCCCCTTGAAGCAGGGGAACCAGAACACTAGAAGCGTAGGTTTTGGCTGAATCATAGGCTGCTCCCTTTAAATCAGCTGTCCCTGAAAAACCTTGTAGACTGGCAATCAAGCCTTGATAGGCTGCAATATGATTGCTCGTCACTGTGGCTGTTGAACTAGACTGCGCGTTAGAACTGCCCAAATCCATTTTTACCATTGCTCGTCTCCTTTTTCTCTTGTTTCACCGTTTCTTCAGTTAGAAGTCGCTGTTTTTCAACGTAAAGCGACTCTCTTCTTGATTCTAACTGATGTTCTTCTTGCTTAAGTGTCGTCTCATAAGCCTCGTAATCTTGAGTAACTAAACGCTCTAACCTTTGGTATTCTGATTGAATTGCCAAAGCATCTTGCCTATCTTTAGGACTAATTTCCGACGTGTCTAAATCTGCTAAAAGTCGATGGGTCTCTCCAAAAAAATCATCTTTCTCCATCTGGTGATGATAAAATCTTTTCTTCTTATCCATCAAAACATCTAGCTGGTCATTAACTTGTCGTTCCTCATGCGTCACCATTTCTATTGTTCTTTTACTCACTCTTATTACTTTCCTCCAAATAAATTAGGGTTAGGCTGGAAAGTGTTGGGAAGCGTTTGACTTGCAGTTGTATTAGAACTTCCTACCAAAAGTGCCTGCGCTAAACGTTGATCTGTTGATTCAAATTCTGAAGCTGTACTGTGAATTAAACCAACAAAACTATTAATAGCTGAGGCTACTTGTTGAACTGTGCTAGCATCTAAATCAATGGCTGAGTGAGCATTGGTATTTCCTTTTAGGGTAGTGACAGTATCCTTACTGGCTGTAGCTCCTCCTAGAAGATTTGCACCAGCACTGCTTATTGCGGTTGCTTGACTGCTAGCAAGGGATAGATTACTTTGAATCATTCATTATCTCCTTATTAACTAATTTTAATTTTACGGATTGTTTTCTATCGTGTAAATAAACTTCATCAACTGCGGGATGGATTTCCCTACTATTGTACACTTTATCTAAGAAATTTTGGTCAGATAAACGCATACCAAGTAAAAAGTATTGAACTTTCTCACGAATCATCTTAGGAAGGGCATTAGAACTAATGCCCAAGTAAGCCAGCCTACCACCAACAATGAGATGAAGACCAACTTGATGGGCTTGTTTAAGTAAAGCATCCCACAAATTAATTTTCTCCTTGGCAATACTGAGGTAACTTTCCAAATTTGGAATAATCACTAACCAGTCTTCTTTAGTCTTGCCTTTCTGACGCTGTTCCATTTCATAAACTAGTTGTTCCGTCATATCTTCAAAAACTGCACCATCTTGAATATAAGTTTGAACAGTTGAAGCATAATCACTGAAATTTCGTTCACTATCTAATAGCATCACCTTAAGGTTAGGCATCAACTCATGAGATACCATTAATAACTGACGGGTAACAGTTTGGAGCGACTCCTCATTATCTGAGATATAAGCGAGGTGTTTGAACCCTTCCATCGGTATTGACACACTCTCAACTCTCATCACATCTAATCCTAGTGGTAACTCACCATTTCCTATAGCTTCCTGTACACTAGCCTTGGCCATGAAGTCTTCCATAGTAAGCTTCTCTGGTACAATTGGAATGGCTTTAGGACGGTCACCTGACCAAGCGGCATCCATGTCTTCAGCTTCCTCTTGAATGGCTTGGATGATTTGGAAGGCTTCTGGTTGCTCCAACTTCATCAAACCACGTCCCGGAATGTCCTCTAGGATGTAGTCATGACGGCCAATCAAGGTTCTGACGTCATTATCATCTGTCATCTTCAAGGCTAAGCGTGTCTTCAAGTTAGCTTGCAGGGCTGATTTGAGCGCTCCCATACGCCCTGCTGTCATGACCACATTAATCCCCAATCCTGTACCATCTCGTAAAAGCGTTTGGAAAGTGGCTTCTAGCTGCTCCCCAAGCTCGGCTTCCTTGATCCCATCATAACTATCAATGACAATGATAATCTGTGGTAAGCCTTCCCCACTCATTTGTCGGTAAAGACCGATATTGGATACGCCATAACGACTAAAGAGCTTCTTACGAAGAGCGACTTCTTCCTGCATCCGAAGCATGAATTTTGTCAGTTTTTCACTATCTTCCATCATGAAACTATCGGCAACGTGTGGCAAGGAGCGTAAAGGTAACAGACCATTAGTCCCAAAGTCAAAGAGATAGAAATGCATGAGGTCGGGAGTATTCTGACGAGCCAGATCCATAACCAGCGTTTGTAAGAAAGTTGATTTCCCCATCCCTGGAGCAGAATAAAGCACCAAGTTCCCATCCTTATCAAAGTCATGGCTGATGACTTCTTGAGCCTGTTGGCTTGGCAAATCCACCATCCCAAAGATAGCACTCAGGCTACCCTGATGACTCTTCTGCCACAGCACTTTGAAGTCTTCTGTTCGGAGGTCTTGCACATAAATCGCCTTCTTAAGCGGTGGCAACCAGGGCTGTGGCAGAGGCTTAATGTGCAGGTCGTCCACCATGTCACGAATGTTAGTGACAATGGCACCCAGCTCGCTTGGCACTTGGCGAATGTCATCCGCATCCTCTAGTCCTGACAGGTCTTCATTGAGGATATCGTATTGCCCCAAGGCGTTGATGGCATAGATGGTATGGTCTTCAATTCCTTGGTCTGCCTTATCAGGTTGGTACTCTGCCCCTGACCAAGCACTTTGGAAGAGTTCATAGACTTC
>NZ_KB904099.1 GCF_000379985.1 Streptococcus caballi DSM 19004 | reverse complement strand
CATGATTAATGGTGGAGCAAGCTCCGGTATCAATCATGCGTTCCACTTGCATGTATTAGGCACGCCGCCAGCGTTCGTCCTGAGCCAGGATCAAACTCTCATTTAATCTTACTCATTCCTGTCACTGACAGATTTATTTTCTTAACAGGTCGATGTCTCAACCCGCACGTTTGGTTCGTCTTGTTCAGTTTTCAAAGGTCTTTGTCTCTTAACAGACAACTTCTATAGTCTATCAAATCTGAAACAACTTGTCAACTACTTTTTCCAAAGTTTTTTAGCCCTGTTTCAAATTTATCACTTCATCCTCTCGGACAACAGCTTTATTAGTCTAACATCTCAAGCTCGCTTTGTCAAGAACTTTTTATCTTTTTTACAAACCTGAAATCAGCTTTCTTACGATAGCCCAATTAGTATACTAAATTTAAACAAAATTGTCAATTACTTTTCTGTATTTTTTACTGCAGTGGTATTAACCCCAAAAGTTATTTTCACCCTTTGACGGTAGTCATATCTTCTTATGTTCAATTTTTCCTATCATAAAAGTTTATTATGTACTACAGAGGATTTATATTTCCGATTTTTAGCAAAAAAGCACCCATGAGGTAAACTCTTGAGTGCTTTGAAACGTTGATATATAGCGGTATATTAACGTTTACTGAATTGTGAAGCCTTACGTGCTTTCTTAAGACCTGGTTGGGGCATCACTTATTTTATCCAATTTCAAAATGCTTTAAAATCAACTTTTTCACGAATTTCAAAAAGATAAAATTTCAACTAATTTTAATCAATTTCATCAAAATAAGGTAAACTTTCAATCAAAACAAGCTAAAATCGAACCAGAATATCAAAAGTTTACCTTATTTAATTTTCACAAAAATGAAATGATGAAGCTTCTTTCTATAATGTTATTATTCCTAAAAATACTAGAAATAGTATAATCTTTTCTAGTATTTGTGGAATCCAAAACGCAGGACTTCCAATCCTGCGTTTTTATTATTCTGATTTGAAAAGATGCACTAGTACCAATTCATCAAATGAAATAAATTCTATTTGTTGATACATTCCTATCAAATTTTTAACCCCCTCCGCTTTAGCTAATCCGACTGGTATATAATCCCCCATATCGATAAAACAGAGTATCTTAGATAAAATAAACTGTTTAATATTTAAATCAGTTAGAAGTAAAAAATCAGCTTTCACTTTCAGCAATAGTCTATCTATTGATTCAGACCATTTTTCAAAATAATCCACTATTGAAATTTCTCCCTCATTTAGGCTATTGAGGTATATTTTATTCTGCTTATTGCTAGTCTCATTTTTTCTTAATTCCGAAACTGAAATAAGGGGTTCTATAGCTGTTGTTTTTTCTTGCAACACACTATAGCTTCTTTTCAAATTACTAAAGGGTAAGGAGTAATGTTGACCATAATCCCTCAATAATTTTAACATTTTTATTTCATCTAATTTTTCAAAATTTAAAACTTCTTTCTTCAAATCAAAGCGGTTTTCCTGCTTACAATACGATTTAATATTGTCAATAAATATCCTTCCAAACATAATATTTTGCATAAATAGATACTTGCAATCTCGATATATATCATTTAATTTATTAGTATCATAATCATCGATATTCTCAATGTATTCTTTTATCAATTCTTCTGACTTCTTATAATTTCGATAACAATCAAAAATATTAGTATATTTTTTTAAAGAGATATTGTATTCCTTAAAATCTTGAAATTCATTCTCATCGATTTTTAATAAAAAATTTCTATCATAATTTGAAACAAAATAACTATACAACTTAACCCTCAATTATTTTCAGTCTCTCGGTCCCATAAAGCGGTCACCATTTAAATGTATCACATACTATGGCAATTCAGATAACCAAACCTTTGTTTTCCAAGCAATACTATTCGCAAACTTTTTATAAGTTTTAAAATCTTGAAATGCTGTTATATAAATATTTCCAGCATCACAATCTTTAGTTATTTCCTCTATGGGGCATCACTTATTTCATATAATTTTAAAATGCTTTAAAATCAACGTTTTATCGAGTTTTTAAAAGATGAAATTTCAGCTAATTTCAATCAACTTCATCAAAATAAGGTAAATTTTCATTCAAAATAAGATAAAATCGAACCAGAATATCAAAAGTTTACCTTATTTGTCCTAGAAATCCAAAAGACGAAAAATGACCTGTCTTTTGGATTTATTTTTTTATTTTACCTGCTAATTCTATTTGAAGGAATGGTTTAATTGAACCAAGAATAATTGCTGTGGCCTTCTTATTCTGTTTATCAGTTCTTGTTCTTTTATTAAACATATCAAGCATGAATCTATAATCATTTTCAGGATTATAATTATTCCATTGATTTGGCTCAAACGCTCCGATATCCAACAAATATCGTAATAGTTTACGACTAAAAAATTCAGATGATAACTGAAGATACTGATTATCCTCTACAGCATGCAATAACTTAAACAATTGCTCTCTAACATCTACTAGATGTTTCAAATCATCACGCTCAAACTTCTTAATGCAGGAACTACCAATAGGGTATAGCTCATTCCCATTCAGTTGGTTTTTAATTGTAAAAAGGTAACGAAGATGCTCTTTACCACATATACATGACTCCTCCAAACGCTCATCTTCTTCAACATCTACAATTTCCCACTCTGTAACAGCATCCTCCCAATATTCCGACTCGGAATTATCCATCACATCCTTAATAAGAGTTTGAAAATAATTACTTCTGTCTATCATATGACTTAACTCCTTCCCAACATTTCATTCATTACTACAAGTGATTATTCATATCTATCATGTACAAGTTCCTTGAATCCCTTGCCCACTAAAAATGCATTACATTTTCCAACATCCCAATTCCCTGTTGAACAAATAAATAGTTCATAAAGAAATTCTTGTTCATTTCCTAAACGAAGCACTTTGCCCGATAGTTCAACTAACTTCTTACTAACAACGGGGGGTAATTTCATCGCAACACAAATTGCAATAACACTTTCAAGTTTAGGTTCTGTTTTCCCATTTCTTAAATTAGAGATTGCCTTCAAACCTAGATAACTCGTATCAGCCAATTCCTGATTCCTAACATCACGCCATTTCATCACCTCAGTCAAAGCAGAACCAAAACTATTTAACCCTTGTAGTTTTAACATGATTTCCATTGTATCAGCTACGTGGGCATCGACTTTCTCAAGCCACTCATTCTTATCTTCAGGATAGCTAATAGTGAATTGAATATCAGAATCTGCATCTCTGTTAAGTAATAAAGTTAAAGAGGTGGAACTTCCTGATTGAGTTCTTGAAACAATATCAAATACTACACAACATTCTTCCATATGATGTCTTGCATAATCTGTTAAAAAAGGATTGCCTGCAAGGTCATATGAAACAAACTTATTATCATTTATGCAAAGATGGGATTCTACATAAATCAATGCTCCAGTTTCAACAAGACTCTTTAAGTTTGGTTGTGCTAACAATTGCAAACCAAGTTGAATTAAGTTTATTGAGAAAGTCTGAGTATTTTCTAAATAACCATCTTTCCATTTGTGAGTTGGAACATATTTATCATCAATATAAATGAATGCCCCCTTCACTACATCAAATCCACATTCTGCCAATCTAACTTTAGCAGAAAGACGTGATACGCCAAAGAACAACACTAGTTCATCAATCCATTTTTCAACAATATCAAGTTCATCTTTCGTTTCACTAAGTTCAATGAGTCTTTTATGTCTCACTCTTGCTTCTTGGATGAACATCCCCTTAGGCATCAGTATTTTGGGAGCAATAGATTCAGCATGCCATTCCATCCACCCGAGAATATCTGACAAATTCTGTTCTCCGACATTACTAGTAGTAGATAGAACTGATAACTTTTCTTTCTTTGCTCGAGCCAATTCCAGAGCATATCGATGTAGTTCCCAATGAACACATTCATGAAGGATTGTATTTCTTACAACTCCAATATTTCGTAGTTGAAGAAGTTTTGCCTCAATGACTATTGTCCCTGCAGAAATTCCTTTTTCGGGTACATCTTGAAAATAAACTTGACCAAAAATTGAAGCATCTTTGGTAATGCTTTCATATTTTATTTGTAGCCCCATTTGTTGGGCTATAGTTTCAGGTTCAATTCTAGTTGGGGTCAGTAAAGCATCTGGTTCATATTTCTTCAATATCGCTTCAGCAAATTTATCCAAATCGTCTTTCCAAATAAAAGGAATAAGCTTATCCGAAAGAGGTTTCTCAAAAATGCTATAAGTTCCTTTTTCGTAAGAATCAACCTTCTTGATTCTAAAATTTTTGATTCCTGTATCAGGCTTCCCAATACATGATATACGAAGCCAACGATTTTTTTCATAAGATGAATCACGATTATAGTTATACCCGAAAACAGTTGCATAGACATTGGTTAGAATATCTATGTCAATTTCATCATCTTCACGCTTTCCAGCATAAACATACATCACTTCAATATCTGTGACTTCAACTTCGTCATCATCATTGTCGATGACCCCTAAATCTTCAAGATGCTCTAAGAAGTATTCTTCACTTGCTTTATAAATATCATTGTAGAAAGTGTTTTTAATATAACTAGTAAAAGAAATCAAATTTCCTCCTAAAATCCAAACAATTCATCAATTGGATGCCATTCTGACATATTATCTTTCCATTCACCCTCGTTTAAATATCGAAGAGTTCCAGCGATATCACGAATAAAGGCTCCTTTTAAACCATATTTATCAAGGTACGTTTTTAATGATTCATATTTCAACGGTGCATACTTATCAATATTTTTATCTTTACCCTTGGCATTCTCCCCACCCTTGGTTTCAATGATATAGACATCACCATTCTTCATTTTTACAATGTAATCAGGATAGAAATGATGAGAAGAGCCTGCTGTATTATAAACCAATGAGAAGTATTCAGTCCCTTTATCACCATTCTTATAAACAAACTCAACTACATCCTTATGTTGTTCGATATAGTCCTCAAATAAGCGCTCTGCTTCGCTACCTTTAATAATCCTACTCTCGTAACCATCATACACATTTGTTTCTACAATATTTTTTTCCAGATTAGGATTGTATAAATAGCGGTCGTTCATCGGTATATAAAAATCATTTTCTTGAATTTCTACAAGTCCCATACTGACTATTGGGTAAATGTCTACTTTTCTAAACACTTCACGAAGTTCTCGCCAATTATTCAAAATAAAAGCTGTCCACTCGTTCGGTTTCAATTTTAAGAGCCTATGTTTATTTGAGCTTGGACTTTTATAATCCATAAAAAAGCGTTTTAATAAAGCTTCAACCTGTCTTACTTGCAAATGAGTGACACGGTCAAGTTCATGATAAGCATGGAGTAAATCCAGTCGATTTGCATTATAATCTGCCTCAACTCTTCTTTCTCTATCTTGCAAACCATCTGAATGCTTAAGCGTATCAAATCTCCCTTGTTTATAAGTATTCACAATAGAACTACCAAATTGAATTCCTTGATTCCCTAATTTTTGCTTGTTCAAATCAACATCATTGGTCAAATTCCATTCTCTAACCAATCCCTGATAAAGATTTTCACGTACGGCCTTTTCATCCTGTCCTGCATGTAAATCAAGAGCTCTCTCACTGACTAATTGAAAATCTTTGGCAATATCCTTCCGTTCTAAAGGAGGTGTCGGAATTCCTACCCCTTTTTGCCCAAATGCCCCATTTAGAAAGTCATTATCAAAGGTATAAATGTAAGAATTATCCAATACATCTACATCATAGTGACCTTTTAAGGGTTCAGGCATTCTACGAATACGACCAATCGTCTGAATAGTAAAGGTATCCCCCATTTTTTCACGTATCTTTATCAAGATTTTAGCACGAGGGGCGTCCCATCCAGTAGCGATTGCCTGTTTGATAATGAGATATTCAACCTCATTATCAAGTTCTTGAACATTGAGATAATTTCGTTTCTGTTCTGCCAACCAAATACCTAGTTTACCATCTTCGTATGTCTTATGTAACTTATTTTGAATATAATCCTCAATACGACTAACTAATTCGGGTTCAGAATCAGATTTGTCAGGTAGTTGAACCAGCACTAATGGATTTATACCTGCAATGTTATTTTCAGTGTACTCTTGTACTATCTCTTTTCGTTTTAGCTCAGCGCTTTCAAACAGCAATTCAAATTCTCTACTGATGTCAGGATTAGCATCTATAAACTTCTCAATCCCTTCATTGACAACTACTGATTTTGTAATCAAACCTGATTCGATAACTTCCTCTTCAGTAACTTCATAGAACTCTATCTTCTCAGGAACCTTAGGGTCTTCAATAGTTGCTGAAACCCTAACGGTTTTAGAAGCTTTAAAACGTGTAATGATATCTCTTGCCTTCTTAGTATCATTTCTATGCGCTTCGTCAATAACCAGAATAAAATGACGACCCAATTCAAAAGCTTTCTCAATCTTGTCTTCAAGATTTTCTCTCTCACTATCCGTCAACATAGCATTTTTATTTTTACCTACAACCGATTCATAGTTAATAAAAGTTGCGGTATCTTTGTCAAATCCTTGAAGAAGAGCATCCGCAAGTGATTGCTCCTTGACCGACGAAAAGCTTTTCGCCTTATCCTGACTTTGTTCTTCAAGTTCTCCCGCACCAGGAGTAAACCACACAAAAGCAACGTTATCATGTGTACTCGCGATATAAGTATCCATCCATTCAAGAAGTGTAATTGTTTTCCCTGAACCTGTTGGTGACTTGATAACCATTTCATCAACACCATATTCAGGAGCTGTAAATCTCAAGAGTTTATCAACTAGATTTTGTTGGAAATTTTTTAATTCAATCATGACCACATGTCCTTTCCGAAGTAATAGTTTGGAATTTCTTGTTTCGTGATATTCTTGTCACGAAGGATTCGTTCTTGTTCAGCGTCAAAGAAAATTTCAGGATGAATAAAAAGTGTAGAATTTTCTATGAAATCTGTCTCATCCATCTCATCTAACTGTTCCTCTGACAAGATGACCTCTACTTTAGGATTTGTAATATCTACTCCAAACTCCAACTCAACAAGAGGTGTAACATAGTTTAGTAATTCATATTCAAGGGTGACATCAGGGAATTCTTCTTTAACAACAAAATCTGTCTTAAAATATTTTAAATTATGAGGAAGTTCTTCTTGTATATTGTTCAAACGTTTATACGTAATTTCTTCACAAATATTATTTTCATTATTGGTGCAGAGGATATATTTCCGATTCCCACCATCCTCTTTATTGAGCTGTTCCACCGCGTGTCCTACCGAACCTGAACCAGCAAAAAAATCTAGAACTTTAATATTTTTCCCTTTATGGTAATTAATAATTTGTTTTAACATTTTGACCGGCTTCTTGCCACTATTGAATGCCACTTTCCCCTCGTGTCTAATATTTCCAAAGTCAGCACTAAAATCAAAATAATTAGGAATAGATTTATATTTCTTTGCACTACCATTTGCCAGTTCCCTATTCTTCACCAAAGGAATTCCAGAATACATCTTACTTCTAGAAGCTCCAACTTTGCTAGGGCCCACAAAATATCTATACCCTAATCCATCTTCACCAAGTCCATCAATTTTATATAGACTACCTACTCCATCTATGCTAATTCTTGGTTCAATAACGTTTTGTACCATTGTACCGTTTCCAGTCCCAGAATATATACTACCTGAGACCCACGTTTCTTTTAATAGATTCTCTGCTGGTTGTTTGTGCTTTATACTTTTCCATTCTCCTTTTTTAAAAACTGTAACTTTCCTACCTTTAATTTCAAATGTAGTTCCTTCTGTCAATTCTTTAAACTCAAAAACAAACTTATCAATAGAATAGTCTTCTTCTGGTTTATTCGCTTTAAATTTTGTCTTGTCTTTGGAATATACTAATATATACTCTAAAATAGGTTGCCAATCATTTTTTTCGTTTAAAGTTTTATCAGCATATCTAACCTGTGTATGCAAAGTAACTAATTTGTTATCTACGCCAAATATCTCATCACACAATAATTTTAATTGATTAAACTCATTATCATCAATAGAAATAAAAATAACACCCTTTTCGTTCAGAAGCTCCCTAGCAATTTTCAATCTTTTATTCATAAAACTTAGCCACTTAGAATGCCTATAACTATCGTCCTGATTTACATAATCATCATTATACTTAAAATCCTTATTTCCTGTGTTGTATGGAGGGTCAATATATATGACATCAATCTTGCCTGTATGAGTTTTCTTCAAAAGATGTAGACTATGAAGATTATCGCCCTCTAGTAGGAAATTATAGTCTTCAGAATCTGGATTTCCCACAATCTTTTTGGTTTCATCTTCAACAAAGACAGGGATTTTGGCCTTCATTTCCTCTTCAACCCACTCAGCATGTTCTTCCCAAACAAGACCATACTTCTTAGTATTAAGTAGACGAACAAGATTTTCTAATTTATCAACATCTTCACTTCGTCTATCCTCACGAGCCTGTTTTAGCAATTCCTGAACATATGCAATTGCTCCCTCCTTCTCATTCTTATGAGGGCGTTCAATAAAGTTTTCACGCATTAGAAAACACCTCCTTTACATACAGAAGGTGCTTTTTTACATGCTGAAAAAAGGCAAAAACTACCTTGTTGCTTGTTGCTTGTTGCTTGTTGCTTGTTGCTTGTTGCTTGTTGCTTGTTGCTTGTTGCTTGTTGCTTGTTGCTTGTTGCTTGTTGCTTGTTGCTAATGGTATCAAGTTCATAGTCTCCTTGTAAATGTTTTCAACAAGTCTATTATACCATGAACAGTTGCATAAAAAAATTTAATACATTAAAAATTAAAAAATAACCTATCAAGTCATTTTTGAAGTCATTTTGAAACACAATTTTTACGAAATTATTTCAAAAACCTTG
>NZ_KB904098.1 GCF_000379985.1 Streptococcus caballi DSM 19004 | reverse complement strand
AGTCTGCCAATCAAATCAATGCCTTTATCGGTATTGACCTGAGACACTATGAATCCGGTAACTTCCTCGCTAAGAAGCACATTACCAAGCGTGGGAATCCTTATGCTAGAAAAATTTTGTTCAAGTGCATTCACAATATCGCTTCAGCTAGCCACACCAAGCCGTGCCATTCGCAGACTTTTATGAGAAACGAAAAAGGCAATCGCAAACGACTTCAACCAAGCCACATACGATTGCCTTCATACATCGTCTTATCAGAACAATATATTACCTCATAATGCATAACAACCTTTACGATTATGCGTCTACCAAAAATCAGTAAAATTGTTTATGCCATATTATGGTAATACCTTATCAAAAAATCACAAAATAAGGTGTTGGTTTTGCATGCACTTGTTCCGCTACTCTTTAGTGGAAAATAAGATAACTCCCTTATTTTGATTACTGCATGAAAATTATTTTTTCTCTAAGTACTTGACAAATAGTAGAAAAGAGAGAACTAAATTAGTTCTCTCCAGAGTATAACTTTTCATCACCTGTTACAGTTGATAAAGAGCATTTTTCAGCTAAATTATTTTACAGTGCGGATACGCATTGTGTTTGTACCGCCTGAACCAACTGGAACACCTGCAACAATGACAATGTTATCACCTGATTCAACAAGGCCTGATACAAGAGCAGCTTTTTCAGCAACTTCAAACATATCGTCAGTTGAAGCTGGCTTTTCAGTTACAACTGGAATAACACCCCAGTTAAGCATCAATGATTTTTGAGTAATTTCATCAAATGTTACTGCCAAAATATCAGCGTCTGGACGGTATTTAGAAATAAGACGAGCTGTATTGCCTGATTCAGTAAGAGCAACAACCAACTTGATATCCATTGAGCTTGTAGCATCTTTTACAGCTGAAGCGACAACTTCTGTCTTAGTTGAACGAGCAAATTTAGATGAATCGAGACGACCATATTCGTTAAGAAGTGTTTGAGCATTCTTATCAATGGTAGCCATAGCACGGACTGATTCAACTGGGTATTTACCATTAGCAGATTCACCTGAAAGCATAGTAGCATCAGTACCATCGATAACTGCGTTAAAGACGTCAGATACTTCTGAACGAGTAGCACGTGGTTTTTCAGTCATTGTTTCAAGCATATTTGTTGCTGTAACAACAATTTTACCTGCTGCATTGACTTTAGTGATAATCATTTTTTGGTAAACTGGAACCATTTCAAATGGTACTTCAATACCCATGTCTCCACGAGCAATCATGATACCATCTGCTGCTTCAATAATTTCATCGATATTATCAATCCCTTGTTGGTTTTCGATTTTAGCCAACAATTTAACATGTCCATTACCTGTTTCTTCACAGATTGCACGAACTTCGTTAACGTCTTTTGCAGTACGTACGAATGAGATAGCGATAAAGTTAAGTCCTTGTTCAAGACCAAAGCGAATATCAGCGTTATCACGTTCAGCAAGCGCTGGGAAAGGAATCTTAGTGTAAGGAATATTTACACCTTTTTGTTTAGCAATGATACCATCATTTTCAACTTCAACAACAAATTCACGTTTTTCAGCATCTTTTTCAACGATACGAAGGCCAAGTTTACCATCGTCAACAAGAACTTGTTTACCGACTTCAACATCATCAAAAACATCAAGTGCACCAGCAACGTTCAATGCAATAACGTCACGTGTAGACTTAATACCTTGTTTTGTAGCAACGCGAATAACTTCACCAGTTTTATATGAATACTCTTTTGCATCACCTTCGAAAAGCTCAGTACGGATTTCTGGACCTTTTGTATCAAGAAGGAAACCAACTTTTTGACCAGCAATTTCTTCTGCGCGACGTACAGTTGCCATACGAGCACCTTGCTCTGCATGATCACCATGAGAGAAGTTGAAACGAAATACGTTAGCCCCTTCTGTAATCAACTCAGCAATTTTCTGTGCTGATGCTTCAACATCAAGGTTTTCCCCCCAATAGCCATCTTCACCAAATTTTTTACCGCCGCGGAATTCTACCGCAGGACCAAGTGTAGCGACGATTTTTACACGTTTATTCATGATAAATTTGAAACTCCCTTTATTTTTTTGTCGATTACCGACATATTAACAAGTTTAAGCATTAAGCAGTCCATAGTGACTATTAGTGGGCAATGTCACGGTTTAATTGAGCAAGATCAAGACGTGCTTTATGTGGATTGTTGACAATGATTTTACCATTATCAAGTGAGAATAAAGCTCCTTCTTCCGCAGTACCAAGAATTGGACTTTCGCAAAGATGTTCATTGTGAATACCAACCGCAAGTCCACCACGACCTTCTTTAAGCAAGTCAACAGCATGTGCTCCCATCCAAGAAGCAATCACACGGTCACGTGGAGAAGGTGCACCACCACGAAGAATGTGACCAAGATTTGTTGCACGAAGATCGCTAGTGTCACCAGCCTCCTTCATCAATTCAACAAATTTATCGGCGTGCATAACACCTTCAGCAAGAACAATGATATGACGGTGTTTACCTTTTTTCTCATATCCTTCACGAACATTTTTAACCACTTCGTTAATGTCATATTCTTCTTCAGGAATGATAATTTGGTCTGCACCTGCAGCAATACCTGACCAAAGAGCGATATCTCCTGCATTACGTCCCATAACTTCAACAACGAAAGTACGGCCATGACTGAATGAAGTGTCACGGATTTTATCCAAAGCATCAACCGCAGTATTAACTGCTGTATCGAAACCGATTGTGTAGTCAGTCCCTGCAATATCATTATCAATTGTTCCAGGAATACCAACAGCTGGGAAGCCATGTTCTGTCAAGCGCATAGCACCATGATAAGATCCGTCACCACCAATAACAACGACACCTTCAATCCCATATTTCTTAAGTTGCTCAATTCCTTTAAGTTGACCCTCAAGAGTAGCAAATTCAGGATAACGAGCTGATTGAAGGAATGTACCTCCATATGATAGTGTATTTGACACATCTTTTGCACCAAGTGGGAAGATATCTCCTTCAACCATTCCGGCATAGCCACGATTGATTCCGTAGACTTCCATACCTTCAGTAATACCTTTACGAACAACCGCACGAACAGCAGCATTCATACCAGGAGCGTCACCACCACTAGTTAAAACAGCAATACGTTTCATTCTTACTGTAACTCCTTATATTATATTCTAACGTTCTTATTATAGCATAATCCTTGAGAAATAGTTCACTTTTAGGACTTTTTTTAGCGAAAAATCGTTTTCAAACTGAATTGCCTCAGTTTTTCTTTTAGCTCATCACTTTGTGTGACAAAGTGCCTCTGACTCTGAATTGTTTCCTTAGGATTTTGATAGTGCAGAATGACTGGAATGTTTCCTTTATAGCTGGAGAGAATTTGGGAAATTTCCTCGTCATGCTCATGATTTTCCAAAAGAATCCAAAGGCGCTCTGTCACAGCTTCTTCTAAGTGATTGAGGATCATCTGCAAACGACCATCCCTTTGCTGAACCTTACCATTAAGGTAATAAAATTTTCCTTCTTTCAGAAGCTCTTTATATGTCTGATAGGTTTCTGGAAATAGAGTGACATCCAATTTTTGTTTGGTATCTGACACACTTAGAAAGGCCATTTGCTGCCCTTTTGTCTTTGTACGAATAACACGGATGGCTTGCAACTCAATAAGAACAGTTACTTCACGATTCTCTTGCAATTGAGCAAGATCAGTTGTCTTTCGTGAGCTTTGTTTAACTATTTGAAGCAAGGGGTGCGGACTAATTCCCACACCAAGTAATTCTTGCTCTTGCTGATATTTTTCACGGTTTGAATAATCTTCGGTCTCTGTCCAATTATACGAATAATCTGCAAACAAACTGCCCAGTTCATTAACAAAGGTAAACAAATTTTCCAAATTGAGCTCTATTTTTCGCCGATTCTTCTCAAAAATATCAAAAGCACCAATTCTAATCAAGGGAAGGAGGCAATCTGATTTCTGATAATTATCAGGGAGTTTTGTTAAAAAGTCTTCCACCGATTGAAAAGGACGGTTTTCTATAATCCAATAAGCCATATCCTTAGGTACACCTTTTAGGTGCTTCATTCCTAAATAGATCGTATGATCTGAAACTTTATCAGAGTATGGGATATGATTAATAGACAGACGACCAACTTTAAAACCTGCATCCAATGCATCTACGATGTAATCACTGCTTGAATAATTGAGCATGACATCATAGAAAATACTAGGGTAATGCACTTTAAAATAGGCCAACTGAAAGGCAAGGGCTGAGTAGGCAAAAGCATGACTACGATTGAAGCCGTAACCGGCAAACTTGGCCATACGACTAAACAAGGATTGAGCAGTCACCAGAGGATGTCCGAGAGCTTGGGCACCTGCAAGAAAATCAGCCTCCATTTTCTGCATCTCGCTACTCTTTTTCTTGGACATAGCACGACGAAGTAAATCAGCTTTGCCGAGTGTGAAACCTGCATAATTCTGGGCAATCTGCATAACCTGCTCCTGATAAAGCATGATACCATAGGTGGGCTCCAATATGGAAGCAATGGCTGGATCAATCAAATCAACCTTTTCCTGACCAAACCGTCTTCGGATAAAATTCTCCGTATAATCGCTGGCACCTGGCCTATTAAGACTTGTTGTCGCAACAATATCCTCAAACCGTCTTGGTTTGATTCGTTTTAGCAGGTTAATAGCTCCGCTTTGCTCAAACTGGAAAATGCCCTTGGTACGGCCGGCAGCAAAGAGCTCTAGGGTTGCCTTGTCCTCCAAATCAATAGATTTGATGTCAATATCAGCCCCCTCATCTGCTAGCACCTTCTCCTTCATCTTTTGGACGAAAGTCAGGTTTCTTAGACCAAGGAAGTCCATCTTGAGCAGACCATTAGCTTCAACAGCACTCGCATCATACTGGGTAATCATCATGTCTTCACCATTCTTAAGCGGAATATGCTCAGTCAAATTATCATCACTCATGACAATACCAGCCGCATGAATGGAAGTCTGACGAGGATTCCCTTCAATCCGCTTGGCAATGGTAAAGGCACGCTGATATTCCATTTTGCTGTTGATGATCTGGCGGAAGGATAGGTTGTTTTCATAAACTGATGTCAGGTTATCGCGGAAGCCAATTTTGCGCGTAATGTTAGTCAGTTCATATTCTGGCGCACCAAAGCGTTTAAAAACATCACGAATGGCTTGTTTGGCACCAAAGGTTGAAAAAGTCACAATCTGAGCTGAATGCATACTGCCATAGCGATCCCTCACATAATGCAAAAATTCACTACGATAAATATCAGGCAAATCAATATCGATATCGGGCATGCTGTAGCGTTCGTTATTGAGGAAACGCTCGAAAAGAAGATTATTTTTAACAGGATCAATACCTGTGATATCTAAGGCAAAGGAAACCAAACTTCCTGCAGCTGAACCACGTCCCATTCCCATGTAGTATCCGCGACTACGCCCAAAACGCAGCAAGTCCCAGACAATGAGAAAATAATCGTCAAAGCCCATTTGATGAATGACTGACAGTTCATAATCTAGTCTTTCTTGATAAGCTGGTAACCATAAATTTTTAGTTTGTAAACCTTCCTGAGTTAATTGACGAAGCTCCTCAACAGCTGGTTTCTGACGGTTAAAACGTGGCAATTTCAAGTTGGTATCAAAATCATAATGAATATCAGCCACTAACTTATCAAGATTCTCCAGTGCTTGGGGAAAGTTTTTTTCAAAAGCTGAACTGATAATATCACAAGGTAGGAGACTTTGATGAGCAGCGACAGGCTGGGCATCTGCTAATTTAAGATTGTCTCGAATGGCGTGAAGAATTTGAATCGTCTCAACTTCTTCCTCCTTAAAATAACGAACCGTATGTAAGGGAATCAGCGGTTTAGGATAGTCCTGCTGGGGTGAGTTAACCCCCACACCTATATAATAATCAAAAGGTAGATCAGGCTCTAGCACTCTTTCAACATATGGAACGATCGGCACAAGCCCATCCAGATAAACAGGAACTTGCTCTAGGTCTAGCTGCGAGGTCATGCGCTCCGTTGATAATTTCAGGAGATTCTTATAGCCAGTTGTATTTCTAGCAAGAAAATAAATAGTCAGCGTCTGCTCCTGCCAAGTAAAATCCAAAGCCAATCCCAAGACAGGATTCAATCCCTGGCTCTTGGCCTCTTGAACAAAATGAAAAGCTGCATACAAATTATCCTTGTCCATCACACCGATAGTTTGATAACCCAACTCTCTAGCTGTGTGAACATAAGTTTTAATATCCATCAAGCTATCCATAAAAGAATAGACTGTCTTGGTATCTAATTGCGCAAACATAGCTTCTCCTTCTTTGTATTCTTACTCTCCATTATACTATGAAAGAGCAACTTATGCTTTCTTTTTTATTTCAATAAATCCTTGCAAGTCAAAATCATAAAATGTTACTGCTAAATGAGTCTGCCTGATTATTTTGGGGACATAAAACTCCTCTATACTTTCAACAATGAGATACTCTGGCATAATTCTTGACTTTTGTAATTATATTCTGTATTATGGTTTTAGTACAAAAAGTATTTACAAATGATCTTATTAAGAAAGGAGTCACTTATGTCTTGGAAATTTGACGAAAAATCACCTATTTATGCGCAAATTGCACAGCATGTCAAGATGCAGATTATCAGTCAAGAAATTAAGAGTGGCCAACAGCTTCCAACTGTGAGAGAATACGCGGAGGAAGCTGGTGTCAATCCCAACACCATGCAGCGTGCCTTCGCTGAATTAGAACGTCAAGGAATGGTTTATTCTCAACGTACTTCTGGGCGTTTTGTTACGGAAGATACTGAACTCATTGCTAAAACGAGGCGTCAAGTCGCTCAAACCGAGCTAGCCTCTTTCGTTGAAAATATGACTAAAATTGGATTTCCAAAAGAGGAAATCGTATCTGTACTAGAGTCTTATCTCAAGGAGAACACCCAATGACAACATTACTACAATTGCATCATGTCAGCAAAAGCTATAAAAAACATATCGCCATCGATGACCTAACCCTCAACTTACCTGCTGGTAAAATTATTGGTCTGCTTGGACCCAATGGTAGTGGGAAAACAACTCTGATCAAGCTCATCAACGGCCTACTTCAGCCAAGTAAGGGAGAAATCGTTATCGACGGTTTTCGTCCGTCTATTGAAACTAAAAAAATCATTTCCTACCTACCTGACACCAGCTACCTGCGCGAAGAAATGAAAATCAGGGACATGTTGACCTACTTTGAAGACTTCTACGAAGACTTTTCAAGAGAAAGAGCTGAAAAATTGTTATCTGATTTAAACTTAGATATCAACGAGCAGCTCAAAAACCTCTCAAAAGGGAACAAAGAAAAGGTTCAACTCATCTTAGTCATGAGCCGCAAAGCCAAACTCTACATCTTGGACGAGCCAATTGGTGGTGTTGATCCAGCAGCCAGAGATTATATTCTCAAAACTATCATCAATAACTTCTCAGAAGAGGCTTCTGTCCTTATTTCAACCCATCTTATTGCCGATATTGAACCAATCTTAGACGAGGTTATTTTCCTGCAAGATGGGAAAGCTATCCTGCAAGGGACGGTTGATGATTTACGTGAAGAGTATGGCAAGTCTATTGATTCAATCTTTCGTGAAAAGTATAAGGCTTAGGAGGAAACTATGTTTGGAAAACTATTAAAATATGAACTGAAATCCATTGGGAAATGGTATGTTCTCTTGAATATTGCTATTCTAGCTATCTCAACAGCCCTTGGGTTAATCATTAAGGGCTTTGTCACTGATGCTAGAAATACGGAGAATTTCAGCTATTCATTAAACTCTAAGCTGCTTCCGCTCAGCCTCGTCTTCATACTAGCTGCCTTAATCATGGGAGCTTGGATTGCTACACTGTTTATCATCATCAATCGCTTTAATAAGAATATTTTTGGTCGTGAGGGGTATCTCACCTTGACCTTACCAGTCTCAACACACCAAATCATTCTTTCTAAACTGGTGGCAGCTCTCATTTGGAATTTTTTCATTAGCCTGATTATCTTCCTTGGTTTAGTTCTCATCTTTTTACCAAGTATTGGATTGGGGAAAGTCCTTGTTGCTCTTCCTCAATTCACGTCCTATCTTCCAAACCACATTGCCATTTGGGGACTAGTCTACGCCTTCCTCTCCTCCATTTCAGGAACGCTCTTGATTTATCTTGCTATTTCCATCGGTCAACTCTTTAGCAATCGCCGAGGTCTCATGGGATTTGTCGCCTACTTTGCTTTGTCCGTCATTCTTGCTATCCTTTCTACCCACATCAGCAATCACATCTTGGTTGACAATGAAATCTTTACAGAAAAATTCTTTATCTTCTACTGTATCCAAGATCTTATTGTTAGCCTAATCTACTATGGTGGCACCTACTACATTATCAAAAGGAAGCTCAACATCCAGTAACTCTCTTCCAAAATGAAAGCAGCCTTCAATGGAGGGCTGTTTCTTTTGATAATATTTTTGAAAAGATTCTTCTTTTTTAGTTTTATGAAAATTCTGATGGACTATATGCTCATCCTAAAAGCCGATCACCTAAAGTAAAATGCATCATTTGAAAAGGCAGAGCTACCATACAAGCATCTGCTTCAAATCCTTTGCTTTTATTCGATGAAAGTTATCTCAACTGACTAATATCTTTGTTTCCATTCAACAGGGGCTAGCCTGCTTGAAGGACGAGGTTTAACAAAACCAAAAATTTTCTCGCACGATACGACAGGGATTATAAGTCCAATAGCATAAATAAAGTGAGCCAATCCTAATATTTTCATCATAGTGGTATTCCCAGTGACACTATCGTTGTCGCTGAGAATTGAATTTTTGAGACTTGAAGCTCAAAAATTAAGCATGGAACTCCAAAAGCGTTTATCTCCGTCCGCTCCACTTACGAAAATATCAAAAAAAGTCAATGTTCATTGAAATAAATTTAGTCACACAAAAACTCTTGACTTGAATGAACAGCTCCCTGTCAAGTGGACAATGAAATAATAAAAGATTAGGCGACGGCCTTGTTCCTCATTTCAAGAGGGGCAAGGCCGTTGTTGCGTTCTTGAAAACGTTGATGATTGTAAAAATAGATGTAGGCATCAATATCTGACACCAGCTCCTCAAAAGTTTTATACTTCTTCAAATCGTAGCACTCCGTCTTAAAGTGCCCAAAGAAACTTTCAATTGGCGCGTTGTCAATACACTTACCAACACGAGACATAGAGCGGGTCATCTGATACTGGGT
>NZ_KB904097.1 GCF_000379985.1 Streptococcus caballi DSM 19004 | reverse complement strand
CTTTGGCATCACACGTTCGCTGAGTCAAGCGGGTTGTCCTTATGACAATGCGGTAGCTGAAAGTACCTATCGCTCCTTCAAACTGGAGTTTATCAACCAAGAAACCTTCCGCTCTCTGGAAGAATTAACCCTTAAAACTAAGGATTATGTCCACTGGTGGAATCACCATCGCATCCACAGCACTCTTAATTACCAAACACCCATGACTAAAAGAGCAATCGTTTAACAAAAACACTTTATAAATTTTGTACAGAAAAGTGTTGCCTTTTCAAAATCTCACCCTCTCACTTCTAGGCTTGCTCCTCGTTGAAAGCTGCCAGTACGTCTTCCACCTCGGTATCTTCGATTTGGGCGACATCACTCTCAACATAGCAAGCATCCTCATAGGAAGCCTCCTGTCCCAATTATTTTTAAAAAAATGGCTGAGCAAGCATCTTATTTCCAATACAAAAAGACGAGTTTGAAACTGATAGTGTTCCAAGCTCGTCCTTTTTTTACAAATCTTTTAATTTCGAACGCTGTTCTTTAGATAATTTTTTGCTTTGAAGATATCCTCTCAGCCAATCTTCAAAAGCGCAAGAAAGAATAGCAACAAAGACCAGCAAAATTGGCAGGCTAACTAGGTGAGGTCCTTGGAAAAGAGTGATTGGAGCCGCAAGCGCCAAGAGCGCGATGACGAAAAACCATTGATTTAATTTTGTATAGCGAATCATATACTATTCTGTCAGCCCTAAAAGAACCGAAATCATAATGATGAGAACACCCATAAGATTACCTCTTTCTTCGGGATAAGTAGCGATGAGTTTTTCAGCAGCCTCGTAGAAAATTTCTCCATCCAAGGCCAGGTTCTTAATCACGTCAACATAAGGCTCTTCTTTGCTGGAGTCTCTCTTGACCTTCTGAATCAAGCGGTCCAAACGAATGGTTGGATACGAGACGTCGTAGATCCTAGCCATCTCCTTCAAAGAACCTGATGCTAAGACAAATTGACGCGTGATTTCAAAACTTTCCCTTTCTAACTCACTCAGCCAATCGGGCAAGTCGCCCATAGTCATTTGCACCAGCTCCTTTCTTCACCTTTATTATACACTTCAACAATGTCTATATAAACTTAAATATTATTAAAGACGGAAATTGATTTTTTAAATTAATAATTAACAAGAACGTTACATATAACACTTTATCAGTTAATTAATTTGTGCTATGCTTATCTTGTTAACGTTAATAGTCTAATTTGAAGAGATCCTATGGCAGAAAAAACTGACTTAGCATCTGCCTATCGCAGACTAGAAAGTCCTAATATCAAGCCCGTAAACGCACACTCAAGATTATTCACGAGTATAAACGCTGGGGCAAAACATCCTAACACATTCGTCAGACAAAAGACCTGTGACATTTTCCTCCGTCACAGGTCTTCTTTTTATCAAAACTTCAAGGACAAATTCCTTTGAAACGTATGATAATTCCAGCAGCAAGCCTATTAGACAAGGGCTTTTAAAGCTTCCATGATGGCTTATCTTTCTGAATTATTTAGCTTTTAGCGAAGACAGGATTTGTGTGCGAATGTCCTCAACGCCTTCTGGGTTATTTGGCAAGAAAATAGTTTGATTGCCCCTGGTTGCGAATGTATTTAGGGTATCCAGGTACTGGTTGGTCAAAAGGATAGACATGATTTGCTCTTCAGTCATGCCCACATTGGCATCCTTGAGTTCTTGAATGGATTCGGCCAAACCATCAACGATGGCCTTACGTTGTTGGGCAATACCGACACCGTGCAGGCGGTCTTTTTCGGCTTCGGCTTCCGCAGCTGTCACGATTTTGATTTTATCAGCGTTAGCCAGTTCTTGGGCTGCTACACGTTTTCGTTGAGCTGCATTGATTTCATTCATCGATTGCTTAACTTCAGCATCTGGTTCAACCTTGGTAATCAGAGTTTTGACAATGATGTAACCATAAGTAGACATTTCTTCCGCTACTTGGTGTTGCACTTCGAGCGCGATTTCATCTTTCTTTTCAAACAATTCATCCAAAGTCAGTTTGGGAACAGAAGAGCGAAGCGCATCTTCTATGTATGATTTGATTTGAGCCTCTGGCTTCATGAGTTTGTAGTAGGCATCTGTCACATTTTTCTCATTGACACGGTACTGAGTAGCGACATTAAGCGTGACGAAAACATTGTCCTTGGTCTTGGTTTCAACGACAATTTCAGACTGCAAGAGCCGCAACTGTACCCGCGCAGCTATTTTATCGATGCCAAAAGGCAGGCGGACATGAATCCCGCTTCCAGCTGTCTTCTGATAACGACCAAAGCGTTCAATGATAGCAACTGATTGCTGGCGAACCACATAAAGCGTGCTAGCAATAATAAAAATAATGATGATTATGAAAATAATAGGCATAAAAAATGCGATAACCATAAGAAAACCTCCTAATTTTTTTCTTATTAAACTGATTGTAAACAATCACTAACTAAAGACAGCAGAGAGTTGACGAGTCGTCTTCATAAGCAACACCTCTCTTGTATTTATTTGTTAATACAATTATATTTTATTTAAAGCTAAAGTCAAGTAAAAAGCGAAAAATCACCTAGAAAACTAGATGATTTTATAGTCAGACTAATAAATTATAAAGGCTTTCATTTCCATGAAGGTTGATATAGGATGGATCGAAGTCTCCCAATCTTGCAATCAAGGTATTGTAGTCCTTTTTATCTCCCAAAGTAATACCAATCAGAACCGGGCCAGTTCCCTTATTGGCACGTTTGATGTATTCAAATCGCGTGATGTCATCATTTGGTCCAAGGATATTATTTACAAATTCACGCAGCGCACCCGGACGTTGTGGGAAATTAACAACAAAATAATGTTTCACACCGTCATAAATGAGGGCGCGTTCCTCCATTTCCTGCATACGGTTGATATCATTATTACCTCCAGAAATAATGCAAACAACCGTTTTGCCTTTGATGTCATCTTTCATAACTTCAAGCGCTGCGATTGAGGCCGCACCTGCAGGTTCTGCAATAATTCCTTGCTTAGAGTACATGTCAATCAAAGTTTCTGAAATAAGACCTTCGTCCACACCGACTAATTCATCTACATATTTACGAGCAATTTCGTAAGTATTTTCACCAACTTTTTGAACAGCGATACCGTCTGCAAATTTATCAATTACTTCAAGCTTGACAGGACGTCCCTTGTCAAATGCTGCGCGCATGCTACGTGCTCCAGACGCTTCCACACCAACAACTTCAATCTCAGGTGCTACGTCTTTGATGTAAGTTGCCACACCAGAAATCAATCCGCCGCCACCGACAGGAACAAAAATTTTATCAAAAACAAGCCCTTCTTCTTGTGCCTGTTCATAAATTTCGTAAGCTACTGTACCTTGGCCTGCCTGTACATTTGGATCATCAAAAGGATCAATGAAAGTCATTCCTTCAGCTTTTGTAAAATCTTGAGCCGCTTGAGCAGAGGCATCAAACGTATCACCAACAAGTTTAATCGTCACATAAGAACCGCCAAAAAATTTAACCTGACCAATTTTTTGTTGTGGTGTTGTTACAGGCATAAAAATGGTTGCAGGAATCTTCATTTCGTTACAAGTAAAAGCAACTCCCTGCGCATGATTTCCCGCTGATGCACAGACAACCCCGCGTTTTCTATCTTCTTCTGATAATTGGGAAATAGCATAGTAAGCACCACGAATCTTGAAAGAACGAACCTTTTGCATATTTTCGCGTTTCAGATAAACCGTTGCTCCATATTTTTCCGATAAATAACGATCAAAATCAAGAGGCGTTCTTTCAACAACGTCTTTCAATACTTGATTAGCCTTAACAACATCTCTTGCAGTAATCATATTGTATCCTCTTTTTCAAAATTTTCTGTTTATTCAGTATTATAACATATTTTAATAAGCTTTTGTGAGACCAATTTCACCAATTTATGAAAAAAGCAGGAGAATTTTCTCCCGCTTGAAAATAGTATTTTCTAAATTAATTAGTTATAGATTTTGAAAGCATCGTCATCGTTCTGGTTAACGAATGGCATTGCTTTACGAAGTTCTGCACCAACTTTTTCGATTTCAAGTTCAGCAGCTTCTTTACGGTAAGCTTCAAGACGTGGACGACCGTTTTTGTAGTCTGTAACAAATTCATCAGCGAATTTACCAGATTGGATATCAGCAAGAACAGCTTTCATGTTTTCTTTTACTTGAGCTGTGATAACACGTGGACCTGAAACATAGTCACCGAATTCAGCAGTATTTGAAATTGATTGACGCATTTTCTTGAAACCACCTTCGTAGATGAGGTCAACAATGAGTTTCATTTCATGAAGAACTTCAAAGTAAGCCAATTCTGGTGCATAACCAGCTTCAGTCAAGACTTCAAAACCTGCTTCGATAAGGGCAGTCAAACCACCACAAAGAACAGCCTGTTCACCAAATAAATCTTCTTCAGTTTCTTCTTTGAAGGTTGTTTCAAGAAGACCAACACGTGCTGCACCAACAGCTTTAGACCATGACATAGCAATGTCTTTAGCGTTTCCAGTAGCATCTTGATAAACTGCGTAAAGCGCTGGAACACCAAATCCTTCAGTGTAAGTACGGCGTACCAAGTGACCTGGTCCTTTAGGCGCACACATGAACACATCAACAGTTTCAGGAGCTTTGATGTATTCAAAACGGATGTTGAAACCATGGGCAAATCCAAGTGCTGCACCATCTTTAAGGTTTGGAGCAATTTCTTTAGCATAAAGGTCTGCTTGAATTTCATCAGGAGCCAAAACCATAACGATATCTGCTTGTTTAACAGCTTCTGCTACTTCAAATGTTTCAAAGCCATCTTCTTTAGCTTTGTCAAATGATTTACCAGCGCGCACGCCGATAATCACATCATAGCCAGAATCACGCAAATTTTGCGAATGTGCATGACCTTGTGAACCATAACCGATAACGGCAATTTTTTTGCCTGCAAGTGCGTCTACTTTTACATCGTTTTCGTATTCCATTGTTACTGCCATAGTAATATATCTCTTTTCTAAAATTTTTATTTTTTTGCCCGAAGGCATGGTTAACTAAGTTTAAAAGATTATGAAAAATCTCGGGAGAATCCTGTAGTGCCCGTACGGGCAATGTTTCGGACACCATAAGGTTGAATAACCCTAATCAAAGCCTCAATCTTGTCCGCATTACCTGTCATCTGAATCGTGATAGACTTAGGTGCTACATCAATAACATTAGCACGGAAAGGCTGGATAATTGCTAAAATTTCAGCACGCTTAACTGGCGGAGCAGAAACTTTAATCAAAATGACTTCACGTTCCAAATGAGGGATATCCGTGATATCACGAACACGAACTACATCAATCAAACGATTGAGTTGCTTGATAATTTGCTCTACCTCTTCCAGATTCTCAACATCAATAATGATGGTAATCCGTGAAATATCTGGAATATCCGTGTGCCCAACTGAGATAGATTCAATATTAACCTGTCTGCGGGAAAGCACACCTGTGAAGCGATTGAGAACACCTGTTGAGTTTTTCAGTTTGGCCGTTAACATTCTACGCATTGAACTTCACCCCCAACATCTCAGCATTACTCTTACCAGATGGAACCATTGGATAAACGTGTTCACGGTTAGAAATATTGACCTCAATCAACATCGGCTTATTCTCAGTAATGACCTGCAAATCTTCTTCTAAAGTATTTGGATCCGAGAACTTGTAATGAGCGATACCATAAGCTTCAGCCAGTAATTGAAAATTCGGCTCATCGTCAAATGTTGACTCAGAGCGATGTTCATCATAGAATGACTCTTGCCATTGACGAACCATCCCCAGTGAATGATTGTTGATGAGAACGATCTTGATTGGTACACCATAACCATTCAAAATAGCCAACTCTTGGTTAGTCATCTGGAAGCCACCATCACCAACAAAGAGAATGACTTCCTTGTCAGGGTTAGCCAATTTAGCTCCAACCGCTGCCGGGATTCCAAATCCCATAGTTCCAAGCCCACCGGAAGTGATAATCTGCCTTTCTTTCTTGAAAGGGTAGAATTGGGCTGTCCACATTTGGTGCTGACCTACGTCAGTAACCACAATAGCTTCACCATTGGTAATTTTACCGATTGTCTCAATGGCATGCTGTGGCTTAATAATTGCATCATTAAAGTCGTAACCAAATGGTGCCTTAGCTTTGTTTGCTAAAACTTCTTCAGTCCAATTAGCATGTCTAGTATGAACTTTTTCCTCATTCAGTAAGATTTGTAAAGTTCTTTTCGCATCTCCAACAATTGGAATTTGAGTTCTCACAACTTTACCAATCTCAGCTGGATCAATATCAACATGGGCTACAACTGCATTTTTAGCAAAAGTGGCAGGATTCCCCGTCAATCGATCAGCAAAACGTGAACCAAAATTGATCATAAAATCACAGTGAGTCAAGGCCATATTTGAGGCATAAGAGCCATGCATCCCTCCCATCCCTAATGATAGAGGATGCTCAATTGGCATAACTCCCAAACTCAAAAGGGTAGATACAACAGGAATATTATAGCGTTCTGCAAAAGTAACTAACTCCTCAGAAGCACCTGAGTAATTAACACCTCCACCGGCAACAATAAGAGGCTTTTTAGCTTTCTTCAACTGCTGCAAAATCTTTTTAACCTGAAGAACATTTGGTTCAACCGTTGGTTGATAACTTGGAAGATTGACTTCTGGATCGTTGTAAACAGTTGTCTTAGCCTCAGACACATTTTTGGGGAGATCAATAACAACTGGTCCTGGGCGTCCTGTCGTAGCAATGTGAACAGCCTCAGTCACGATACGCGGTATATCAGCCACATCACGGATTTGGTAATTATATTTTGTAATAGGCATGGTTACACCGATAATATCAGCTTCCTGAAAGGCATCCTTACCAATGCCTGACGTAGCTACCTGTCCTGTGAAGACCAACATTGGCACGCTATCACTCATCCCATCAGCAATTCCTGTAATGGCGTTGGTTGCGCCTGGACCACTGGTAACAATTGAGACGCCTAGCCTTCCAGTTGACTTAGCATAACCTTCGGCTTCGTGGAGGGCTCCTTGCTCATGACGAGCTAAAATATGACGAATACCTTCAAATTCGTAAATGGCATCGTAGAGTGGCAAGACAGCACCACCTGGATAACCAAAAATGGTTTCAACACCTAAACCTTTCAGAGTATCAAGAACTAACTCTGAACCGTTTTTAGGTTTTTCTAAATGTATTTGTTTCACAAGCTCCTCCTTTTCAAGTATTTTTCAAATTTTCAAAAAATTCAAAACCTTACATAATATGATAACATTTTCCCAAAATAATGCAAGTTTATTTTGCGAATGTAAGCGTTTAATTTAAAAAGATATTTTCCCATTATTTTGAGAAAAGAAAAAGGAAACAAACCATTCGTTTCCTCTTTCGCAGCCTATTTCCGTTCTGCTTTACGTTCTTGGAATTCTTCTTCGGTCATCATTGAACCACCGAAATTCGCTGATGATGCAAAGGCGGTGTAGCGGCGAAGCCATCCACTGGAAATTTTAGGTTTAAATGGCTTCAAGGTCTTACGGCGTTCAGCCAAAGTAGCTTCATCAACCATTAAATCAATGGTACGGTTAGTTAGATCAATGTAGATTTCATCACCATCCTCGATAAGGGCAATATTGCCACCCTCAGCAGCTTCTGGAGACACGTGACCAATGGCAATTCCACGGGTAGCTCCAGAGAAACGTCCGTCAGTTATAAGAGCAACATCTTTACCAAGCCCACGTCCAACAATTTTAGAAGTCGGCGCAAGCATCTCTGGCATGCCAGGACCACCTTGAGGTCCTTCGTAACGGATAACAACAACATGACCTTTTTTGACCGTTCCATTGTCAATCAACTCAAGTGCTTCATCTTGAGAGTCACAACAGATAGCCTTACCACGAAATGTTTTAACAGAGGGGTCAACCCCACCAACTTTGATAACAGAGCCATCTTGCGCAATATTTCCGTAAAGGATTGACAGACCACCAACTGGAGAAATCGGAGCTTCAATTGGATGAATGATTTCTTCATTTTTGATGTCAGCACCAGCCACATTTTCCTTAAGAGTCTTACCAGTAACTGTAATACGATCTCCTTTGATTGTTCCTTTTTTAATTAACTGATTAATAATAGCCGAAATACCGCCCGCTTCATGAACATCGTGCATAGTGTAAATACTTGATGGCGCAATTTTAGACAGATATGGTGTACGTTTAGCGATTTCATTGATATCCTTCAAATCATAGTCAATTCCTGCTTCACGGGCAATAGCTAAGGTATGCAGAACAGTGTTTGTTGAACCTCCCATGGCCATGTCAAGTGCAAAAGCATCATCGATCGCTTCTTTTGTTACAATATCACGTGGACGAAGGTTATTTTTAATATTGTCCATCAAATACTTAGCAGACTCACGGACAAGTTCACGACGGGCATCTGAAACAGCCAAAGTTGTTCCATTCCCTGGTAAAGCCAGACCCAGAACTTCCATCAAAGAGTTCATTGAATTCGCCGTAAACATACCAGCACAAGAACCACAGGTAGGGCAAGCATTTTGCTCCAAATAATCTAATTCTTGCTTAGACATATCACCAGCTTGATAAGTTCCAACAGCTTCAAAAAGGCTGGATAGGGTGGCTTGGTGACCTGTCATATCAACTCCCCCCTTCATCGGACCTCCTGAACAGAAGACTGCGGGGACATTGGTACGCATAGCCGCCAAAATCATACCAGGAGTGATTTTATCACAGTTTGGGATGTAGAAAACACCGTCAAACCAGTGGGCATTGATAACTGTCTCAGCTGCGTCAGCAATAATTTCGCGTGAAGGTAAGCTGTATCGCATCCCAATGTGCCCCATGGCAATCCCATCATCAACACCGATAGTATTAAACTCAAAAGGAATACCACCTAATTCGCGAATAGCTTCCTTGGCAATATCAGCCAACTCACGCAGATGGACAT
Source organism: Streptococcus caballi DSM 19004 (assembly GCF_000379985.1). GTDB lineage: Bacteria > Bacillota > Bacilli > Lactobacillales > Streptococcaceae > Streptococcus > Streptococcus caballi. The sequence continues at coordinate 558 of NZ_KB904097.1, read as the reverse complement.
GCCCTGGGACAATATCAATATAAGAATTACAGATTGCTATGAACGGTTTCTGCATATCCTTGGCAGATTTTACCTGTCCAGTCGCGTATAATAAACCACGCGCTGGTGCCTTATCCACACCAACTTTAATCATATCACTTCTCATACTACTTCCTCGTTCTAATATCTTTATTTAAAATGGTAACACTTTAAAAAATAAAGTCAAGATAGTTTTCTGAAAATTTTGGATTTTGAAAATTAAAATCATTCTTGTTAACAAAAAAGAGCCCAGAAAATCCGCAATGTCATTAAGTTAACTAACCTATCACGTTTTGTGGTAGGTTAGTTTTTTATGTTACACTAAAAATAAAAGGGGAAAAATCATGCTAGACCAGATTAAAGCTCATTTACTTGATAGTATTAACGACATCGTTTCCACCGCAAACCAGTTTGTGCTTCATCCTGAAAAAGATTTTAGTCGGAAAAGTCAGCTAACGATGGAAACCATGATTCAAGCTATACTGACCATGGGTGGTAATACCTTAGCCAAAGAGCTACTTGATTTAGATTTGCCTGTCA
>NZ_KB904096.1 GCF_000379985.1 Streptococcus caballi DSM 19004 | reverse complement strand
TTAACGACCCAGTATCAGATGACCCGCTCTATGTCTCGTGTTGGTAAGTGTATTGACAACGCGCCAATTGAAAGTTTCTTTGGGCACTTTAAGACGGAGTGCTACGATTTGAAGAAGTATAAAACTTTTGAGGAGCTGGTGTCAGATATTGATGCCTACATCTATTTTTACAATCATCAACGTTTTCAAGAACGCAACAACGGCCTTGCCCCTCTTGAAATGAGGAACAAGGCCGTCGCCTAATCTTTTATTATTTCATTGTCCACTTGACAGGGAGCTGTTCAATCTTACAGGTAGCTTTCTTATCTCCAAACTAATAAAAGACTGGTAAAAACCCAGCCTTTGTTTTATATTTAGGCTTAATATGGGTAGATGTAACTTACTTGACCAGCTGCTGGATTGGCAGTTGGATTAAACCAACCACGGTAGTTATTAATTTGTTGCTGGTCTTTATAGTTAGCTTCTAAAACTTGAATCTGATTGGAAGCATAGTCTACAGCAGTAACATAGGCAACATGACCATAGCCACCATCTGTCCAACAAACAACCGAACCGACAGTAGGTGTTGTCCCTGTGCTATAACCTTGTGCAGCTGCATTAGCTGACCAGTCACCGCCGTTTCCCCACCAGTCTCCAACCCAAGGTGCCAAAGATTTCACACCCCAAGTACATTGACCGACAGGATAGGGATTTGTCACCCGCCCATCAGCTCCCACTTCTACTTCATAACCTTGACTAGTTGTTGTACTTGTTGAAGTAACTGTAGATGATACTGTCAATTGCTGACCTGGCAAAATAAGGCTATTTATTGTAAGATTATTCATAGCTGCCAAATCATAGGCATCCATGCCATATTGGTTAGCAATGCTGTAAAAAGACTCTCCTGCTTGAATAGTGTGCGTATCCGCATTAGTTGTAGTGGTCCCTAACATAAATCCTGATAGAGATAGCGCGCAAATAGTTACTGGTTTTCGTAAGCTTGATAATGAACTTCTTTTCATCGTTAATTCTTCTCCTTTTTAATAATTATAGCTTACCTCAAAAATATAACATTTTCATTAAATGATAAAACAGAAAGATAACAATTAAAGAACAAGATAAAAAACGGTCTGTAACTAATCGCTAAAATAGCAAACAGTTACAACCGTTTTTTACGATCCATTTTATTGGGCTAACGCAATACGTAGGCTGGTGTCTATTTGCTCAGCTGTCTTACGCCCCTCACGGATTCCCCAGATAACTAGGCTCGGTCCGCGGCGAGCATCCCCTGCAATAAAGACTTGATTATTATTGGTTGAATAATCATCATAGACACTTTGAACACCAAATTGATCAAACAAAGATGTTTCAGCACCAGTGAATCCCATCGCAAGCAGAACAAGGTCTGCTTTGATCGTTTCCTCAGTTCCTTCAATAGCTTTAAAACCAGGTCCAACCTTAACTGTTTTGACAGCAACAACCTGGTTACCATCCCCAATAAATTCAGTCGTTGAGGTTGCATAAGCAGTCAGTACACTATCTTGAACAAAATTGGCTTCTTCTTGACCATAACCTATTCGTTTAATCATTGGATATTCAGGCCAAGGATTGGTTGGTAAGCGTTTTTCTGGTGGCTCTGGAGTAATTTCCAATTGTTTGACACTAGCTGCTCCCAAACGGACAGCAGTTCCGATACAGTCATTACCAGTATCTCCGCCACCGATAACAAGAACATGCTTGCCTTCTAAGGTGCGACCGAGTTTCTTATTACCAGAAGCAAGAACACTTTTAGTGGTTTCAGTTAAGAAATCGACAGCAAAACGAATACCGGTAAGATTACGGCCTGGAACATCCAAATCACGTGGCACACTAGCACCAGTCGCCAAAATCACACGGTCATATTGTGCCAAAAGCTCATCTGCAGTAATATCTCGACCAATTTCAGTATTGGCGACAAAGTTAACTCCCAACTTAGCCATGACATCAACACGACGTTGAACAATTTCCTTGTCCAGTTTCATGTTTGGGATACCATACATGAGAAGACCGCCAAAACGATCGCTACGCTCATAGACCGTTACACTGTGACCAAGTTTATTGAGACGCCAAGCTGCAGACAAGCCAGCAGGGCCTGAGCCAACGATGGCAATTTTAAATCCTGTTCGCTGAGAAGGACGGCCTGATTCTTCAACCCAACCATTCTCAAAGGCTGTATCAATGATAAAACGTTCATTGTCGTGAATGGTAACACCTGAGCCATTTAATCCTTCTGTACACCCTTTTTCACACGGTGCTGGACAGACACGGCCAGTCATTTCAGGCAGTGGGTTAGTACGTGTTAAACGTTCAAAGGCACGTTTGTAGTCCCCTTTGTAAACCAAATCATTCCACTCAGGAATCAGGTTGTCGTTAGGGCATCCTGATACGGCTCGGCCTCCACCATAAAAGGCACCTGAATGGCAGAAAGGAATTCCACAAGCCATACAACGTGCAGCTTGCTTTTGACGTTCCTCTTCTGATAGCGGTATTTGTAACTCTTCAAAGTCCAAAATGCGCTCGGCAACAGGACGGTAAGGATTATCCTTACGTTCATATTTCAAAAATCCAAATGGGTCTGCCATTTTATTTACCTCCTGTTACTGTTGCGAGAAGTTCTTCCTTCTCGGCAGCTGTTTCTGCACCACCTGTGGCAATTTCAAAAGTACGTAATTCGAGTTCATCACCCTCTAGGCCACGATTAGCAAGCGCATGTTCTATATTATTGATTTCATGGAATTCTGTTGGGTAAACTTTGATAAACTTGTTTACTTCATTAGCCCAATTATCCAAAAGACGTTTAGCCTTGGCACTGCCTGTATATTCGTAATGTTTTTGAATCATGTCAACAAGAACATCGTCTCCACGTGTTTCACCGATTTTATAAAGATCAACCATTTCTGTATTGACTTTTTCAGCAAAATCACCGTTAACATCATAAACATAAGCCACACCGCCTGACATACCTGCAGCAAAGTTACGACCAGTTGTTCCGAGGATAACGGCCACACCACCAGTCATGTATTCACAACCATGTGCACCAACACCTTCAACCACAACCTTGGCACCAGAATTACGAACACAGAAACGTTCCCCTGCGCGACCAGCGAAATAAGCCTCACCATTGACGGCACCAAAGAGTGACACATTACCAACGATTGGTGAATTTTCGATATCATAGGCCGCATCGTGCGGTGGTTTTACAATCAAGCGACCACCTGACATAGACTTAGCAATGTAGTCATTAGCTTCACCGATAAGTGTCAATTCCATTCCTTGCGTGATAAAACTTGCGAAGGATTGACCCGCAATACCAGTGTACTCATACTTGATAAGCCCTGGTTCCACTGTATCATTACCGTAACGCTCTGCCACCCATCCTGCCATACGGGCACCGACAGCACGCTGTACATTGTTGATATTGTCTTTGATAGTGACACTTGTTCCATTGTCAATAGCTGCCGCTGCAAAGCCATCTAATTCCTTCCACTGGCGTGGATCAGCAAACGGATCCTCTGTTTTACGTCCGATTGGGTAGGCTGTGCCCAACATACGAGAAAAGTCGAGCGATTTTGCTTTACCTTTAGGAACAAATTTAGCCCTCAAGATTTCAGAATGACCGACCATTTCGTCTACAGAGCGGAAGCCAAGCTCTGCCATGTATTCGCGCAGCTCTTCTGCCATAAAGAACATCATGTTGATGACATGCTCAGGTTTACCAGCAAAATGCTTACGCAATTCTGGATTTTGTGTGGCAACACCAACTGGACAGGTATTGAGTGAGCAGACACGCATCATAACACAGCCGACTGAAACCAATGTTAAACTTGCAAACGAATATTCTTCAGCACCAAGAAGTGCCGCTACCGCTACATCGCGTCCTGTCATAAGTTTACCGTCTGTTTCAAGAGTCATGCGTTGACGAAGACGGTTGAGAGACAGTGTTTGATGTGCTTCAGCCAGCCCCATTTCCCAAGGGAGACCCGCATCACGAACAGAGTTACGAGGAGAAGCTCCTGTACCACCATCATAACCAGAGATAACAACCTTGTCAGCGCCAGCCTTGACACAACCTGTCGCAATAGTACCAACACCCGTGCTAGATACTAGCTTAACATTAATTTTTGCATAAGGGTTGATAGCCTTAAGGTCAAAAATAAGCTGCGCTAGGTCTTCGATGGAGTAAATATCATGGTGCGGTGGTGGTGAGATCAAGCGAACACCAGGCGTTGCACCACGGATTTCAGCAACCCAAGGGAAGACTTTTTGTCCAGGAAGCTGACCACCTTCACCAGGTTTAGCCCCTTGAGCCAATTTAATTTGCAATTCTTCAGCAGACATGAGGTATTCAGCATTAACACCAAAACGACCAGATGCCACCTGTTTAATTTTAGAATTAAGGTTGCGGCCATCAGGCTGAACCTTGAAACGATTACGATTTTCGCCACCTTCACCAGAGTTTGATTTTGCTCCGATTGAATTCATAGCTTCAGCAATAGTTTCGTGAGCTTCCTTAGATAGGGAACCAAAACTCATAGCACCGACTTTGAAACGTTTAACAATGCTTTCAGCTGGTTCTACTTCTGAAAGGTCAACTTTTGGACGATCTGAGGCGAATTCCCAAACAGAACGTAAAGTCGTTGGGTGTTCTAACGCCTCCTTGTCCAATGCTTTTGTGAATTCCTTAAAGAGCTTGTAATCCCCCTTACGAACAGCTTGTTGGAAATTATAAATAGTCTGTGGATTGAAGAGATGATATTCTCCGTCAGCTTTGAATTGGTAGATACCACCACTTTGCAGATAATCATCACGATGTGGACCAAAAGCATCTTCCACACGTTGAATGTATTCAGCTTCGATTTGATCAAGTGATAAACCACCAATACGTGTCACTGTGCCTGTAAAATATCGATTTACAACTTCATCAGATAGACCAACTGCTTCAAATAACTGGGCACCTTTATAACCAAGGATAGTCGAAATTCCCATACGGCTCATAACCTTGACAATGCCCTTTTCAGCTGCTTTGCGATATTTCTCAAAGGCAGTTTCATCCCTACCGTAATCAGCTAATGTTGCATAAGCACCATAAGGATGAATAGCTGCCGCACCATAGCCAACGAGGGTAGCAAAGTGGTGAACTTCTGTTGCTTCTGCTGTGTCCACAACAATTGAAAATTGACTGGCTTTTCCTTTGACAACCATATAGTTGTTCAAACCTGATACAGCCAGCAACATTGGAATAGCTGATTGCCCTTCTTTGACATTTCGATCTGACAGGATGATAATTTTGCTGCCCTTGTCCACAGCCTTTTCAGCTGCTTTGAAAAGATTTTCCAAAGTCCGTTGCAAGCGATTGTGGCTTGGCTCAACCAAATCGTATACCGTTGACAAAGTCGTTGCGCAGTAACGCTCATCAGTTAGATTGGACAATTTAGCAAAATCCTGACTAGACAGGACTGGGCTATCGATTTTTACCTTAACACAATTATCTGCACCGTCTTCAGTAAAATGACCGTCACCACCAAGATAGACGCTTGTTGACACCACAATTTGTTCACGGATAGCATCAATTGGCGGGTTAGTGACTTGGGCGAATTGTTGCTTAAAGAAGGTGAAAAGAGACTGACTCTTATGTGACAAAACAGCTAATGGGCTATCAAATCCCATTGAAATAACAGGCTCTTCACCTTTTTCTGCCATTGGTAAGATGACTGTGCGGATGACTTCTTCAGTATAGCCATAAGTTTTCCACAAGGTCGTAATGTCATCAACCTCTTCATTAAACTCACTTGCTTCAAAATCACTCAAATGAGCAATGTTTTCCTTAACCCATTCTTCATAAGGATGCTGCGCTGCATAGTAGGCTTTGACTTCTTCATTTTTCATGAGTTTTCCAGAAGTTGTGTCAATCAGCATCATGTTACCTGGGCCAAGCACACCTTTTTCCACAACACGGCTTGGTTCAAGGTCTACAACACCAGACTCAGACGAACAAATTAAAAAATTATCTTTAGTCAGTGAATAGCGACTTGGGCGCAAACCATTACGGTCAAGACGAGCAACAACCATATCACCATCAGTGAAGACAAGTGCGGCTGGACCATCCCAAGGAGCAACAAAGCTCGATGCATATTCATAGAAGGCTTTCAAATCTTCTGAAAGTCCGGATTGTTCACCCCAAGCCTCTGGCACCATCATCAACAGACTCTGTGGAATATCACGGCCATGACGATAAAGATATTCCAAACAGTTTTCCAACTTAGCAGAGTCTGAATTTTCTTCGTTATAAATCTCGATTTGATGACTGTGCATCCAGTTTTCAGCACCACGAAGAGTATTGATTTCACCATTGTGTGCCAAAAAGCGGAATGGCTGTGCACGATCCCAAGATGGGAAAGTATTTGTAGAAAAGCGTGAGTGTGTCAAGGCAATGTGAGATTTAAAACTTTCATCTTGTAAGTCGGGGAAAAACAGACCAACTTGAAAAGCATGAAGCATTCCCTTATAAACAATCGTTTTACTTGATAATGAACAAATGAAAAATTCATTAGCTGAGAACGTTTTTTCTAGGCGACGTCGTAAACGGAATAATTTATCCTCGAACTCACGACCAGCTTTTGTATCAGCAGGCTTAGCAATGAAAAACTGAACAAAGCTTGGCATGATTTCTTGAGCCGCAGGGCCACAGTTATCATAGTTAAAGGGCACATCACGTGTCATAAGAACCTGATAGCCAGCAGATTTAATCTCTGCTAACAAAGCAGTTTGAAGACTGATTTTTTCCTCAGTATCTTGTGGCAAAAAGAGCTGAGCAACCGCGTAATCCCCCTTCTTAGGAAAATCAAGCCCTGCCTCTGCAGCTTTTTTTTGGAAAAATTCGTCTGGCATAGCCAAAAGCATCCCTGCTCCATCTCCTGTATCTGGTTCTGCACCTGTACCACCACGGTGATTCATCCGCGTTAGCATTGTTAGGGCGTATTCAACCAAAGTATGGCTTGCCTGACCATAAAGCTGAGCAACAAACCCCATACCACAGGCATCTGATTCAAAAGACGGATCCCAAAGCGTGGTTTGCTGCGCTTTCAAAGCACTTTCATTCATAGCATCTACTCCTCGATATAAAATTCGGATAATTCAGAATATTTTAGTCTATATTATATCACACTTTTTTACAATTTAGAATGATTCTTAAGAAAATAATTTTTTTAAAAAAAAGGCAGCCTAAGCTACCTCAGTATAGAAGTCTTTTTAGTAAAGATTCAAGTAGTTTTCGATTTCCCATTGAGAAACGAAAGCTGCATAACTTGACCACTCGATACGTTTAGCTTCAATAAAGTTAATAAAGATATGTTCACCCAATGCATTACGTACCACATCATCTTCTTGAAGTGCTTTAACGGCATTATGAAGTGTTGATGGAAGGTCTTTGATACCAGCTGCTTTGCGCTCTTCTTCTGTCATAACATAGATATTTGATTCAACTGGGTCAGGAGCTTCAATTTTATTCACGACACCGTCAAGACCAGCTTCAAGGAGAACAGCAAGTGCCAAGTAAGGATTAGCAGTTGGGTCAACTGAACGCAATTCAAGACGAGTCCCCATACCACGAGATGCAGGAACGCGGATAAGTGGTGAACGATTACGACCAGCCCAAGCAATATAAACAGGGGCTTCATATCCTGGAACCAAACGCTTGTATGAGTTAACAGTTGGATTCATGATAGCAGTATAACTATAGGCGTGTTTCATCAAGCCGCCAAGGAAATCGTAGGCAACTTCTGACAACTGCATCCCTTTTGGATCTTCAGGATCGTAGAAAGCATTCTTGCCATCTTGATCAAAGAGTGACATATTACAGTGCATACCTGAACCGTTGATACCAAACTTAGGTTTAGCCATAAAGGTTGCATAAAGACCATGTTCACGCGCAATAGTTTTAACAACCAGTTTGAAAATTTGAATATTATCGCAGGCCTTCAACACATCGGCATATTTAAAGTCAATTTCGTGTTGACCAACAGCAACTTCGTGGTGACTAGCTTCAACTTCAAAACCAAGTTTAGTCAAAACATTAACAATTTCACGACGTGTGTTATCAGCCAAGTCTGTCGGTGCAAGGTCAAAGTAACCACCTTGGTCATTCACTTCAAGAGTGGGTTCACCATTTTCATTAGTCTTGAACAAGAAGAATTCTGGTTCTGGTCCAAGATTAAATGATTTGAAGCCAACTTCCTCCATGTGTTTTAAGGCACGTTTCAAATTGCCACGTGGGTCACCAGCAAATGGTTCACCTTCAGCTGTATAAACATCACAAATCAAACCTGCAACCGCACCATTTTCATTTCCCCAAGGGAAAACAATCCAAGTGTCCAAATCTGGATAGAGGTACATGTCTGATTCATTAATACGCACAAAACCTTCAATAGATGATCCATCAAACATGGCTTTGTTTGATAAAATTTTGTCCAGTTGTTCATCAGTTGCTGGAATCTCAACGTTTTTCAAGGTTCCTGCAATATCAGAGAACATCAAGCGCAAAAAAGTAACATTTTTTTCTTTAACTTCACGACGGATGTCAGCTGCTGTAATAGACATAAGTAGGTCTCCTTTTTAAAAACCAAAAATAATTCAGGCGTTGCTAAATACGCCAACCGCTAATGTGTTGTGAGGGGGTCGAAAAACGGCCCTGGTTACGGAGTTCATCTTGTAAGATACGTCGAACATCAGCATCCGTAAGAGATTTTTGCTTTCTCAAAGTTTTATCTTTTCTGACAGTATACTCACGCTTAATCGCAGCGATATTAAGGCCTTCATTAAGAAAATCCTTAATCTCAAGTAATCGATCAATATCATTTAAAGAATACATACGACGATTACCCGATGAGCGCTCTGGCTTGATTAAATCCTGATCTTCATAATAACGAATTTGGCGAGCTGATAAATCAGTCAATTTCATCACTGTGCCGATCGGAAAAACTGCCATAGAACGTCTGAGTTCTTTTTCTTTCATGATAATCCTCCTTCCATTTGTTTATTATAATCTGAAAATTCCGACCTGTCAAGAGCTAATGTTAGAAAATGTGACATAATTTTTTAGACTTACAATCCCTTCTAAATTAAATAATTATTTTTTCAATTTTTTACGTAACATATCAAGGTCCGCATTGACTAAAATGGCAATGAAAACGCCACAGAAAGTTTCAAATATCCGAGCAAAAACATACATAATCGTATCCCCAGCAGGGATTGATAAAGTAATAATGAGCAGGGCTGCTGTTCCACCAATAATACCGTTTTTATTGTCAATGGCTACATTAATCATAATCCCTAGCATAGTGAAAATTGGGACAAAGAATAGGGTTACCCAGAAAGCGCCATGAAAAAATTGATTAATGACAAAAAACATTAATGATAAAAAGCCTCCTACGCTATTACCAACAATACGCGACCAACCAAAGTGCAAACTTTTATCAAAGTCCTCTCTGAGGCTAAAAACAGCTGTCAATGTTCCAATCTGTAAACCAGCCCAGCCAAAAAAATGAAAAATAAGTAGTACAAGAAAAACAGCTAATCCTGTTTTCAAGGTACGCATCCCTAGTTTAAATTTTTTAATATCGAATTTATATTTTTTGATCACAGTATTCTCCAAAGTTTTTAGTCTATTTTATCATGATATTGCTATCCCTGAAAGTTATTTATACTCCATCTCGGCAAAATAACTTGAACAATTAAATGATTAGTGCTAATATTATAAATATTCTAAATATTTGGAGGATTTCATGAAAAAGAAAACTTTATTTGGACTTGGGCTAAGTAGTGCTCTACTATTTACTCTTGCAAGCACCACTACGGCTAAGGCTGACAGTTCAAAGGATTTGAATTACTACTTCCCAACTGATATCACAAGCCTAGATATCTCAAAGAACACAGACACCTACTCAGCAACTGTTTTAGGGAATAGCGGTGCTAACTTATTGAGAATTGACAAAAAAGGAAAACCTGTTCTCGACCTTGCCAAATCAATCAAACACAGCGATGATGGTCTAACTTATACGCTTGTTCTAAAGGATAACCTCAAATGGTCAGACGGAAGCGACTTGACAGCTAACGATTTTGTCTACACTTGGCAACGTATTGTTGACCCTAAGACAGCGTCACAATATGCCTATCTCGCTACGGATGTCATCAAGAATGCAGACGATATTAATTCAGGTAAAAACACCAATATGGCTGACCTCGGTGTTAAAGCTGATGGCAACACAATCACTTTCACACTAGCCCACCCAGCGCCTCAGTTCGAATATCTTCTAGCCTTTTCAAACTTTATGCCACAAAAAGAATCCTTTGTTACTAAGGCTGGTAAAAAATATGGAACAAGTTCTGAACAGCAAATCTATTCCGGTCCTTACGTTTTCAAAGGGTGGAACGGCTCAAACAACAGCTTCAAACTAGTTAAAAATAAATACTACTGGAACGCTAAAGCTGTCAAAACAGAAACCATCAATTTAAAAGTTATCAAAAAACCAGAAAGCGCTCTGCAATTGTACAAACAAGGTAAGTTAGACGCCGTTTCAATCATTGCAACACCATCTATGTACGCTGCCAATAAAAAAAATAAGGATGTCAAAAGTATCCCTATGGCTCGAACAGATTACATTGAGTACAATCAAACTGGACAAGTTAAGGCTTTGGCTAACAAAAAAATCCGTCAGGCGCTCAACCTAGCTACTAATCGTGCAGGACTTGTTAAGTCTGTCACGGGCGGCAGCTACAAAAAAGCAACAGGATTAGCTCCAACTGGTCTAGCTGTTACAGATACTGGTCAAGACTTAGCTAAATTTGCTAATTCAGGTTACACATACAACCTCAAAGAAGCTAAAAAAGTTTGGAAAGAAGGTTTAGCAGAATTAGGTCAATCCAAAATCACTCTCAAATTTGAAGCAGATGCTGATAACCCTACACGTAAATCAATGGTCGATTACCTCAAGGGTGCTTGGGAAAAAGCATTACCTGGACTGACTATCGAAGAAAAATTTGTTCCATTTAAACAACGTCTTCAAGATCAACAAACCCAAAACTTTGACATTATTCTTGGAAGCTGGGGTGGAGATTACCCTGAAGGTTCCACTTTTTACGGTCTCTTCTCAGAAGGATCTGGTTACAACAGCGGACTTTTTGCCAACCAAACCTATATTGATACCTACAAGAAGGCAACTACTACCGACGCCCTCAATGAAAAAGAGCGTGCAAATGATTACAAAATTCTCGAAAAAACGTTGATGGAAGAAGCCAACATCAATCCAATCGCCTTCCAAAGTAACGAATCATTAGTTAACCCAGATGTTAAAGGTGTCGTCCGCAACTCAACAGGTACCACAGACGATTGGACTTATGCCTACAAAAAATAAGTAAAACCATGACCACATATCTAACAGGTGGTTTAAACAGGGACTACAAACCCATACCATCAGCCAGCGTCTAAATACGCTGGCTTTCACTTTGTTCTAAACTAACCGCTATTGACTATGCACTTAGCTTTTAAAGAGGCATAGCATTATTTACCATCATCCCTAAAGGAACCTTTGTACTCTTTTACGATCAATTGTCTAGCGTGATACCATTTTTCTTATTCTTAAATATATTTTTTGATGTTAGATTCATTTAGTCCAACCGTACTAACACATCACTTTATCAATTTTATTCTCTAAAAATATATTTTAATTCTCTCTGTTTAGTAGGAGGCTCACATCGTGCACAAAAAAAGTGTCTTACGACACTTTTTTAATATTCGGAAATTATTTATCTGCCAATGCAGCAAGGCCAGGTAGCACTTTTCCTTATAACAACTCTATAGATACACCGCCACCGCGTCACAAATATCTTCACTATCACAAAAAGGGTGAACTGATTCACCCTTCTTGCTAACATTTCAATTTTGCTCCTTTTCTACAAAACAGGATTTTGTAGAAACTGACGGCAAAATCTTATTTATCTGTAAGAGCTGCTAATCCCGGAAGGACCTTCCCTTCGAGAAGTTCCATGCTTGCGCCTCCACCCGTAGAAATCCATGAGAATTTGTCTGCGCGACCAAGGTTGATAGCAGCTGCAGCTGAGTCACCACCGCCGATGATTGATTTAACGCCTGGTTGTTTAACAATAGCATCCATTACACCGATTGTACCAGCTTGGAAGTCAGGATTTTCAAATACACCCATAGGACCGTTCCATACAACTGTTTTCGCACCAGTCAACTCTTCATCAAATTTAGCGATTGATTTAGGACCGATGTCAAGACCAAGGAAACCTGGATCTACTGCTGCACCTTCAGTATCTTTAACTTCAGTGTAGTCAGCAAATGCGTTAGCTTCTTTAGAGTCAACTGGTAAGATCAATTTACCATTAGCTTTTTCAAGAAGTGATTTAGCAACTTCAAGTTTATCTTCTTCAACCAATGAGTTACCGATTTCGATACCTTGAGCTTTGAAGAAAGTGTAAGTCATACCACCACCGATAAGGACTTTATCGGCTTTTTCAAGTAAGTTTTCAATAACACCAATTTTATCTGAAACTTTTGAACCACCAAGGATAGCGATAAATGGACGAACTGGATTGTCAACAGCTTCTTGGATGTATGCAATTTCGTTTTCAAGAAGGAAACCTGCAACTGCTTTTTCAACATTTGCAGAGATACCAACGTTAGATGCGTGAGCACGGTGTGCTGTACCAAAAGCATCGTTTACAAAGATGCCATCCCCAAGTGATGCCCAGTATTTACCAAGTTCTGGATCATTTTTAGATTCTTTCTTACCGTCGACATCTTCAAAACGAGTGTTTTCAACCAAAAGAACTTGTCCATCTTCAAGAGCATTGATAGCTTCTTCAAGTTTAGCACCACGTGTAACACCTGGGAAAATAACTTCTTGGCCCAATTTAGCTGACAAGTCAGCAGCAACTGGTGCCAAAGATTTACCAGCTTTATCAGCTTCTTCTTTCACACGTCCAAGGTGTGAGAAAAGGATAGCACGTCCACCTTGTTCAACAATATATTTAATTGTTGGAAGGGCAGCTGAAATACGGTTGTCATTAGTGATAACGCCATCTTTCAAAGGTACATTAAAGTCCACACGAACGAGAACTTTTTTACCTTTCAACTCAACGTCTTTAACAGTCAATTTTGCCATGAATGTAGACTCCTTAATTTTTTATACATGCTAATTATATCACAATTTAGCAAAATATCCTAGATAAAATCAATGACTTCCTGAGAAAGTCCCACAAAAAAAGAGGACCGAAGTCCTCTTACGCTAACTAATAAAATTATTTAGCAATTTTTGCGAAGTACTCAAGAGTACGTACAAGTTGTGAAGTGTAAGACATTTCATTGTCGTACCATGAAACAACTTTAACCAATTGTTTTCCGTCAACTGTTTGTACTTTAGTTTGAGTAGCGTCAAACAATGAACCGTAAGAGATACCAACGATATCTGATGATACGATAGGATCTTCAGTGTATCCATAAGATTCATTTGAAGCTGCTTTCATGGCTGCATTTACTTCTTCAGCAGTAACTTCCTTGTCAAGAACTGCTACCAATTCAGTAACTGATCCAGTAGGAACAGGAACACGTTGTGCAGCACCGTCAAGTTTACCATTCAACTCAGGGATAACAAGACCAATAGCTTTAGCAGCACCAGTTGAGTTAGGAACGATGTTAGCTGCTGCAGCACGAGCACGACGAAGGTCACCTTTACGGTGTGGTCCGTCAAGAACCATTTGGTCACCAGTATAAGCGTGGATAGTAGTCATCAAACCTTGTTTAACACCAAAGTTATCTTGCAAAGCTTTAGCCATTGGTGCAAGACAGTTTGTAGTACATGAAGCACCTGAAATAACTGTTTCAGTACCATCAAGAATCTCATGGTTAGTGTTGAAAACGATAGTTTTAACATCTGATCCACCAGGAGCAGTGATGACAACTTTCTTAGCACCACCGTTAGCATGCAAGTGTTTTTCAGCTGCAGCTTTAGTAGCAAAGAAACCAGTTGCTTCAAGAACGATTTCTACACCGTCAGTTGCCCAGTCGATTTGTTCTGGATCACGTTCAGCAGAAACCTTAACGAATTTACCGTTAACTTCGAATCCACCTTCTTTAACTTCAACTGTCCCGTCAAAACGACCTTGTGTTGTGTCGTATTTCAACAAGTGAGCAAGCATGTTTGGATCTGTAAGGTCGTTGATGCGAGTAACTTCAACACCTTCAACGTTTTGGATACGACGGAATGCAAGACGTCCGATACGACCGAAACCGTTAATACCAACTTTAACTACCATTAGTGATTTCCTCCTTATGAAAATCTCAAATATTTTTATTTGGAGAGTTCCTCTCCACCAATTGTGAAAAGAATAACTTGCAAGCGAGTGCAACATCTTTCAACAGCTTTATTATATAACTATTTCAGAAAAATTGCAAATACAAAATACCGTTTTCACAAAACAAAAAGTCACTCCAAAGAGTGACTTTAGTATTTTAATTATTCACCAGAATTTTTCTTAATGATTTCTTCTTGAACTGACTTAGGAACATCTTCATAGTGATCAAATACCATCATGAATGTACCACGTCCTTGAGTTGCAGAACGAAGAACTGTTGCATAACCAAACATTTCAGCAAGTGGAACATAGGCACGAACAATTTGACTGTTACCATGAGCTTCCATACCATCAACACGTCCACGGCGAGCTGTTACGTGACCCATAACATCACCAAGATTTTCTTCTGGAGCTGTGATTGTAACAAGCATCATTGGTTCAAGAATAACTGGCTGTGCAGTTTTAGCAGCTTCTTTAAGTGCAAGTGATGCAGCGATCTTGAAGGCTGTTTCAGATGAATCAACATCGTGGTATGAACCATCGTAAAGTTTAGCTTTAACATCAACCATTGGGTACCCAGCAAGAACACCGTTAGCCATAGATTCTTGAAGTCCTTTTTCTACTGCAGGGATGAATTCACGAGGAACCACACCACCGACAATAGCATTTTCAAACTCGAATCCTTTACCTTCTTCATTTGGAGTAAATTCAATCCAAACGTCACCGAATTGACCTTTACCACCAGATTGGCGTTTGAAGAATCCACGTGCTTGAGTAGCTTGGCGGAATGTTTCACGGTATGATACTTGTGGAGCACCTACGTTTGCTTCAACTTTGAATTCACGTTTCATACGGTCAACAAGGACATCAAGGTGAAGTTCACCCATACCAGATATAACTGTTTCACCAGTTTCAACGTTAGTTTCAACACGGAATGTTGGGTCTTCTTCAGCAAGTTTTTGAAGAGCAACACCCATTTTATCTTGGTCTGCTTTAGATTTTGGTTCAACCATCAATTGGATAACTGGTTCTGGAACTTCGATTGATTCAAGAATAACTTTTGCTTTTTCATCTGTCAATGAGTCACCAGTTGTAGTATCTTTCAAACCAACAGCGGCAGCAATATCACCGGCGTAAACCGTTTCGATTTCTTTACGAGTGTTAGCGTGCATTTGCAGGATACGTCCGATGCGTTCACGTTTACCTTTAGAAGTGTTCAATACGTATGAACCTGAGTTAAGAACACCTGAGTAAACACGGAAGAATGTCAAACGACCTACGAACGGGTCAGTCATGATCTTGAAGGCAAGAGCTGCAAATGGTTCGTCATCTGAAGCTGGACGAGTTTCTTCTTCGTCTGTATCTGGGTTAACACCTTTGATTGCAGGGATATCAAGTGGGCTTGGTAGGTAGTCAAGAACCGCATCAAGCATCATTTGAACACCTTTGTTTTTGAAGGCTGAACCACAAAGAACTGGGTAGAACTCTACGTTGATAGTTGCTTTACGAATAGCAGCTTTCAATTCTTCATTAGTGATTTCTTCACCTTCAAGGTATTTCATCATGAGATCTTCATCAGTTTCAGCTACTGCTTCAACCAATTTTTCACGGTATTCTTGTGCTTGATCAAGGTACTCAGCAGGAATATCTTCTTCAAGGATATCTGTACCAAGGTCGTTAGTATAGATTTCAGCTTTCATAGTGATCAAATCAATGATACCACGGAAATCATCTTCTGCACCAATTGGTAATTGAATTGGGTGAGCATTTGCTTGAAGACGGTCATGAAGAGTGCTCACTGAGTAAAGGAAGTCAGCACCGATTTTATCCATTTTGTTAGCAAATACGATACGTGGAACACCGTATTCAGTTGCTTGACGCCAAACTGTTTCAGTTTGAGGTTCTACACCTGATTGAGCATCAAGAACAGTTACAGCACCGTCAAGAACACGGAGTGAACGTTGCACTTCGATTGTGAAGTCCACGTGCCCTGGTGTGTCGATAATGTTAACACGTGTATCTTTCCATTGTGCAGTTGTTGCAGCAGACGTGATTGTGATCCCACGTTCTTGTTCTTGTTCCATCCAGTCCATTTGTGAAGCACCTTCGTGTGTTTCACCAATTTTGTGGATTTTACCAGTATAGTAAAGAATACGCTCAGTTGTTGTTGTTTTACCAGCATCAACGTGAGCCATGATACCGATGTTACGAGTTTTTTCAAGTGAAAATTCGCGAGCCATTTGGTTTCTCCTATTTTTAAAATTTTTTCGTTTTTATTATAGCATTATTTAGAAAAAACGGATAGGCAGGACCCACCCGTTTTACAACTAATGCTTAGTTTGTAGCTAGATTAAGCATCCAGCCACTTGCGATAAGTCTCTTAACGAGATTGTTCTTACCAGCGGAAGTGTGCAAATGCGCGGTTTGCTTCAGCCATACGGTGAGTATCTTCACGTTTCTTAACTGATGCACCTGTGTTGTTCGCAGCATCCATAATTTCTTTAGCAAGACGGTCTTTCATAGTGTGTTCACCACGAGCACGTGATGCGTTTACCAACCAACGAAGTCCAAGTGTTGTACGACGTTCTGGACGAACTTCAACTGGGACTTGATAGTTAGAACCACCAACACGGCGTGCACGTACTTCAAGAACAGGCATGATGTTTTCCATAGCTGTTTCAAATACTTCAAGAGCATCGTTGCCAGTAGCTTCTTTGATAGCTTCAAAAGCATCGTAGACGATAGTTGCAGCAGTACCACGTTTCCCATCAAGCATAACACGGTTGATAAGACGTGTTACAAGTTTTGAATTGTACAATGGATCTGGTAATACTTCGCGTTTAGGCGCTTGATTTTTACGACTCATTTTTCTTATCTCCCTTCTTATCCTTTAGGACGTTTAGCACCGTATTTAGAACGGCCTTGTTTACGATCAGCTACACCTGCAGTATCAAGCGCACCACGAACGATATGGTAACGTACCCCTGGAAGGTCTTTTACACGTCCACCACGGATAAGCACAACACTGTGTTCTTGCAAGTTGTGTCCGATACCTGGAATGTAAGCAGTAACTTCGATAAGGTTGCTCAAACGTACACGAGCGAATTTACGAAGGGCTGAGTTAGGTTTTTTAGGTGTCATTGTACCAACACGAGTTGCAACACCACGTTTTTGTGGTGAAGACACGTTAGTCTGAACTTTTTTGTGGCTGTTGTAACCAACGTTCAAAGCTGGTGATTTAGATTTTTCTACTTTAGATTTACGTGGTTTACGTACCAACTGGTTAATTGTAGGCATCTACATTCTCCTGTGAAATTTTTATTTTTGGTTGATAGAACACTTGGTGACAGTTCCTATCTGTGTGTACTTTTGCAACAATTGTCAGCACGTCTCTGTACACTTTTGAGAGACCAAAAGTAAAAAGTACCGTCTAGTATGATAACATAAACAGTACTTGATGTCAAATCTTTTATTCCTCTTTATTTTTTTAGACAAGCTTTGTTATTTTTCAAAAATATTGCCAAGTTCCACTTTGACTGTATTATTTTTTACGTCAATTTCTGAAACGCGGAGCAAAGATTTGTAATTCATCTTATCACGCTTTTCCTGAGAGTTTTCAGCGAAGACGGCAACACCAACTAACGTACTGTCAAATTCTGTTAACAGACTGACCATACCTGAGATAGTTCCACCACCTTTAAGAAAGTCGTCAACAATCAAAACACGGCTATTTGGCTTAAGACTGCGTTTTGACAAGAACATTTTTTCGATGCGGTCACTAGATCCTGAGACATAATTGACAGAAACAGTTGAACCTTCCGTAATTTTAAGGTCACGACGGACTATAACAAAGGGGACATTTAAAATATTAGCGACAGCATTTGCCAGAGGAACTCCCTTGGTTGCCACTGTCATAACAGCGTCAATCTCTTCATTTTTGAAAGCATTAGCAATAATTCGTCCCACACTTTGCAAAATTTTTGGCGTGCTCAAGAGATCAGACAGGTAAATGTAGCCCCCAGGTAGAATACGATCGCTCTCTGACAAGCGTAGCCGGAGGTCTTCCACAATAGCCTTGGCGTCTGCTTCTGCGATGCTAGGTGTAAAAATAACACCTCCACTCGCTCCCGTAACAGTTTTGATTTCCCCAATGCGGCTTTCTTCAAAAGCTTTTTTAATGATGGCAATATCTTCAGAAATGGATGATTTGGCTGCCTCGTATTGACTGGCAAAAGTGTTGAGGCTGGTTAATTTATAAGGGTTGTTAATCAAGTAATTGGAGATGACAACCATGCGTTCACTACGTCGTAATTTCATAAGTTCTCCGTTTTGTAGATTCTTTTTTGTCATTATATCATAAGAAGACGAAAAAAACGAACAAAACTAGCTGAAATGTCCGTTTTTTGCTTATTAAAGCCTTGGTTTATAGAAAGATCGGTTGTCCATAGCGAAAATACGGCTGGTCATCTCGCCTTGATCAATTTGACCGAGGGCAGTCATCATCATCATCATTTCAGCATCAATATTATCAATCATATGAATGATTTCAGCTTCCATAATGCGTGGTCTGACAGGACTACCGTATTCGAGAAGGCCATGGTGGCTTAGGATGACGTGGCGAAGTACAGTTACCTCTTCCTTGTCGTCGTCAATATTTAATTCAACAATAACCTTGGTCAATTCTTCATCAATGAGGGCAATGTGACCAATAAGATTACCTTTGACAGTGTATTCTGTATTGTCAGGACCTGATAGTTCAATCACTTTTGCCAAGTCATGGAGCATAATTCCTGCAAAGAGTAAACTTTTGTTTAAATCAGGATAAACATCACTAATGGCATCTGCCAAACGAACCATCGTAGCCGTGTGATAGGCGAGACCTGATTCAAAGGCATGATGATTAGTTTTTGCGGCTGGATAAGTATAAAATTCCTTATCAAATTTGCGGTAGAGCGCACGTACAATACGTTGCCAAGTAGCATTTTCAATCTTGAACATCATTTGTTCAAGGTATTCTTTAACATCAAGTACATCAATAGGTGATTTTTCCTTAAAATCGCTTGGATTATTGGGTTCACCGTCACGCGGATTGCGCAAGCTGATTTGATTAACTTGAGGCATGCCATTGTAGACTTCTCTGCGGCCTTTCATGAAAACGACCTTACCTGCGACAAATTCTTTAACATTGTAAGGCTGGGCATCCCAAAGATTGCCTGAAATTTCGCCTGAATCATCTTGGAAAGTGAAGGACAGATAGTCCTTACCCGCTCGTGTCTTACGCAGCTCTGCTCTTTTTATCAGATAAAAACCTTCAAAAAGCTCATCTTTCTTCATTTGGTTAATTTTCATTGTCTGCCTCATCTTCTAATGGTGGGAGGTTAAGGAGCGAGCTAGTTGCTTGATCCTGATAATCTTCTACAGTGTTTAAAGCACGAATAATGGCATTGGTTCTGGTGGTTAAAAGGCTGTCAATGCTCTTGCTGGCTGTATTTAATTGTTTTTGAGCCTTGGTCAGCATGTTGCCAAACTTGCCGAATTCAACCTTAACATTCCCCAAAATCTTGCTAATGTCATCAGCGTTTTTCTGAATATTCAAAGTCTTAAAACCGACTGATAGCGAATTGAGGAGGGCGGATAAGGTTGATGGACCAGCTACCACTATATTTTCATCTCGACGCAGACTGTCAAAGAAGGCAGCGTTGCGTACCACCTCCGAATAAAGACCTTCTGTCGGTAAAAACATAATGCCGAAGTTGGTCGTTTCGGGCGGATTTAGGTATTTAGCGTTAATATCCTTGGCAAAACGCTTAATGCTAGCCAAAAGCGACTTACGGTGCAACTCAATCTGACCTTTGTCACCCAATTCATAAGCATCTTCCAAGCGATAATAAGCTTCCAAAGGAAATTTGGAATCAATAGGTAGATAAACATAGGTACCATCGTGAGTGCCAGGTAATTTAATAGCATATTCGACACGCTCTGACGACCCTGGCACCGTTGCAAACTCACGTTCGTACTGGTTTTCAGTCATGATATCCTCGATAATTTGCCCCAATTGCAATTCACCTAAAATACCACGTGTTTTAGTATTAGACAGCACCTTATTGAGACTGCCAACATCTTGGGCAACAGATTTCATCTGACCCAAGCCTTGATTGACTGATTCTAACTGCTTGGAGACTGTTTCAAAGGAAGCCTGCAAACGATTCTGCAAGGTCTGTTCTAATTTTTCTTCAACAGTTTGACGCATTTCCTCCAAACGTTTTTCATTGGAAGCCTGCATGTCCTTAACCGACTGAGTCAGGTTATTATTAATAACTTCTAAGCGCTTATCCGAGCGGTCTCGATTTTCGCTGAGATTTTGATGAAGAACATCACGCAAATCGTTGAGCTGGGTAAAAAGGTCATTTTGCAGGCGGTTAAGCTGATTAGTCAGAGCCAATGCCTGGTCTTTCTGTGCCAAATCCAGTTGATAGGAGACTTGGTCTGATAAATTATCAGCATTGTCATCCAATTTTTGCTCTAACTCCTTTTGTAGCTCTGCTATTTTCATCAAAAGAAAAATGATTAAAACGAGACTGGCTCCTACCAGCAGTAATATAATAACTTGCATCTCAACTCCTATCCTTGCTGTAAATCACAATCAGGTAACCACGGTCAAAACGAACTTCAATCGGTTGTCCTGCGAACTCATTACTGGAATAAACCTTTTTCTGGAAGAAATTCTCAGCTGTTAACTCATACTTAGCACCCAAAATGGTTAGTTGGGCATCGCCATCTGTCATAAAAGAGACATAGGCCATACCCTCTTTAGGAAAAATGCTGTGCTGGCCTGCAGGGTAGAATTGGATAAGGTTTTGCTGATCTACTAAACTGAGCTGCTGCATAAACGGAGCTAGTGCAGGATCGCTGGGCAAGAAAATGTTGGACATCATGTGATCAATCCGTCCACCGAAGGCTCCAAAAACGCTGACCTGAGCCTGAGGAAACTGGGTGAAGACTGTCTTCAAAGCCAGTTCCGTGTCCGTATCATCTTTTTCAGCTGGTGCTTGGATCATCTGACCCGCAGCAGCTGAAATTCGGGCAAAATCACCCTCAGAAACTGAATCAAAATCCCCAACAGCCATATCCAAAGAAAGCCCATTTTCAAGTAAAAACAGGCTTCCGCGGTCAACACCAACCAGATAATCAAAATCAGTAGTGACACCTGACAAATCACCACCTGCAAAGAGGGCAATTCTAGTCATTGAGAGCCACACGGAGTGTTTCTACTTGGGCAGTCAGATCTTGTGCTTTAAATAGATAAGAGCCTGCCACAAAAACATTAGCACCAGCATCATAACAAGCTTTGATAGTTTGATTATCCACACCACCGTCTACTTCAATGTCATAATGGTAGCCTTTTTCATCGCGGAGTGTAGCTACTGCTGCGACCTTCTTTAAAGCTTCTGGAATAAAGGCCTGACCGCCAAATCCTGGATTAACAGTCATGATGAGCACTTGGTCAACCAAATTAAGGACTGGAAGCAAGGCTTCAACAGGCGTCCCTGGATTAATGACAACGCCAGCTTTAAGTCCAGCTGCTTTAATTTTCTGTAAAGTACCATGAATATGTTTAGTCGCCTCAACATGAATGGTCATAATATCTGCACCAGCTTGTGCGAAAGCCTCAACATAACGTTCTGGGTCAACAACCATGAGATGGCAGTCAAAAACCAATTTAGAATGTTTGCGCATGCTGGCCACAACATCAGCACCAAAACTAATGTTAGGCACAAACTGACCATCCATGATATCAATGTGAACATATTCAGCACCAGTAGCTTCTATTCGCTTCAATTCACTGGCAAAGTTGGCATAATCAGCTGCGAGGATTGATGGAGCGATTTTATTATTTGACATAAGAGACCTACTTTCTTTTGATGGTTTTTTTATACGTTTCACGACGGTTCTCAATCTCACTAAGAAATTGAAGGTAGTTATTATAGCGAGATTGCCAGAGCTGACCTGTTTCTAGAGCGACTTTGACCGCACAATATGGCTCATGAGTATGGGTACAGGAGCGGAACTTACAAGAATGACTGAGGTGCCTAATTTCTGGAAAGGCCTCATTAAGATCCTCAACATTGTCTACCTCATAATCAAGGGACGAAAAGCCAGGTGTATCTGCGATTTTCCCACCGTAAACATTGTAAAAGCTAACTGCACGTGTGGTATGACGCCCACGACCCAAAGTTTCCGAAATCTCGCCGGTTTCCAGCTCTAAATTTGGTGCAATTGTATTGAGCAGGGTTGATTTGCCAACGCCGGTTTGCCCCATAAAGACTGTGATCCTGGCCTTTAACAGCGGCAGCAACTCATCAAGGGAATAACAAACATCATAGCCAATTTCCTTGTAATGCTGGCGAAATTCATCCATCTCAGCTCTGCTATTGAGCAAGTCCAACTTAGAAATATAGATAACGGGCTTGATAGCCTTGTGCTCTAAGAGAACCAAAAAGCGATCCAGTAGATTGGCATTAAAATCAGGCTCCTTGGCAGACATAATAACAACTGCCTGATCAATATTGACGATGGGGGGGCGAACCAAGCTATTTTTTCGGTTCTGGATGGCTAAAATGTAACCTTCCGAGTTTTCCTTCGCTGAAAACTCTACCCAGTCTCCCACGTAAGGTGTTTGACCTTTTTTTCGAAAATTACCGCGTGCGCGTGTTTGATAAACCCGTCCATTGGCTTCCACATAGTAGAAACCAGCTAGGGATTTGATGATTTGACCTTGCAAATGTACTCCTATTAATTTTAAAATTAATGATTTGGCCTTTATCTTAAGTGGTGAGGTCATTGCAAACTAACTCTTTGATAACCTAAGAAAGCTTCCTTATTAGACACTAATAAGATCTTTCAAGGCTATCACAAGAGTGGATTTTGCAACTAAAGGTTTGAACCCAAGGTCTCAAACTTCCCCACTTACCACCACGGCGACAAAGGATGCCTTAAGGCAAGTTCTTCTTCACTTGATGAGAACTTGCTTTAAGCAGAGCTGTTATAGTTGTCTGCTTTGTTTTTGAATGTGAACATCAAGTACCCTTATTATAGCAAAAAAAGGTGTTTAATTCAGTAGCTAAACAAAAGATTTACAGTTGGGGTGAGGCTAAGGCTTGATTAGCCTATTTTCCACCTGATTTAAGGTCATGAAAATTTACATTTGTCTTTTTTGAGAAAAAGGGTATAATAGTAATGTACCTTGCGGAGGTGGTGGAACGGCAGACACGCATGCTTCAGGCGCATGTGCCCATACGGGTGTGAGGGTTCAAATCCCTTCCTCCGCATCTTTATAGGACTAATAACTTTGCTGCTTGTGCTTGAGAAACTTCTGTTCATTCTTTGCATCACTGCTCTGTTATTAGTCCTTAACATTTTAATCTCACATATTTCTTCTGGAAAGGTGGCCCAGCTTGGTACGGCACCGGACTCGAAATCCGGCAAGTGGATTTTATTCACGCGCGGGTTCAAATCCCGTCCTTTCCTTATAACAAAGGCTAATTTCAGAGATGAGGTTGGCTTTTTATGTACACTCTTTATCTAAGAGCCCATGTTCATACAACCTTCGGATAATCCAATTGGCGCCAATCCGATTTTGACAATTTTAGTTCTCCGTAAACGTTGAACTGTACTTATCCGAGGTGTGACTGGTACATCAAGGACCGTTTACGACTTAAAAACGACTTTTTATGATTTCTGTCACCCTTTTCTTCTTATTGTGATATAATAGTTGCAAAAACAAGGAGACATTTACTATGAAAAATACATCAACTCACTTTTCAACACTTGACCAATTTTCTGAACTAAGTGCCGAAGAACTGGAAATGACAAAGGGTGGTGATACACACCTTCTAGCTGGATTATGGGATTGGCTGAGAAAAACTAATCCCAGAGTACCTGATAAACAAGCTTAAAAAGTCTGGGTTTAAACCTAGACTTTTTTGATATGCACTGTCTGTCTAAACAGATGATTTTTACTAGATGTTTGAATAGTAAGGTTAGAATAAGTAGTAACCATGTGGTTGACTGTTGTTAGACCGACACCGCGCCCAATACCTTTACTACTATAGTTCTTTTTAAAAATCAAATCTACAGGGATACGTTCGTCTTTAGTTGTATTTTCAATAACAAAAGTATAGCTGTCATCTTGATCAAAATAGGCTATTTTTATTTGAGGATGTTCTGCTTTAATCGCTGCCTCAATCGCATTGTCACAAAGAATAGACAATAAACGAACATAATCCAATAAAGAAATATCTGGGGCACCAATAAGATTTCGAACTTCTACGCTAATGTCAATACCTAGTGAGTGAGCTTCCAACATTTTAGTGGATAAAATACTCTTGATAGCATCATTTTCAATATTAGACAGGTGGCTTATCTCGAATTTACTATCATTAAAAAAATAACCAGATTCTTCTAAAACAGTTTCATAAGTTTTCCTAACCATTGCCATATCATCTCTATCAATACCTTCCTTCAAGCTTGTCAAAATATTGATATAGTCATGACGAAAGCCTCTTACCTCTTGGTAAAGGCTCTCCATTTGTTTACTGTAATCTGATAATGCTTGTAACTGCTTCTCCTTTCCCAAGACAATCTCATGCTCTAACCATGTCTGGTAACTACGATTAAGATAAAAAAGCATTAAGATGAAAAAGAAAAGGTACAGTCCAGCCATCCATTGCCGATAAAGGAGAGTAGATACATTTCCCTGAAATTCTGCTCCCGTGAGAAATTCCATAACTATATAATAAAAAATCATTGTAATGTTGGTAAAAATTAGTATTTTACGTAATTTTGTGATTTCAGTCATGTTTACAAAATTTTGAAAATTGACCTTTGACATTTTTATTAACAAAAAATAAATCGCTAAAATCAATAGTTCTATACTCAAAAATAATAAGGTGTTATTACTTATATCTACATAGTTAAAATGAAAAATTGGCAAGATAAAAAAACTAATGGTTCGTTTCAAGATACTTTCAATAACAAAAGGAAAAATACCATAAAAAATATGAACAATTAAAGGAATTTTTCTTTCGACATCTTCAAAATAAGATATACAAATTAAAACCAAAAAATTACAGAAAATGAAGTAAAACCAAGAACGATCCGTAATAGTAAAAATAGTAACAGCTAATAAAATTCCTTTCTTTGTTAGAGGAGTTCCTTTAACATGAGCAAAAATTACTAAAATAACAGTATCAACTATTAATGATGTTATAACCCAATCTAACATTTTACCTCTCCATTATCCAATTTTCTCCTGTAATAATTTCACCTTAGCCCTAGCTACAGGACAGGTTTCTCCCATCTCAAAATAAATGAGCTTATACCTCATATCAAATCTAGCGATATTATCCACATTAACCACAAAAGAACGATGACATCTAAAAAGACGTTCATCTGATTTTGCCACTTCTGCTATGGTCGCATAAAATTCTGTACGTTCGTTCTTAGTGTGCAAAATAACACGATGAGGTGCTGGTGACGTTTCAAAAAATAAAATATCATCATAAGCTACCCGCACTTTGGCTTGTGGGGTATGAAACAAGTAGGAATGTTCACCAAAGTTTCCCTCTTGGCGCTTGACAGCCTCTTTAAGACAAGCGAATAAGCGCTCGTTAAACGCTTCTTCGTTTAATCCTTTGTCAATAAAGTCAATAGCACCTACTAAAGATTGATAGGTTAAGAGCATGAATTCAGAATGTGTCGTCACAAAAACAATAATAGCTGTGCTATTTTTTTTACGAATAGCTTTAGCAACATCAATCCCTTGCTGCTCTTCACCTTTAATTTCTAAATCAAGAAAGAAAATTTGATGTTCACCATTACCTGCTACTGCGATGATTTCATCAGGATTAGATGAAATCTCCAAACACCGATAATGCCAGTTATTTGATTCCATCACAAGATTAATAGCACGCTCCATTCGGAATTGTTGGGGAATATCATCTTCGAGTACAAAAATATCCACGTCTTCCTCCTAACTATATTGGCCTTATTTCTTGATACTATTATAAACTATTTTCCTCTCTCACAACCAGCAAAGTCGTAAATGGTTCAAAATAGGTCGTGAACGGTCATCGCGATACAAAAATCCCCGCCATTTTTGACAGGGTGAAAATAATTAAAAATAAAATTGTCATGACAAACACCTAATTTAGTCAGATGGTGGCACCACCTCTTCTGATTGAATAGTTTTTTTACGCTTAGCTTGGGCTTTACGACGTTGTAACACTTCCGCAAAGTCTTTTTTGACTTTTTCAACCAGTGTATATAAAGAACTGTAAGACGTATCTTCATCATAATCAACAAGATTTTCCAAATGGCTACAGAAAAGACGATAACTTTTGTTCATGGTTTCTCTGATTTCTTTTTTATTGGATGATGATTTGACCAGTTCTTCTTGTTGTCGACTGAGATAGAGTTGATAGGTCTTTTGATGACTTTCTTGGAGATTTTGGACATATTCATCTACCCTCAGAGTTTCTACTGCTTGAGCATATTCTTCTGAGGCTAATTTCGTCAGAAGAGATTTTATCACCCCATTCGTTTTTTCTAGTCCTGAGCTTTGAGCATCATTATGCTTTTTCAATAATTCATTTAACAGCAGATAAGCATCCTTTTTCTCCACCAAACGACTAACCTTGGCAGGCTTAATGGCATCTTTAAGCGCTTGAAGATCTGCCCTACGTAGTTTTTGTGATTCTGCCAGTTGTTGGGAAATATCAGATTTACGGTTTTCCTTAATCGTTGCTGCCAGTTGTGGGAGTAATTTTCTTAGCTTATGCGCTTGACTAACGATGATTTCATCTGTTCCCAACGTCAAGTTTTCCCTATCAATGGCATCAAAAGTTGTTGAAATCAACTCTGTAAATTCAAGACGTGGCAATGATTGTGGTTGAATAGATTTTTGTGACATATTCTTGTCTCCTTATCCTAAAAAACAGTAGAAGATTTTCTTCTCTATCTATTTATTCGTAAGACAAATAAAAAATCTGAAAAAAGTTGGTTTTTTTGAGAAATTTTTTTAATGTGCTGAACTAATTTTAGTTGAGAAGATTATTTTTCCAACTATGTTCAACCAAAGTTGGTTAAGAACAGTTGATTTTTAAAATGTAGTGAACAAAAGTTAGTTGAGACCATTTGATTTTTACAATCTAGTGAACAGAAGTTAGTTGAACACTTTTCCATTTTCAAATGACCTGAGCTAACTTTTGTTTAGATTGTTTGAATTTCTCATTAACTTCTCAAAACTTTTGATCGTACCTTTCAAGATGACTTCATCTGATCAAAAAAGTTGACCGCGCAGGACAACTTTTCGTTTTTCTCTTTTTCTGTCAACATCGCAAGGATCAAGCTGTCTCCTTTCACTGAAATATCGTCTTTATAAACTGTCTTGGGCGTTATGGCATGGTAGTCAGCTCTTTGTCACCGTGTTTCTTTTGTGATTTTGATAGTTCTTTTCCGCTACGAAATAAGGAGATTAGTTGATTTTAGTCTTCTGATTTCATCATTTTTGATAAGCCAAGTGTGGCTAAGCTAAGTAGGATAAAAAGGATCTTTAAGCTGTAAAAATTTCTTTTTTCTTCACCAGTATTTGGAAGAGTTGTTGGGGTAGTTTTTGTGGTTACTACGGTGCTTGTTGGAGCTGGAGTTGATAGAGAAACAGATTGTGCTGATGCTGGGCTTGTCTGCATGGTCGTTGGTCGTCCTTGATTAAAGATGGCTGTATCTTGCGAGGCAGGTCTTTCTTCTGTAATCTCATCTTTTGTGCTATTATCCTGATGATCATCTGTTTGAGATTCTTCTGGGTTAATTCCTAAGAAAAGGTAATCATAGAGCTGTTGAGCGCTAACGCCACCACCAACCCATCCTGATAAGAGTTGTCCATTTTGCAATCGTAAAATAGTAGGAGTTCCTGGAATTCCCACCGTTTCATAAAGGAAAGCACGCGCATTATCATCAAAATCTGCACTATCTGTATTATAATATGCCAAACCCTCATCTAGCAGCGTATTGAACTCTTTTAGTTCTGGTGAAAATTGGCGGCAGTAATAACAAGTCGGACGACCAATATAGAGGACATGCTCCTTATTGTCTTTGGTAAACATGTGATACACATCAGAAATACCAACAGCATTAAAATCAGCAACGTTTTCTTCATATTGTTTAACCGTTACATCATCAGTACCAGTTTCTTCTGCTTCATCAGCAGCAACTGGTGTGGTATCTTCTGAGGTTTGGGTAGTAGGTGTTGTCTGTACTTCTGGAGTCGTTTCAGCTGGGAGAGTATTATCCTCAGCTTTAGCAACAACTGCTTGATTTTCTTCCGAAGACGGTTCTGTTTCAATAGCCGTAACCGCTGATTCGATACTTGATGATGAAGTCTCTGTGCTAGTCACACTAGTTTCAGATTGATTAACAACTTCAATAGTTGAACTAGACGAAGTCGCCTCATCGTCAGCAAAAGCTGTCAATGCTACTATACTCAATAAAGCAGATGATAATAATACAACTGATTTCATACGTTTTAAGGTCATAAATAACTCCCTTTCTTTTTGAAAAAGGCTGATAGTGTTCCTAGCTATCAGCCAAAAGTAGTTTTACTTAGTCGTTACCAAAAGATATATTCCTGCTATCAAGAATAAAGTTTCTAACGATACTGCTTAATTAGGAATACTATAAGTTGGGTAGAAAAGTATTTATTAAAATCCTTAGGCTTAGTCTTTAATAAATTTCAACCCCCAAACTAATAAACCTGCTATAACAATACATATAAAAGCGCCTATATACCCTATAACTTGTTGGTACGTTTCTACTGCAGTTACGCCCCTATACAAGCCTATAAAACCAAAAATCAAGGCAATCACGATGAAAGAAATCTGCATAGCTTTAGCATGAAAATGAGTATTTTCTTTTGCCTGTTCTAGTTTAATTTCCTTTGTAAAGTAAATAGTGATTCCCATATTAGTTGTCAAAATTAGTATTATAACTACTTTAGTTAGTAAAGGAAGGGTAAAAAATTCCTGCGATAAGAATATACTAAGTATACCTATAATTGGTAACTGACCCATTAAACATCTGATAAGTAATAACTTATCTAACCTAGAAAGATGATATTTCATAGTTATACCTCTTTTCTTTGAAAAGTGGCACACCACCTAGCAAGTAAATGCTCCTCCTACTCCAGCAACACATTTCCAACCTCCACCTTCAACGGCTGAAAGTTCTACTTCGTTCATGACACCAAATTGTTCAAATGCTTTTGTATTCATAATGACTGCCTCCTTGTTAATTTATATTTCCGGAAACAAGTATAGTATAACCCTTTTTTTAAAAAATGAACGCCTAAGTCGTAAAAGGGCATTTTGAGTTCCTAAACGGTAACATTTTGATTAAAACAAAAGCTGATAGGCAAAAAGTATGCCGCCAGTTTTATCGAACATTTAAAGCAGCTTTAAACTGTAGTTTTAGACATAAATGAGAATTATAGAGGGTCTTCTTCAATAATTTGATAATGTTTCTGAAATTGTTTTTTTGAAACAACACGATGATTAGTAACATCTAAAAAATCTCCGATATATCCCACAGGGTAAGAGGCATAACCAGGGTAACTCAGTAAGCTGATTTTCAAATTAAATTTCATAGACGGATTTATTCCACTCATAGAAATCACTAATTTATCATCGTTCCATCTCAGATATTTTTGTTTAAAAGCTTGCTGAACCCATGCTGGTTGTGCATTCGTCTTACTTATTTCCCATACATCAGATAGATGACCATTATATAATGCTTTCATAATGTACATACCTTATTTCTTTTTGCTAAAAAAACCTTAGATTATCTTTAATTTATAAGTTTTTACAGACAAATAGATATCATTTCCTACCAATTGCAAGCATTGGGTGTTCCTCCAATTCCTCCAGGGGGGCAAGAACGAACAGGACCACGACGTGGATACTTTCCATTTAATTGATCTACCACTTGTTGAGGGTTAACAGGATGCGCAGCATTACCTATAGCACTCAGTACATCTCCAATCCATTCCATACCTCCACCTTCAACAGTTGAAAGTTCTGCATCTGTCATTACATCAAATCGTTCAAAACATTTTGTATTCATAATGACTGCCTCCTTGTTAATTTATATTTTCGGAAACAAGTATAGTATAACCCTTTTTTTAAAAAATGAACGCCCAAGTCGTAAACGGTCATTTTGAGTTCCTAAACGGTAATTGAGTTACCATTCAAGAACTCAAAACGACCGTTTAGGACTAAACTATAAGAAAAGCTGATAGCTTAGGGAAAGCAACCAGCTTAGGTGACTATGTTTGTTATTTTTACTAGGACAATGAGAAAGATTTTAACATTTTTTCTTCTTAACATAAGCAATAGTATTATAAACAAGAAGCGGAACACCAATAATAATAATAATTTTCCGCCACACCTCTGTTGAATAGATGAGTACCCTCAAACCAAGAACAATTACCACTACTATAACTAAAACTCTTACCCACATATCAATTTGTGCGTAAAATTTTTTCATAGTAATCCTCTATTCTAATAGAATTTATTAACTAACTGAAGTGGAACAAAATGTTAGATTTACAACAGTTCCACCAGCAGCTCCTTCTACTGAGGCACCTCAAATTGTTCAAATACTTTTGTACCCACATGAACTGCATTAGCATTCTTAGTTTTTACAACATACTAAGAATGCTAATGAAAGCATCAACTAGAATATAAGAAATTAGTAAAATGATAGAGAAGCGTCTAACTGTTTTTTTTTCATCATCTTTTAGTCTTATCACAAACATTAATAACTGGGTGGCAATAAATATTAGGACAAGGAATGTATATTTTATTAACATTACATGAATACCTCCGTAATAATTTATATTATCAGAAACAAGTATAGTATAACCCTTTTTAAGCTACTGACGAATAAACGCCATGCTCAAAACAGAACCCCAATAGTATTTCCAACGAGCTTTTTCTAGATATTTCTGTAAGACCACTAACTCATCATTACGATTAGATTTGCAATGTAAAATCTCATCGCAAACCAAAGGATACAATTTATAAGCCAAATACGCTATTCGATCACCTTTTTCGAGCCTCAATACACTATCTAATAGAGCTTGGCGAAGTTCTTCGCTAATCAGCAGAGTAGAATTATTGTAAACCAACTCGATTTGATGATAAAACTCTTTACGTTTCCTTGCTCCTCGCTTAAAAAACATTATGGGCGTCTCCCCCAGCTAGTCGCATAACCATAAGCACCAGCAAGAGACGATACCCAACCGTTTGCGATTACATCTGTTGTCGCTTGAAAGACACCTTTAGTAACAACATAGCCCCATTCACCGTTGCTATATCGACATGAGTACCCGTTTGCTGCGTAATAAACAGGCTTACAATATCCCATACCTCCACCTTCAACAGTTGAAAGTTCTGCATCTGTCATTACATCAAATTGTTCGAATGTTTGTGTATTCATAATGAATACCTCCTTTATTTTTTCTTATTCTTTAGAAACAAAAGTTTAAAAATATCATCTGATAAACTTATGGCTGCATACATGCTTAATGCGTAAAATTGCCATGTTTTATCTTGTTCCCATAGTAAAGCAATGATGCTATAAACTAAGACTAGAAGTAAGAATTCCAAAATCCATCTTTTCATACTGTTATGTTCAACGGCAGGTTGCACCGTAAGCGACTCCTACTTTAATTCCATATCCTACCGCCTTCAAAGCAGCCCCTTGCCATGAATATGTTGTTACTGCTCCTTTTATTGCACCACCAACAGCTCCTACAGCTACTGTAGCAGCTGCACCTTTCCAATTACATCCGCCACCTTCAACGGCTGAAAGTTCTGCATCTGTCATTACATCAAATTGTTCGAATGTTTGTGTATTCATAATGAATACCTCCTTTATTTTTTCTATTTCCGGAAACAAGTATAGTATAACCCTTTTTTAAAAAATGAACGCCCAAGTCGTAAAAGGGCATTTTGAGTTCCTAAACGGTAACATTTGATTAATACAAAAGCTGATAGGACCTACCAGCTTGACGATAAATATTTTATCTAATAGCCATATCTAATATTTGATAAACTTCTTAACCTCTTTAATTGCTTTGATTGTGCATCAGATAGTTGAAGTTTATTTTCTACCAGAATGTTAGATAACTCTACATTCATCCTACTTAAAACTAATGGCGTAGAGGTCCCACTTGACTCTAATTCCTTACGATAAAAAAGAAAAAATTTTTTAAGTGGGATATATTTTGAATCCTCACTTAAAGATACTAATAATTCGTCAATAATAACTACCGCTTCATTTTTTCTTTCTTTTCCACCTGAGAACCACTTTAAATCTACCATTAAGCTATTCCTCCAGAATGCCAGCCTGCATTTCCCCCTGTTAATGAGTTCATTGCTGAATTGTTTGCTATAATATTAATAGTCTCTGCCCAATTTACCCAGCATCCTTTCTTATTATTACAGTACAAACCATTACCATAATAAATTGTCTTACCACCTTCAACAGTTGAAAGTTTTGCATCTGTCATTACATCAAATTGTTCAAAACATTTTGTATTCATTTGAATACCTCCTTGTTAATTTATATTTCCGGAAACAAGTATAGTATAACCCTTTTTTAGAAAAATGAACGCCCAAGTCGTAAAAGGGCATTTTGAGTTCCTAAACGGTAACATTTGATTAATACAAAAGCTGATAGGCATCTATCAGCTTGATATTTTAAAACATAAAGCCGCTTACTGCTAATCCACGACCGAAGTTTTTCTTCAATTGACCATATGATGAAATATTTTTATAAAATTCTCTCACACCTATGCTCATTGTTGTTTTCTCAGAAATGTTTTTTACGCTAATTTCCCGTAAACTTTCTGCTAGCTTCATTAAATTTCTTTCAAATTCTTTCCCAGCTTCAATCTCATTTTTAAAATTGATAAGAGCTTCGCGCTCATTTTCCTTAGTTTCGACATTTAAAATAAGATTATAAACTTGGTCCATAATGTGTTCTTTAGTTATTTGAGCCATAAAAAACTCCTCTATGGTTTTCCAAAATATCCCCCAGCAAGAGACGATACCCAACCGTTTGCGATTACATCTGTTGTTGCTTGAAAGACACCTTTAGTAACAACATAGCCCCATTCACCGTTGCTATATCAACATGAGTACCCGTTTGCTGCGTAATAAACAGGCTTACAATATCCCTTTCCGTCACCTTCAACATATCCTAAGTAAACGTTTATGTATGCCGTTTCTTCATAGGAACATTATTAGAAGCCATGATAAATCCTACGGTATAAAAAACAACTAGGGCATTCCACTCAAAGAAAATAGTAAGGATATTGTTTTTTTGAAAAACACCAACTACGATAACCGCTACAACAATAATAGGATAATAAATAGTTTTCCAAATAAATTGTTTAAAGTTAGTTAAGCTGGTTGCCAGAGAAATATCACTATGGTATTTCATGACACAACAGATATGAAGAATAGCTTCAACAGCTGTACTCAGCAACACAATTCCAATAATTTTAGGAATAGACAGCCCAATAAGATAACCTGGCCACTCAATAATTAACTGAGATAGTACCACTGCTGTCAATACTCGAATGTGATTAGTCATAATAGTTCTTTCATAAATTATTTTTTAGAGTTGCAACCTTTACAGTTTTAGTATAATCCTTTTTTAGAAAAATGAACGCCCAAGTCATAAAATGACCATAAACAGTCGCAAGAGATACAGTTTGTATAAAAATAGCTAGCCCCAAAAGACTACCAGTTCAATTTTATCACTTTTCCTGAAACCCTTTAATGCTCACACGGTTTGAGCAGATGATAATAATAATACCAATGATTTAAGATGTTTTGAGGTCATCAATAACTCCCTTTCTTTTTGAAAAAGGCTGATCGCTAGGGGAGCTATCAGCCGAAATTAGTTTTACTTATTAAATATGGCATATGCCAATTCCGATAAGATTTGTAATAGAAAAAATATGATAGCAATCCTTACATATTGTTTAAAAAATTTGTTGCTCTTCCAATAGGAAATAATATACATAATTGGTGTCAACAAAATGTAAGGAAATAATATTCTTATAACATTACTTAAAAAGCCCATCTGATACTTCCTGTAAACCAGAGACTAGACAGCCCACTCCAGCTGAAATTGCTCCTCCTGCAGCGCCTATTAAAGCACCCGCAACACAATATCCAGCAGCTACACCCCAGTTCACTCCTCCTCCGTTAATACAAGCAAGATCATTTATGGTCAACTCTTTATAATCTTCCATTCTACTTTCCTCCAACATAACTTGTAATACATCTTACACTACCACCAATTTGTCCAAGAGCAACTCCGAGAGCAATTCCTGCAACACCACCAGCTACACCTGCAGCACCACCACCAACCATTCCTAATCCAATGTCAGTTAAACATGCACCTGCACTATACCCACCTTCAACTGCTGAAAGTTCTGCATCTGTCATTACATCAAATTGTTCGAATGCTTTTGTATTCATCTGAATACCTCCTTGTTAATTTATATTTCCGGAAACAAGTATAGTATAACCCTTTTTTAGAAAAATGAACGCCCAAGTCGTAAAAGGTCATTTTGAGTTCCTAAACGGTAATTGAGTTACCATTCAAGAACTCAAAATGACCGTTTAGGACTTTGATAGTTCTAAACCTCTTTTTTATGGCATAATAAGTCTATCAAATGGTTAGAACCTACATTAACAATGGTCTATTTAGCATATCTATTGAAACTAGGTTCTTTAGAAGGAAATCTGTTATGAGGAGATACAAGTATGTTAGTCAGATTGATTTGCGAGATTGTGGTGTGGCAGCTTTGGCGTCAGTTGCCAAGCATTATGGATCTGATTTCTCACTGGCACACCTAAGGGAATTAGCTAAAACAACTAAGGAAGGGACGACAGCGTTAGGGATAGTCGAGGCAGCTAAAGCCATTGGCTTTGAAACACGCGCCATTCAAGCTAATATGGAACTGTTTGATATGGCCGATATTCCCTATCCTTTTATTGTTCATGTTAACAAAAAAGGCAAACTGCAGCACTATTATATCGTTTACAAAGCTAAGAAAAACCACCTTATCATCGGTGATCCAGACCCCAGTATCAAAGTGACCAAAATGCCTAAGGAGCGCTTTGAAAAGGAATGGACAGGTGTCGCCATTTTCTTAGCACCTGCTCCGCATTATCAACCACATAAAGATAAGAAAAATGGCTTAACAAGCTTTTTACCAATTATTTTCAAACAAAAGGCACTGCTAACTTATATCATTCTGGCAAGTTTGCTCGTGACCTTGATTAATATTGTTGGGTCTTACTATTTGCAAGGAATCTTAGACGATTATATTCCTAATCATTTGCAATCCACTCTTGGCATTGTCTCGGTTGGGTTGATTGTAACCTACATAATGCAACAAATCATGAGCTTTTCACAAAATTATTTACTTGTTGTGCTGAGCCAACGGTTAACAATTGACGTGATTTTGTCTTATATTCGTCATATTTTTGAATTGCCCATGTCCTTTTTTGCCACAAGGCGGACAGGTGAAGTTATCTCACGTTTCACCGATGCTAACTCGATTATTGATGCACTGGCATCAACGATTCTCTCTTTATTTTTAGATGTGAGTATTTTGTTTATTGTCGGAAGTGTCTTAATTCTGCAAAATGCCAATCTTTTTTTCATCACCTTAATAGCATTGCCTATCTATGCTATTATTATTTTGGCTTTTATGAAGCCTTTTGAGCGAATGAATCACGATGTCATGCAAGCCAATTCTATGGTTAGCTCTGCGATTATCGAAGATATCAATGGTATTGAAACGATTAAATCTTTGACTAGCGAGGAAGTCCGTTATCAAAATATTGACCGTGAATTTGTGGATTATTTGGATAAAAGTTTTACGCTTAGTAAGTATGAAGCTGTGCAAACGTCGTTAAAACAGGGAGCACAGCTGATTTTAAACGTCGTCATTCTCTGGTATGGTTCACATTTAGTCATGGCTGGGAACATTTCAGTAGGTCAATTGATTACTTACAATACGCTTCTGTCGTACTTTACAACACCAATGGAAAATATTATTAATCTGCAAACCAAACTACAATCTGCCAAAGTAGCTAACAATCGTCTCAACGAAGTTTACTTAGTGTCATCTGAATTTGATGGCAGACAACTCTTAAATGACAGCCATTTTCTACAAGGAGATATTGTCTTTGATAATGTTTCTTATAAATATGGTTTTGGTCGTGACACACTGAGTCATGTGAATTTACACATTAAGAAGGGTGAAAAAATTAGCCTAGTTGGTATCAGCGGTTCTGGTAAGACAACCTTAGCTAAAATGATTGTCAATTTTTACACACCTAACCATGGACAGATTACCCTGGGTGGCTACGATTTAAAAACCATTGATAAAAAAGCCATTCGCCAATACATTAATTATCTACCACAACAGTCTTACGTCTTTTCAGGGACGATTTTAGAAAATTTGACCTTGGGAGCACCTGCTAACATCACACAAGAAGATATTCTGAAAGCTTGTGACATCGCTGAAATCCGTGCTGATATTGAATCAATGCCAATGGCGTACCATACCGAACTCTCAGATGGTGCTGGGTTATCTGGTGGGCAAAAGCAACGTTTAGCTTTAGCACGCGCTTTACTGACACAAGCTCCCGTCTTAATTTTAGATGAAGCCACAAGTGGCCTTGATGTTCTAACGGAAAAACGTGTGATTAAAAATTTACTATCTCTCACAGACAAGACTATTATTTTTGTTGCCCACCGTTTGAGCATCGCTGAACAATCTGACCGTATTATTGTCCTAGATAAAGGACAGGTTATCGAAGAAGGGCATCATCAACAACTCATCCAAAATCAAGGTTTCTATGCACAGCTATTTCATGAATAAAAGGAGACCATATGAATCCTAAATTATTTCAATCTGCTGAATTTTATCATAGGCGTTACCATAATTTTGCGACTATCTTAGTCATTCCAATGACACTTTTGGTCTTTTTTCTCCTTGCCTTTTCTCTCGTCGGTAAAAAAGAAATTACCGTTACGACACTTGGTAGTATCAGACCAACAAAAGTCATCGCTGTTGTTCAATCAAGTAGCAATAACACCGTTTTAACCAATAATCTTAGTGAAAATAAGGCAGTCAAAAAGGGGGATCTACTCATCCAATACTCCGACAAACTGGAAGATAGTCAACTTAATGCCATTCAAGCACAAATCGAAAGAGATGAACGTCAACAAAAGGCACTCAATCAATTGAAAGAAAGTCTAAAGAAAGGACAAAACCTCTTTACAGGTGATGATGAATTTGGTTATTCAGCAACCGTTGAGCGTTTTTTTAATCAATCTCAAACAATTACTGCTCAAGTTTCTCAATCAAACCAATCAGTTGCTAAACAAGAAGCTGGTGTCAACCAAGCAAATGAAGCTATCGCAAGACAGATTGCTAACCTACAAACCCAAGTCAGTCAATATCAAGAAGTTAAAGAGGCTATTCAAACTGATAAAACAAACGTATCTGGCAACAATCCATATGCAACTACTCTTAATAGCTATCTTAGCCAGATTCAAACAAGTAATACACAAAGCAGTTCAACTGACAACAATTCTGCTAGCAAAGAAAGCCTTAAAAATCAATTTTTAACAGACCTACAAGGGCAGATTGATAGCATTAATGCCTCTATCTCTAGTTTACAGACACAAGCTGCTTCCAATTATTCAACGGGAAGTTATGACACTAGTGCCACTAGTCAAATTGAAAGCTTGCGTCAGCAGGAATTGACACAGGCTGAAACACAACTCACGCAAATTACTCAAGAAAAAGAAAATTTGCAAGCGCAGCTTGACCAGACAAATCTCTCTAAAGCTGACACCATTTTAAAAGCTAGTCAAAGTGGCATTTTACATGTTTCTGATGAATTTGAAGGGCAAACGCTCTTGCCGCAAGGCAGTCAGATTGCAGAGATTTACCCAGATATTGCCAAAACACAGCAAGTCGCTATCCGCTATTACGTTGACTCCACTCATGTTAGTCAATTGAAAAAAGGACAGCCTGTTCGCCTAACCCTTGAAAAAATTAGCAATCACGCCATTGTTATCACTGGCAAAATCACTAAAATTGCAAGTTCTGCCACACAAACCAAAGAAGGAAATGTCTTTGAGGTGACAGCACTAGCCACTGTTGATAAACAAGATAGCTCCAAACTAAAATATGGTTTACAAGGCAAAACAATTAGTACCATCGGCAAAAAAACTTTCTTTAATTATTACAAAGACAAGCTATTAAAAGATTTTTAAACCCCAACCACAATAAATGGCTGGGGTCTCTTCATTATAATCCGACTTCTTTTAAGGCATCCGCCAATCTTGCAAAATCGGCAATAGATAAAGCTTCTCCACGAATGGACGGCTTGATACCCGCTGCTTCCAGAGCCTTTTCTAACTTGGTCTTGACCTCTTCTGACTTCCCAAAATGACTGGTTAGGTTGTTCCAAAGGGTTTTGCGGCGATGAACAAAGCTGATTTTTGAAACACGGAAGAAGAAATCTTCGTCTTTGACTTGAACGAGCGGTTGTTCACGGCGGGTCATCTTGAGGATAGCGCTATCCACATTTGGTGCTGGTACAAAGACTGTACGCGGTACAACAAAAGCAACTTTAGCGGTCATATAATATTGCACCGCAATTGATAACGAGCCGTAAGCTTTGGTGTTTGGCTCTGCCGAAATACGATCTGCCACTTCTTTTTGCATCATCACGACAAATTCCGCAAATGGGATTTTTGATTCAATCAAGTGCATGAGGATAGGCGTCGTGATATAGTAAGGCAGGTTAGCCACCACTTTGATGGGCAAATCAGGATTTTTAAACTGCTTAATGCGCGTTTGCAAGTCTGATTTTAAAATGTCTTCGTTCACAACCTTAACATTATCAAAATCACGCAGCGTATCTGCCAAAATCGGAATGAGTCGATCGTCAATTTCAAATGCCATGACTTCAGCTGCATTTTCCGCTAAAAACTCGGTCAAAGCACCGATACCAGGCCCAATTTCAATGACATTGACATTCTTATCAATCTCTGCCGTGTCCACAATCTTCTGCAAAATATTGGTATCGGTCAAAAAGTTCTGACCGAACGATTTCTTAAAGGTAAACCCGTGACGCTCAAGGATGGCGCGGGTAACAGTTTTGTCTGCGATTCTCATTTATTAGCAACAGCCCTCAATGAGCTGTTTTCCCTTTCTTCATGATGATTCTCTCATATTGTAACATAAAAAGGATAGGCTAGCACTAACTTATCCTTGGGAGAGCTTAATTGACTCCATTCTTACTTGTTACATCAGACAAAGTTTACTCGTCACACTCAACTTCCGCATAGTCGCTCGGATTCCTAATTTCTTTTCTAAAAAATTGGTATTGAGGCGTTTTTTCTTGGCTTCCCGCGGTAAATACAGATAAAGACACTGGCTACCGATATAAAGTGCTTCATCGCCAAAGTCAGTTTGAGCTAAATTTTTCAAAATACCAGTGTCCAACTTGTCGTTGGTAAAGACTAGATGAACTCTGGAGGCGTCATAGCTATTACCAAATGGATTTTCCTGCACAGCCTCTGCCAGCTGCTCAGGCATTTTAATAATGACAGACAAATCCGCACCAATGTTTTCTAAAATGGTATAGTGCACAAGTCCTCGGACAGTTTCATCAGATAAATTTGTCTCAAAGACAATATTGCCGCTCTGGATATAGGTTTGAACATTCTCAAAACCAACCTCTATCAAAATTTCCCTAAGATAAGCCATCTTTGGGATACGATTTGGACCAGTCGGCGTCACTCCTCTGAGCAAAATAATTTTTTTCATCAGCTAATCCCCCAGCCTAATTTGTAACAATAAACGTCACAGATACATCCTAACACGTTTTTGATATGCTTGATAGGCGGCACCAAATTTTATGAAACACTCCCTTTCCTCCGCCAGTATGATAAAGTGAGCTGACAGTTGAAAAATAGCTAGGAAAATGAGCAGTACTAGCAACCGAGTAAGCATCGCCATGCCTAAAAAGAAAACAAAATAAGCAAGATACATTGGGTGACGAGACAGCGCAAAAAGCCCTTGGGTATTCAATCCTTTTTCATCAGGCTTGGCAAAATCCTTCATGACCAAAATAAGAAGCAGGCTACCTAAAAAATAGACTCCTAACCCTAAATAGAAAAAAGGAGATAAAGAAAGACTGACTTTCAGAAAGAAAGGGACAACCAGGAGCATAAGAGTTGATAATTGATAAAGATAATAGGCTAGCATCTCTTTCCCTTGCATTGGAGCAAAATGGGCTGCCCGCCCCGTTGCTTTCCTATCCAAGAGTGAGAGAAAAATAAATCGGACAAACAGGAAAGGAACTAGCAGGTAAAAAGCTGGCATAGGATTTCCTCCTTAATTACTCTATGGCTCCTTTTGAATTCACAAGCAAATCAACCACATCTGTAGCTTGGGCATCAACTGTTATTATATTACTTTGTTCCCAGTCAATTTTACAATGAACATCGTATCATCCCTCTGAGTAAAATAAATTTTTCATTCACCTAACGTGATTTTTGAGACAAGGTAGCTCACCAAGCATAGCCTTCTAAATACGCACAGCTATTGATATTATCTACAAAAAGCTTCTTTAGCATCTTCACAAGACAAGTCTCATATAGTCACGAGCACCTTTCATAAGCTTAATCAGCAAGCTATCATCAGTCACTTAAGAGAAGAAGAATGATTATTTTTTACCAAATCGAACCATAGGCTGATTGTCTTCATGCTGGCCAATCAGCTTTTCCATCCAAATCATATCATACCAGCGATTAAACTTGTAGCCGCACTTATGGAAACGTCCCACTGTCTCATAGCCCAGATGCTGATGAAAGTTAGCACTATTTTGCGTCAAATACTGGTCCTCAAGCTCTGGATAGCCGATGCAGGTGTAAAGATTGAGCATGCCCATCGTCTTAAGCTCCGCTTCTAAGGCATCATAGAGTTTTCTGCCAAGACCAAGACCCTTTGCGTCCTTGTCCAGATAAATGGTCACCTCGCAAGCCCAATTATAGGCTGCTCTATCCTTGAAAACACCCGCATAAGCATAGCCCAAAACGCGCCCGCTACGCTCAATAACCAGATAAGGATAAGACTTGGAAATTGTAGAAATTCTGTTCTGAAATTCCGCCAAAGTCGGCACCTCATATTCAAAGGTAATAGCGGTGCACTCAACATAATAAGCATAAATCTCCAGCAGACGCGCAGCATCAGCTAGGGTTGCGGGTCTGATTGTGGTTTCTGACATAGGGCTCTCCTTAAGAATAATGTTCCATGACTTCTTCAACATCCGCCAAGGTCACGCCAAAGAGTTCTAAACGTTTCAATAGCTGTTTGCCATTGCTGTAACCTATACGAAGCTTCTCGCCCAGGTACTCGCGGCGTTTGCGGCTGTCTGATCCCATGAGGAGACCAAGTCGCATGAGGTCTGATTTGGTGATGTCAAAGTGGTTGTCGTCATCATAGCTGCCCAAAACACTGGACAGGGCCTTTTGCAAGTCGGCAAAGCTGGCATGCTCAACGCCCAGAGAACGACCTTTAGTCTTAGACTTGGGTACTGCCTCACCACGATTGAGAAAGGCATGCTTGGCAGTGGGTACTGTCTGCATAATCTTCTTGCGGATGCGTTCACCGTTGTAGTCTGGATCAGTAAAGACGATAACACCGCGAAGCTCATTGAGCTTGTCAATACGTTCTAAATCCTCGTCAGTAATGGCAGAACCTCTAGTTTCATAAGTGTCCACCTCATAGAAACGACGGAGATTGGCGGTGTCGTCCTTGCCTTCGACGATGAGGACTTCTTGTATTTTAATTTTTTCTATCATAAATTCTTTTTCTTGACAGCTTGCTTGAGGTAGCACGGACGCAAGCAAACCTTCGGTTTCATTGCTAAACTTCAAGCCTAAGGTCTTGAAGTTTTCATCGTCCTCTAACAAACAGTTGTTAGAGGACTTTTGCTAGGGCGGCAGCTGTCCTATCGAGCGACCTTCGGTCGCCAGTACTCTGTTAAACAGTTTTCACCACAGTATCCTTGTTTTCTCAAGAACTCGCTTTACTCTAATCTTTCAATCCAAATACCCGCATGGCATTGTCGTAGGTTGCTGCTGCAACTTCCTCCACAGTCAGTCCGCGGAGTTCTGCAATTTTGTCCACGACATAGCGCGTGTAAGCGGTGCGGTTTTCACGGCCGCGCTTGGGTACTGGGGCTAAGTAAGGCGCATCAGTTTCAACGAGGATTTTATCCAGTGGCAAATGCTGCGCTGCTTCTTGGACATCCAGAGCCTTCTTAAAAGTGACCACACCGGAAAATGAAATGGTCATGCCCAAATCGACAAAGCGCTCGGCCATTTCCAAAGAGCCTGAATAAGAATGCATGATACCGCCACATGGGCCAACACCAGCCTCCTTAATGACTTGGTAAGTGTCTTCGAGGGCGTCACGGGTGTGAACAACAAAAGGCAGATTGTGATCTTTGGACAACTGAATCTGGCGCTTGAAAACCTCAATTTGTACCTCTTTGGGGTCTTCCATCCAGTGGTAATCTAGGCCAATCTCGCCCAGAGCAATCACTTTTGGGGCATGCAGATGGCTGACAATCATGTCCTCTACTTCCTGTGTGTAAGAACCAGCCTCGGTCGGATGCCAGCCAATAGTCGAATAAAGTTCAGGAAAGGCCGCTGATAGCCCCAAGCTACGTTTGATGGTTGGTTCATCAAAGCCAACAATGTTCATCTTAGTTACACCGAGTTCACGCGCAAAATCAATTTCTTCTTGTTCTTTTCCAGTAAAATTATCCACGTTGAGATGGGTATGCGTATCAAAAATTTTCATGATTTTATTATAACATAAACGAAAAAGGAACAACTGTCGGGTTATTCCTTAACAACATTTTTATCCCAT
The DNA here is from genome assembly GCF_000379985.1 of Streptococcus caballi DSM 19004. Classification (GTDB taxonomy): domain Bacteria; phylum Bacillota; class Bacilli; order Lactobacillales; family Streptococcaceae; genus Streptococcus; species Streptococcus caballi. The sequence continues at coordinate 54,628 of NZ_KB904096.1, read as the reverse complement.
TTGACTGTGTGGTGGGTGTCACGGTATTTTTTTGGTGTGATGCCGACATGTTCTCTGAATTGTTGGATAAAGTGGCTTTGCGATGAGAAAGACAGGTGATTGGCAATGTCAATCATGGAGAAATCGCTAAATTTCAGCAGGTCTTTGGCGACTTCGATTTTCTTGTCTTTGACATAGGTGCTAACCGTTACACCGACTTCTTTTTTAAAAAGGCGAGAGAGATAACTAGCTGATACACCGAATTCCTGCGCCAGCTGTTCAACCGTAATACGATCCTTGATGTGACAGTAGATATAATCTTTACACTCAGCAATGTGCTTAGAAGTGATGTCTTTCTGAATCATGCGTCGCATGCGCTCAGTATAATCAATGACCATCTCATCATGTAAATTTTGTACTTCTTGTGTCGTGTGAAGATCATCCAGCTTTTGGATATAAAAATCACTCAAGCGGAAAGCCTGCTCGTACTCCATACCATTTTGTCCACACATGCGGGTAATCATGGCTGTCGTGATAACAAAGTGGTACTTGAGATTGGTAATAGGATTACGCGATAAAGTACCAACTCCATCTTTTTCGGTAAAGCGCTCCTGCTCACAATTTTTTCGAACAACTTCAACATCACCAGTTGAGACTGCTTGATAAAAGTGAAACTCTTCAGTCAAAGGGCGATGAGCCGTATCATCCAAGCCATCACTGGTCGCAACAAGTCGCCATTCATCTTTATAATTCATGATAATCTCCTAGTTTTTTAACGTTATTGCCTTGTGAAAAGCCTTTCATTCTTCTATTCTACCATATTACCTTGAAATTTCAGAAAATTTTTTATCCATTGCTTTATCAAATTAAGTGTGCAACTTTCCTGTAAAGTGTCTCCCAGTTAAGACTTTTTCTTGTGCTATTATTCAGCTTATCTTCCCAGTTCTGAATCGCCTCCTCATCCACATCTACAAGGTCACTCCTTGTTGGAGATACTTCCCCAATAAGCCATTTGCATGTTTCATTTATTTCAACGTTCTAAACGTCCCACTATTTCCGCAAGTGATCATTGATTATCAAGAAAAAAGTGTTTGGCCATCTAGCTCAATTCGACGTCTATTTCCAGTTTCCTTGTTCACCCACAATGTGATTCGACAATACAAGAAGCTGCTTGAGAATTACATTTTCGTTTATTGGATGACGGTGTAAGTCTCAACTGATACTGGATGGGTTTTGGTTTGTAAAGTCGTTGTTTGAGAAAAATTTAACCCTTGTATGTGGTAAATAAAATTACTCTCTCTTTTTTCTATAGTAACATAAGGGCAACTTGTAAAATTTCCTCCCGTAAGATATTCGTTTAAGTTTATCTTACTAGGAAATCTTATGCGTTTTTTGTGCACTTATATTGTAAAATCAAGCTTTTAAATCAAGAAGCCTGAGACTTAGGTCTCAGACTTTTATTAGGAGGTTGCTTAGCGAATGGCTATCTCAGTTTCAGTGTCAAAGAAATGTCCTTTAACAACGTTAAATGTTAAGGCAATTTTTTCTCCTGGATTGTGGAAATCACGCGCATCAACACGTGAAGCAAATTCAGATTGTCCAGCCCTGACGTAAAGCATGGTTTCTGAGCCGAGCAATTCTGACACCACCACTTCTGATGTAATCGTTGCATCCGGATAAGTGTCGTGCACGATTTGGTCACTAGAAATATCTTCTGGACGAATACCGAAAATCACTTCCTTACCAAGGTAGCCTTTGTTTGCCAAAACCTTAGCTTGACCTTGTGGCAAGCCTAACGTAAAACCGTCTTTGCTGACCAAGCGGTCTTTTTCAACGGTCACAGTGAAGAAATTCATAGCAGGGCTTCCGATGAACCCTGCCACAAATTTATTAGCAGGGGTATTATAGAGCTCCTGAGGTGTACCGATTTGTTCGACACGTCCGATAGTTCCTGAACCGTCAGAGTTCTTGCTTGAACTCATAATGACAATGCGGTCAGCTAAGGTCATAGCTTCGGTTTGATCGTGGGTTACGTAGATAGTTGTTGCCCCGATGCGGTGGTGAATTTTAGCTATCTCAGCACGCATGGACACACGCAGTTTGGCGTCCAAGTTTGACAAGGGTTCGTCCATGAGGAAGACTTTGGCATCACGAACAATGGCACGCCCCATAGCAACACGCTGGCGTTGACCACCAGACAAATCAGCTGGTTTACGTTGCAAAAATTCGGTCAAGCTAAGGATTTCAGCAGCTTCTTTGACGCGTTTGTCAATATCAGCCTTGCTGTATTTGCGCAGCTTGAGACCGAAAGCCATGTTATCGTAAACCGTCATGTGTGGATACAAAGCGTAGTTTTGGAAGACCATGGCGATATCGCGGTCTTTTGGGGCCATGTCGTTGACAACAACATCATCAATTTTGAGTTCACCTTCGGTGATGTCTTCCAAACCCGCTACCATGCGCAGGGTTGTTGATTTTCCGCAGCCCGATGGGCCAACAAAAACGATGAATTCTTTATCCTTGATGTCGATGTTAAAATCTTCAACAGCATAATGAGTTGCGTTTGAGTATTTTTTGTAAATGTGATTTAGATTTAATTCAACCATGTTATCAATCTTTCTAAATAGTCTTTCTGATAGTGTTATCGGCCGAATTAAACCGACCGTCACTTAGATGGATGATCAAAAAGGATCATAACTTATCCAGTCATAGTAACCGTATAGAGGTGTTTTTCCATCGTAAGGTGCCAACCAATTGTCAACACCTATACCTGGCCAAGTATTCATCATGATTTTTCCTGGTGTACTTGGAATATTGTCATATGCCGTATAAACAGCTCTGCCATCCACCAGCCAGGTGATGTGGTCAGGTTGCCACTCAAAACCATAGGTATGAAAATCCGCTGTCGCATCAAAGCCTAAATCATAGAGCTTTTCATGATTTCCAACACCATCAGTAAAGTAATTGAACTGGACTTGTGTGGTATTTTTCCCGAGAAATTCAATGTCTATTTCATCCCACTTAGTGCCGTCGCTAGGACCAGTGTAGGTGAAGAAAGAACTGACGACACCTGTGTTTTTGATGGGTTTCATACGGACTTGGTAAAGTCCATATCCAAAATAGTCACGAGTTCTCCATTCGCCGCCTGTATAGCCGCCACGACCATCACTGTCAATTTTCAGTATCATGACATCATTGTGAAAGGCAACGTTGTCAGGTTTCCACTGGCAGTTAAACATCTCACCGTTTGAGCCGGTGCGCAGCTCCATATAGCTGGCGTCGTAATGTTCAAAGCCTGTGCCAAAATGTGTTGTTTTGATATTATGCATTGTTTGTGTGCTCACTTTTTGTGTAGTAATTGTGGTTAATGCCACAAGGGTAACAAGTAGTAACCATTTTTTCATCATGCGATCCACCTTTAAAAAAGCTGGGAGCGAAATGACTATCACACTCCCAAAGTCATTTAGAAATGTAATATTAGTCTTGTTTTTTCTTAAATGGCGTAAGCATGGTGCCGACTAGTGCCAGGAGAATGCCTAGGAGTGGTAGGGCTCGGTTTTCGCTGTTGCCTGTTCTTGGCAATGCGGCTACCGCTCCTTTTTCAACTGGAACTTCTACTACTGGGTCTTGACTTGTTGACGCTAGAGCAGCAGGGGCTTGCGCTACTGTTGCTACTGGAGTTGCTGCAGCAGGTTTAGCTGCTGTAATGGTAGGGACTTCTGCTGTAGCTGGCCTAGTAGTTTGAATTTGTGTTGGTTCAAGAGCTGGTTCCGTTGTGCTATTATCAGCAGTTATGACTTTCGATGCCTTGCTGTAGGTGAACCAATCGTAGCTTGCTACAAGTGGTGTGGTGCCGTCAAATGGTTCCAACCAATCGTCAACACCTGTACCTACCCAAGCATTCATCATAATTTTACCTGGAGTGACTGGGAGATTTTCCGTTGCAGAATAAACCTCTTTACCATCAACAAACCAAGTGATTTTATCTGGTTGCCAGTCAAAACCGTAAGAGTGGAAGTTAGCTGCAGCGTCAAAACCAAGGTCATAGATATATTCGTGACCACCGACACCGTCTGTGTAGTAGTTAAACTGTACTTTTGTCGTATCTTTACCAAGAAATTCAATATCAATTTCATCCCAGGGGTTGTTATCACTTGGTCCTGTGTAGGTGAAGAAGGAACTTACAGTACCAGGATTTTTGATTGGCTTCATGCTGACTTCATACTTTCCATAACCAAAGAATTCTTGCGTTCGCAATTCACCAGAGATGTAATCAACAGGTGCTTCGCCATCAGTTTCTTTATCAATAGTGAGTGTCATGATGCCATCTTCAACTTTAACTTGATCTGGTTTCCAAACAGCTCCAAATGGATTGCCGTTCCACCAATCAGCTTTTGCCATGGTAGCATCATCATAAGCATCAAACTTTGTCTGATAGGAACTTGGCAGAGCTGCTTCTTCTGCCGTGGGGACTTCTGCTGTTGTGGTTATTGCTGTATCCGTATTGGCTGTGCCAATTGCATCACTTTGTTCTGTGTCAGCTGTTGCCACGTCAGCTGATACTACTGGAGCTTCAGTTGCCGGTGTTCCTTGAGCGACTGGTGCTTCTTCTGTTACTGGCGTTTCAGCAACTGGTGGTTGAGATAGGCTCGCTGTAAGTTCAGTTTGTGAATCAGTATCCGGTACTATTGCTGTATCATCAGCTGCGACCGTGCTGAGTCCTACTTGTAAGCTAGCGAGAACTGTTGCGTAGCAAATACATTTTAAAACACTCTTTTTAGACATTCTAGTCCTCCATAAGATAAATTGGGATATTGAAAAAATGAAATAGGATGAAATTATTCTTTAACACCACCGAGGGTAATCCCTGCGATAATGTATTTTGATAAGAAGAGGTAAACAATAATGATTGGAACGATAGCTACAAGAATCATGGTGTAGATCTTACCCATGTCAAAGCTCATATAGTCTGCCCCACGAAGGGTTGCGATAAGAATGGGCACAGTCATTTTGTCTTTAGATTGAATAACCAAGGCTGGAATGAAGTAATTATTCCATGAACCAACAAAGGTGAAGATTGCTTGGACTGCGATAGCCGGTTTCATGATTGGCAAAACGATAGTGTTAAAGGTGCGAAATTCGCTAGACCCATCGATACGCGCAGCTTCTACCAAAGAAATAGGAAGTGATGACTGCATGTAACTGTACATGAAGTAGAAAACTGCTGGTGAGGCAATGGATGGGATAATGAGCGGCAAAAGTGTGTCATACATGCCCATATTGGTAATCAAGCGCAAGAACCCCATTGAAGTGACTTGTGTTGGCATAACCAAGATTGCCATGATAAAGGTAAAAGCGATTTTTTTGAGTCTGAAATCGTAAACGTAAAGGCCGTATGCGGTCAAGGCTGAGAAATAGGTACAGATAGCTGCAGTCAAGCTTGACACAATAAGGCTGTTGAGAATCCCTCGAAACATAGGGAAGCTACCGTCGTTGGCGACCTTTTCCAGGTTATCAAAGAGATAACTTCCTGGTAGAGCAGAGAAACCTTTTTGCAATTCAGCATGGGAGTGAGTCGCATTGATAATCAAGATGTAGAAGAAGAAGAGACACATAAAGGATAAAGTAATTAATACAAAATGTGCCACAATGGTGCGTAATAGGTTTTGTGCTTTTGTTGACATCATTTCACCTTTTTAGCCTTTCTTTGGAGATTTCGCTTAGTCGTTTTGAGCTCGTTGTTAGTCATTTTGTAAACAAACCAGCAAAGAATAGCACTCACGACAAAGAGGTAAACAGACAAGGAACCTGCCATACCGTAGTTTTTGCTCTTCAAGTGGTTGTTCAAGAACATGATAAGGGTTGTTGAGGTACGGTCTGGAGACCCTTGACCATTTGTCAAAATTTGTGGGACATCAAACATTTGAAGTCCACCAATAATTGACGTAATCAAGGTATAAGCAAGGATTGGACGAATCATTGGTAGTGTAATGTAGAAGAAGCGTTGGCGACTGTTACAACCATCAATTTCTGCTGCTTCAAAGATATCAGGGCTGATTCCCATGATAGCTGCCATGAGCATGATAGTAGTATTACCAAACCACATTAGGAAGTTCATAATTCCAATCAATGAACGTGTGCCAAAGGCTGTTCCCATAAAATCAATTGGCGCTTTAATCCAGCCTAGAGATTCTAGGATGGAGTTGATAGGACCATTAGTTGAGAAAAGGGTAAAAAACAACATGGCAAAGGCTGATGCCATAATCAAGTTTGGCAGATAAATGACAACCTTGAAGAATTGTTTGCCACGGATTTTAAGTCGAGCATCTACAAACCAGTTTGCAAGAAGCAGAGCAATCACAATCTGTGGAATGAAGCCAATCAACCAGAGAATCATGGTATTTCCCGCATACCTGAGCATGTCTGAATGCAACAGGCTAACATAGTTGTCCAGCCCGATAAAACGCGGACCGATTTCTCTGATCCCTGACCGATAATACTCGTAAAAACTGTATCGAATCGTATCAACGAGTGGGATGAAAGAGAAAATAAAGAAACTCAGAAAGAATGGAAGAATGAAGATGTAGCCCCATTTTCCATAATTGATACGCTTACGTTTTTGTTTCATCTCATTACTCCTCTAATTAGGGGCTCTTTATTTTTTGTTACTTTTCTAGAGTGATACGAATGCTAGCAACTTGCTTTGCAATAGTAAAACAATAAAGAGCATGAGATACTCCGAAAAATGTGTTTTTCGTTTTTCTCTTAAGATGAGGCTGGGACGTTTTGTCCTAGCCTCTTAGTGATTATTTAGGCCATTTAACGTCTGTAATTTCTGGATAACGTTCTTTGATGGCTGTTTCAAAGTTTGTTTTAGCTTTATCGAAGCTTACTTTACCTTGGAGGTAGTCGTTGAATGAGTTTTGGAACAATTCAACACAACCTTGGTCATAAGCTGACAATGGTGCAATCTTAATATTTTCTGCAACTGGTGCATAATATTCGAAGGCGTTTTGTCCACCAAGGAAGTCTGATTTAAAGCTGTCATCCTTAGCGGCTTCTTTCATACCAGACTTAGTATTAGTAAAGTCTTGGTAATCTTTTGAAATCTTTAAGAGGTTATCCTTCTCAGCTGTCAAAGCTAGAATAATATCTTTAACATGTTTTGGATTATCAGTTCCTTCTGCACCGTGGATGTAAGAACCACCCCAGTTATATTCTTGTGGTGGAGTGGTTACAGCCCATTGTCCATCCGCACCATCCCAGTTTGGTTTCAGTGTGAAGTCGACACCCCAAGCAGGGAAGAGGAAGGCAAAGACTTTAGAATCAGAACCCATGGTCTTGTTCCAGTCATCTGTCCATTGACCTTTAACAGTCTTATTGAAGTAACCAGCGTCAAGCCATTCTTTAGAATCTTTAACCCAGTTCATGACTTCTGGTCCAACATTAACAGTTGTTTCACCATCTTTAACCCAAGGTATTTCAATGTTGTTACCGTAGAGGCGGAAGGTATCAGCGTAAGATGCGAAGCCGTAATAACCTTTATCTTTCAAGACTTTAGCGGTTTCTTTCATCTTGTCCCAACTGTTAACTTTCGCACCTATTTCTTTAGGATCGTCTGTTCCGAAGACTTCTTTAGCGATGTCACGGCGATAAACAAGGACACCTGGACAGGTCTGCCAAGTAGAACCACGTTGAACGCCATCTTCGTCTGATGCAGTCACTTTTGTGAATTTGTATTGGTCTGCTAAGTCTTTATCTGGATTGATGCCAAGATCTTTCAAAGGCATTGCTGCGCCAGCTTCTTTAGAGGAATATTTGTTAACGTAGTCTGTTTCTGACAAGAATATATCAACTTTGTCGTCAGCTGATGCTGAGTCTTGTTTAAGCAGAGCCTCGTCCAATTTTTGTTGATAAACACCGTCTTGGTTAGGGTTGACAATCCAGTGGATTTCAGTACCATCTTTTAGTTTTGTCACAGTACCATCTTTAGAAGTTGATTTAACTTCTGGATAAACCGCTTCAACGCGTTGGCGGAATTCATCATTCCAAGAATAGACGTTGATGATCTTGCCTTCCTTGGCTGCGGCTGTTTTTGAACTTGAACCTGACTTGTTAGAGCATGCCACCATGGTTCCTGCTGCAAGAGCAATTGCTATAAAAGCGCTTACTTTTTTGTTCATCATTTTCTCCTTTTTGAGGTCGCCCTCGTGTTTTTGTAACTGTATTATAGCTTGCTTGACTCAATCGTTATATTATAAATTTTAAAAAAATACCAGATTTATGACCTGAGTTGAAAAACTTTTTATTTTTGATATTTTTGTTTTTTTCTCGCTTTAAATGGTAGAAAAAATAAGTTAGGTTCAGCTATAACGGCGTCATTAAGGTCTTTTTAGTCATTTTCTGATAGGACTTATTTCACTTTAAAATAAGCGAGACTAACTAAATTATTGATATATTTCCTTTTAATGTCATATTTATGATATTTTTTTGATTTTTTTGATTTTCTGGAACAAGCGCTTTCTTTAAAATAAAAACATACGAAAATCGAAGAAAAAGGAGTTTCCAATGAAACCTATCACTTTTCTTAATGACAAGGGAGACTTTTCTCTTGCCCAAGCTGAAAATATTAGTTCCCTATACTTCCCGCTAGCATCTGAAACGGGGCTAAAAAGTGCTATTACACCAAATTTAGGAGGCGATAGCAAGATTGATCAGGAACACTTCCTGCTAGAACCTGTAAGTGTCGACAATCTGCACAACAACCGCTCCACGCGCAACTTCTGGCTGCGTAACCAAGAGGGCGTGGTCGAGTCACTGAGCGGTGCCTCTGCCCAACAAGAAGCGCAAAAATTCACCGCTGACCAAGAAAAAAGCACGGTGACCGCAGGTTTCATGTGGCAAACTGTGAGTCGTGAACTCACAACCCTCAAGTTGGACACTAAAGTGACTGTGTTCATCCCACACGATGATAATGTGGAAATCATGACCGTTACTGTAACTAACGCAGCTGATATAGCACAGGACATCACCGCCTACGCTGCTATTCCAATTTTTGGGCGCAGTGCTGATAACATCCGTGACCACCGTAATGTAACGTCTATGCTGCACCGCATCAAGACTACTGACACTGGTATTCAAGTGAAGCCGACCATGTCCTTTGACGAACGTGGTCACCAGCTCAATCATGAGATTTATTATATCGCTGGTTTTGATGATGCTGGTAAGACTCCACAGGCTTTTTATCCAACAGTGGAAAGTTTTATTGGTGAGGGTGGCAGCTTTATCCATCCGCGAGCTATTTATGCAGCTAGCACTGGTGTGGCAGCTGACTATCACATTGAAGGGCGCGAAGCTATGGGTGCTTTTCGCTTTGAGACCTTCAACCTAGAACCCGGGCAAAGCAAACAGTTTGTAGTGCTGCTGGGCATTGATACTAAAGAAGAAAATATCACGGCAACCATTAACAAGTATCGTGACCCTGACACAGTTGACCACATTCTGCAAGAAACCAAAGATTACTGGCAAGACAAGGTAACGGTGAATTTCAAGACAGGTAATAGTGATTTTGATCATTACATGCGCTGGGTCTGCTTCCAACCATTTTTACGTCGTATCTTTGGTTGTTCTTTCCTTCCTCATCATGACTACGGTCGTGGCGGTCGTGGCTGGCGTGACCTCTGGCAAGATTGCCTCTCACTACTACTCATGGATCCTACCCAAGTCGGTCACATGATTGAAAATAACTTCAAGGGCGTGCGCTTGGATGGGACTAATGCCACCATCATTGGTGAGGGCGATGGCAATTTCCTAGCCGACCGCAACGGTATCAGTCGCGTTTGGATGGATCACGCGCTCTGGCCTCTCATCACGACTAAGCTTTACATTGATCAGACGGGTGACATTGACATTCTGACCCGCCAAGTTTCCTACTTTAAAGATTCTCACGTCAAGCGTGGCACTGCTCTTGATAGTGATTGGGACGAGACTTATGGTAATGAGCAGCGAACTGCAACTGACAACGTTTATACAGGTAGCATTCTTGAGCACTTACTGATTCAACACTTGACAGGCTTCTATGAAGTCGGTGACCACAACATTTATCGCTTGCGCGGTGCTGACTGGAATGATGCTCTGGATATGGCTGACGAAAACGGTGAAAGTGTCGCCTTTACCGCCGCTTATTCTGGCAATCTGATGGAATTAGCCGCTCTGATTCGTTTACTTGAAAGCAAAACTAAAACTGATTCTGTTGAAATCTTAGAAGAAATTGGTCTACTGCTCAAAAAAGATTCAGCCATTTACGACAACATTGGTCGCAAGCATCACATTCTTGATGCCTACACTAACCAGCTCGTTCACAATACCAATGGTCGCAAGGTCAAAATTAGTTTATCTGAACTGGCTCTCAACCTCATTCAAAAAGCGACTTGGCTGCGCCAGCATCTGCAACAAAAAGAATGGCTAGACCTCAATGATGATGAAGGTTGGTACAACAGCTACTACGACAATAGCGGTCACAGGACAGATGGTGCTTATAACGATCGTATTCACATGATGCTGACGGGGCAAGTCTTCCCAATTATGAATTTTGTGGCGACAGACGAGCAAATTCGCAAGATGACTAAGAGTGCTGACCATTACCTCTATCGTCCAGAAATTGGTGGCTACCGCCTCAATACAGATTTTCACGAGCTTAAAATGGATCTCGGTCGGATGTATGGTTTTGCCTATGGTGAAAAAGAAAACGGAGCTGTTTTCTCACATATGACAGTCATGTATGCTAATGCTCTTTACCGTCGTGGCTTTGCCAAAGAAGGTTGGAAGGCTCTCAAAACCTTGGCTGACACCTCTCTGAACTTTGAAACTAGTCGCATTTACCCAGGTATTCCTGAGTATTTCCGTGCTGATGGTCGTGGCGTCTACCACTATCTGACTGGCGCTGCCAGCTGGTACATGCTGACCATGGTGACTGAAGTTTTCGGTGTCCAAGGTAAGTTCGGTGACCTGATGCTTTATCCTAAGCTCCTTGCCGAACAATTTGATGACAATGGCAGAGCAACTATCACGACACAGTTTGCAAGCAAGACATTCCATATCACCTATGAAAATGCTGCCCACAAAGATTTTGGTAACTACATCATCGCAGAAGCCAACTGTGACGGACAAGCACTCGACATCACCGATGACGCCTACGCCTTCCTCACTAAAGACAAACTCAACCAACTCAATGACGATGACCACACCATCACCATTATTTTAAGATAAATTGTAAAATATAGTGCAACCACAACCCACAATAGTTTTCTCTATGACCTTACTAGCTGAGAAGACTATTACAAAAAATTGAAAAATTTAAGGAGAATTCCATGAAATACGGTTATTTCGACGACAGCAATCGCGAATACGTGATTGACAAACCCGATACTCCCATGCCTTGGGTCAACTATCTCGGCTCACCTGAATACGGAGCTATCATCTCTAACAATGCTGGCGGCTACAGCTTTGCCAAATCAGGTGCCAATGGACGCATTCTACGCTATGTGTTTAACAATTTCGACCAGCCCGGGCGCTACATCTACTTGAGAGATGACGACAGTAAGGACTTCTGGTCAGCCTCTTGGCAGCCTGTCAGTAAAGACTTAGCTGATTACCACAGTGAATGCCATCACGGTATGGGCTACACTAAGATGATAGCTGACTATGCTGGTATTCATTCCGAAGCCACTTACTATGTGCCAAAGGGCAAGAGCTATGAAGTCTGGGCCTTAGAGGTTACTAATACCTCTGATAAAGTCCGTAACCTGACTCTGACTGGCTACGCTGAATTTACCAACCACGGCAACTACGAGCAAGATCAAGTTAATTTGCAATATTCCCTCTTCATCACGCGTACGATCTTTGAAAAAAACCGCATCATGCAGCAGATTCACGGCAATCTAGACACACTGGATGATGAAGAACAAGTTGATGAAAAGAATGTGACTGAACGTTTCTTTGGCCTAGCTGGCCATCCTGTCACTTCTTTTTGTGGGGACAAGAAAGCCTTTCTCGGACGTTACAACAGCTATGACAAGCCTGCTGGTATCGCTGCTGGCAATTTGGGTGACGTAACGTCTTACAACGAAAATGCCTGCGGAGCGCTCGCAAGCAAGGTCACTCTGGCACCAAATGAGACCAAGACACTTGTCTTCATTCTCGGTGAAAAATGCTCTCGGGAGGCACAAGCCGTTCTTCAAAGCTATGACAAGCCAAAAGCCACTGTCGAAGATGAGGTCAATGAGCTGCGCGCTGAATGGGAAGACCGTCTGGGAAGCCTGCAGGTGCAAACACCAAGTCCTGAATTCAACACCATGATTAACACTTGGAACGCCTACAACTGCTACATGACCTTCATTTGGTCACGCGCTGCCTCTCTTGTCTACTGTGGTTTGCGCAACGGTTACGGCTACCGCGACACCGTCCAAGACATCCAAGGCATCATTCACCTCAAACCGGAAATGGCAGCTGAAAAAATTCGCTTCATGCTGTCTGCTCAAGTAGACAATGGTGGCGGACTACCACTGGTCAAATTTACCCACAATCCTGGACACGAAGACACCCCAGATGATGCTTCTTACGTCAAAGAAACTGGACATCCAGCCTATCGCGCTGATGATGCTCTCTGGCTTTTCCCAACGGTTTACAAATATGTGGCTGAGACGGGAAATCTTGCCTTTCTGGATGAGGTCATTCCCTACGCTAACCAAGGAGAAGCCACTGTTTACCAGCACTTGCAGGCTGCTATCACATTCTCCCTAGACCATCTTGGTCCACACGGTATGCCTGCTGGCCTTTATGCTGACTGGAATGATTGCCTGCGTCTCGGTGCTCAAGGAGAATCTTCCTTTGTTGCTCTGCAATTTTACTATGCCTTGAAGGTTCTCAAGGCCTTCGCGTCTGCTAAGGGAGATGATACTTATCTTGAGTTCCTCAACCGCGAACAAGAAGAAATGGGCGAGCGCATCCAAGAACTCTGCTGGGATGACGACCGCTTTGTCCGTGGCTTTACCGAAGCTGGTGAACGTATTGGTGAAAGCCAAGCTCCCGAGGCTAATCTCTGGCTCAACCCTCAAAGTTGGGCTGTGATCAGTGGTTTGGCGAGTGCGGAACAAGCTACACTTGCCATGGATAACGTCTACAACCGTCTCAACACTGCCTATGGTGCTGTCCTCATGGACCCTCCTTACCATGAGCATGCCTTTGAGGGAGCCCTTGCTCTCATCTACAACCAAGGTACCAAGGAAAATGCTGGTGTCTTTAGCCAATCTCAAGGTTGGTTGATTTTAGCCGAATCCCTCAGGGGGAAAGGAGATCGCGCCTTCACTTACTTTATGGAAAATGCTCCCGCTGCACAAAATGATCGTGCTGACATCCGACAACTAGAGCCCTACTGTTACGGGCAATTCACTGAGGGCCCTGCTAGTCCGCACTTTGGCCGCTCTCACGTTCACTGGTTAACAGGAACAGCCTCAACAGTCATGGTAGCTTGTGTTGAAGGAATTCTGGGGTTGCGTCCTGACCTCACTGGTCTTGAGCTCAAGCCTGCCATCCCAGCGGATTGGGACAGTTTTACCATGGACAAGACTTTCCGTGACAAAAAACTCCACATTACGGTGCAAAACCCTGACCACAAAGAATCAGGATTTTCGCAACTAATCCTCAATGGACAAGAACTGGATAGCCCTTACCTGCCAGAAGACCTCTTGACTGTTGAAAACGACATCATACTTGTTTTATAAAAAAGAAAGACCAATGGCAACCATTGGTCTTTCTTAAGTTGATTACTTTTTGAGTGAGTCTTCCTCTTTTACTTTTTGATTGGCCTTACGTTTTTTCCAAGCTTCTCTACGGCAGGTAGTCAATGGAAGCTTGGCGTTGCTTATTTAGGACATCAAAGAGCAGACCATAGTTGGAGTCCGGCCTATGTTCAGCGCGCAAGCAGACATAGGCACAAAAATCAAGGTAGCTGTCACAGATATCTTGACGAACTTCCTTGAGATTAATCTTAGTAAACTCTTCTTTATCCAAAACTCTCTGATAATCAAGGCGATCAAAGGCCTTTTGGGCAGTAACTAACTGCTCGGCAAAGGTCTACACGCCCAAGGTTGGCACAGCCCTACCAAAACAGGCTGCTACAAACGCGCCAAGAAAAGGGTTAGCTTGGTGGTCTTGTTGTGATAGCTAATATTGGTCATCTGTCGCAATTTAGTAAGTTCAGCTTGCAGTCGTTGGTAGGCAGGCTGCTTCTCTTCTAGCTCGCTAGACTGAGACTGACTAAGCCTCAATTTGCCTGATTTGTCAACCAAGCTCTCCCCCAAAATACCTATTTCCCAAACTCTTCTGGTTTGCCAGTGTATTTTGCCCAAGCTTTGGTGAGGAATTGGTCATTGATGGTGTAAGTTGGAGCGTCACTTGGTTTACTGAGAAAGGGATTGATGGCCTTATCCAGTGCCAACCATCCGTTCCAACCCATGTGGATGGTATCTTGCATGAAGTAGGCTTTACCACCGTCTTTGGAGAAATCGGCAATATTGGTAAAGCCTTGACTTTGCAGCTGATACTTGATTTTAGCGACTGATTTTTGGTACATGCTTTGGTCAAGTCCTGTAAATGCCGCCCACTTGCTGTTAACAGGCGGGATGACAAAGAGCACATTGGTATGGCTCATGGCAAATTGATTGAGCACCAGTTGCAGGTCATTGTATTCAGGTGACTTGGTGTAGTCAAAACGCTTCTGTGAACCTTTAAGTTTATCCAGCTGGTGAGACACACGAATCGTGTAAAAGGTATTTTCAATACCAAATCGGTTATTGCTTGTCGCTGTCTTACCATCCTGACTAGCAATCTCACCTAGTTTCTGATAAGAGAAGGTTTTAGGTAGAGAATCAGCCTGGGGCTGTACCTTTTTCTTTTGGTTGTTGCTCACTGAAAAATGGCTAAAGAGACCATCTTCTTTTTGGAAAATCTTATCCTTAAAGTCTAGCGATTTTCGGTCGGCAGCACTGAGCTTCTGTCCCTTGGCTACCTTTTCCATCATGCCCTTGAGGGATGAATCTGGGTACATCTTCAAGAAACGTTTAGCAGCGTAGCGGTCATACTGACTGCCTGTTTGGTTTTGCAGGAAGTCAATCAGCTGCCCATTGCTAAAGTAATTTTGAAAAGCGCCAGCATTGGCTCCCTTAGCCACAAACCACTGAGGCGAGATGACATAGACCGCCTGCTTATAATCAAGCTCCTTGCTAATCTGCTGAATACCAAAGAAATGCGTCAGAGATGCCGCCCCCCTTTGCCCCAGCAAATAGGGAATGTAGGAACGCTTGTAAGCCTCCGCCAAGACGGAAGGGTGCATCTTGTCTATACGCAGCCACTCACTAGAGCCAAAGAAGGGCACAAAGTGATGATTAGGGTCGGTCAAGGCACGCACTTTCTTGTACTTGCTCTTGAAATTAGTCTTAGTCAGGGCTACTGCATCTTCTCTTTCCGCCCTCAAAGAGTGATTCACCTTGGTTGGATAAAGAGCGATAAGGCCTAGGGCCAATAGCAAAGCACAAAAGACAGGTCCTAAAATATGCCAGAGGCGTTTAAGCATGACGAAGCTCCTCTATTCCTGCAACAATCTTGTTAGCTGTATTCCAGTCGTCACGTCCAAACTCAGAAACAGGAATGTTGATGTTAAAGTGCCCCTCCAACTCAACAATCAACTCAACCGTACCCATACTGTCAAGCACACCTGCATCATACAAATCCTCATCCATCATGTCAGACACATCTTCCATGAAAAGGTCGTCAATAATTGCAATAACTTCTGATTTAATATCCATTTTTAGTTCTCCCTTGTTGTTTTATAGAGTTTAGTTGCTAAGAATACTATTACGGCGAAAATATCAGGTTCGGATCACTTCCGTTCGCGGATGCTTTCAACCAGCACTTAATTAACTGGATGCAGTCCGCACAACGATGATTAATATTTCATCGGTGGTTTTGGAAACCAGAGTTGGTCCAAGAACCCTGAGAAGAGTAAGAAGGACAGCATGACCACATTGAAGGTGATGAAGATGCCCACGGCCTTGGTCCATTTATTGTCTGGAAGTGGCGCTTGTCCCTTGTTCTTGCGTTCCTTGTTGATTTTTTTCTTCTTGCGTAGCCACCAGTCATTGATAACTAGACCGAGACCGTGGAAAAGTCCGTAGGCAATATAGTACCAAGTCACCCCATGCCAGAAGCCCATGATGAGCATATTGATGATGTAGGCGACGCTTGATGTCACATTGCGGTTTTTGAAGACCTTGTTTTTGACCATAACCTTAACCAAACGCATGAAGACAAAGTCACGGAACCAGAAGGACAAGCTCATGTGCCAGCGATTCCAGAATTCTTTCAAATCACGTGATTTGAAAGGCTGATTAAAGTTGGTAGGGCTCTTGATCCCCATGAGGTTGGAAATGGCTAGCGCAAACATGCTATAACCTGCAAAGTCAAAGAAAAGATCTAAGCCGTAGGTATACATGACACCCAAAGTTGGAAGATTAAAGACACCCCCCATCTGTAGAGCCATTTCTTTAATAGGATTCATGAGCAATTGCCCAAAGATATAAGCTAAAATAAACTTATAAAGAAAGCCCAGCATGATGTAGCGAACAGATTGTTCCAGCATGTCCAGCAGCTCGGCACGCTCAGGAATGGTTTCATAGTCTTCATTGAAGCGTTTGAAGCGGTCAATTGGTCCGCTGGAGAAGGTCGGCATGAAAAGCAGGAAGCGCAGAAACTCCCAGAGACTAAAGTCTGTCAACACACCGTCACGCATTTCCATAATCATGCCCACCGCACGGAAGGTCAGATAAGAAATACCTAAGAAACCAAAAAGTGAGGCTCGATTTTCCACCTCAATCAGCGGACTGATTTTGACAAATGCCAGAGGCAAGACTGATAAAAAGACCCAGAGATAAAAGACCCACTTATTATCACGCGCCTTGCGGTAAAACTTATAGCTGTAAACCAACACAATCTGCCAGACCACATAAGCTAAAAGCGAAGCCAGCTGATTAAGGTGTTTACCTGTCAGCATAAGGACGATGAAGGCCAGACTAACCAGCGCTTCATAAAGCGGGAAACGTTTCTTGAAAAAGAGACCGACAAAGATTGGCAGAACAGCCAAAATCAAATAGATAAAATACTGGGGATTGCCATAAGCCTCTAGATGCGGCAGCTGATGGAGAAAATCAATCATCGGTTATTTACCTCACTCATCAACCCCTTGATGTCAATCTTACCATTTGGCGTCAGCGGCAGGCTCTCACGGTAGAGGAACTTGGATGGCATCATATAGTCCATCATGATGTCCTTCAAATCTTCCTTGATAGCCTTAGTAATGTCCAAGTCTCGGTCAAATTGCTGAGCGACACCCTCTTTTAGTACCACATAGGCTAAAAGATTTTGAACTTTATGATCCTTATTGTAACGTGGCACAGCCACAGCTGACTTGACGTATTGTGACTTGTTAAGGTTCTGCGATACTTCCTCCAGCTCAATGCGGTAGCCGTTAAATTTAATCTGGAAATCAAGGCGGCCGCCATAGAGCAGCAAACCTTCCTCAGTCATACTGCCCACATCACCGGTATGATAGGCAGGTAGCCCTTCAAATTCAAAAAAGGCGGCCTCGGTGCGCTCAGGATTATTGAGATAACCCTTAGAAACAGCCGGTCCAGTCACAATGATTTCACCCTGCTGACCATGAGGGAGACATCTGCCTTCTTCGTCAATGATAAAGGTCGGTGAATCAGGCTTGGTGTAGCCGATTGGCAGACGCTTGCAAGTTGCCAACATCTCACCAGTCACCGCCACCGCTGACAAAGCAACCGTCGCCTCAGTCGGACCGTAGGAATTAACGATACGAGCTTGCGGGAAACGATCGTAGAGTTTTTGCGCTGTCTTGACCGTCAGCTCCTCACCACAGAAATAAAAACGAGTCAGCTCAGGCAAGTTTTCAGCATTGAAGTCAGGTAACAACATGGCCATGTCCACAAAGGATGGTGTTGAAACCCAGACTTGGATTGGCATCTGATTGATGGTATCAAAGAGGCGCTTGAAGTCTGTCGTTAATTCTTTTGGCAGGGCGAAAAGGGTGCCCCCTTTAGCTAAGGTCGGTGCCCAATACATGACCGACAGATCAAAGGAATAGGGTGGCTGCGCCAGCATTTGCGGTTGGTCAGGTACTGAGAAAGATTCTGTCGAAGTAATCCAGTTGGTAAAGCTGAGCAGATTGTCATGAGAGATTTGCACCCCTTTAGGCTTGCCAGTTGTACCAGAGGTAAAGATGATGTAGTAATTGTCATCTCCCTTGACAGGATGCGTCAGTTCATAGACTGTCTTTTGAGCGAAAATGGTTTCCAGCTGCGCCAGCTCAATGAGAGGAGTACTCTTAGCATCCACCGGAAAGGCCCCAACAGAAATGATGAGACTAGGCTCTGCTATTTCCATAATAGCCTCAATGCGCTCCAAGGCTGAATGCTGATCCACCGGAATATAAGCATGTCCTGACTTGGTCAGAGCCACAAAAGTTGCCAGCATTTCATACTCCTGGCCACCAAAGACAAGAACAGGTGACTTAGCAGGCAGTCCTAAACGGTCAATATGAGCAGCCAAGGCATCAGAGTCCTCTTTCAAATCCTTGTAAGTGTGGATATTTCCCAACATATCGTAAACGGGAAAATCCGCCTGTGTCTGAGCATAGCGCTCAATGGTTTCAATCATATCGTTCAACATAGCTGTGCCCTTTCTAGAATTCATTGTAAATAAAACTGCCTTGTCCACGACCTAGATAGCTGAAAAAGTAAATCAGCACTAGGAAGATGAGAAAGTAAAACAGTGTTCGTAATAAAAAGTTTTTCATTGCTATTTCCTACTTACCTGGTAATATCACTTGCAAAGTCATAATGTTCCCATCTTGCCGAGCGAAAATTTGTCCCTTGTGTTTGACCACGATAGCCTTGGCAATAGCCAAGCCCAAACCGAAACTAGATGTCGTATGATGGGAATCCTCTGCTTGATAGAAGCGTTCAAAGAGATTGTGCATAACATCCTCTGGATAGATTTTACTTGGATTTGAGAGCGTCAAGATGACCCTCTTCTTAACCTGACTGAGGCTTAATGTAATAGTAGACTCATCCAGCGAATGCCTGATGGCATTATCTAGCAGGATAGTCAAGAGCTGCTTGAGCTGCTTCTCCTGACCTACCACATAGACACCATCTTGGATTTGTTCTTCAATTAACTTGCCTTCTTCGTAGGCTAGACTTTCATAGGTCAGGAGCATTTCCTGACTCAGTTCAGACAGGTTGACCTTATCAAAATTCTTTTTAGCTTGATTGTTGTCCAACCTAGCCAGTCCTAGCAGGTCCTGTACTAGCTGCTCCATGCGCTTGGTTTCAGAGAGAATATGATCCAGATAACGATTATGCTCAATCTGATTTTGCAAGACCTGAGCATTGGCCCGGATAGCTGATATGGGCGTTTTGAGTTCATGACTAGCATCGGAAACGAACTGTTTCTCCCGCTCAATGGCATCCTGGGCAGGCTTGACCACGAAGCGTGACAAGTAGATACTGACACCCGTCAACAAGGCAAAGCCAAAGACCATAAAAACAATGATCATAACAGTCTGTTCCAAACTGTTAGAGTAGCTAGCCAAATCAATAAAAGTCAGCTGCCATGTTCCATCTTTTCTTTCCTTGAGCTTATAAACATAATCTTTGAATTTCCAGCGCTTCTTGCCATGCTTCAAGAGCTGCAGGCTGACCTCTTTGACTTCCTGATTAGTCAATTCAGTAGCATTAGCTACAATCGTAACCTTCTGCTCTGAATCAATGGTGGTCAGAGCGACAGCCTCATCGGCATAATCCTTCAAGTAGCCGTTATTTGAGATGATTTTGACAATCCGATAGGTATCGTATTCATCCCAGTAGCGGTCATAGCGGTTACTAACCATGAAAAGAATACCTACAACAACGACTAGCAGCGACATGGTCACAATGACAAATTTTTTGCGTAAGCTTTCAATCATGACGGGTCAACCTCTTCTAAAGAATAGCCGATTCCCTTGGTCGTCTTGATAGCAATATCTGCCTTGAGAAAGCGCAGCTTTTTGCGCAAAAAGGAAATGAAAACCTCCAACTGGTTGTAATCCGAGTCATCCATAGGACCCCAGACCTTGAGGATCAGTTGGTTCTTAGGAATAATCTGGTGAGGATTACGCAGAAAGGTCTCCATAAGGAGAAACTCCTTGTTGGACAAGTTAACCTCATGACCAGTCGTGCTGAGCTTACGCTGATCCACGTCTAAAACAACCTTACCCAGCTTGAGATGATTGACCTTGCCAGCTGAGGATTGTCGCGTCCGCACACGAATGCGTGCCAGCAATTCTTCTGCCTCAAAGGGCTTGGTCATGTAGTCGTCAGCTCCCAAATCAAGACCAGTCACCCGTTCCTCCAACTGAGACTTAGCTGTCAGGAAAATGATAGGAACTTCTATCCCCAGCTGACGCACGCGCTTCAAGACGGCAACACCATCCATTTTTGGTAACATGATATCCAAAAGTACCAAATCATAAAGGTCTGTCAATATATAATCCAGACCAGCCTCTCCGTCAAAGGCCAAATCAACATTGTATTGCTGACTTTCCAGAATAGCTTGGATAGCTTCCGCAATGCTTTTTTCGTCTTCAACCACTAATATTCTCACAAGACACTCTCCTTTCTACTCTTTGTTCATTTAACAATATAAAGTAACAAAATTGAAACAACATTGAAATTATTTAAGTTTTGAAAAAAAATCTTGTCAAATAACTACTCTTCTCAAGTGACTCAAAATCTACTTTCTCCCTTAGAAGAACTCCTTAGCTACACACCTTAGCCAGCAAGTGACTAAATCCTACCATTATTGTACAAAAAATTTTTAAAGGCTGACAAGCCTCACCAAAGTTGCAAGAAACTGTTAAATTTGCTGAGCGACATTGTCTAAACTGCGGCAAACCGTCAACAAATCTTGAAAACCATTTTCCAAAATGTAGCCAGACAACGAAAGCTTGAATTGATAACTTTCCAAAGATTGACAAAACTTCAACATTGCTGACGGAGGTTTACTCTATATGAGATTCTAAAATCAACAGTGAAACTCTTCCAGGAGCAAACTGAATATAGACTATACTTTTTTGCATCAAACAAGCTTCAAACTCTATCGGGAGAATAACTATTGAATGGTCTAACGACCCCAGCGAATCTTAATAAAAACTTTGTCTACAACCTAGCTCCAAAAGGAATTTGCTTCCATCCGATACTACTTTAGAAAGAAGCGAAAATAACAAGTTTCCTTAACTTAAGTTATAAGAAAAATCCCTATGAAAGTAAGCAGAGCTTGCTCTCAAAGGGATTTGTTTTAACGATCTTTCACTTTCATAATGCGAACCAGATTAGCACGTTCAGCTTCTTCTAATTTGAGTTCGATATAGTGAATGGTTTCTTCCAACTGGGGAATAGTCGAATATTCCAAGCCATTGACCCGGCGGCGGGTCTTCTCAATTTCATCCGCCATGAGCTGGCAGGTTTTTTCAACCTCAGCCAAGCGCAGCAATTTTTCCAACAAACCGCTCATCTTTTCAATGGTGGCATCCATCTCGCTGTTGGAGGCCAGAAAACTGTAGATCACATCGCCCTCGTCGCTACCATAAGGGTTATCAATGTGGCTGTGCATCTTGGGAACCGTGACGCTCATGATGTTTTCTTTTTCAATGAAAAGCTGCACATCCTTGGTTGGTACGGCAAACATTTCTTCGACCATGAGGTCATTTTCCAGCGATTTAGCAATGACAAAATCTTGCATGTGTGACACCAGAGCTTCCTCCACTTCTTGGCGCAAGCTGTTGTTTTCACGAATCAATTCAACAAAGCGACGCATAAGCTCGTCTCGCTTATCCTTGAGCAATTTATGACCGCGAGTGGCTGTTTTGAGGCGTTCTTTGAGGTTGCTCAGTTCCATCCGAGTTGGCTTGACATTTAATCGTGTCATGGACAGTCACCTCACTTTACTCAGCATCAGCTTTTGTCTGTGGCAGATACTGATCCAGCATATCGTCTTTGATACGCTTCAGTTCGGTACGAGGCAGAATAGACAAGAGTTCCCAGCCAAGATCTAGACTTTCTTCAATACTGCGATTGGTGTAGAATCCTTGATTGATGTATTCTTCTTCAAAACGCTTGGTAAATTTAACGTAGAGCTTGTCGGTATCTGACAGAGCTGATTCACCTAGCACGACAGCAAGTTCTGCTGCTTGTTTTCCTTGGGCATAGGCCGCAAAGAGCTGGTTCATAGTTGCCGCATGATCACCACGCGTCTTACCTTCACCTGACCCTTTGTCTTTCAGGCGAGATAGGGATGGCAATACATTAATCGGTGGACGATAACCAGAATTATACAATTCATGTGATAAAATGATTTGTCCTTCGGTAATATAACCTGTCAAATCAGGGATAGGATGGGTAATATCATCCTCAGGCATGGTCAAAATCGGAATCTGAGTCACAGAACCTTTTTTACCAACCAGACGACCAGCACGTTCGTAGAGGGTTGACAAATTGGTGTAAAGATAGCCAGGATAACCACGACGACCTGGTACTTCACGACGAGCCGCAGACACTTCACGAAGCGCTTCACAATAGTTGGTCATATCCGTCATAATAACTAAAACGTGCATATCTTTTTCATAGGCCAGATATTCAGCTGTTGTCAAGGCGATACGCGGTGTAGCAATACGTTCGATGGCTGGGTCATTGGCCAGATTGATGAAAAGAACCGAGCGATCAATGGCACCCGTCTGACGCAAATCATTCATGAAGAACTCGGCCTCTTCAAAGGTAATTCCCATAGCTGCAAAGACCACGGCGAAGTTTTCATCAGAATTAAGTACAGTCGCTTGACGGGCAATCTGCGCTGCCAATTCATTATGGGGCAGACCTGAACCTGAGAACACAGGTAATTTTTGCCCTCGGACAAGTGTATTCAAATGGTCAATAGCAGAAATCCCTGTTTGAATAAATTCATCAGGATAGTCACGCGCCACAGGGTTGATGGCCTGACCATCGATATCCAGATATTTTTCAGGAATAAGCTCTGGGCCACCATCAATAGGTTTACCCATCCCATTGAAGATACGACCTACCATGTCCTCAGACACAGGCAATTCAAGCGGATGCCCTGTAAAGCGAACTTTAGCCTTTTCAAGATTAATACCGCTAGAACCTTCAAAAAGCTGAACCATAGCCTTATCTTCTTGGACTTCCAAAACCTGACCCTGACGCGTTTCACCATTATGCAGCTTGATTTCAACCAATTCATTGTATTGAACACCTGAAACTTGGTCCACAATCATCAAAGGGCCGACAACTTCGCTGACCGTTCGATATTCTTTCAAAACACTCATGCTAGATACCTCCCTTTGCAAGCACTTGGTGGATACTGTCCTCAATGCTGCCTGATAATACTTTAATCTGATCTATCTTATCTTCTGAAATGTATTTACTGCGAGCAATACGGTCACGAACCTCAACAGTTCCCTCCATAATCTCGGTGAAATAGGCACCCAATTTTAAAGCCTTGCCTGCTTCATCTGCGAAAGTCAAAATATTATTGAGCATAGCTTCTTGTTTAGGGAAGGAGGTAAAGGTATCAACAGGGTCAAAGGCATTTTGTTGCAGGTAATCTTCACGAATTTGACGGGCAACTGCCATAGTCAAGCGGTCTTGGTCTGATAGGGAATCAATACCTACCAAACGCACGATTTCTTCCAAGCTAGATTCACGCTGCAAGATATTCATGGCGCGAGTCACCTTGGCCGACCAATCTGTGCTTTGCTCCTTATCTATGTACTTGCCAATCTCATCCTTATAAAGCGAATAAGATGACAGCCAGTTGATAGCTGGAAAATGACGACGTTGCGCAAGTGGAGCGTCCAATCCCCAGAAAACCTTGACGATGCGAAGTGTATTTTGGGTAACAGGTTCAGAAATATCTCCCCCAGGAGGTGATACAGCACCGATGGCAGTTATTGTCCCTTCACGCCCTTGACTGCCAAGTACGCGGGCACGGCCAGCGCGTTCATAATATTCAGCGATACGAGAACCCAGATAGGCTGGATAGCCTTCATCACCAGGCATTTCTTCCAGACGGCCAGACATTTCACGAAGAGCCTCTGCCCAACGGGAAGTCGAGTCAGCCATAATGGCTACGGAGTAGCCCATATCACGGAAATACTCTGCGATGGTAATACCTGTATAGATTGAGGCTTCACGCGCAGCCACGGGCATGTTTGACGTATTGGCAATCAGCACCGTACGTTGCATAATTGACTGACCAGTATTTGGGTCAATCAATTCTGGAAATTCGTTCAGAACATCGGTCATTTCATTACCACGTTCGCCACAACCCACGTAGATAACAATGTCTACGTTAGCAAATTTGGCGATTTGGTGTTGCACGACCGTTTTACCAGCTCCAAAAGGTCCTGGCACGGCAGCAGCTCCGCCCTTTGTCACAGGGAAGAAAGTATCAATGACTCGCTGACCAGTCACCAAAGGCTCTACTGGAATCAGTTTTTGCGCTACTGGACGTCCCTTACGCACTGGCCAAGTCTGCATGAGTGTTCCCTTGTAAACAGATCCATCAGCCTGCTCGATCTCATAAACAATCTCTTCAACCGTAAAGTCTCCAGCTGAAACAGCTGTCAACGTTCCTGAGACCTTATTTGGTACCATGATGCGGTGCTCGACAACAAGAGTCTCCTGAACAGTTCCTAAAATATCACCTGCTGATACTTGGTCACCAACCTTGGCAGTTGGGGTGAACGTCCATTTGGCATCACGGTTCAGACTAGGAATAGAAACTCCGCGAATTAGAAAATCACTGGCTGTTGCTTCCTTGAAGCGTTCCAATGGGCGTTGAATCCCATCAAACATTTGTGAGATAAGACCTGGTCCCAATTCAACGGACAAGGGATTACCAGTGGTCACAACTGGCTCACCTGGCCCGATACCTGATGTTTCTTCGTAAACCTGAATGGAGGCTTGATCTCGGCGCATCTCAATGATTTCACCAATCAAGCCCAGATTCCCAACACGGCAAATATCCTGAATGTTGGCCTCTTGCATGCCTGATGCCACAACCAGTGGCCCAGACACTTTGATAATTTTTCCTTGGCTCAAGATTTTTCCTCCATCTTATTTTTTATCAATCCTTCAAATTCAAATGCTATAAAATATTTTGACCAACAGCCTTTTCAACATTGTCTTGCACGCG
Source organism: Streptococcus caballi DSM 19004 (assembly GCF_000379985.1). Classification (GTDB taxonomy): domain Bacteria; phylum Bacillota; class Bacilli; order Lactobacillales; family Streptococcaceae; genus Streptococcus; species Streptococcus caballi. The sequence goes on along the minus strand of NZ_KB904096.1, from coordinate 29,266 downwards.
CTGCAAACCCAGACCGCCTGTCCCTTTATGAGTCGGTATCGGAATGACAGCTGGAATAACTTGGCTGTCATAGTAGGCTATTGTCTCAGGAATCTCTCTAGCAATGTCTTCAGTCAGGTAAATGATACCATAGTCTTCATGCGCTAGCTTGCGAAGCCTATTGATGGCTTCTTGAGCTTCATTAACAGGAAAAGTCTGAAAGCCAATCATTCGAAAAGGTAAAATGGCATCACGGTTACCAATGACCCCAATTTTATATTTTTTACTGTCCATAAATTGGTCTCACCCTTTCTTTAACACTATCTAGTGGCAGATTATTACTGATAGCTGACAGAAGTAAGCGCAGATTTTTCACTTCAAACTCTCTGCACAGCAGGTAACGTGCCAAGACCAGCGGTCCTTCAACGGTATATCTAGCTTGATCCAGCAAATGAAATTGCATGAGGTCATAGAGATATTCCAGTTCTAGAGCTGTTATAGTTCCTTGACGCATCTTTTCTTCAAAGCTGGCAAAAGCTGTGTTGAAGCTGTCAGGATTGATTTGATTAAACCATGAGATCAAGTCTCCAGTCTGCACTAGTTTAATAAAGTCCTTAGCTGGCAGACTGCCTTCATCAGACAAAAGTTGCAGCATAAAACTCTGTGGTTTCTTCTGATCTAGTGCACGTTTGACCGTAATGACATTGTAAAAATCAATCATGAGATTAATAGCTTGGCTGAAGACCTCTATCTCAAACTGCTCTGCTATTTTCTTTAAGTGCCTAAAATAGGCCAAATCAGTCCCAATTTCCAACACACGGATATCTTTGTAGTCCTGATATTCAGCCCAGATAGAAGCCAACTCCTCTGCCATGAAAGCTGGAAAGCGTTCAGCTGAAAAAGTCCCGACCAAGTGCTCTAAAGCTTCAAGCGATTCCTCGCCGATGGGAATCAAGAGAGCACTCAAATCCTGCTTAGTCACCCTCGCCTTGAAGAGAACCTTGATATTGTGGTACACATACCTCAAAGAAAAGAGGGTAACAATAGTTGGATCAGGTGATTCAGCAAAGGCCCAGGCATACTCCTTAGCCAGCTCGGTCATCAAATGTTTATCAATCAGGGTTAGGTCAGACAAATCCTTGGCAGACAGGTGATAAGGCGTAGTTTGCAACAGCAGTGCCAGAGCTTCTTTATCCTTAGTCTGCATGAGTTTCTGAAATTGCTCTACACCGATTAAGTCCCGCTCTTTAACACTAATGGTCGTGTTGATCTGTGAGAATAACGTTGTATCCATCGTAAGACCTCCTTAACCTTGTGCAAAAATATCGGTAGCGATACGAGAACTTTCTTCCTTATAGATGGAATCAATCAGATTGTCATAAAGATAGGTATCATCTACCTTGCCTACTGACAGAACCAAACCAGCCTGCTGCTCAATTGATTCTGACATAAAAGTCATATTAGGAAAGGCTGTTCGCAGCTCCTCAAGATGGACAGGTGTCAGCCTGTCAGCCGTCAACTGACCAAACTGAACGGTCACTTTTTCCTGACCATATTTCCCCAAGAGTCCCTTGATAAAGGCCAGCTCTTGATCAGCATCCCAGTTTCTCATGCGATCCAGAGCCGAGGCAAACAGCTCGCTCAAGACCTTTTGCTTAGAAACCAGAGTTGACTGGCGTTCTTGATTGCTGATTTGCTGTGCCTCCACTTGGAAAGTCTGCTTAATTTCTTTGAGGCGGCTCTTGCGCTCACTTGTCTTTTGGGTCAATAGCTGCGCCTTACGCTCCTCGAATTCTCTTTCAAGCTGATTTTTTGCAGCTTGAAATTTTGCTTGTCCTTCTTGGTGCGCTTGCTCCAAAACGGACGCTTTTAATTGTTCAGTTCCACTCACTCGCTTACCTCCTTTTAATCATTGGTGGTGTTAAAGAGAAGATTAGCCAACGCGAAGTGTCAAGATGAATGAAACAACGAAAGCAAGGATGGCATAGGTTTCTACCATGGCTGCAAGAATGGCTCCTTTCATAAACTCTTGAGGTTTTTTAGCCAAAATTTGCATACCCGCAACAGACACATTTCCTTGGTGCTTAGCTGAGAAATAACCAACGATGGCTACTGGTAAGCAGGCAAAGAAGTACGCTACACCTTTTGAGGGTGTCAATTCTGGTGTAATATTTAAAAGAACCAAGAAACCGATAACGAATCCATAAAGACCTTGAGTACCTGGCAATAGTTGCAGAATAAGGGCTGAGGCAAATTTTTCCGGTTGTTCTTTCAGCAAAGCAGCTGCTGCTTGACCAGCCTTACCAACACCAAAGGCTGACCCCATACCACTAAGCGATACAGCAAGAGCAACGCCAAGGCTGGCAAAGAAGGCTCCACCGTATGTTGAAAAGTAATGTGCTAATTGTTCCATGATTATTCCTCCGAATGAGATTTAGTGATTTTGACATATTTTTCAGCAGATTTCAAAGGTGTAAATGGTTTTCCGCCACCCTCGTAAAATTTCCCGAAAAATTCAACAAATATAAGACGTGCCCCATGAACGTAGCCTGACAAGAGGGACAAGAAAAGATTGATAGCGTGTAGTAGAATAAAGAGTACCACACCAATCGTAAAGCGACCAACAGGCGGAAAAAGCCCGACAATCAAGTTAAAAGCCGACCCGATACTGGCACCAGACAATCCCAGAGCCATCAGACGGGTAAAGCTGACCAAGTCGCCGACATAACCCGAAGCATTGTAAAGGTTGTAAAGTCCGGTTCCTAGGCCAAGTAAACTTTTAGCTTGAACAACAGAAACAATGACGATACCAATGGCATTAGTAATGGCTATCCCAGCTCCAATTGTCATAAGCAGCCCCATGCCAGGGACAAACATGCCGATGACCAGCATCAAAACTCCGATTAAAATCAGACACCAGGCAAAGCCATCGTTATAAGCGCTAGCATATTCTTTCAAACGAACCTTCTGACGACCACCCAAGAAGAGCCCTGTGATTAAAGTAATAAAACCGAAGGCTACTGACATAATCAAGATAGTCATAACATCAGTCGTCGTTGAAATGAGGACAAAAGGCATGGTGTAGCCGAAGAAGGAGCCATAGATAATTCCCCAAAGTGAAACAGCCACGCTAAGAATATTGAAAAATTTAACAAAACGACGCGTTCCTTTGGGCAGATGGAAAAGCTTAAGCACCAAAAACGTCGCGATAAAAAGGAGTAGCCCATAGCCGAGATCGGCCACCATCATACCAAAGAAGGTAAAATAGAATGGGGCTAAAATCGGCGTTGGATCCTTTTCATAATACTTGGGCAGTGAATACATTTCCGTGACCAACTCAAACGGTTCAATCAGGGCATGATTTTTCAGCTTAATGGGTACCTCATCCCAATCTTCCTCTGCCACATCCACCTCATTAACAAATACTCCGCTTCCGAAACGCTGGATCAGAGCCTGTCTCAAAGAATTAATTTGGCTAGCTTCTATCCAGCCTTCTAAGGCCGCCAGATGCTTGGTCGTTGCCAAGTTTTTCTTAACTTCCTGCCTAGCGTACAAATTCATGATATAATCTGTTTCTTCTTTGAGCTTTTGCAAATCTTGCTGAGAATGAGCTAATTCTTGCAACAGCTCCTCACGCTCCGCTGACCACTGGTCAACTGATTTTTGCAACTCTTCAATGGCTTGCGCTGGCAAAATCTTTCGATCGTAATCAAAAATCTTAAAATGAAAAGCTGACAAGTCAATTTCTTCTTTCCGATCAAAGAAAAGAAGGAGACCATATTCCATTTCAGACTGAAAAATTTCCTGATAATGAATGGCAGGATTGTTTGATAGACCGCGGAAGTAAGCATCATCTGCCGTCTTAGGAACCGTCCCAATCACTGCCTTGATAAAGTCAAACTGCCTGAGTTCGGTTGGCGTCACATCTAAGCTCTGCCATTTTCCCAAACGGCTAATCTCAGCCTGATTCTCCGCGATCTGGCGCTCAAGGGCATGCAGATGACTAATTTTCTGATTAACCTGTCCAATAAGGTCACCCGCATTGGCACCAACCTGCTCTATCTCTGCGAAGGTCAGCGACTTAGGCTCCTTGCGCAGAGAAGATATTGTGCCTTCCTTGGGTAAGAAAGTGTTCAAACTTTCAACAGCTTGTTCCAGATGCTGCTGACGCTGACTAAGAGCTCCCAGAGCCTCTTCACCTGTCAGTAGCTGACCGTCTTCCCGCTCAACATGAATATCTGGTAAATGAACAGATTCACTTTTGAAGGCCTCCTGCCAATCTGTCAATTGAGTTAAATCCCGCACCTGAATGATCTGCAGTTCCTGTAAACCTTGCAAAACCGCATCCAACTTTTCCTTGGCAAAGACGATAGAGATTTTCTTCATTTGACTAATTGCCATATTTCTCTACCACCTTATCCACAATCTGCTGAACGAGACCATCTTTTTTGTCTGATAAAACGGAACGCACCTGCTCATCGTTCTTGGCGATCGTTTGCTCAAGAGTCTCCTGTAAAAGAGTCTTCTCTTTGGCTAGTTTTTCTTCCAGTTCGGATAACTCAAGTTCTGTTTCACGGTCACAATCCAATTTTATTTGCTCCAATTTCTGCGTTGACTGACCACGCAATTCCTTTATCTGAGCATCGTAATCTGCCAAAATAGCTTTGGCTTCTTCTTCAATACCCTGCATGGTTGCTAAAATGGAATTTGCCACCTTGCCACCCCCTCTCAAAACATACTACTATTTTACCAAAATTCTGATAATTCAGTGTCCTAAATAAAAACTTTTTTAAAAAGCATTTTTCGTTATCATTACAGTCAAAGAAAATTAATATAAGCAGCTCAAATCATTGATAAAATAATCATCATCTGAGCGTCCAAGAACAACAGCTGTAACTCATCGGTTATTACAAACCTGGACTCAGTTAACTTTCAAAGTATTCATTCTTAAGAATTGAAAAAAACCAAGAGTCTCGAGCACCCTTGGTTTTTTATTATCATTATTAAGCTGACAATACTTTACGTCCTTTACGACGACGGCTAGCAAGCACACGACGTCCGTTTTTAGTTGACATACGGTGACGGAACCCGTGTTTGCGTTGGCGACGGATTTTACTTGGTTGATAAGTACGTTTCACTTTGAATACCTCCTCATAGATTTTCGTATTCGTTTAGCCGGCTATTGTGATATCAGTTACTAAACATACCATACCATTTTATAAGAAATGGCAGAGCTTGTCAAGGTTTACTTCTCTTTTTTTCCGCTAGTTTACGATTGATATTGCTGACGCGGCGATAAAAAGTATAATAAACAACTGCCCAAACAACTAGATAGGTAAGAATAAAATTACCAAAGAAAAGCCAATTCCAGAGTGCATCATTGCCTCCTAACCAATTCATTAGCAGAATCACCGCATAGACCAAAACAAAATGAATGACCAACTGAACCGTGAAGGGGAGGCTGTCAGACTCAAAAATCATGGAAATCAGACCAATCAGACCGCTCAGCAGAACCACATTCGTAATCTGTCCAACCGTCTGCTGACTAGCGCTAACACTCCACAGAGAAACAATATAAATTAGCCCACCGAAACCGACACCAATCAAATAATAAATAATCATTTTTCTAAGATTTATCTTCATGATTTTACCTCACAACCCCAGACGCTTTTCCAAATTGACCAAGTAACGCCTGCTGACATCCAACTTACGCTTGTCTATCAAAATGGCCAGCATATTGCCTGAAAAGCTGGCTTCTAGGGCTTCCAAATGATTAATATTAAGCAGAGCGTGCTTGGATACCTGCACAAAATCAGGATTATTGAGACGCTGCTTAAACTTGTACAGGCGGTCATTGATCAGATAGCGGCCCTTGAGCGTCTCCAGAATCAAACTATTACCATCAACATCCACAAAGACCAGATCCTCCACCTTGAGCATCTCGATACGGTCATTGGTTTTAATGGGAAGAATGGCTGGCGCTTCTGCCTCATAAATGGACAGATAATCTATCAGGCTTTGAACATCAGGCGTCATCTTTTGGCTGCGCACCAGCACATCAATCACCCCTGCTTCTAAATCCCTATCCTCTTCAAAACGATAATCCACCAGTCTCCCCGCCTCCTTTGCCACTAGTCTATCGTAAAAGCGGCCTTTTGACAAGCTGCAGAAGGGCTAGAAGCATCAAACCAACCAACAAAACAGCACTAACCAGAAGTAAATCTTGCGAGAGAGTCAACAGATGACCATTAACTTTTAGGCTAATGCCCAGATATTCTTTGATATTCTGGCTAGATTGCCATTGAGGAATACCGTTTCCGATGAGAATTTCTCGAAAGGCTGAGGCGACATAGGCTCCTGGCGTCAATTTGATAAGGTGCTGAGCAACAGATGGCAGGCCGCCAACTGGCATATAGACCCCAACCAAGAAACCTGAGGCTGTCCCGATAATAACCGCCAAACGTTCAGCCACCTCAAGAGAATGAATAAACTGCAGAATAATCACATTAAGTACAGCAGCCATGACTGCACTTAGCAGGATAACTCCCAAGATTTTTGGAAAAGAGCTGGCTTCAAAGCGCAAGTCATCTTGCCAAGAAAAATAAAGCGACATGATGGCATACATGAACAGCTGCATGGCAGCACCGATGATACTGGTGCTGATTAGATAACTTAGGTTGAGCTTGAGGGGCGAGATATCTGTCAATAAGAAGTCCGCAAACTTCTGGCTCTCCTTATCACGCACCAACCGCGCTGCCCCAGACCAAGTAGTCGTAATGCTGGTGACCGCCAAAACGCCTCCCATAACCCACTTATCAAGAAATTTTTCAGGATGAGCTAGGCCACTCCAAGCGTCCTGCATATTTTTTTGCAAGAAAAGAATGTATAGAGCAAAAGCTATCCAAGCCCCCATAAGTGAGAAAAAGACGCTAGCCTTGTTGTTAAAATATAAAGCTAAATGTCGTCTGATTAAAGCTGTCATTAGTTTATCCCCCTTCCTGTAATAGCCATAAAAGCCTCACTGATAGTGCCTGGTTTGAATTGGAAATCAGCAATTGCCTTTTTATGAGCTACTAGCAAGGCGATAGCCTCCTGCGAGGTCAAGCCCTGTACTAGATACCCCGCCTCCATCTTCCTCTGTTCATAAGGACAGGCAGACAAAGCTTCTTTATCCAAAGTTTTAAGCAAGAGTTGACTCTTAGCATATTGCTTAACCAAGTCAGAAGCTGACCCCTGTGCTAAAATATTGCCACGGTCAATAATGTAAGTCACTTCAGCGTTTTCCGCTTCTTCCAAATAATGGGTAGTCAAGAAAATGGTCAACCCCTCTTCTCTTTTAAGCTGATAAAGAAGATTCCAAATCATCCGTCGCGTCTGAATGTCCAGTCCTGTCGTTGGTTCATCCAGAAAGAGCAGGTCAGGCTTGTTAAGAAGTGCCCGCGCAATATCCACACGTCTACGTTGGCCGCCAGACAGGGTGCCATAACTCTGATGCAGAAAATCACTCAAGCCTGTCAAGTCAATCAGCCTAGTCAGCCAAGACTTATCAATATGGCGATAAAGCTTAGCCCGTGTTTTCAAATTAGTCTCAACCGTCAGTTCCTCATCCAGCACGCTGTCCTGAAAAACTATGCCAATCTTGATATTGGGCGCCAGATGAATCTGACCCGAGCTGGGCTGCAAAAGCCCCGTCAACATCTTGATGGTGGTGGATTTGCCTGCCCCATTGGTACCCAGATAAGCAACCAAGCTCTCTCTAGGAATTTTCAAATCTAATTGATTGACAATCGTCTTGTCGCCATAAACCTTGCTTAAGTTTTTTGTCTCAATTAACATCTCCTCGTCCTCCATGATTCTATCATAGCATGGCAGGCTAGTCTTGTGACCACTTTTGCGCTAAGCGGTGGAAAGAGGCGGGTAAGCGGTAAAAAAGCCCCTCAATCAGCAACAATTTTTTATGCAAATGGTCAAAAATTCAGTTGTTAGTCATTGTCTAGCTAACGCCAGCTCAAAAACTTCGGTTGCTGACCATTGCCATTGTAGGTAGTGTTGACTCAAATATTGTTCTTTTAAACATCATCGCATGCAAAAAGGAACTGGAGGATTCCAGTTCCTTATCATCTTTGACTTTAATCTTCTTTTCGAGTGACCACAACGTAACGGTTGGGGTCATTACCCTCTGAATAGCTTTCAACGCCTTCAATAGCCGTAATAGTCTTGTGGACAATCTTTCGTTCATTGTTGCTCATGGGATCCATGCGGAAATCCTGACCTGATTCCAAGACGCGGTTGGCAATCTTTTTCGTGAAGTCAATCAAGGTCTCGGTGCGATGTTCCACATAATCGTGAACATTGAGCACGACTGAAAAGTTCTTAGAATAACGGTCATGTAAGAAATTTTGCGACAATAATTGCAATGATTTCAGGACCTTCCCATGATAGCCGATGACACGGCCAGCTTCAGGTGTCTCAATTTGCAAGTTGATTTGCCGACGATTGTGGCTAGTTTCGATGCTAGCATCAATATCCATCTCATAGATGATTTTCTTGACATAATCAGACACTTCTACAGCCGCTTGGGCAATGTCCGTGCTGAGCGGATCTTCTTTGAATTCAGCAGCGACAAATTCCTCAAAACTTTGTTCCTTAACATTGTCAGTAGATGGCTGAGCTGCCGTAACTGAAGCAGCTACGGGTGACTTGGGCTGGTCTGTCTGGTCGTCTGACAATTTCTCTAAAATGTCAGTTTGACCAGCCTCTTCCAAGATGGTATGTGGTGATTTCTTGTTCTCTAAAATGGCCTCTTTGACCTCATCATCAACGGTTTGGCCTTGGGCTTCCATTTTTTTGATGATCTTGCTGACTTTTTTGAGTTCAACAGTATCATCTAACTGGGATGATACAGGAGCATTTTGCTGATTAACAGCTGCTGGCACACCCTGTACTGCCTTCTGGTCAGCTCGGTGAGCTGTCGCCTCACTGATTCCTTCAATATCAACTTGAGCTGGCTTTTTACCAAAGCCTAAAAATCCTTTTTTCTCACGAGAAACTACTTTGATATGAGCTTTGAGTCGCGATAAATTTAGCTCCTTTAAGCCCTTGTCAATAGCTTCTTCAACAGTTCGACCTGTGAATATAACCATGAGAATTCCTCCCTATTTTCTTCTCTTTTTCGCTTTCTTCTTAGCCCGACGAATCTTAGCCTGGCGCTCTTTTTCTTCATTTTCCACTCTTACACGCTCTGCAATGATTTTAAAAGGATTGTTGAGCAGGAGAATTTGGAAAACTTGGAAAGCATTGGACACCGTCCAGTAGAGAACAACCCCAGATGCCAAGCGGAAGCCGACAAAGAAGATGAAGACTGGCATAACATAGGTCATCGCTGTCATGACAAAGTTCTTTTCCTTAGCTGCCTTATTCGTCAGCCAAGAAGACAAGAAAGTAAAGACAGCTGCCAATACTGGAAGTACATAGTAAGGGTCAGCCTGAGATAGTTCCACCCAGAGGAAAGTTCCCGTTCTGAGGAAAGGCACTCGAATCAAGGCCTGATAAAGGGCAATCATGACAGGCATCTGAACCAAGAGCGGCCACATGCTAGCGTACGGATTGACGCCATATTTCTTATAGAGAGCCTGACTTTCTTCAGCCAGCTTCATACGACTGTCTGTGTCCTTGCCAGGATACTTGGCCTGCAAGGCTTTAAGTTCTGGCTGCAAGTCCTGCATTTGTTGCCCAGACTTCATTTGCATATTGTAGAGGGGCATCAAAAGCGCGCGGATAATGATGGTAAAGAGAATAATCCCCAGTCCAGTCAATCCACCGAAGGACAGCCAACGAATGGCTCTGGCAAAAAAATAAACTAGCTGTTCCCAGCCATTTGGTGATGTGGGGCTAATATCGCCGCGCCCACAAGCGGACAAAAGCATGAGAGCCGTAAGCCCAATGCTTGTTATTTTAACTTTTCTTTTCACTATCTGAACCTTCCTGATATAACTTAGCGAGCTTTAGAACATGGAGCAGATTTTTCTTGACCTCCTGATAATCCAATTCTTCCACTCCCTTACGGGCAATGACAACGAAATCTTCTGCTTTGAGATACGGTCCCAGCTCCATCAGCACATGGCGGATTTTTCTCTTAACAGCATTTCTGGTTACAGCATTGCCAATTTTTTTCCCAACAGAAAGCCCTACGCGATAATGTTTCTGATTTTTTTCAAGATGATAGACAACGAATTTTCGGTTGGCAGTATTGTTTCCTTTATCAAAAATCGCCTGAAAATCTTTGTCACTCTTGACACGATAGGTTTTCTTCAAAATACGACTCCAAACATCTAAATTAGTACCATTATACCACAAAATGCGAAAAAGCCTCAACCCTTGCAGGTTGCGGCCTTTTTTACAATTCCGTTACAGAGCCTTTTTAGCTTGGTTAATTTGCCATGTCACTTGGTCAAAACCAGTTCCTCCAAGGGAATGACGACGTTCAACAGCTGTATGTGACTTGAGTGTTTGGTAGATATCCTCTTCAATCAAGTCAGAAATTTCTTGGTAACGTTCAAATGGCACATCTTGCAAATAATAACCATCCTTGGTGCATTCCAGGACTAATTTCCCAACAATTTCGTGAGCCTCACGGAAAGGCAGTCCCTTGCTAGCCAAATAATCAGCCAATTCAGTGGCATTGGAGAAATCTTTCTCAGTAGACTCAGCCATATGTTCCTTATTGACCGTCATGGTCTTAAGCATGCCTGCCAAGATATCAATGGCCACCGTGATGGTCTCAGCCGTATCAAACATACCTTCTTTGTCCTCTTGCAAGTCCTTGTTATAAGCCAAAGGAAGGGATTTCATGACTGTCAAGAGACCAAAGAGATTACCATAAACGCGGCCAGATTTCCCACGGATGAGTTCAGCCATATCCGGATTTTTCTTCTGCGGCATAATGGAAGAGCCTGTTGAGAAGGTATCTGACAAGGTCACAAACTTAAATTCGTTAGAACACCAGCTGATGATTTCTTCGCAGATACGACTCATATGCATCATGAGAATAGAGCTATTACTCAAAAATTCCAAGATGAAATCGCGGTCAGACACAGCATCTAGTGAATTACTGTATGGCTTGGCAAAGCCCATGAGTTCCGCTGTCATCTCACGGTCAATAGGGAAGGTAGTCCCAGCTAATGCAGCCGCTCCAAGCGGGGAGAGATCCGCATGTTTAACATTAAACTCGAAACGCTCACTGTCACGCGTGAACATATTGTAGTAGGCCATGAGATGGTGTCCAAAAGAAATAGGCTGAGCGTGTTGTAGATGCGTATAGCCTGGCATGATAGTATAAACATGCTCATCCGCCAAGTCCACCAAGGTGCTACGCAGATTATGCAGCTTATCAAGAACCTCAGACAACTTAGCTTTGAGATAAAGGTGCATATCTGTTGCTACTTGGTCATTACGCGAACGAGCTGTGTGGAGCTTGCCTGCAACGGGACCAATCTTCTCCGTCAGAAGACTTTCCATATTCATGTGAATGTCTTCATTGGATACATCAAAAGTCAGTTGACCCGCTTGGTATTCCGCCAAGAGTTCTTCTAAACCTAGCTTGATTTGACTGGCTTCATCCTTGCCGATAATGCCTGTTTCTCCCAACATGGTCACATGGGCAATAGAGCCCTTAAGATCAAATTCCGCCATTTTTTGGTCAAAGGAAATGGACGCTCCAAATTCCTCCACCCATTTTTCCAGGCCAGCCTCAAAACGACCGCCCCAAAGTTTGTGATTTGTTGTTGACATAGTTCTTCTCTTTTCTTAAATTTAGCTTTTGACTAAAAAAAGCTAGTTAATCTAGCTTCTACTGTCTCTCTGGACTTGTTTTTCCTAAAAGCGACTCTCTGGGACGCCTTATTCAAGCTCGAAGTGCCTCTCTGGACACCTTTTCGAAAAATCATACTCTTCGAAAATCAAGATCAGAACACCGACTCCCGTCTGGAATGCCAAACATAGCCCGTATATCTAATCTAGATTTTCTCTAAGTACTAGTAGTAAGAAAAGAGTCTCAGATGGAGCTCTCTGACTCCTTTTATCTGAAGCTTTCCTTACGACACATTAGTCTTTATTATTTGTCAAAGGGATGGTTAACTTGTGAGTTAACTTGGGTTGGTAATCCCCAGAGTTTGATGAAGCCTACGGCTGCGTCTTGGTCAAAGCTGTCAGCTGATGTGTAAGTTGCCAAGTTTTCATCGTAAAGTGAGTTTGGTGATTTACGAGCTACAACCTTAGCTGAACCCTTGTAGAGTTTAACCTTTGCAGTTCCGTTGACCACTTTTTGCGTTTCTTTGATGTAGGCAATGATGGCTTGAGTGGCTGGACTAAACCACATGGCATTGTAAATCAAGTTTGACAGTTCATTTTCAAGGATTGGTTTAAAGTGCGAAACTTCGCGTACCAAGGTGATATCTTCAATTTCCTTATGAGCTGTCAAAAGTGTGATAGCGCCTGGACATTCATAAATTTCACGTGATTTGATACCAACCAAACGATTTTCAACGTGGTCAATACGTCCAACACCGTGTTTCCCTGCAAGATCATTAAGTTTTTGAATGAGATCAGCCAATTTCAGCTCTTTTCCATCAAGTGCAACTGGTTTTCCTTCTTTAAATTCAATTTCAACATATTCTGGTGTGTCTGGCGCGTCTTCAACAGCTGTAGTGATACCGAAGGCATCTTCTGGTGCTTCGTTCCATGGATTTTCAAGGACGCCACATTCATTAGCACGCCCCCAAAGGTTTTGGTCAACAGAGTAGGGACTGTCAAGATTGGCTGGAACTGGTACACCGTTTGCTCTAGCGTATTCAATTTCTTCTTCACGAGACCATTTCCATTCACGAACTGGGGCCAGCACTTTCAATTCCGGATCTAATGCAGCAATGGCAACCTCAAAACGAACTTGGTCATTTCCTTTACCGGTACAACCGTGAGCGATTGTGGTAGCACCTGTTTTGTGGGCAATTTCAACCAACTTTTTAGAAATGACTGGACGGCTAAGGGCTGATACCAACGGATATTTCTGTTCATAGTAAGCGTGAGCTTGAAGTGCTGGAAGCACGTATTCTTCAGCAAACTCATCTTTAACGTCAAGGACGTAAGATTCAACCGCACCGACTTTAAGAGCTTTATCATGAATAAAATCAAGGTCTTTACCTTCGCCGACATCCATACAAACAGCAACAACATCGTAATCTTTTTTGAGCCAGGTAATGGCAACAGAGGTATCAAGACCGCCTGAGTAGGCTAAAATAACTTTTTCTTTTGACATAGGTTTTCTCTTTTCTTAACTTATTGGTTGATTTATTTTTATCAACTTACACGTATAATTATACATACATCTATCTAGTCTGTCAATACTTTTTTGAATATTTTTTCAAAAAAATATATTTTTCTCCAAATTATACGTTTTTTTTGAATAAATAATCAACTATACTGAAGACAAGAAAACTCACACCAGCAAAGAGCTGATGTGAGTTTGTGCTTATTTAATAATTTTCAGCATATTTTCGATATGTTCAATTGATTTTTCTTTACCAAGTAAGTAAATGGTGTCAGGCAATTCTGGTCCGTGCATTTCTCCTGAAACGGCGATACGGATTGGCATGAAGAGGTTTTTACCTTTGATGCCTGTTTCTTTTTGAACAGCCTTGATTTGTGGGAAGATGTTTTCTGATTTAAAATCCTCGTCACTCATTGCTTCAAGCTTAGCTTTGAAAGCCTCAAGAACAGTTGGAACCGTATCACCAGCCATAAATTCTTTTTCCGCGTCGGTCAATTCTGGGAAATCAGTAAAGAATAAGTCTGTCAGAGGCACAATTTCATCAACTGATTTCATTTGTGGTTTGTAGAGTTCTACCATTTTTTCAGCTTTATCTGTCAAACGACCAACTGCTTCTAAGAATGGCTTTGCCATGTCAAAGATGGTTGAAAGCTCTGCATTTTTGATGTATTCATTACTCATCCAGTCAAGTTTCTTCTGGTCAAAGGCTGCTGGTGACTTGCTTAGGCGATTTTCATCAAAGAGTTTGATGAGTTCTTCGCGTGAGAAGATTTCATCTTCACCGCCTGGATTCCAACCAAGAAGGGCAATAAAGTTAAAGACTGCTTCTGGCAAGTAACCCTTTTGACGGTAATCTTCGATAAATTGAAGGGTATTTGTGTCACGTTTTGACAATTTTTTACCAGTTTCAGAGTTGATAATCAAGGTCATGTGACCGAATTCTGGTGCTTCCCAACCAAGCGCTTCATAAACCATAAGTTGTTTTGGCGTATTGGCAATGTGGTCATCCCCGCGAATAACATGAGAGATTTGCATGTCGTGATCATCAATAACAACCGCAAAGTTGTAAGTTGGATAACCATCTTTCTTCTGGATAACCCAATCACCACCAATATTGCCGCCCTCAAACTCGATATCACCTTTGACAATATCGTTCCATTTGTAAATACCAGCTTCATTGACAGCAAGGCGAACCGTTGGCACAATACCAGCCGCCTCACGTTCGGCAATATAGGCTGCTTTTTCATCTTCGCTCATGCCAAGAAATTCATTGATATAACGGGGAGTTTCACCTGCTGCTTCTTGGCGTTCACGTTCGGCAGCTAGTTCTTCTTCAGTAACGTATGATTTGTAAGCTTTACCTTCTGCCAACAATTGGTCAATGTATTTTTGATACAGAGGCAGACGCTCTGACTGACGGTAATTTTCATGCGTTTCTGGGCTTTCATCCCAATCCATTCCTAACCAACGCAGGTTTTCAAGCTGAGAACGCTCACCGTCTTCGACATGACGTTTACGGTCAGTATCTTCAATACGGATGATGAAAGTTCCGCCGTGATGACGAGCATAGAGGTAATTAAAGAGCGCAGTCCGCGCATTTCCGATGTGTAAAAGTCCTGTTGGACTTGGTGCATAACGCACACGAATATCTTTTGCCAATGTGTTTTCTCCTATATGATAGAATATCTTATCATTCTGACGGTCAGCCGCCAATCATTTCTATTATAGCACAAGATAGCCACTTGGAAGCAAAAAATCAGCCCATTTCTGAGCTGATTGATAATTTTAATGAGGCAAACCTGCAAAAAAGGCATTACCCAACATCAAAGCCGTGGCTGCCTGACCGCGATAAGTTTGTTCAACCTTCTGGATGGCCTGAGCAACTGCTGTCGCTGACTTGGGCATCTTGTATTCATGCACCATCAAATACCAAGACAAATTTTTACTTAACTTGGTGTAAACCAGATTTTCAGGCTTCTTCTTATCTAAATCTTGCTTAGCCTGCAAGCAAAGACTATACAATTCTTGATCTGCTGCAACCTCCTTATCCAGCAAGGCATTAAACAAAGCTTCTGTAATTGGCTCATAATTGACTGACATTGATTTATCCTCTAAAACGCGAAATAATGTAATTGATTTCTACTAACATTCCAATCGAATACTTTAATTGTTGCTACTTGTCACGATATATTTTTGGAGAACGCCTGCAAAGCTTTGCAGATTGAGACTTTGCACATAGATTTCACCAAATCCGCGGAAAGTATTGACAACACCTTCACCAGTACCGATTGATTGTAGGAAGCCATTCTCAAGATGAATATCGTAATCCAAATCGCGACTCCAGGCCACTACATGGGCATTATCAATAGTGATTGTTTCGCCATTAAGTTCAATTTTTTTGATAGAGCCAAAAGCGTTGGCAAGTAAAGTCCCCTGACCTTCGGTCGTCATGACAAAGAAGCCTCCCTGACCGCCAAAAAAAGCACGACCAACAGACTGACGTTCCATCTTGTACTGGGCAGAACCATCCAAGGCTAGAAAGGCACCGTCATTAAGACGATATTGTTTAGCACCAAGCTCCAGAGCAATGACCTGCCCAGGCATAGACGGTGCTAGCGCTAATTTGCCATCATCAGCATTAGAAATGGCCTGCGTTACAAACATAGATTCGCCAGACGTCATAGAACGGCCAATAGCGCCCATAAGTTTTCCAAAACCGGAACCACGGCCATTAAGCGTCGTGTTCAAAGTCACACTCGGTGTATGATAGACCATACTCCCCTGTTGGATAAAGGCTGACTCGCCAGCCTCTAGGCTAATTTCCACCAAAGGAAATTGCATGTTACTATCAATTGTATACTTCATTCGATTATCAGCCATCTTACAAGCCTCCTATTTGTTCTATTTATTTAATACAAATATACTCATTAGAATTTAAAAAGTCAAGAAAAAAGCAGAGCTTTTGAAAAATTTCTAAACAAGAAAAGGAAGTCTCTCGACTCCCTTCGCCTTGCTAATAAGCAAATCCTCTAGCATTGAAGAAGATACTTGTACCATCTGGCAAAGTCACCCATTTATTACGAGCTTGTTCACCTGAATTAGCATCATAATAAGAACGACGGCCATTGTTTGTAACTAATTGTCCCTTAACTTGACTGCCATCCGCATTAAAGTAAAGGTGTTGTCCATTGATTGTTTGTTCGCCTGTTACTGCCTTACCGTCAGCTCCAAAATAATACCAAACGCCATTAACTTCAACAAACTTATTGACTGCCATTTCACCTGAATCTGCATCATAGTAATATTTATTGCCAGCAGCATCGGTCACTAGTTGTCCCTTGATTTGAACACCTTTGGCATCGAAATGAAGATGTTGTCCATTAATAACTTGATTACCAGTCACTGGTTGTCCGCTAGCATCAGCATAGTACCAAGTATTATTACCTGTTGTGAAGAAAGTGGCAATAGCCTTTCGACCAGAGTTAGCATCATAATAAGAAAGGCGACCATTGTTCGTGACTAATTGTCCCTTAACTTGACTGCCATCCGCATTGAAGTAAAGATGTTGCCCATTAATCGTTTGTTCACCCTTTACTGCCTTACCATCTCCTCCAAAATAATACCAAACGCCATTAACTTCAGCAAATTTGTTAACAACTAGTTCACCTGAATTAGCATCATAATAATATTTATTTCCAGCCTCATCTGTTATTAGTTGACCCTTTGTTTGAACGCCCTTAGTATCAAAATGAAGACGTTGTCCATTGATAATTTGGTAACCCGTAACTAATTTACCGTTAGCATCAGCGTAGTACCAGTTGTTACCACCTGTTGTGAAGAAGGTAGCAAGAACTTTTTGACCTGAATCCGCATGATAATAGCTGATTGAACCATCTGCATTGGTTACAAAAACACCTTTGGCTTGGACACCTTTTTCATCAAAGTAGAGGGCTTGACCTTTAATATTTTGCGCACCCGTCACTGCCACACCATCAGCTCCAAAATAATACCAAGTATTATCACCAACTTTGACAAAATCATTGACCACCATTGCACCTGTGTTTGGTGCAAAATAGCGGAGTTTCCCATCCTTATCTGTAATAAGTGCAGCTTTTACTTGATAGCCATCCTTATCAAAATATTGTGTTACTCCCAGAACTGTCACGATACCACGTGCCATCACACCATTCTTATCAAAATATCGCCACTTAGTATCTTTGCCATTTTTGTCTGTCACTTCAAATGAATAATAATTATCTTTATATAAATTTCCGAGACTACCGTAGTAATATTGATTACCATCTTTATCCTCGTAAATAGCATCACGAAGTTGAATACCATTTGGCAAGAAGTAGTAAGATTTACCGTCAATCGTAACTGTTCCCGTTACCATGTAACCATCTTTATCAAAGTAATAATAATATCCACCTTCAGTAACAAAGGCTGATTTTGCGCGATAGCCGCTAGTTGAAAAATAACTCATTCCACGCCCATCATAATAGAAACCAGTCACTGAATTATCCCCTGATAATTGTTTTGGTAAGAACTCACCACCTGCGGCAACTGTGAAATAGGTACCTGTCGCATTATCACTAAGAACATAACGAGCTCCACGTCCCAGAATGTTAGTTCCATTAAAATACTCAGCCTTCCACATCTTAATCTTAGTGGATGAATCAATCGGTTTCCCAGTTGAAATCATATTAACCGTAAACATTTCTGGATATTTAGCTTTTAATTCATCAAGGAAAATTCCACCGTATTGAGCTTGATAATCTTTGCCGCTACTCTTAGAATTGGCTACATAGAGTGTTTTATTGATTTCGGCTCCTGGTGTTGGATCTCCATAATCATTAACACGAGTTGCTGTTACCACTTCTTTATCAGTCAAACTATAAATTTGGTCAGGAACCCAATCAGCAATGACTTGAATTCCCTTGGCATGAAGAGCTCTCAAAGCATTGGCCAAGTCTTCCTTAGAACCGTATTTATTATTTTGACTCATAGCCAAGTCATAACGGTCATCAAAAGCATAGCCATTTTGAATAATCGAATCAAGGAAAGTACCATCCGTCGTAGATACATATTGCGGAGCCATTTCAAAGGATGTAATTCCCCAATCAGAAAACAATTGGACATTTTGAGCGATAACCTTATTCGTATACTCAGTATCTTTTGTTGCAAAATCTTGGAAGTTAGAGAAACCTTCATAAATCAATTGTGAGTCAAGCGCAGCTGTTGTCTGATAAGTTTTATCACCACTGTTGTAATTAGCTTGGTTAGCAGTCACACGGACATCTTGATTAGCTGCAGCTCCGACAGGTACCCAAACAGCCAAATAACCATTCACTTCAACAACTGCATATCCTTTGATTTCAGCTGCTGTAAAGGTCAAATTACCATTAGCATCTGTATATTTAACTTGTTTTGTATCTGCATCATTTGGATAAACTTGCAGACCGTCGGCCGTCGTCAAGAGTAATGGACGATAAGCCTGATTAGCATGGGCAGCACCCATGTTAACTGTGATAACTTGATCAGCTTGCAAATCTAGATTTGGATTGTTACTGATGATAGTCGCCATTCCTTGCGTACGACTTTGAGCGCTCGCTTTGTCATTTGTAGACCATACACCACTACCATAACGTACAGAAGTTAAAATACCTGTTGAACCAGCTGTCGTTGAGGACTTGGCAGTCATTGATTTACCAGCAGTATAGTAATTTACAGCCATAGCTTGTCCACCAGCAGCATACTTGATACGGGCACGTAAAAGAGCATCAATAGCCTTGTAATATGGCGATTTTGTTGCCATATATTGACCGTTATCAGTGTAAAGGTCACCATAATACACACGCGGAACACTTTCAATATTTGACAACATGAGCGCATAAGCAGCGGGAATATTGTAATGAGTGTATTCCTTCTGGGCGCTGTTCATATCGTCATTGTAAATTTTGAAAGCTTGAGCCAATTCATCTAAAGTGAAGGTATAACCGTCTGTCTTAGGGTTGATGCGCTCTGAGATGATTTTAGCAATAATCGTCTGCACCTCACTATCATGGGCACGGACAAAAACATAACTAGGGATAGACGTATCTTGACCGTTATAGTTTGCCTTACCATTATTAGCATTGCTATTCGCATAAGAAGTTACTTTAGAACGATTAACATAAGAATTGGTAATCAGAGGTTCTAGACCAGAACGTTCATCCAATCCCTTGGTTAGTGAATAAAGATAAGACAGACGAAGGTAGTTGTCAATAGCAAGCGCTGCACCGTTAGTATCTTGGTTATAAACAGGGTCATTATTACTCCAAGCCTCCAAAATGGATATGTGGGCTAAAGCTTGGGCTTCTGATTTGTTGACACCATAATAAGATTCGAAGTAGTTGGTATAAATTTGTAGCAAGTCCGCATTGACGTTATCTACAGCATCTACCCGTACACCATCAAAATTAGCCTTGCTATCTTTCATAACAATAGATCCCCAATTCATAAGATAGTGCAACTGGTTAAGCTGTTCGGCCTGAACAACAGGGTTAGAATTATCCACATCATTGGCTAGCAAGAAATCATAACCACCTGTCGTGTCTCCACCTTGGTCATAGTGAACAGTACCATCTTGACGAGTAGCTGTGCGATTAAGCAAACGATAATCTGAGTTTGCCCACTGAGTCAAATCACTATTGACATAAAGTAAGGCTCCCCCCTGCAAGTGATCAGTCCCGACAGACTCTGTGTCCTTATTCCAAGCAGATTGTTTAGTCACAAAAGAACTCATCACATCACGAAGCCATTTCGTTGAATTCTGAGCTGCGATTTTTTGTTCCAACTTAATTTGGATATTCTTAGAAGCTTGATTTAAAGTCGCTTGATCAGTCTTCTCTGTATAGCTAGAATCAATATTTAAGGCTTTTGACATGTAGTTGACATAATTAAGCTGAGTATCCTTGTCAGGCCACCAGGCCATCAATAAAGGACGGAAGTCAGTTGCCGTTGATTCTACCCATGTTTCCCCATTTTTCAAAATATAGGCAGGACGGTACCAAGAATCAGCAGTTAAATAATTATCAACCGTTTCAAAACTTTTTGCACTAGAATCATAAGCCTTGTTATGGCTGGTGAAGTCATCCGTCTGATTGGTCAACCCTTCAGTGAAAGAATAAGTTGACGTACTCGTCAGAGCGCCAGTTTGGTTATCAAAATAAAGCAATTGACCATTAACAGTAATAGCAAAATTTTTCTTAACCGTACCATCTTCTTCAACATAATAGTAAGAATCGCCAATCAACTTAACATTATCTAGACTGAGAGCTGCGGCCTTAGCTCCATCTTCTGTGACACTAGCTTTTTCAACTTCGTTAGTTAAGGCTGTTGCTGCTTGCTCTTGAGAAGCCTTGCTAGCAGCATCCGCTGAAACTACTTGCTGAGCATTAGTCTGATCTTGCTGCTTTGCAGAATCAGAAGGCACAACTTGACTGTTTATATCAGTCTGACTTGCTTGGTTATCTGTAATGACTTGATTATCTGTTGTAGGTGTAGCTGAGACATCATTAGCCACACTATCTTGTGCTGATGCTGACTTATCACTAGATGTGACAACCCCTTGGTTTTGATTGTCTGTAACTTGATTTGTTACTTGATTAGCTGATACATCTGCAGTTGAAACTGTCTTTTCAGTCACTACTGCTTGATCACTAGATCTATTAGCCTGGTCCTGAACTGGATTTACCACAACTGTTACAGCATCTGTAGTATCCGCTGAAACAGTTGGAGAATCAACTGCGACACCTAGACCAACAACTGATAAGGCTGTTACAGCAATGGTAACCCACTGCTTCTTAACCTTATGTAACTTATAACGGACTTTCTTTTCCATAATATTCCTCCAATAAAAATAGGTTACAATGTGTAATTGTAACCTGATTTTAATCAATTAAAAATATTATTACATATCTGATTAGTCTAACTTTGTAGGTTGGCAATCTGTTCTCTCATTTGCTGTGCCGTACCAAAACATTCTAAGTAAGTCATGATATCAGCACAATGCTGCATATCCTTTAGTCCCTCAGGGTTTCCTGCACGAAAAGTATAAAAACCCCTATAGTATCTAATCAAAAGATGTTCATATAGGTCAGCTTCAGGTTTTTTGAAGGACTCAACGTAATTAAGAAACTTAAGAGCTACATTCAAATGGTTCTGTTCAATACAAACACTGATAACATTAAGTAGCATCTGCAAAATGCGTTTCCTATTCTCGGGTAATTCTTGATAAAACTGAGTCCTGCTAAGCATTTCACTAGCAAATGTTTCTAAGGAAGCAATCGTCATAAGACCTGCAGAATTAGTAAAAAGCCACAATTCATAGCGTCCCCATTCTTCAACTGAAAAAAGATAGTCCATTAAATATTGAACATCTTTATTAGGGACAACCTCGGTCTTATCACAATAATAAATGATAGCTTTAACGACAATAGTATTCAGTTTATAGGTTCTTTGTTGCGGGTACTTCTCTTCTAAACTAAGGCATCTCTGCAGGATTTGTTTTATCTTGAAAATATTCTTTTCAAGATAAGCATCGGATAATTCCGTTGAAAATTGAATGTCTTTTGTCTGGGTGAAATTATGATAGACATGCTGAAACTCATCTAAAGGGACATTCATACTTTTTAAACAAGCATAAAAAGCATCTACAGATAAGCCACTAACCCCTCTCTCAAAGCGGGATAATTGCGCTACAGAAATAGTATCGTTCGCAACCTCTTTCTGAGATAATCCTTTCGACTCTCTAATTATCTTAAAAGCTTTCCCTAATAATCTTTGCACAACAACCTCCTAATTACATATATGAAACACCAGTTCCATTCAGCAATACTATAGTATTGTTAAATTTAACGATGTTAAGATAGCCTAGTATAGATAAAAAATAGAATATTTGCATTTATTACTTGTTTCTTATTCCTTAATATTTTAACAATTAAATGTTACATAGCTAGCGTTTTTCATTAAAAAAGAAACACATTTATTACAAATGCGTTTCTTTTTTAACTACTATAATTTTGTATTCACAATAAAAGGTAGGTAAATTAATAACGTCCAACTTTCTTACTCTTTCATACAGCTGTTCACTCATTAATAAAATAGCAAGCTTATTCAACCACCGTAATACGCCCAGTATCCACGTCATAAACTGCACCGCTAATCGTCACATCATTTGGAATGAGGGGAGACTGTCTTAATATATCAACATCCTCACGAACGCTGGCTTCAACATCTGTAAAAGGCAGAAAATCTTGCCCCTCTACATCCACACCTAGATCTTGTTGAAGTTGGGCAGCAAAGTCTTCATTAGTAAAACTCTGCGCTCCACAGTCTGTATGGTGTAAAACAACGATTTCTCTCGTCCCCAACTGCTGCTGAGAAATAACTAGAGAGCGAATCACATCGTCTGTAACGCGCCCACCTGCATTCCGTAAAATATGGGCATCTCCCAAAGCCAATCCCAGTGCTGGCGCTACATGAAGACGAGAGTCCATGCAGGTCACAATGGCAACCCTAGTCTTAGGTTTTATAGGAAGGTGAGCTGTTCCGTGCAGGTCCACATAAGCAGCATTGGCATTTATAAAATTCTCAAAGTATGACATGGCAACTCCTTTACTTAAATTTGAAAAATCATGTGATTCTCAAACTTTTCATCTATCTTACCATTTTAGCCAAAACTTGTCGTCTATAAGGTTTAAAAACTTCAAGTAAAGACTTTCCTCAAAACTTCTCCAACGGTTGTCACACCAACAACCTCTATACTTTTTGGAACATCAATTCCAGTCAAAGAATTTTTGGGAACATAAATCTTAGTGAAGCCTAATTTAGCAGCTTCTGAAATACGTTGCTCAATGCGAGTGACACGACGGATTTCACCTGTCAAACCGATTTCACCGATGTATGCTTCTTGTGGACTGGTTGGTCTTTCTTTGTAACTGGAAGCAATGGCTACCGCAACCGCTAAGTCAATAGCAGGTTCATCCAGTTTAACACCGCCAGCTGATTTGAGGTAAGCATCTTGATTTTGTAGAAGCAGTCCGCAGCGTTTCTCCAAAACCGCCATAATCAGGCTGACACGGTTGAAGTCTAATCCTGTTGTGGTGCGCTTAGCATTGCCAAAAACAGTCGGCGTCACCAGAGCCTGTACCTCAGCCAGGATTGGGCGACTTCCTTCCATAGTCACGACAATAGCAGAACCCGTTGCCCCGTCTAGGCGCTCTTCCAGAAAGACCTGACTTGGGTTGAGAACCTCCATCAAACCACCTGAGCGCATCTCAAAAATGCCAATTTCATTGGTTGAGCCAAAGCGGTTTTTAACCGCACGTAGAATACGGAAAGTATGGTGGCGCTCCCCTTCAAAATAAAGCACGGTGTCCACCATATGCTCCAGCATCCGAGGTCCAGCCAACTGACCTTCCTTGGTCACATGCCCTACGATAAAGGTAGCAATATTGTTGGTCTTAGCCAACTGCATAAGCTCAGCTGTCACCTCACGAACCTGAGAAACAGACCCTTGAACTCCAGAAATCTCCGGACTCATGATAGTTTGGATTGAGTCAATGATGAGAAAATCAGGCTTGATTTGCTCAATCTGACTGCGCACCGCCTGCATATTGGTTTCAGCATAGAGGTAAAATTCATTGTCAATATCACCCAGACGCTCACTGCGCAATTTGATTTGCTCAGCCGATTCTTCACCAGATACATAAAGTACAGTTCCTTTATCAGCCAACTGAGTAGAGACCTGCAACAAGAGCGTCGATTTTCCAATACCTGGATCACCACCAATAAGAACTAGAGACCCCGGCACTACACCTCCACCCAGCACACGGTTGAATTCGTCCATGTCTGTTTTAACACGGGCATAATTGATCGAAGAAACATCTTTGAGCTTGGTTGGCTTACTTTTCTCACCTGTCAAGCTGACACGTGCGTTTTTGACCTCCTGAACTTCAACTTCTTCCACAAAGGAAGACCAAGAAGAACAGTTAGGACAACGCCCTAAATACTTTGGTGAATTGTAGCCACATTCCTGACAGACAAAGGTTGATTTTTTCTTAGCTATGATAATTCTCCTTTAATGCTAACAATTGCTGCTTACCACTTTTTCCTAGTTTTTGGAAAATTCTCTTTCTGACAACACCAATGGCAGATAACTCTACACTAGTTAGAAAGCCCAACTTGCTGGAAGCAAGAACGTAATACTTGACACGGGCATCCCATCAACACCGACAAATTCAAGAGAGTGGTACCTTTTTCTTGTAGAAACTGTAAAAAATTTGGATTTGTAAAGCAAAATGCTCGCCGCTTTCCAAAAATATGATTGGAGACCAAGGACAACCCTTGAGCAAAAGTTTTTGGCTTCCTTGTTAGCTTCCAGAAAAAGCAGTTGACGATAGAATTAGCCCTATCTTTTGGGTAGCCTTGAATTTTGGCATTAATCTTTTTAACTGGGATAGCATTGGCATATATCTTTTTCTATGCCAACATAATCTGTCTGCATATCAATGACAGCAAACAATCTCCCATTTCCTATTTCCCCGTACTGCCAAAGCCACCTGTCCTTACGCCATCAGCTTCATCGCCATCAGCAATCAAAAATGGTGCGAAAACTCCCTGGACAATGCGTTCCCCAGCTTCCAATACGACTGTTTTATCTGTGATATTTTGCATTTGGGCAAAGATATGACCCTCGTTAGTTGGGTTACCATAATAGTCACCATCAATGACACCAACTGAATTGATCAAAACCAGACCTTTCTTGCGTGGATTTGACGAACGGTCATAAAGGTAAAGTACTTCGCCAGGCTGCATGTAGGCTTTGACTCCAGTGGGGACAAGTACAATCTGCCCTGCTGCGATTTCAGTACGCTCTGCCACCTTCAAATCATAGCCAGCTGCGTGAGCTGTCTCGCGTTTGGGAAGTAACTTTTCATCTGTAAAGCTGGAAACCAGCTCAAATCCTCGAATTTTTGACATGACTTTCTCCTTGATTTTAGTCTCTTTATTATAAAATATTCGTCAAGCAAAAGCAAAATTCAGCTCAAAACTATTTCCCAGCCGGTCAAAGACATTCTAAAGTCCGTATGTTATAATAAAGTGATTACAGTTTACTCGTTTAGAAAGAGGAAAGCCGATGACAAAACAAAAAATTGCAGTTTTAGGGCCTGGCTCATGGGGAACTGCCCTTGCTCAAGTACTCAACGACAATGGTCACGATGTCACCCTTTGGGGCAACATCCCAGCACAAATCGAAGAATTAAATACCGACCACACCAACAAGCATTACTTCAAAGATGTGGTCATTGATAGCAAAATCAAGGCAACGCTGGATTTAAGTGAAGCCCTATCTGGCGTTGATGCTGTACTCTTTGTAGTCCCAACTAAGGTCACACGTTTGGTTGCCAAACAAGTTGCTGAAATCTTAGATCACAAAGTGATCATCATGCATGCTTCTAAAGGACTTGAGCCTGGTACTCATGAACGCTTATCTACTATCTTGGAAGAGGAAATTCCCGCTGACCTCCGCTCTGAAATTGTTGTCGTCTCAGGACCAAGCCATGCTGAGGAAACCATTGTTCGCGATATCACCCTCATCACTGCAGCTTCTAAAGATTTGACGGCCGCAAAATACGTTCAAGAATTATTCAGCAATAGCTACTTTCGCCTCTATACCAATACAGATGTTATTGGCGTAGAAACAGCTGGTGCTCTGAAAAATATCATCGCGGTCGGTGCCGGAGCTCTACACGGACTAGGTTACGGAGACAATGCAAAAGCGGCTGTTATCACGCGTGGTTTGGCTGAAATTACCCGTCTAGGTGTTAAACTAGGCGCTAATCCACTCACTTACAGCGGCCTTTCTGGGGTTGGAGACTTAATTGTCACAGGAACCTCTGTTCATTCCCGAAATTGGCGCGCTGGTGATGCTCTTGGTCGTGGTGAAAAATTAGAAGATATTGAGAAGAACATGGGGATGGTTATTGAAGGTATTTCAACAACCAAAGTAGCCTACGAATTATCCAAGGAACTCGGTGTTTACATGCCTATCACGACTGCTATTTACCAAACGATTTACGAAGGAGCAGATATTAAAGAAAGCATCCTAGGCATGATGTCCAATGAGTTTAAGTCAGAAAATGAGTGGCAATGATTTGGCCAATTATGATATAATGTAGCTAATAAACAAAGGGAGATTGTCATGAAAAAAGTTAGAAAAGCTGTTATTCCTGCAGCAGGTCTTGGAACTCGTTTCTTACCAGCAACTAAAGCATTGGCTAAAGAAATGCTTCCTATCGTTGATAAACCAACTATTCAATTTATCGTTGAAGAAGCGCTAAAATCTGGCATTGAAGATATCTTGGTAGTCACTGGTAAGTCTAAACGTTCCATCGAAGATCACTTTGATTCAAACTTCGAGTTAGAATATAACCTAAAAGCAAAAGGCAAAACGGACCTCTTAAAACTGGTAGATGAAACGACTGGTATTCGCCTCCACTTTATCCGTCAAAGTCATCCTCGTGGACTGGGAGATGCAGTTCTTCAGGCCAAAGCTTTTGTCGGTAACGAACCTTTTGTTGTTATGCTTGGCGATGACCTTATGGACATCACTAATCCAAAAGCTGTTCCTTTGACAAAACAATTAATGGATGACTATGAAGCAACCCATGCTTCGACTATTGCTGTCATGCCAGTCCCTCACGAAGAAGTTTCAGCTTATGGCGTTATTGCCCCTCATGGTGACGGTATTGATGGCCGCTACAGTGTGAGTACATTTGTCGAAAAACCAGCTCCTGAAGAAGCGCCGAGTGACCTAGCTATTATTGGCCGTTATTTGCTGACGCCTGAAATTTTTGATATTCTTGAAACACAAGAGCCTGGTGCCGGTAACGAAATTCAATTGACCGACGCTATCGACACTCTAAATAAAACACAGCGTGTTTTTGCTCGTGAATTTACTGGAAAACGTTATGACGTTGGCGATAAATTTGGCTTCATGAAAACGTCTATTGACTATGCCCTTCAACACCCACAAGTCAAGGATGATTTGAAACAGTACATCATCCAGCTTGGTAAAACCCTTGAAGGTAAATCTGAAAAATAAAAAGATTTAGGAAGTTAGGCTTCCTAAATCTTTTTATTTTATTAACAAGCTGAAAATCAACAAACCACCTAACAAGGCCAAATAAACAAGAAAACTCAAAAAACGTTTTGAAGGAGCAAAAAGTCTTTTGTCAACTACCGTTGGTAAAAAAATGGCACATAAGATGCCTCCGACCAATCCTCCCAAATGGCCAACAAGGCTGATACTTGGGCTAAAGAGATTGAAGAGGAGATTGATGAGAATCAGGGCTTGATACGATCTACCAACTTCTCGTAGGTAATGATTTCTGCCAAAATAACCCAATACAGCAATAGCCGCAAAGGTGCCAAACAAGGAAGTCGAAGCCCCAGCCGCTACAACATCTGGCGTGAAAAATAGGGTAAAGACATTTCCCATCACGCCTGACAATATATAGAGCAAAAAGAAATTAATTGACCCCCAGAGCTGCTCTGCCATTTGCCCTACAAAATAAAGCGCTAAAGCATTAAAGAAAAAATGCTCCCAGCCAATATGGACAAAAATCGGTGTAATTAGGCGCCACAGCTGACTTGGATAGGCTTTTACATAATTACCAAACATGCCACCAAACTCAAAAACCGCCTGACTAGAGCTAGCACGTCCAAAATAAAGGATTTGCATGCCAAGAAAAATCAAGGTCGTCATGGAAAGTAAGAATAGGGTTACTGGGCTTTTCTTCAACTCTTTCATTTGACTAACACCTCCTTAACAGCAATGTCATGTGTACCCGCTTTGAAATCAGCCATTTGAAAATCATAAATAGTGCTAATCGTCGTCCCCCTGTAGTCTGACAAATAACGGTCATAATAACCTGCGCCATAGCCAACTCGAAAGCCCTGACCATTGAAAACCACACCAGGCACATGGATCAAATCAATTTGATTTTTGTCAAAAGCTTCATCACTGACTGGCTCCCTCAAACCAAAACGTGTTGGAGCTAATTCCTTTTCATCATAAAGACCAAAAATCATTCGCCCCTTGGGATAAGTCTTGGGCACCACGATTAGCTTACCATCCCTTTTTGCCTGCTCTATCAAGAGACTGGTATCATACTCAAAATCAAAAGCCAGGTAAGTCGCAATGACCTGACTATCTTGATAAGCTTTTGTCGCCACCAATTCTTGCAGCAATTGCTTATCCTTTTTCTTTTTCAAATCAGAGTCTTGAGCCTTGAGCTCCCCGATAACCGTTTGTCTTAATTCTCGTTTTTCCATGCTACTATCATATCATGAAAGCCTATTTATTGCTAAAATTTTAAAGCTGCTACTTTTAGAAAAATCCCTGAATATATTTAAGAATTTTTTAAGCTTCCTTTACTATACTTAAACCATCCTAAAACAACGGTTTATCTCAAACCGTTGGGAAAATAATCTCTCCTAAAATTATTTTCCCTTTTCATAAATCTCCTGAGCACTTGGTAACAATCAAGTGCTCTTCCCTTTTTATAAACAATTTCAAGCTAACAAGACCTAGTCAAAATCAGTTGATCAATTGGTTGCACTCTGATGAGCTCGCAATAATGCCGCTAATCATGACCACCCGTCTAACGGGTGGTTTGAACAGGGGCTATAAGCCCACATCNCCAGCCAGCGCCTAAAGACGCTGGCTTTCACTTTGTTCAAGCCTCACTGCTTTTGACTCGTCACTTG
This sequence comes from Streptococcus caballi DSM 19004, assembly GCF_000379985.1. Lineage (GTDB taxonomy): Bacteria > Bacillota > Bacilli > Lactobacillales > Streptococcaceae > Streptococcus > Streptococcus caballi. The sequence continues at coordinate 147 of NZ_KB904096.1, read as the reverse complement.
CCTCTTAAAGAGGCGTTGGTATTACTTGCCATCATCCCTAAAGGGATCTTCGTATTCTTTTACGCTCAATTTATCTAGGGCGAGGTCATGTTTTTCTTGTTCTTGGATATATTTTTTGATAGTGGCTTCGTTCAGTCCAACTGTGCT